>NZ_JBIYSN010000002.1:0-593405 GCF_046464135.1 Bacillus sp. z60-11 | reverse complement strand
AAAGTTTAATTGATAAACATCACCCACATTTAAAAGATGCAAAGGAACACATCGGTTTTTACATCCGGGAAGGTAGCAGCAAGTGGGCTGGGAAGGCGAAAAAATGCACGGCCTTTGAGCGTCATATGACCGATTACATGCTTTTTGTATTCATCAATAAAGAAGCCTGGAAGACGATGAACCATGAGCAGCGCGCCGCCCTGGTCGATCATGAGCTTTGTCATTTTACCCGCGCGGAATGGGAGGAACCAGATCCGAATGATTCAAGCAAATGGGTTACTATGTACGGGCCCGCAGAAGATCCTGACAGTTGGGGAATCCGCGAGCATGACGTTGAAGAGTTTTCGGAAATCATTGAGCGCCATGGCCTTTGGGAAAAAGGTATTGAATCATTTGCTGCAGCCGTCCGTGAGGCTGACTATCAAATGAATATTGATGATGTGAATAGACTTCAAAGGGTGAAATGATGGGAGGCGACGGAATGATGGAAGTGAACAAAGAAGAATTATATGGATACTATTGTGAAGATTGCGAGGAATGGACATTTGTCGAAAGGCCTGAGTACCCGGATGAAATTCATTGTGCCTTCTGTGGTATCCAAAATGTTGCTATAAATTCAGATGATTTTAGAAAGCTTGAGAAGGTAACGAGCGCCAATAAGGAGGAGTTATGATTTATCTAATTATAGGAATCCTCATTCTTGCTGCTCCATTCGTCTGGATGGAGATTGCAGAAAGACGGATCCAGGAATGGGAAAAAGAAAAATGAACGAACGGAGGGAAAGGATGTCAAAAGAACAGCTATCTTTTCTCGATGATGTGGATGAAAAAGCCGTTCGAAAAATAGTCATCAAAGAACTGAAAAATTACCGCGCTCTTAAAGTCCAATTAGAGAATAAAAAAGAATGTTCGTCTGCCGGCATAAACATTTTCCCTTCCCTCCGGGATTCATTTACCGTTAATGAACTCAAAGTCAAACAGATGGAACGGGCTTTACAAAACAGCTTGGACGATGAGGAACGTTTAATTATCGAAAAGAAATACCTGACGGCTGCCAGGGTGAAAGACATCAATATTTATATGGAACTCGGCATGAAAAAGGATACCTATTATGAAATAAAGCAGCGGGCAATCTGCCGTATTGCAACAGCACTCGGAATTATCTGAGTGCTTTTTTCATCGAGAAAAACCCGACAAAATCCCGACATTTTTCCGATAATCGGGGGGATAAAGAGGGGGAATTTTTATGCGTAATTTGTCGATAAGATTTACTTATCAAGGAATAACGGGATACGCACCATTCCCTTATCAAGGTGAATTCGGATACTCAAATTAAGGCGATGAAGAATGAAGCCAAACGGGAGGAGCATTCTGAGCCGGATCGCGCTAGTCTTGCGGCTTTGGTATCGGGAGATTATATGAAGTATGTTTTTTGGACATGCTGCCTTACAATGCTTGGCTTCCTCCCGAAGTATGTGTAAGGCGCAAATTTGAATAAGCGTTTAGCGTAAGGAGGAATTGTACAACTAAGATAAGAGGACAGTCCAAGACTGGACTATCGAGTATTATGGTATTAAGCGAGTAGACAAGTTTATTTTTTTAAATTTATTGCATAAAATAAAATACATCGAGAATTACCCCTTTTTTCAAGAGGTATCCTGAAGGATGCTTCTTGTTTTTTTGAATGAATTCGAATAGACAAGCTGCAAATATGGATCGAAATCATAATAATAAATATATTTACTTCTCTCCTTTCAGTTTAAGTATCCTTAAAAAATTTTTGAGGATACTTTTTTTGATTTAGGCTGTGGATAGTACTCGATCGGACAAATATGGGTGATTGTAATGGTACATGTATACACTGTTTATCATAGTTTAATAATGAATATGATAAATGAATGAAAGGGGAGCTTAGTCATGTTTCATTGCAAACCAAATATGATGCCGCCAATTGTACACCCGACTAATTGTTGTCAAACTCATACTTTTTCTAAAACAATTGTGCCGCATATTCATCCGCAGCATGTAACAAATGTGCATCATAAGCATTTCCAGCATGTGCATCAATATCCACACACTTATTCTAGTTACGATCCTGTTACACACTCTCATACTCATTGTGGTAAACCATGTTGTAACTAGTGGGATTAAACAATGTCTGTATGGTTTACAGTGCATCATCATATATAGCACCCAAATGAAGGGTGCTTTTTTATGTTCTCTGTAAACCGGGTCCAGTGAATCTTAGATAAAACGATTGACGGCAAAGGGAGCCTCTGAGTGTGACCTGGATTAGAAGAATATCAAAGAGTATTCGTTCGACAAATTTTGCATTTTATTAAAGATAACAGTTCATTCCCGATAAAATCAGGGGGTGAGTAGAAAGTTGAGTAAAAAGAAAAAACAGAAAAGCAATACTGGCAAGAAGATAAATAAAGAGAAATTAAAAGAATTAGAGGAAGTGATCTATACAAAATCAGAAAAAGAATTACTTGCCTACTTTCTTGAAGAATTTCGATTTGGAAAGGATATGAATTACTACAAGGAACGGCAATCTCTTATTTATAAGTTGGACATCGAATGTTTGGAGTATGCTATTTCAAGATTTTCTCATATAGAGAATATCAAAGACCATTCAAAATATGTTCCTGCATTTATCCCTTTATTGGCAGTGTACCTCACAATGTTCTTTAAATCTAATGAGCACAAGTGGATGGGTTTAGTTTTTGCTGGAGTCACCATTATTTGTATCCTTTACATAGTTGCCGTTGATAGAAGAAATAGGAACATAGCTGTTTCAGTTTTAAAAACATTTGAGTTAATCAAGGCAAGAAAAGAGAAAGATATGTCCGAAAAATAATCGTTCGACAAATTTCGCATATGGTTTCATTAGCCTATCTTTTCGCCTATAATTTGGTAGTAGGGAGGTGGGAAATTGAGTGCAAATGTAGAATATGAAATTAGTCCTCGACACGACGCCTATGAAGGTATTTATTTAAAAAAAGATGAGCAAATCTTGTTTGAACTGCGTGTAACATACTCTGCAATAGCAGCGGATGGATCATCAAAATTAGGTGGAAATGATGCTTTAAGAGATCCTTTGAAAACAAAGGACATTCATGAATGGCTGTTTGAAATAGGCAAACAACATTTAGATAAAGTCAAAAAGTTTGAAATAGTAACTATCACTTCTTATGATGTGGAGAATCGGAAGTTAAATAAAGATTGGGAGTTACTTAGAAGAGAACCTATTCCAAAACAATTTGAATCTTAAACTATTAGCGCTTTCCCAAACGGGAGGGCGTTTTTTATTTGGAGGGATAATATGCAAGGACCATTGAAACCTTGTAATGAACCAGGCTGTCCGACTCTCACCCGGGAAGGTTTCTGTGAACAGCACAAGAGAGAAAAGCCAGTCTATGATCAATACCGTGAGTCAGCTGCCCGCCGGGGGTATGACAGCAAATGGCGGAAGGCAAGACAGGGGTACCTGTCGAAGCATCCTTTCTGTCTTTCCTGCATGAAGGAAGGCAGACGGGTTCCCGCGACAGTTGTTGACCATATCACACCGCATAAAGGGGATAAAAAACTATTTTGGGATTCTTCCAACTGGCAGCCGCTGTGTGCGCCCTGCCACAGTAGGAAGACCGCGAAGGAGGATGGAGGCTTTGGCAACAGAACATCAAACCTGCGTATGTGATCACTGTGGAACCAAGTTCCATATAAAAGGATGTTCGAAAGTTAGGAAGTATGACAACGGGGTGCGGCAGCATTACATCAAGTGCCCACGGTGTCAGACTGAATACACGTCCTGCTACACAAACGAGACGATCAGGCGCATGCAACAGAAGGTAAAGAAGCTGACTGTACTACGTCTTAAAGCACAAGCTCAAAAGGGAATTGACGTATACAAACAAAAATATACGCAAGCTCGAGAGGAATTAGAAACGGCCATGCTGCAGCTGCGGGAGGAAATGGAGACCCCCCGCCCTTAAATCTCTGGAAAGGATTCGCCGGAGACCGCGCTCCCCTCCACATTTTGAAAAATTCCCTAAATGAAATTTCGGAAGGAGGTGAGGGAATGGCAAGACCAAGGCAACCAGTTGACTTATTGCTTGTGAAAGGTAAGAAAAACCTGACAAAACAGGAGATTGAGGAACGAAGAAAGCAGGAGATTAAGGCGCCAAGTGACAAAGTAAAGGCGCCTTCTTATTTACCGAAAGACTTAAAAAGAGAGTTCAAAAAAATAGCGGATGAGCTGAAAAACATTGGAATTATGACGAATTTAGATGTTGATGCGCTCGCCCGTTTTTTATATTCACGGAAACTTTACCTTCAGGTGACGGACCAGCTGCTTGAGCAAGGGCCAATGAAAACAATAATCGTCAAAGATAAGGACGCACAGGGAAATGTCGTGGGGGAAAAAGAAAAAACGGTAGTTAATGAAGCGTATTCGGACTTGCTTATCAATCAAGATAAACTATTCAAACAATGTCGGCAGGCTTCCAGTGATTTGGGCTTAACCATTTCCTCGCGCTGCAAGCTCGTTATTCCTAAAAAGGATGACGACAAGCCGAAATCAAAAGAGGAAGAGCGGTTTGGGGGCCGGATGTAATGCAAGAGGTCACCGCTGAAATTCTGATTGAGCGTGTATGGGCCTATTGCGAAAAAATACTTTCCGGTGAGATTAAGGCTTGTCAAAAGCATAGATGGGCTGTGCAGCGATTTTTTAAAGATGTTGAGGCGTTAGCAGACCCGGATTGCCCCTTTTACTATGACGCTGAAGCAGTGCTAGATTTTTACGAATGGGCGCGGCAGTTCAGACATGTTGAGGGTATACTTGCGGGTGAGCCGATTGAGCTGACGGACTTTCAGCTTTTTATTGCGGCCAATGTATACGGCTTTTTTAAAAAGGAAAACGGCGCCCGCCGGTTCCGAAAGGTCTATATTCAACTGGCTCGTAAGAATGCGAAGTCGCAATTTCTTGCGCTCATGGCTTCTTATGAAGTGTTCCCGACCACCGAAAAACACCGGGTGTTTATTGCTGGATGGTCCCGGGAGCAGTCAGACGAAGTTTACCAGGCGATTCTTGAACAGCTGCAGCATGCTCCGATCCTTGAAGGAAAATATACATCTGCAAATGGCCGGGTAAAAAAGTATAAAACGAACTCAATTATCCAGCCCCTTTCCCGCGAAGCCCGAAAGCTCGGAGACGGTAAAAACCCGTCATTGGGAATTGTGGATGAATACCATGCACATGAAACCAGCGAGATTTATGATGTGCTTGACAGTGGTATGGTCGCCCGGCGCAGCCCATTAATGGCAATCATCACGACAGCCGGGTTCAACATGGAGCGGCCATGTTTTAAGGAATACCAATATACAAGCAAGATTCTCGATCCTGATGCTGACACAGAAAACGATGACTATTTTGTCATGATCTGCGAACTCGATCCTGATGACGACATAAAAGACGAATCAAACTGGATTAAAGCCAACCCTATTGTTGCAACGTATCCGGAAGGTATGGAGTCACTACGCTCTGCCTTAAAGGTTGCGCTCGAAGTTCCAGAAAAAATGCGCAGCTTCCTTACCAAGAATATGAACCGATGGGTTGATCAAAAGGATAACGGCTATATGAAAATGTCAAAATGGCGCGCGTGCAGCGGTGAAATTCCTGATCTGGAAAACATGGCCGTATATCTTGGGCTGGATTTGTCCATGACTACCGACTTAACATCAGTTGGCTGGGTTGGTGTTCTTGATGGAATCTATTATGTCGGACAACATTCCTTCATGCCTGAAGGGCGCGCAAAAGAAAAAATGGCAACGGATAAAGTGCCGTATAATCTGTGGAAAGAGATGGGCTACATCACTTATACGGCTGGAGACGCCGTTGATTATCAAATAGTTGAAAAATGGATCATTGAATTTATTTACAAGCATCGATTCCGGCCACAGGAAACCGCATATGACAAATGGAATGCCTTGCATTTGGCTCAACGGCTTGAATCCAAAGGCCATACCATGGTGGAGATTCCACAAAGAATCAATCATCTATCTTTGCCGACAAAAGACTTTCGTCAAAAAGTGTATGACGGCAAAGTTGTTCACGGGGATGACCCGGTTTTGAATTGGGCGATCAATAATGCGATCATGAAAATTGATCCTCAGGAGAATATCATGCTTGATAAAGCAAAATCTCCGCAAAGAATCGATCCGGCTGCGGCTGTCATTAATGCATACGCCAGGGCGATGTATCACGAAACAAACCAAAAAGTAGACCTGAATGCACATTTCATGTCTGATAATTTCAGCTTTTAGGATGTGAGAGAATGAAAAAATTCCTGGCCTTTCTGCTTTTAATTTTAAATGATCTGCTGTTTGTGGTGGGGGCCGCCTTTATCCTTGCAGCTGCATATAGACTCAATACGAACATCGGTCTGATTCTGACGGGTGTATTTTTTATGTTCTATGCCTATCTCCTGACCAAGAAAGGGAGGTGAAATAATTGCTAATTGATCGGGTGTTTGAGAAACGATCCGACTCCAAGGATATCAACGGCTTCAACGATTTGTTTTTAAATTTATTCGGCGGCAGGCAGACTGCGAGCGGCGAAAAAGTGAATGAAAGAAATTCGCTTGTGCAGCCGGATGTTTTTGCCTGTGTGAATGTATTATCTGATGACATCGCCAAGCTACCAATTCACACCTATCAAAAATTAGAAAGCGGGATCGAGCGAAAGCCGAGTCATCCGGCTGCCTATGTTGTCTATGCTCGGCCAAACCCTTACATGACCGCGTTCACCTGGAAAAAACTCATGATGACTCATGTTTTGACTTGGGGGAATGGCTACTCATACATTGAGTTTGGAGCCAATGGCTATCCAAAAGGCTTGTATCCATTACGGCCGGACGCTACAAATGCCTTTGTTCATCCAAAAACGGGCATGCTGTGGTATCAAACTGTTCTCAATGGGCAGACAGTGGAACTTTTTGAGCATGAGGTATTACATTTCAAAGGCCTTTCCACTGACGGCATACAAGGAAAATCACCTATCGGCGTCGTTCGCGAACACATTGGAGCTCAGGCCGCCGCAACAAAATATAATGCGAAGCTGTATAAAAACGAGGCAACGCCGCGCGGGATCTTAAAGGTTCCTGCTTTTTTAGATGAGAAGCCGAAAGAAAATGTACGTAAAGAATGGAAACGAGTCAATCAAGGTGAAAATATCGCGATTATCGACAACGGTCTTGAATATCAACCCATCGCCATGCCGCTGCAAGAGGCCCAATTCGTGGAATCGATGAAATTCAATAAGGCCCAAATATCGATGATTTACAAAGTACCTTTGCACAAGCTTAATGAGCTGGATAAGGCTACATTCTCAAATATCGAACACCAATCCATTGAATATGTGAGAAACACTCTCCAGCCGTGGATTATTAATTTCGAACAGGAGCTTAACATTAAGCTCTTTATGGACCATGAAACGGAATCCGGCCACTATGTGAAATTCAACATTGATAGTGAGCTGCGCGGAGACAGCAAGACACAGGCCGAATATTTGAAAATACTCCATGAAATCGGCGCCTTAAATAAAAACGAAATCAGGGCATTAATTGAGCGGAATCCGATTGAATACGGAGAAAAATACATGTCCAGCTTAAACTATGTTTTTCTGGACTTTATGGAGGAATACCAGCGGCTTAAAGCTGGCGGTGCCCTGAAGGGAGGTGACAAAAAGGATGAAGGATAAAGAGATTCGGCAGTTAACCACACCTATTGAAGTTCGTTCTGAGGGTGAAGGCGAAAGCGAATTTGTGGAAGGATATGCACTGAAATTTGAAAAGTGGTCTGAACGGCTTGGGGGATGGTTTAAGGAAATTATTAGCCGGAACGCTTTGGATTCGGCTGATCTTTCAAATGTTATTGCATTATTTAATCATCGGCAAGATTACCCATTGGCCCGAAATACCGTCTCAGGGGACACAGGGCGGCTCGAATTAGAAGCGGACAACATAGGTCTCAAATTCCGTTTTAAGCCGTCAGACACGTCATACGCGCGTGATTTAATGGCGAATATAAGAAGCGGTGTCATAAACCAGTGTTCTTTTGCTTTTTCCTTAAATCACAATGAGGCGGATGCTGATGAATGGCGTTTTAATGATGAGGAAGACATTTATGAAAGACGGATCAATAAAATCCATCGCATATATGATATTTCACTTGTCACCACCCCGGCCTATAACGACACGGAGGCAGTCGTCGGATCACGGAGTTTGGAGAAAGTGGAGCTGCTCAAAGAAGCCCGGAAGTTGCCGGATGACAATTTAAAAATGGAACTAGAACTATTAGACCTTATTCTCCCTGAATAGAGGTCTTTTTTGTGTCTAAAAACAAGGAGGAAACGATTTATGCCAATGCAAATGAGCAAAAAAGAAATTGAATTGAGACAACAATTTACGGAAAAGAAAAAAGAAGCTGATCAAAAGCTGCAGGAGGGAAATGCCGAAGAGGCTCGTACGCTTCTTGACGAGGCCAAGACCTTAAAAAATCAAATTGAATTATTGGCGGAAGGCCGTTCTCTTGCTGTTCCGGAATTACCGGAAGATAATTTTGGTTCAAAATTGGGGAGCGATTTGCAAAATCGATCAAACGGAAATGAAGACAAGGAAGAAAGACAAAAAGAATTTACTTCTGTCTTTGTTAAATCAATTCGTGGTAAGCGTCTGACTGAGGAAGAACGTGACTTACTTGAAAGCCCTGAATTTAGAGCTATGTCCGGTAAAAATGAGGAAGACGGCGGCATTTTAATTCCTGAAGATATTTCCAGAACTATTAAAGAATTAAAGCGGGAGCAGGAACACCAGCTTGAACAATACGTGACAGTAGAACCGGTTGCAACACGTTCAGGAACAAGAATGCTCGAGAAAAACAGCGACATGACTCCGTTTGCGGTTCTTGAAGAAATGGATGAAATTCAAGAAACAGATCAGCCGAAATTCAGCAAGCTATCCTACAACATTGTTGATTATGCTGGAATCTTGCCTCTTTCAAATACATTGCTTCAAGATACAGACCAAGCAATTATGAACTATGTGGCAAAGTGGTTCGCCAAAAAGTCGATCACAACCCGTAATGCTCTTATTCTTGCAGCTCTTGAAAAACTGAAAAAAGTTGATTTTAAAGGGTTAGATGCCATTAAGAAAACCCTTAATGTAACCCTTGATCCTGCGATTTCACCAAACGCTATCATTATGACGAACCAGGACGGTTTTGATTACCTTGATAATTTGAAAGATGGTGACGGCCGTTATCTTCTTAAAGACAACCCGACTGAGCCAACACAAAAAATGCTGTTTGGCCGCCGGGTTGTTGTCGTTTCTAACAGAGTGCTGAAAACAAAATCAGGAAAAGCACCTGTGATCGTCGGGGATCTGAAAGAGGCAATTGTCTTGTTCGACCGCCAACAGCAGTCTATCGCTTCCACGGATGTGGGTGCCGGTGCATTCGAAACCAACACAACAAAAGTGCGCGCTATTGAACGCGAAGATGTCAAACTATGGGACTCTGAAGCGGCCGTATATGGTCAGTTAACACTTGAAGAGGCAGCAAAATAATAAGGAGGAAGCCTTGATGTCACATGTAACAAAAAACTATAACACCGATGGCGGGGATCGAACAGTCATAGGCGGTGTTTTAGAGATTAATGGCGGAAAAGTCATAAAGGACGGTCAGGAAGTTACTTTAGGCGGGGACGGATCAAATATCCGCGTGACTCATGAAATGCTCGATGACAAATCCGTTCGAAGTAACAACATCGGTACCGGCAGTGTAATGGAAGAGCATTTGAACTCGACTATCTTGAAGCGTTTTACCGATATCGAAGCCAAGCTGAAAGAGTTAGAGGGTTCATCTGGCACTGAATAAAATTTCAAGCAAAGGATGATGAAAAATGGCAGAACAATTTTTAAACCAAAGTAATGGCGTTTACACTTCCGCAGAGGATGACGGCACAGGTAAGCCTGTAACAGCTGTCTATTTGAAGAATAACAGTGAAGACAACCCTTTATACATTAAAGGGATGCAGGGGGAACCAGGGCCCCAGGGACCACAAGGGCCAAAAGGGGACAAAGGAGATACCGGCCCACAAGGCCCACAGGGAGAGCCAGGACCCAAAGGTGAGAAAGGTGATCCGGCTGTCATTGAAGACGGGAGCATCACCCACGAAATGCTTGGTGAAAATGTTGTCAGAAGTAAAAACATTGGTACTGGCAGCGTCATGCCGGATAACTTAAACAGCGAAGTAAAGGCCATGTTTGATAGTCTTCAATCTCAAATTGATGAGTTGAGAGAAAAAGTGGCAGGCTCTGACGATTCCGCGAACAATGAGCTACAAGAATAAGGCGGGTGAACCATCATGAATTTGGTGGATATGAAAAACTATCTCCGCCTAGACCACTCTGAAGATGATCAAATGTTATCGCAATTTATTGCGGCAGCGAAAAGCTATATTGTCAATGCTATTGGGCGGTTTGTTGATGGGAACCCACAATTTGAAATTGTGGTCAAAATGCTTGTCCAGCATTGGTACGAAAACAGAGGGATGTATGAGTCAGGGACAACCGGCTCGTCCATCCCTTTTACTGTTGAAAATCTATTGACGCAACTGCGTTATACGGATGATGAGGTGCAGGAAGATGAAGAAAAAGAGGACCAGCGATCTGCGGCACCGCCTGACCTTTCAAAAGAAGACCGAGATTCAGGATGAAGAGTTGAACTGGACCGAAACTTATATTGATTTATTCACCGTGTGGGGCGCTGTGGAGGGGGTTAGCTCTCTCGGAAACAATGAATCTATGATTGCGGGGGCATGGGGCGTTAAATCGCCTAAAAAGATCACCATTCGGTTTCGGCAAGATATTCAACGCGATATGAGAATCGTTGAACAGATCGGCACAATTGAAAAGGGTGAACCGATTTTCCGAGCCTTTGACATCCTTGACTTTAACGATCCTGAAGATTCAAAAAAGTGGCTTGAAATTATGTGCCAGGAGGTGGGGCTCAATGGCTGAAATGAACTTTGAAGGGCTGGCCGACCTAGATCGATATTTTGAAAGAATCGGTGAGGACGTGGAAAAGGCGGAAGATGTGGCTTTGCAAGCCGGCGGGGAAATTATCGCGCAGCA
Source organism: Bacillus sp. z60-11 (assembly GCF_046464135.1). NCBI lineage: Bacteria > Bacillati > Bacillota > Bacilli > Caryophanales > Bacillaceae > Bacillus > Bacillus sp. z60-11. The sequence continues at coordinate 582,214 of NZ_JBIYSN010000002.1, read as the reverse complement.
CCAGCGACAAAATGTTAATCGAAGCGATAAAAATCAGCCCCATATAGCTGATAACATTACGGTTTCAAAGGCCAGGGAATCTAAAGGCGCAGAAAAGTTCGTTTCAATTGGACCCAATAAAAAAGTCGCTTATCGGGCCAGATTCTTGGAGTATGGAACATCAAAAATGCCACCGTATCCTTTTATCGAAAAAGGCAGGGATGAAGGGGAGGCGTCAGCTGTGGAAGTAATGGCCCGCATTCTAACAGCTCCAATCAAATGAGTTTTGATGCAAAAGCAGAATTGAGCGCTGCCCTGGTCAACGATTTTTCATTAAAAGAACTGGTGGCAGGCGGCTTTCATAATAGAGTCGCTTCAGATGTTAATGCATACCCAAGAGTCATATATACAGAATTGAAAAATGCTGATGATTCATATGCCGATAATCAGGCACGATCCTCGGAGGCTCGCTTTCAGATCAGCATTTTTACTAATTCAAATACGGTTAATAAAGAAACCAAAATCGCGAAAGAAATTGATCAGCTTATGAAATCGATTGGATACCGCCGGTATGATTCACAAGATTTATACGAAGAGGCGGACAAGGTTTTTCACAAAGCAATGCGATATAAGAAAGCTTTTTTTAAGGAGGAAAAGTAATGGGACAAACAATTTATGGTTTGGATATGTTTCACTGTGCGGAAGTCATCCAAGACGATGAAGAGAGTTTGAAGTACGGTACACCTATAAAAATTCCGGGTGCAGTAAGCATAAAGGTAGATCCTAAATCAGAGCAAACAAAATTCTGGGCTGATAATGGTGTCTATGACATTTTTAATAGTATGGGTGACATTGATTTAGAAGCTGAAATGGCCGATCTACCTTTAAAATTGCAGAATAAAATTTACGGCCATACGGAAGAGAATGGAGTTTCCTTTGCAAGTGCTGAAGACAAGGCAATTCATCTGGCTTTCGGCTTCAGAGCGAAGAAATCAACCGGCGGTTACCGGTATTATTGGTTTCTTAAAGGGCTGCCTGAATTAATGGCTATTGAATCGAAAACGACAGAAGACAAGGCTGACCCAGAAAGTGCGAAGTTTAAGGTTGGATTTATGCCGTTGCAAAATCCAAAAGGAAAAAGACGCTGGAAAGCTCAAGCAGAAGACAGTGACACTTTTAATGGCGAAGGCTGGTTTAACCAAGTTGTATATGATGGTTCTGCTTTTGCAACAGATACTAAAACCGAAGCAATTGGCTTAGGTAAATAAAGAATTTTGGAGCGCTCATAGGCGCTCTTTTTTATTGTTCAAAAACAGGGAGGAATCAAGATGGATCCTATTTCAATCAATCTCAGAATCAATGGTAAAAACAAAAAGTTTGTCACACCAAATTTCATTTCAGGAAAGCTGTTCCGGGAAGCGGCCGAGATCACAGAGGATATTGAGTCAACTGATGCTGAGCGCATTTTCACTGAAAAACAAATTGAATTTGTTTGTGATGCATTTGGGAATAAATTCTCAGTTGATGAGTTTGAAAATGGCATTGATGCGAGGCTGGTCACGAGAACAATTTACGGCACAGCAAACTACGTTTTAGGAAATATCGCTGAGGCCAGTCAGATTTTAAACCCTGATCCAAAAGACGGTGAAGAGCCGGGGAAGTAAATTTGTCTGACGCTGTCATTGACATGTACAACGCGTTAGAAGAAATCGGCTATACACAAAACCAGATTGATGAAATGGACATTCTTTATCACCTGCGGCGCCTGGCACGCCGAAAAGAAGCCGGTGGTAAGCCAGCAGGAGAGAAAGAAGAAAAGCGCCTTTACATTGACCAGGTGCTCGGGTAAGGGGGTGACCGATTGGCTAAGGACATAAAAGTCAGACTGTATTCAAACTCGAACCAATTCAGAACGGAAATGCGTGCTGTTGCTCAGCAGATGAAGAACGTCAAATCTGAATTCGAAAAGAACCGTACAGCTGTAGGCGTATGGGGCAATGAATTAAGGACGTCTCAAGAAAAATCGAAAACACTCAGCCGGCAGTTGGACATTCATAAGCAGAAAGTAAAAGCTCTTGAGCGGGCTTATGCGGATTCAGCTATTAAAAAGGGTAAAGATGCTCAAGAAACTCAGATGCTGGCTCGGCGGCTGAACTATGCGACAGCTGAAATGAATAAAACGCAAAATGCTTTGACGCAGACCACGCAGAGGATCAAAAGGCTGGAGGATGAATCTAGGCGCGCTTCTGCCACCATCCACAGAATGGGCCAAAGAATGAATGCAGTCGGCAGCACAATGAGGAATGTCGGTTCATCTATCGCCATGACATCGGGTATTGCCTTTGGTGGTTTGGTCCTTCCTTTAAAAGATGCGGTTCAAGTTGGCATGGATTTTGAAAAGCAAATGAGTAAAGTGCAGGCGATTTCCGGCGGCACCGCGAAAGACCTCGCCAAGTTAACGGAGCAAGCGAAAGAACTTGGCGCCAGCACGTCTTTCACAGCCAGCCAAGCTGCAGAAGCACAGAACTTCCTTGCGATGACTGGATTTAAAACCAATGAGATTTACGGGGCTATGCCTGGCATGTTAAGCCTTGCTGCGGCCGGACAGCTTGAACTTGGAACAGCTGCGGATATTACATCAAACATCATGTCCGCCTTTGCATTAAAGGCCGAAGAATCGGCGCATGCTGCCGATGTGATAGCCTATGCAGCATCCAACGCCAATACCAATGTTGAGCAAATGGGCGAGGCGATGAAGTTCCTGGCACCAAATGCGAACTCTCTCGGCTGGGGCATGGAAGAATCAGCCGCTGCCATCATGGCGTTTGGTGATGCCGGCTTACAGGGTACTATTGCAGGTCAAGCTTTTGGTACGTCCCTGATCCGTCTCGCAACTCCTGCCAGGAAGGCACAAAAAGAAATTGATCGACTTGGTTTTGAATTTTTTGACGCTGCCGGAAATATGAAAAGCATGCCTGAAGTCATCGCAGAAATGGAAAAGGGCATGAAAGGCATGACCAAAGAGCAGCAGGCTGCAACTCTGAAAACGATTGTCGGTGCTGAAGCCTATAAACATTGGGCTGTCCTTCTTCAAAAAGGTTCGAAAGCGCTTGGAGAAAATACGAAAAAGCTGAAAGAATCCGACGGCGCAGCCAAAAAGATGGCAGATACCATGCTTGATAATGCTCAAGGAAGCATCACAAAATTTCAGTCGGCTATGGAAGGCGCGAAAATTGCGTTAACCGAGGGACTTCTTCCTTCAATCGGTGACCTTGCGGATAAAGGTTCCGCCCTTCTTACCATGTTTAACAACCTGGATAAAGGCACACAAGCAACCATTGGAAAAACTGCGGTTCTTACTGCGGGAGTATTAGGCGTGACGACGGCTGTCGCTACACTAACGGCAGGAGTCGGCGCTCTGTTAGCTTTTACTGGTCCTGTGGGCTTGGCTTTTGTCGGAGGAACGGCTTTATTGGGTGCTTTAGGAGTCGCCATGTATGCCGTTTCCGAACAAACCGAAAACATGAAAAAGAAGCAGGAAGAGGCCAGGGAAAAGGCTTTGCTTTTTGGTGAAGGAGTTTCAAAGGCGACACAAAAAGCTGCCGGCTCGTATGTGGATTTGAGAGAAAAGGCAGAGGTCCAACTTTTTGAACTCACCCGCGTTTCCGGGGAGCAGGCTGATAAGATGGCTGCAAAATTAGTTGAAACGTATTCTAAAATGCGGGATGAGCTGGTGCAGCAACTTCAGATGCTGAAAAAAGATGCTTTAGTCGTTATTAATGGCCTGCTGGATGATACGGATAAAAACACTCAAAAGGCCGGGGAAAAAATCGTTGATAAAATGGTCGGTAATATTGATCACGATATCCAGGAGGCAAGGGAAAAAGTAAAGGAACTGGAACAGCTCCAAAAAGAAACCGGCCTTGTCTCATCGAAAATGAATGATGCTCAGCAACGAAGACTTAACGAGATCATTTCTTATTTCGAAGAATCGACCAGCAAATTTGCGGCCAATCAAAAAGAAGCTCTTGCCATGCAAAAAGCGGTGACAGAGCAGCAAGGAAAGCTCTCTTTCAAGCAAGCAAAAGAATACAACGACAAGATTAAAAAAGTCTACGATGATGGCAAAAAAGCCGCGAAAGAAGATTATGAATATCGGAACAAGGTTCTAAATCAGTTGCATGCACAAGGTTATCTCAAGGCTGAAGCGTTAGAAGCTCTCTTGCAAAAAAGTTCAGCGGACTATCATAACACCCTTGCCGAAAATACTGCTTCTTATGAAAAAAATCTGCGCGCGCTTTTTTCAAAGATGTCCAAGAACGGAAAATTGCTTGACCTGGAAACCGGGAAGGCTCTTGAGAGACAAAAGAAATATTACACTAATTCTTTGGGAATAGTGACTTCTATGGATGAGTTAGATGCTGAATATCAAGAGCGATGGGCTCAAAAACAGATCAAATTTATGGATAGCATCGGGGCAAGTAAAGAGGAAGCCATCAAAACCACTAAACAGGCACTTGAGGATTTTTATATTGGTCTTGGTAATTCAGAACAGGAAGCCCAGGCAAAAGCAGACGAAGCGATCCAAAACGTCCTTGAAAAAATGAACGGCGGCAATGAAAAAGCTGAACAGGCTGGACGAGAAAAAGGATCGGCATTCACTCTTGGTTTGAGCAGTACATTAGGACAGGCCCAGGAAACAGGGAGTCTCATTGGTAAAGGAGCCAATCAGGGATTAAGCCAAGGGAAGATGCAGCCGAAGCAGTTTGGAATGGAAAAAGGAAATGCTTTTGCTCTCGGTTTAAGAAACACGCTCGGGATTAATAAACAATCCAGCAGCGTGCTCCGCCAATCGGTGAACAGCGAGCTATCTAAAAACAGCGGGGCGGCACGTGCAGCCGGTAAAGAAAAAGGTGATCAGCACAATGCCGGTTTAAGTTCCACAAAGCCTAAAAACAATAATACTGCAGCAAGCCTTTCAAAAAACGTGTCCGGTCGTCTAGGTCAGACAACTGACGGCGGGGGCGGTAAAAAAGCCGGTATGGACTTGACCAAAGGGTTGATGAGTCAGCAAACCGCGTCTTACAATGCCGGTTCGAAGGTATCAAACAAGGCGAAATCTGGATTGAAAAGTGTGAAAACCAGTAGTGTGGGATCTGATTTTGTCTCTGGATTTGTCAGAGGAATTGAGGGCGGAATCGGCAGCAACTCGCTTTTTAAAGCAGCTTGGAATCTTGGTAAATCTGCATTATCAGCATTGAAAAAGTCTATTGATTCTCATTCCCCTGCGAAAAAGAGTATGGCTGAAGGTAACAACTTTACAGACGGATTCGCGATAGGGATAAGCAAAACGGTCGCGCGCGCAAAACGAAGCGCCCAGGCGTTAGGGCAAGGAGCCAACCTGTCACTCAAACAGGAGATCAATAAAATGGCTTACAACATAAAAGGTGCGGCTGATGAGCTGCTGTCCTTGCGTTCGGAGTTAGTTGTCCGAAATGAAGTTGATACACCTTCTTTGAATCAGAAGCTTGATGCTCTCATTACGCTTCTTTCTAATGGTTTATCGTTTGGAGGACAACCAGAGCCGGCGGCCACGGGCGGGCCAATTAGAATTTATCCGGCGCCTGTCAATATTGATGGAAAACAAGTGGCGGAAATCGTTTTTGAACAAGGTGACGGCAGGATTTTGGATAGGAAGAGTTTAGACCGATATGATCAAAATGCTTATCAGAGTGGGGTGAGACGAACCTGATGAATCTTTATTTAGATTTTAATAATGGCCTGGGGGAACAGAGCTTATCAAGTTTGCTCCCCCATTTTAAGTTGCTGAGTTTTACGCCTGATTCACCGGCCATTGAACGGGAAACAGTGAAGATACCGAGGATCAACGGTCTTGTTTTGCCGCAGCATCCCCGCGATGTTGTTTTTAAAGAGCGATCTATCAAGGTGGAAATTCTATTAAATTCGATCATCGCAGAAAATTTTTATCAGTACAGGCGAGAAATTTATGCGCTTTTGGTGAAGCCGTTCCCTTATTATATTTCAACTGATCTATTGCCTAACCTCCGTTTTTTCGTTACGTGTGACGGTAATTTCAGCATACAGAAAGACAAACAGAAAAACCAAACTTCTTTTACTGTGGAATTTAATAACGTCACCGGCCTGGCTGAATCAAAATTTACGTCTTTGACAAAACAGAATTTTCACGGGGAATACTGGAGCCCAGGCATGAACATTCAAATGCGAGATGATCTGGAATACAGGTTCAAAAATCGAAAGAGGTTTCAGGTTTATAACACTGGGGACGCCTATATCAATCCTCTTGAACATGACTACAATGTGACCTTATGGGCGGTCGGAAAAAATGTGACGATCATCAACCATACAAATGGTGAGAAACTGAAAATTGAACAGGAATTAAAAAAATCACAGCGCGTTTCTTTTATTAAGCAATACACGGTGATCAATAAAACACCTATCAAAACATCCGGCAGGCTCCCGGGACTCGATATAGGTATGAATGATTTTGAAATCCAGAATACCAATGATTTTGAAATCATATTCGATACCCGTTTCTACTACGCGTAAGGAGCATGCAAAATGGCAAACACAGATTTTATCAAGGAAATTGCACCAGACGCCCAAAGAGTCTATAAAAAGTATGATATTCTCGCGTCTCTCATTATTGCTCAAGCTTGCTTAGAGAGCGGATGGGGTAAAAGTGAACTGGCCCAGAAAGGGAAAAACTTATTTGGTATTAAGGGTACTTATAACGGCCAATATGTCCTCATGTGGACGACTGAATATGATAAGAGCGGAAATGCCACCCGTGTACAAGCCAAGTTCCGAAAGTATCCGTCTTGGTATCAATCATTTCAGGATTTAGCCAAGTTGTATGTGAACGGAACAAGCTGGGATCCTAATCACTATAAAGCTGTGGTCGGAGAAAAAGATTATAAAAAGGCAACCGCTGCGCTTGTAAAAGCTGGTTATGCGACTGACCCAAATTACGCAACAAAATTGAATAATCTCATTCAAACTTATAATCTAACCCAATATGATTCTATGGATGTGGTACCGAACGAACCAGATGAACCTGAAACACCGATACCGACGCCGGAGGTACCAAGCAAAGAATATGATGGGAAAGACGTTCCGCTTAATCAAAATTTGCCTACGGATGTTGATTTTCCACAGCTGCATGTACTAGCAGGAGACGGAAAGAATGTGGTTGAAATAACGGGCGTCTCGCTCGATCTGACGGACGATACGACGGGGAAGAAGAGTTTTACATTTACAATCACCAAAACGCAGGAAAATGCCATTGAATTTGATCTATTGGTGATCGATAACATTCTTTTTCTGGATGAACGGAAATTTAATCATCAAAAGTATTACATTACAAACGTTGAAATACGGCAAGAAAATAATGTGTTGAGGAAAACTGTTTCGGCCAGCCATATTTTCTCGGTCCTGCTGATCAACAATTATGTGACTGAAACGGTGTCTAAAAAAATGACAATCAAAGAGGCTTTTGATATCGCATTAAAAGGGACGCCATTCAAATATGTATTAAAAGCTCCAGCGAGTGACTTTCCGAGTGCCGAACAAGAAAACTTTGGTGACGGAAATTCCACGGAATTGGTGGATAAAATCATTTCGGATTACGGTCCTGAGCTGGATGTTGATAATTATAAAATCCTTGTTTATAAGAAAATTGGACAAAAAATCAATTTTACTTTAGATTCGCGCTATAACATGCCAGGTATTTCTATTAAGACAAACTCGCAAAATTGTACAACGCGCGCCTGGGGTTACGGGGCGTTGAAGAAGAGCAGCACCGACAGTAAAAAACCACAATATGAATTTGAGCCGATCTTATACGTACATCCGGATGAGAAAAAGTTTTTACTCGAAGGCCTGCCGCGCTGGGCCGATCCAATTAAAGATGAAACCATAAAAAAAGCCAGCAGTATGATTTCTGCATTAAAAAAACATGTGAATCCATATCCTGAATTGACTATTGAAGCAGATTTCCAAAAAATCTATGAGCCGAAGCTTTTAGAGATCGAGCAAGATTTCTGGAAAGGCGACACCATCCATGTCTTGGCTGTTACGGCATCAGGGATCATGTTTGAAGACGATGTTCGGCTGATTTCAATTCAGTACAACCCGTTGAACCCATACAGCAGCCCAAAATTGATGTTCGCGAATTTCAGAAAAGATATTCAGGATATTGCAGTCAATCAGGCCAAGAAACTAAGGGATCAAAAACGATATATTGACCAGCTTTTCAAAACGCTCAGGTAGGCGTTTTTAATTTTGCCAAAAAAGGAGTGAGCAAAATTGATTCGGCTAATAAAAGATTATGATCATACGAGAAATTCCCGTCATCAAGCCCAGTTAAGATCTGATATTCAGAACATAGAAAACACATTAAATGAACACGAATATAATTTAAAACGCCATGAATCTATCAAAGCCGCCCATACGTCGGAACAAATTGACCATGGCGGCTTTACTGTTGGAAACCGTCTTAAAAATTTATCAGCGCGCTTTGCCAACCTGGTCACAAATCACGACGGTTCAGATGTCAAAGAAGTAGTGGACGCCCGGGTGACAACTGAAGGAGAAATCGCGCAAACCTTGAAAGACCGGCTAGATTTAGAATTTAATAGGCTTGCTCAAAAAATAAAGCGGACTGTGTATGTTGATGACTTTGGGGCCGTTCCGGACGGGAAAACCGACAGCACCGAGGCTTTCAAAAAGGCATTAGGGAATGGCCGGGTGCGAATTGAGTTAAGTGCCGGGACTTATATTGTGAAAGGCATCAAGCTCCCATCCTGGACGTACTTGAATGGAAAGGGAAAAGGTATCACGACCATCAAGCTTCATGAGGATACGCCCGCCAGTGAATGGGTGATTACAAATGCAGACTATGAGAAGGGGAATAGAAATATTTTTGTGCAGGGGATGTCGCTTGATTGGAACCCGAATAGACAAGGCGGAGTTCGGGCGACTGGCGGGCAACATTCCAGCTGCTTAACACTTGCCAATGTGAAATATGGCTGGGTGAAAGATGTTGAGGCGATAAACCCAGGGCTGCACGGTTTTGATATTACAGCTCCTACTTATGATCATTTGCCAACAACCGATTATACGAAGAACGGGAGCCGTTATATATGGCTTGATAATTGTGTTGCCTATGGATATGGGGATGACGGGATTACCACACATTACAGTGAATATATTTTCATCTCCAATTCACATTGTGTTTATCCAAGCGGCAAAGCTCATAAACAGGGGGAGTCCAATTCCAACGGTATTGAAATTGACGACGGTTCAAAGCACGCCTGGATACTGAATTGCTATTCTGAAGGAAACGTCAGGGGCGTGGAGGTAAAAGCTCATGCCAAATGGCCGGCTGCTCAAAATGTCCATGTTATCGGTCATGTGTCTTATCGCGATGTGCGATCCTACGATATCCGTCACATCGGCCATCATTTAGCATCTGACCCTGAAAGCACGACAGCTTACGGTGTCACATTAACAGATTGTACGGCGATTGAACCGGTATTTAATTCCTTGTATAAAGACCTTTCACCGCGTGCGCTTGTCATTTCTGCCTATAAAAATGTCGTGGTAAGCGGCTTTACAGCTATCGGTGATCCTTCATACGATTATAAAAACTATCCGGCAATCGCATTGCAATATCGCAGCCGAAACATCTCACTCAATGGGATTCAAGTACGCGGGTTTAAAAAAGCTGAAGCGGATATCCGTCTTTTTGGCGGCAACCAGCGGACTGATAATGTCAACATTTCAAACTTCACGTTCTATAAATCTGCTAAAAGCGGCATTGTGATTGGTGGGGGAGTATATAACGTTAATATCAACAATGGGATCATGACAGGGGACAAGGGTGCTTATGGTATCACCTCACCAAACAGCCAAGCCAATATTGTGGGTGTTTATGCAGAGGGTTATGATTACGCGGCGATGATTAAAGGCCAAAAGTATAAATATGTGCCAAACAACTTAAAAGGCGGGACGAGGGTTGCCACAACTTCAGGATATGCGACATCAGAGACTGGGTTTCTTGCGGCTTCTTCCGGTGATCCTGTCGCTTCCGGAGAGGCTTCAGCTGTTATCGGATCAACCGGCGGATGTAAGGCACAGGGCACGCGGAATGTGGTGATCGGTTCTTCTGAAAGATCGACCGCAACAAAAGACGGAAGCCGGTCTGTCATCGGAGCATCAAATAATGTCAGGATTGAGGGGGATGGAGTATCCCGAACAATTTTATCCTCACAAGCTGTCATTAACAATAAGAGCTATACGGTGGCGCTTGGATACGGCACCGGGAGTCCATCGGCTTCAAATAAAAAGATAGAGATAAACGCTAAGGCTGGGAATGTTTTAGGCACCGGTCGTATTGAAAGTGTTTCTGACTTAAAGGACCTGGCTGAATACTTTGAATCCAAAGATGGCAGCAAGATTGAATCCGGTTACCTGGTAACATTGGACGGCGATAAAATCCGGAAAGCAGAAAAAGGTGAAAAGGTTTTAGGCGTTATTTCAGAGACGGCCGGCGTCATTATGGGCGGCGCAGCTTTTTATTGGAATGATCGCTATTTAAGAAATGAGTTCGGCGGGATCATCTATGAAGAAATCGACGTTGAATCAGAAGACAAAGACGGTAATGTGGTAATTCAAAAAGAACTCGTTCCGAAAGAAAATCCACATTACGATCCGGATGTAGAATATATTCCGCGGGAAGAGCGGGACGAGTGGCATGTTGTGGGGCTGGTCGGCCAGGTCTATGTCAGGATTGATGATACGGCCCAGGCAGGAGACAGCATCGTGCCCACAGGCGGCATTGGCACTAAATCAGAAGACGGAACAGGCTTTTATGTGATGCGTATTAAGCAGCCTTACTCTCATCAAAAAGGATATGGTGTCGCCCTGGTCTTTATGTATCCGCAGCTGTAAAGGAGGCTCATTGATGATTTATAAACAAGGTGGTATATCACTTGATATAAACGCGCGGAAATCGAGCGCACAATCAACCAATATCCAATTTTTCACCCAGGATACGGGCAGCGCAAAGCTGTCCTTTTCTTTTACAAAAGACGGCGTTCCATTGCCCCTTTCGGCCGTAGATGCCAAAATTGTCCTTCTATATGCGGATGATTCGTTTTATAAACGCAGCCTGACGCTGACGGACAAGGTAAACGGGAAAGCCGAATATGTGTTGTCTGACGAAGAACTCAAGCATTACGGCCAAGTTAAGGCCGAAATCAAGCTTTATTATACGAATGGTCAGGCGCTTGCGACGGTCTTTTTTACCTTCCACATCGAGAAAACTCTTGAAGATCAAAACATCGTGCCTGTTGCGGAGTACTATATTGACGATTTTGAAACGCTCCGGTCTGGCATTAACGAAACGGTGGCGGAGATCAGTCAAACTCTTGATGAGATTAAAGCAAAATTTGCGGAGTTTGAAAATATTGAAACAAAAGACGGGGCGACGGAAAAGGCAAATAAGGCTGAAGCGAATGCCAAGGAATACACGGACAAAGCTGAAGCGAGCGCGAAAGAATACACTGACAAAGCGGCAGTAAGCGCAAAGGAATACACAGACATTCATGCTAAAAATACGGATATTCATATCACGGCAGCGGAGCGGGATAAATGGAATGAGGCGGAGTCCCGGGCTAAGTCTCATATCAATAATCAGTCGAACCCTCATCAAGTAACGACAAAGCAGGTTACACTCATTAATGATTCAGCATTTCAAGATGCTTCTTATGAGGGAGATAATTATCCTGATGGAATCTCAACTTTTCCGCTTTTAGCTAATGAAGCCACAGGATACCCGAGTTCATATGGCGGTATTTTAAATGTGAAATCAACTCAATATCGGTTTGCCCAAGTTTTCTTTCCAGCAGGAAATTCGAAGGACCCGAGAATCTACATTCGTCATTGGTATCATAGTCTAGGTTGGACAGACTTTAGCATGATTCCAACTTCAAATGATCTAAAGCCTGCCTGGACTGAAGTTCCTTTAAAAAACGGCGCGAAACATGGGGTTAGAAAAGTTATGTGTGCGGTGGTTGGCAGTTTTCTGTGTTTAAAAGGCGAGATTATCACCAATAGAGGCGTGATTTTTGGGACGCTACCAGCTTCTTATAGACCTGACCAGCTCCGCAGTAGACTTGTTCCTATATTCGGTACAACAGGGATGTCCAAATTGTATATCGAAACAAACGGAAATATGAGGCTGGAGGGGCAAATCGCTGATAAGTCCGAGAACATAACTTCTTATGGTTTGGACGAAATTATTCCCCTATAGGAGAGATAAGTCATGAAAAATATTTTCAAATATGACAAAGAGACGTTCTTGTTGATTGATAATGATATCATTCAGCCTGATGATCAAGGGAACTATGAAATTCCGGATGGATGGACAGACATTCCATTTGACCCGGGTTTATATCTTCCGAAGTTTTTTCCGGACGAAAAGGTGTGGAAGGAGACGGCTACAAAAGAATACATTGAAAGCTTGCTGCCTCCGGAGCCTGAGCCAGACATAACCGATCTGTTGAAAAAACAAAATGCCTTGCTCTCATTGCAAATTGCACGCCTTCAGGCCGATGTTGAAGCGTTAAAAGGGGGTGGGGCATAATGAAATATCCCGCGCTTGCAGATATCAAACAATTCTATGATTGGGGGTGTTACACGGATGATGAGATGCGAGAGTATGTAAAAATCGACTGGATCACCCCGACAGAGTATGAACAGATAACGGGAAGGAGTTATGACAAACCCGCCGTCTGTGTGGATTTAGGAATGACAAGCGCCCAATAAGGGTGTTTTTATTTTGCCTCAAAGGAGGTGAAAACGATGTGAGACAGGAGGATTTCAGGACATGACACAACCGAATGATTATGATGTTTTACAAAAAGAAATCGCAGAGATCAAAGCAGATCAAAAAACACAGGATCAGCGGATCACTTCCCTCGAAAGAACGACTGACCGTCATGATCAGCAGATCATTTCTATCAATGAAAAGCTGAACAAGATCGAGGAAAACACAACTTGGATCAAGCGCAGCATCACCGGCGCGATCATTACAGCTGTCAGCACCGGCATTATTGGCGGCGCAATCGCTGTTTTTTATAATCTACTGCAGAAATAAGGAGGAAAACACGATATGAAAAACTTAGACAAAGGCACGGTCGTCCGGACGGTGCTTCTTTTTATTGCATTGGTAAACCAGACTTTGATTATGTTTGGAAAGGCAGCTTTGCCGATCAGCGAGGACCAGGTCAATACGCTGGCCGACGCCTTGTATTTGGCCGGCTCTGCGGCATTCACCATCATTACGTCTTTGGTCGCTTGGTATAAAAACAACTATGTCACCGGTAAAGGTAAGCAGCAAAAAGAAGTTTTAAAGCAAAAAGGATTAACAAAATGAGGTTGCCGGCTGGCAGCCTTTTAATAATTTAAAGGAGGATTTTAATAATGGGAATCAAAGGAATCGACGTATCACACTGGCAAGGTAATATCAATTGGAAGAAAGTTGCGGGGGACGGTATTAAATTCGCTTTTATCAAAGCAACAGAAGGGACAACATTACAGGACAATAAATTTGAAACGAATGTTTCAGGTGCTAACGCTGTGGGGATTAAAACGGGAGCCTACCACTTTGCAAGATTCGGTTCCAAGTCAGAAGCATTGGCAGAGGCCAGGTTCTTTTTGTCAGTTGCAAATAAGGTCCATCTCACGTATCCGCTTGTGCTTGATCTTGAAGTTAATCAGCGGAATGTCAGTAAATCAGTTTTGACAGACGCAGCAGTGGCCTTTTTACGGGAAGTTGAAAAAGCTGGTTACTTCGCCATGATATACAGCGGTAAGTCTTTCCTTGAGAATTGCCTTGACGAATCCAAGCTGAAGCCATTTGCATTATGGGTTGCTCGTTATAACAACACACTTGGCCGTCATGCAGATATCTGGCAGTATTCTGATTGTGGAAGGGTCGCCGGTATTTCTGGGAATGTTGATATGAATATTTGTTATCGTGACGGGTTACGGGCTCAGGTAGCCGTGACAACTGAAAAAGCTGCTACTGTAAAACCTGTTTCAAACAAAAAGCCAGTTAAAACGGAGACAGTTTACACTGTTAAAAAAGGGGATGCACTTTCAGTTATCGCGAAGAAATACAACACGACTGTCAAAGCTCTTCAGAGTTTGAATAATATTAAAGATCCTAATAAAATTTATGTTGGCCAAAAATTAAAGATTAGCAGCAGTGCTTCAACAGCATCGAATAAAAAACAGTATTACACAATCAAATCCGGCGATACTTTATCCGGAATCTCCAAAAGATTCAACACATCAATCAAGACGCTGCAGAATTGGAATGGCATCAAGAATGCAAACAAGATTTATGCTGGACAAAAGATCCGTGTTAAATAAGACTGTTTGCCGATGGTATTTACGGACCAAAGACAAAGGCGAAACTTGAAGCGTTATTGAAGTAGTAAAAAATCCCCCTTAAAAAGGGGGATAAATCCTTATCAACTTCTGTTTAAAACTCTGATTAGCGAATTAACCATTTGTTTTATTTGCTCTTGATTTAGATTTCTCATTCCATGTTCTCTTATTACAATATTGGCTGCATTCCATTGTTCTTTATTTTTTATCTCAAGAAGTTCATAAAGGAACTTCTTTATATTTAAAACACTTTCATCTTTTCTGTATTCCTCTGCTAAATCTGTAATATCAGAGTAATCCATACTAGGATTAAAATAACATTCCAAAAAATATTTAAATTTATCTAATGTGAATTCTTCACTCATTCTTATCACCTTACTTTACAACAGGAAAACCTGTCACAATTTTATATCCATTTTCCATTGAACTATCTTTTTTAAGAATAATTCTTGAGTTCTTTAATCCATACGTTACTTGTTTTGAAGCGGAGGATCCCTGGTTTTTTGTTGAAACACCCTTACCGATTTCAAAATCGTGTTTGGTATTAATCACTAACCTAGGATTTGAATCCGGATTATTAAGCCATTCAGAAATTTCTTTTGCATGTTTTCTTATACCTTGTTGTGCTGCTTTTGTTGCCGTTTTTTTGTTGGTGAAAGTTGTTGAATCAACACCTTCTTTATTAGCCCGTTTGATTAAATCTTCATTTGATTTTCCAAGATGCTTTTTAATTAAATGACCTTCGTTTTTCTCCATAACATCTAAAATATCATCATTGAGATTTTTGCGTATACTTTCGGGAGTGTGAACCTTAGCCTTTGCTGCTTTTTTCGTACTTCTCTCTACCTTCGCAACTTTCTTTCCCGCTTCTTCACCTTTAAATAACTTGAAGCCGCGCTTTCCGTACTTAAATGCCTTTCCGAAAGGTGTGACACTCAATCCGGCCATCAAACGGTCACCACTATCTTTAACGATTTCGCCTGTCGCAAGGTCGTATCCAAACGCTGCTCTTACTGCATCATACACACCTGTAAATTCCATCGCTGTATCGAAATATTTAGCAAAGTCGCTTTTTTCCACATTCTCTGGAAGGGTGTAGGCGGGTTCTATCTTGACGATTGTATCACCATCTATGTATGCCCGGTAAAGCGTATCGTTAAATACTCTATAATCTTTTTTAAGTTTATTCAATTCCTCTTGAGTGTACTCTTTGGTGGAAACCTTTTGCGTAGCCAATTTTTTTAATCGATCTGGGTCGGCGAGAGTGTTAATTTCGGCATCTTCTTTGTCTCCGACTTTTTTCAACATGGTACCCATCGCTGTTTCTTGATTTCCACTCAGGTTATCCATCTCATCCGGCTTTAAAATCGCACCTTTTTGATAACTGGTGATTTCAATTTTGGGGCCGGTATACATCTTTTCGAGCCGCGCCATGTATCTCTGCATCGTCTCAAGGTCGTTTTCGGCCGTTTTGAGCACGTTTGTTTGCTCGCGGTCAAACGCATGCAGCTTTTCAAGAGTCGTGCTGATTTCCTTTAATGCTTTCTGATTCTGTTCATGAAAACCGCTGTCATTCAAATCCGGTAAATCGACGATATGGCTGACTTTTGCGATTGTCGCGTTGGCCTTAGAAACCAAATGTTTTGTTGTGCGGTCGGCCGCATTTAAGCCATTCTCCAGCTCGTGTTCAAGAAAGGACTGTGAAATAAATCCGTTATGGTTGGGTTCCAAGGAATTCAGTGCGCTTTTCATTTTCTTCAGCGTAGAACTGTATTCCTCTATGAAAGTATCATAGAACTGTAGAAAAGGGGTGTGGCATTCCTTATAAAACGCGCGGATCGCGTTGCCGCCTTTTCCTTTTAAAGCATCATCAAGTGATGTTATGCCCTCAACGGCTTTTTTGACTTTAGCAAATTCGTCTGATTGTTGTTTTAATTGTTCCAGCGTTTGATCAATTGCATTGTGTAACGCCTGAACATCTAGAGTCTTCATGGCATTCTCCTCTAATCCTTTTGGTTACAATCAGTATAGATTTTACCACTATACGGAAAACAATTGGGTGATAAATCCTGTTCATCCATGAAAATGAATCTTATTGATTAGGTCTAAAAACCTAAATTTTTTTTGTTTTTGAGGATAATCTGATCTTGATTTTTTAGAGGCTTTAATAGCTTAAAAGATTTTAATTGGTTTTCGGAGATGGAAAACCATGATATAATTACCAGTAAAGCATTTTTCTAAATCCAGGAGGTCCGCCCTTGTTTAATATATATTGTGATGAAAGTTGTCATCTTGAAAACGATAACCAGAAGGCCATGGTTCTAGGTGCCATAAGAATACATAGAGACCGTGTTAAGATAGCTTCAGATCATATAAAAGCAATAAAATTAAAGCATGGTTTAAGCAGATCTGCAGAAATAAAATGGACTAAGGTTTCTCCAGCTAAATATGAATTTTATGCCGAATTAATTGATTATTTTTTTAGAGATTCAGATATGAATTTCAGAGGGCTAGTCATCCCAAATAAAAAAAATCTAAATCACGAGGTTTTTGATCAGACCCATGATGAGTGGTATTACAAAATGTATTATTTTATGCTTAAACCTGTTATAGCTCAAATTGATACACATATTTACATTGATATTAAAGATACCAACGGGGCAAAAAAAATCCATAAACTTAGAGAGTATCTAAGTAGGTCTATTTATGATTTTTCCCAAGTTAACATAACAAAAGCTCAGTTAATAAGGTCTGAAGAAAGCCAAATATTACAATTGGTTGATTTGATTATCGGGGCAATTGGCTATGAAAATAGAGATCTATATGGAAGTGAAGCAAAGCTTAGATTAGTGGAACTTATTAAAAGAAAAAGTGGCTCTAATCTGAGAACAAAATCCTCTTTGTTTGCTGAAAAATTCAACTTGTTTGTTTGGGATCCTCAATAGAAGAAACGGGTGATTAATTTGGAGACAACAGAAGAATTTGATAAAAGTTTATTACCTGAAATCATTGAGCTCGGTCATTTTAACGGGAATTGGTCAAAATATGAAGAATATTTGTATAAGATATTTTTAAGGGATTTTGTGTATTCTAAACCATTGTTCTTAGCTAAACAAGTTCAATATAGAAGAAATCCAGAAATCGAAGGCAAAATTCAAACTTTCTTTCATATTACCTCAGTTAATACAAGCTCAGCGAAAGACCCTAATGACAGGGAACCGGATCTGAGAAGATGCGAAAGAATTGAATGGATTAGAGTAATGATTGATCATTATTATTATAATACAGGTTGTTACAAGTACATAAAAGTTTGGCCGGAAGAATGGAAAAATTATGTTAGATGGCATTTACTACTCCCAGAAGTAAGGTTCTTAATTGTAATAGAAGAGAGAGAGACCTACAATTTATTAATTACTTCCTTTTATTTAGAAAGGGAGCATCAGTTAAGAAAAAAGCTGAAGAAATTTGAGAAATATGAAAAGCAAAAGACGCCTTTTTAAGACGTCTTCAGGAACTCCTTCTACTCGTGGCAGATGAGCTACATTTAAATTACTACAGAAGTAATCTGTTGTCAACAGACCGTACAACATTGTCCACTTATTTAATTCCAGGATGGGATTCATTTAAAGTATTCCCATTCTGTTTTGGTTTAAAACCTTAAATAATTTGTATTAAATGAAGCCCTCTTATCATATGTGCTTACCTAATTTCTATGTCAACAACATCCTCAAATTTAATGAGATTGGTGTCTCTTTTTGAATCCACAACATGGAAAGTTTTCTTCAGCTGATTTATGTAATGGATATGGCCCTCTATTTGAAAGATCTCTCCGGTTTCCGATCCGTTAAGCATTGGCAGCGGCTTAAATACCGAAAACTGAACTGGATTATTAAACTCCATTGCTTCACTTATGATCATTTCCATATCTTCGATCTGAGACATGTCAAGAACCGGCCTTTTCACTTTGTTTTGGCTGCTTTCTAATTCGCGGATCAGGTTGACATGCTCCGGAAGCATCATAGCTGTCCATTTGATTGATCCCCGATCTTTTAAGTTGTCATCTTCCATGGTGTTCATCTCCTTGAGATGATTATAAAGGAACGTTTGTTCTGTGTTCAACAAGAAAAATAATCCTTTAAAAACCCTTCTTTAAGAGAAGGGTTTATTTCGGTTCGATTTTTATTATTACTGCTGTATCTGGAAGTTTGGCCAGATGGACAGAGTAATCCCCATCTTCTATATCCAACATATCTTGATCGCTTTTTAAAAGGTCATTTAGATGTCCAATATCAATTCCTAAAATTTGAAAAACTACGAGTGTATTAAAGAGGCCCATATCGGATGCCATATTATCTGAGCCAAAAGTGGATAAATTTAAACCGTTGAAATTTTGATCGTTATCATACCATGCATTCAAAGTAAAACTGCTACCGGATTCATCACTTTCACTTATTAGCTCTCTTGTATAGATATTTTTATATTCGTCATATTCAAAATCCCCAATATCATCAAAAATAATTCGATTGAGCATAGGAGAGTTCATTTCTTCATCGTTTTCAATTTCCTCAGCTTTTTCATTGTATGCCTGTGCAAACTCTTCAAGGCTGAAATTAAATGCTTTTTGGCTACTCTCAATGTTATTTGTTTGGATGTTATTGTCTTCACTCTCAGCGTTTCTTGTCTCTTTTTCTTCAGAAGACGTATTTTCACTGCTGCACGCGGATAAAGTGAAGGATAAAAGAAAAATGGATAATAAAAAAATAAAGTTCTTCATAAAAAAAATCCCCCTCTTGTTTTAAAACGAACATTTACATTTTAAAACAAGTGAGGGGAGGTTTCCAGCATGTGGGCATCGGTATTCTTGGGCAAAGCATTTATGCTACACTTTCTATAGAACATTTTAAGAAGATGAAAAAAAACTGAAACGATCTCCCGATTAACACCGTCTAACATTAGGGTTATCAAATTTTTGCTGTTTATGTCTACTTTACATGCCTCTACCTGAACACAAAAAACCAAGTCATTCATAGACGCACCGTTTTTATCGGGAGTCTGAATTCTTCGATTGTCCACCCAAGGGAAGTGTTTAAAGAGGCGTTGAAGCGCTCCGCCGCTTCTTTCATCTGCGTCCACAACCATCCGTCCGGAGATCCGGCTCCAAGCCGCGAAGACATAGATGTAACAAAGCGTCTGAATGAGTGCGGCCGGCTGCTTGGAATCGAATTGCTCGACCACATTGTCATCGGCGATCAAAAATTTGTGAGCTTAAAAGAAAAAGGATATTTGTAACACTTTTTTTTTCATTAAATTAAGCTATAATAGAATTTATGGGTTTTTGCTTGGGAATTTTGTTTTAAGAAAGGAAGATACATACAAATGTTTGGAATTGGTGCGAGAGACCTTGGAATAGATTTAGGAACAGCGAATACGCTTGTTTTTGTTAAAGGAAAAGGAATTGTCGTCAGAGAACCTTCTGTCGTTGCGCTTCAAACAGACACAAAGCAAATTGTTGCAGTCGGAAACGACGCGAAAAACATGATCGGACGGACTCCTGGCAATGTTGTGGCACTCCGCCCGATGAAGGACGGCGTCATCGCTGATTATGAAACGACAGCTACGATGATGAAACATTATATTGGAAAAGCTGTGAAAAACAAAGGATTGTTTGCAAGAAAGCCGTATGTCATGGTCTGTGTGCCTTCAGGCATAACAGCCGTCGAGCAGCGTGCGGTCATTGACGCCACGCGCCAGGCCGGAGCGAGGGATGCATACCCGATTGAGGAGCCGTTTGCCGCGGCGATCGGTGCGAACCTTCCAGTTTGGGAGCCGACGGGAAGCATGGTCGTCGACATCGGCGGAGGAACGACAGAAGTTGCGATCATCTCCCTCGGCGGAATTGTCACATCCCAGTCTATCCGCGTTGCCGGAGATGAAATGGACGATGCAATCATAACTTATATCAGAAAAACATATAACTTGATGATCGGTGACCGTACAGCGGAAGCCATCAAGCTTGAAATCGGTTCTGCTGAAGCATCTGAAAACGGAGAAAGCATGGAAATCCGCGGCCGCGACCTTTTGACGGGACTGCCGAAAACGATTGAAATCACCGAAAAAGAAATCACGACGGCATTGCGCGACACCGTGGCTGCAATCGTCGACGCTGTGAAAAACACGCTCGAAAAAACACCTCCTGAGCTTGCGGCTGATATCATGGACCGCGGAATTGTTCTGACAGGCGGCGGCGCCCTTCTTCGCCATTTGGACAAAGTCATCAGCGAAGAAACGAAAATGCCGGTTTTAATTGCGGAAGACCCTCTTGACTGTGTAGCGATCGGAACAGGAAAGGCACTTGAACAAATCCATCTATTTAAAGGCAAAAACTAAGGACACAGGAAACAGAAGAGGTGTATAATCATGCCGCAGTTTTTTACAAATAAACGGTTGATGCTTTTACTCCTTTGTATCATCATTTTAGTGGCAATGATTGGATTTTCGTTAAAAAAAGACCGGAATGCAACTTGGCCCGAAAAATTCATTGGCGATACAACTGGTGTATTCCAAAACATTTTTCATACACCCGCCCAATTTGTCGCGGACTTCTTTGAAAATGTAGAGGACCTGAAAAACACGTATAAAGAGAATGAACGCCTGCGGAAGAAGCTGGACGGCCAAACACAGTATGAAGCAAAGCTTCAGGAGCTGGAAAATGAAAATAAGTCTTTAAGAGAAGAACTTGGCCATCTGAAGTCTATCAAAGACTACACGCCGATTTTGGCTACGGTTATTGCCAGAAACCCCGACAAGTATGAGTGGTGGAACCTGATCAAAATCAACAAAGGTTCAAAACACGGTGTTGAAAAGGATATGGCGGTAACAGATGAAACCGGAAACCTGATCGGGAAAATCAAAAGCACGAAAGTGAACAACTTCACTTCCACTGTTCAGCTGTTAAGTGCTACTGACAGAAACAACAGAATTTCCACCGTCATCTCCGCAAAGAAAGGCAAGAAGACAGTAAACGGAATCATCAACGGATATGATTCCGACAAAAAGGCGCTTTCGATGGAAATTATTGAACCTGATGCGGAAAGGGAAGTGAAAAAAGGAGATCTGGTGGAAACCTCCGGTGCAGGCGGCGTTTTTCCGAAAGGTTTGACGATCGGAAAGGTGACAGAGGTTGAACCCGATTCCTACGGCTTAACGAAAATCGCTTATGTTGAGCCTGCTGCTGATTTGTATAATCTTGACAATGTGATTGTCGTTGACCGGACGCTTGATACGGTTGATGTCGACAAGATGGATGATGAGGAGGAAGGTTCGTGAAACGTTTCCTTCTTCCCGTTATCATGATGTTTGTTTTGGTATCTGACAGCATGTATGCGGATTTTATCAGGCTGCCTTTCGTGACGGAAGATCAGCAGCTGATTCCGCGTTTTCTGCTGCTTGTTTTAGTGTTTATGACGGCTTATGTTAATCAGCCTTTTGCCATTACATATGGATTTATTTTCGGACTGTTATATGATATTAACTATACAGACCTTTTAGGTGTGTATATGTTCGGTTTTGCCGGTATTTGCTATTTATCGTCAAAAGCATTTAAAGTGTTGCAGACGAACGCGTTTGTCGTCATCTTTATTTCGGTGCTCGCCGTCTCAGTGCTTGAGTTTTACCAATACGGTGTGCAGATGCTGATTCGTCCGGAAATCATGCCGTTTTATCAATTTGTGCTAGGACGGCTTCTGCCTACGCTTGGGCTGAACGCTGTTGTCGCGATGCTGCTCGTTTATCCGTTTAAAGTGTTTTTTACCAGTCTTAAGAAAGAGCTTAGGGAAGAGTAAAAAAAGGATTTTATGAGCCGATGTCGAAATGAGTATGATGTTGAGGTGAACACCGTGAAGACCCAAAAGCAGCAATACGTAACAATTAAAGGAACGAAAAATGGACTGACGCTTCATCTTGATGACACATGCTCTTTTGAAGAATTACTATACGGTCTTCAGGATATGCTGTCACTCGAACATTATATGGATGGAAAAGGCCAGAAAATCAGTGTTCTCATTAAGCTCGGCTACCGCTATGTCACAAAGGAACAAGAAGAACTGCTAACCGAAGTGATCACTGAGAAACAAAACCTGTTTATCCACTCCATTGAAAGTGAAGTGATGACCAAGAAAGAAGCAAACCGTTTGAAAGCGGAAAGCGAGATCATTTCCGTCGCTAAAATTGTCCGTTCAGGGCAGGTGCTGGAAACGGAAGGCGATTTGCTTCTCATTGGGGATGTGAACCCGGGAGGAATGGTGAAGGCCGGAGGGAATATTTTTATTCTCGGCTCATTAAGAGGGATTGCCCATGCCGGCTTTAATGGAAATACACGAGCTGTTATTGCGGCTTCGGACATGAGACCGACGCAATTGCGTATCAATCATGTGCTCAATCGCTCCCCAGACCACATCCAAGAAGGGAACGACATGGAATGTGCTTATTTAGATGAAAACGAGAATATGGTCATTGACCGCCTTCAACAATTAGCTCATTTAAGACCTAGTTTAACAAGGCTTGAGGGAGGAATGTAAAATTGGGTGAAGCTATCGTAATAACCTCGGGGAAGGGCGGAGTAGGAAAAACGACGACATCCGCCAATCTGGGCACCGCCTTGGCCATTTTAGGGAAGCGGGTCTGTCTTGTTGATACAGATATCGGCCTGCGCAATCTGGATGTCGTCATGGGCCTTGAAAATAGAATCATATACGATCTGGTGGATGTTGTTGAAGAAAGATGCAAGATCCATCAGGCGCTTGTCAAGGATAAACGTTTTGACGATCTGCTTTACCTGCTGCCGGCGGCGCAGACTAGCGATAAATCGGCTGTTTTGCCTGAACAGATGATCCAACTGATCACACAGCTGAAACAGGACTTTGATTACATCATCATCGATTGTCCGGCGGGGATTGAGCAAGGATATAAAAATGCAGTATCAGGCGCGGACAAGGCGATTGTCGTGACTACGCCGGAAATATCCGCGGTTCGTGATGCCGATCGGATCATCGGTCTTCTTGAAAAAGAAGAAAATATTGAACCGCCGCGGCTGATTGTCAATCGCATCCGCAACCATTTAATGAAAAACGGCGATACATTGGATGTCGACGAAGTGATCCAGCACTTGTCGATCGAACTGATCGGCATTGTCGCGGATGACGACCAAGTCATTAAAGCGTCTAACAATGGAGAGCCCGTTGTCATGGACCCGAATAATAAAGCTTCCATCGCATACCGGAACATCGCCCGCCGCGTGTTGGGCGAATCCGTGCCTTTACAGTCATTTGAAGAAGAGAGTAAAGGCGTATTTGCTAAAATTAAATCGTTTTTCGGTGTGCGCGCCTAGCAAAAAAGCAATCTCATCAGTCTGAGATTGCTTTTTTTCATAGATTATCTTTTTTGTCGCTGTTTTCGACCTTATATTTCAGCATTGAAAGTTTGTTGTCCCAGTAGCGGTCGAAATAAGCGAGCCATTCCTGCAATTCGCTAAGCGGCTCGGGCTGCAGCTTGTACAGCTTTTCCCGGCCGACTTTGCGTCCGCTGACAAGCCGAGCCTCGGCTAAAATCCGCAGATGCTTGCTGACGGCGGTCCTGGTGATCGGAAAATGACTGCTGATATCAGTAATCGGCAATTCCTGATCGGCAAGAAGCTTCATCAGCTTTCTGCGGGTAGGGTCGGAAACGGCTTGAAATACATCGTGTTTTTGTGCAGGTGTCGACACTAGTTTTCAACTGCCTGACGAAGCTTTTGATTGACGATGTTTTCCCAGCCGCCGTTCATTCTGTTGCGGACATCCGTTTGCTTGTCTCCCGCTTTCACAACCGTTTCTTCCGGATCTCCCCATCCTGAGTGTATCAAGGTAAATTCCGTATTGCCATCCGGTGTCTCTTTCAGTTCAAATGACACGACCCAGCCTGAGGTATCCCAGGTGAAAGAAAGGCGGTGCGGCGCTTCAAGTTCAATCACTTTGCACGGGGAAGGCCCGAACGGCGACTGCAGGGTAAATTCATGGCCGACTTCCGGCCGGAAATCGTTTGGCATAAACCAGTCTGCAATCCCTTCACTTGTGGCTACAGCTTCCCACACCTTTTGTATCGGCGCTTGAAATACGGCTTTTTTATGTATATCAGGCACTTTGCCTTGATTGTTTTCCTTCA
This sequence comes from Bacillus sp. z60-11, assembly GCF_046464135.1. Classification (NCBI taxonomy): domain Bacteria; kingdom Bacillati; phylum Bacillota; class Bacilli; order Caryophanales; family Bacillaceae; genus Bacillus; species Bacillus sp. z60-11. The sequence continues at coordinate 557,539 of NZ_JBIYSN010000002.1, read as the reverse complement.
TGATCCGACCTCCATTCATAAAATAAAACCAAAAGGTTTCATTTTGTATGATATAACACCTTATGGTTTTATGTCAATGTTGTCGTCATAACTGCCGTGGACAAGGCATATGAATGGTACAAACCAACCTGAATGTAAAGGATGAGGGTGATGAGCCACAGAGCAGATGAGATTCGTAAAAGAATCGCGAGAAAACGCAAGAAAAAAACACCGGGAAAACCGCTGGGGCGACCGGAACATAAAAAAGATGAGACCAGGCAGCCGCCTCTCTGGCCAGCCTTTGCCGACGATGAAACCAACGGAGAATCCTCTGCCCCACAAGGAAATTCGCTTTTGATAAACGGTAAACATCCGCTCGTCAAAGCCGATGCGCTAATCATCAAATGCCTTCTGGCGGCATGCCTCGTTCTTGTATCCGCTATCGCCTACAAAGGACATTTCGAACCTTTAAAACAGATCAAACCGGCAATCGGACAGGTGTTCACCGAAGAGTTTCAGTTTGCGGCTTTAAAAGATTGGTATGAGGCGAAATTCGGACATCCGCTCGCCCTGTTTCAGCCAAAAAGCAGCAAAAAGGCCGGACAAGTAGAGGTCAACAAAGATTTGGCTACGCCTGCTATGGGAAAGGTTCAGGAGAAATTTTCCGGACAGGGGATTAAGGTGGAAACAGAAGAAGAAGCCATCAGGAGCATGAAAGAGGGTTATGTTATTGAAGTGGACAAAAACCCTGATACCGGCCTGACCGTTGTCATGCAGCACGCGGATAACAGCTATACGTATTACGGGCAGCTGAAAAAAGCGGATGTCGCCTTATATGACTTTGTTGACAAAGGAGCGAAGCTCGGAACGATTGAACAGAATAAAGATGATAAAGGCGTCTATTACTTTGCGATAAAAAAGGGAGACGAATTTGTCGATCCGATCCAGGTGATTACATTTGAGTAAATGGACAGAGCTCGTCACAAAGCTTCATATTCATCCGCTCTTGTGGTTTGTGACGGCGCTCGGCTTGATGACCGGGCATATTAAAGCACTGCTATGTTTAATGATCATTATTTTCATCCACGAGCTTGGCCATGCCGCAGCCGCCGTTTATTTTTCATGGAGAATGAAAGGCATTTTTTTGCTGCCCTTTGGAGGAACTTTAGAAGTTGACGAACACGGCAACAGACCGTTAAAAGAAGAGCTCGCCGTCATTGCGGCGGGCCCGCTGCAGCATATTTGGCTTCAATTTGCAGCTTGGCTTTTGGCGAACGCTTCGTGGATCAGCCCTCACATGTTTGAGATATTTACATTTTACAACATGACGATCCTCCTGATTAATCTCTTTCCCATCTGGCCGCTTGACGGGGGAAAACTGCTGTTTTTGTTGTTTTCCAAATACGCTCCATATCAAAAAGCACAGCGGCTGAACTTGTTGGCGTCTTGTTTTTGCTGTGCGACTTTATTCGCTGTCATTTTACTCATCTCCCCGTTTCAGCTGAGCGCCTGGGTGCTGCTTTTATTTTTGGCTGTGTCTTTATATAAGGAATACCGAAACCGGCATTATGCACATATCCGTTTTTTGCTTGAACGCTACTATGGGAAAGAGCGGGAAGTGCGCCGGCTGTCGCCGATCACCGCCCGCGCCGATGAAAATGTCTATGAGGTCATGCTCAGGTTCAAAAGGGGCTGCAAACACCCCATCATCATTGAGAAAGACGGCGACCAGCTGAGCCAGCTGGATGAAAACGAAGTTCTGCACGCTTATTTCGCCGATAAACGGACGACATGTTCGATGGAAGAGCTCTTGCTTGTCTACTGACGATCTCGCATCGATCCTAAAAGACATTGACATTGGGACTATTCTTTGATATAGTTTTTAATGTTATGGATGTAGCACCCGTGCTACAACCGCTCAGCACAGGTGTTAAGCGCTTTTCAAAGCCCCCTGTGATTGGCGAGTCTTAGTTTATTAGGAGGTGCAGAGATGTACGCAATTATTCAAACAGGCGGAAAACAAATCAAAGTTGAAGAAGGTCAAACTGTATACGTTGAAAAGCTTGCTGCTGAAGCCGGCGAAACAGTTACTTTTGACAACGTATTGTTTGTCGGCGGTGAAAACGTGAAAGTTGGCAACCCGACGGTTGAAGGTGCTACGGTGACAGGCAAAGTTGAAAAACAAGGCCGCGCTAAAAAGATTACCGTATTTAAGTACAAGCCGAAGAAAAACCAACATAAAAAACAAGGTCATCGTCAGCCTTACACTAAAGTTGTCATTGAAAAAATCAACGCTTAAGGCGTGTCAGATATGATTCAAGCAACGATTACAAGATCCCGATCGAACAAAAGCATTCAGTCTTTTGAAATGTCGGGTCATGCGAATTTTGCTGAACATGGACAGGATCTCGTTTGTGCGGGAGCATCGGCTGTCGCCTTTGGAGCGGTGAATGCGGTCATGAAGCTGACAGGCATTGAACCGGTTGTCGACCTCGGGGGAGACGGAGGATTTTTATCCTTCAAATTCCCGGATGACGCGGATCAGGAGGCTTTGAAAAAAGCCCAGCTGCTTCTTGAAGGCATGGTCGTTTCCCTTGAAACGATCGAACGGGATTACAAAGGTTACTTAAAAGTAACGACGAAAAACAAATAGGAGGTGAGCTACCATGCTAAGACTAGATCTTCAGTTTTTCGCTTCTAAAAAAGGAGTAGGTTCTACAAAGAACGGACGTGACTCTGAGGCGAAGCGCCTTGGTGCTAAACGTGCCGACGGTCAATTCGTAACAGGCGGTTCAATCCTTTACCGTCAACGCGGAACGAAAATTTACCCAGGTGAAAACGTGGGCCGCGGCGGAGATGACACTCTATTTGCGAAAGTCGACGGAACGGTTAAATTCGAACGTTTCGGCCGTGACCGCAAAAAAGTGAGCGTATATCCTGTAGCCTAACTTTAAACGAAACTCCGGTCGTTCTGACCGGAGTTTTTTACATAGTGTGAAAATTTCCCTTTTGAATCGTGAAAACACCCGCCCGGCGGACGCCAAAGCGCCGGGGATTCCGCGCCGATTCTGCTTCGTTAAGTATATAAACGTGTTTCATTTATACTGTCTTCTCTGTTATAATTCAAAGTACAAACTGAATCAGACTCCTAAAAGAGAGAACTAACGATTGGGAGTGCCAAAATGGAAGAAATGTCGAAAAAACATGAAAATAATACGGATGATAAGGCTTTGACACATGAGCTGATTCACTTGCTCAGCCATTCAAGACACGACTGGATGAATAAACTGCAATTGATTAAAGGAAATCTAACATTAAAGAAATATGACCGCGTCTTTGAAATCATCGAGGAAGTGGTCATAGAAGCTCAGCATGAATCAAAGCTTTCAAATCTTAAAATACCGCGCTTTGCTTATGAGCTGCTCACATTTAACTGGAAGGCTCATTCGCTGACGCTTGAATATGAGGTGATCGGTGAAGTCAGGGATTTGTCTGCCTATGAAGAAAAGCTGGTCGTTCTCGTCAGAAAGCTGTTCCGGATTTTTGACGATTCCGCTATGAAGGGCGGCGACAATCATCTGTCGGTCACATTGCAGACGGACGGGCCGCTCGTCATCTATCTCGATTTTCACGGTATGTTGACGCGGCTGGCCGATTTCAAAGGGTTTCACGATTCACATGCCGATGATTATATCATCAAACGGTTTGATATATCGGACCGGGATTGCATAGCAGAAATTCATATTCGGTAAAGCGCGGTTTTTTAGGAATAGAACGGAGGACGTTATGTTTGTTGATCAGGTAAAAGTATATGTTAAAGGCGGGGACGGAGGCAACGGAATGGTTGCTTTCCGCCGCGAAAAATATGTCCCTAAAGGGGGGCCTGCGGGCGGAGACGGCGGTAAAGGCGGAGACGTCGTGTTTAAAGTCGACGAAGGTCTCAGCACGCTGATGGATTTCAGGTATCAAAGACATTTTAAAGCGGACCGCGGAGAGCACGGCATGTCAAAAAATCAGCATGGCAGAAATGCCGATGATATGGTGGTGAAAGTACCGCCGGGCACCGTTGTCATCGATGATGACACAAAGCAGGTTCTCGCCGATTTAACCGAGCATGGACAGGAAGCGGTCATCGCAAAAGGCGGGCGCGGCGGACGAGGCAACACCCGTTTTGCGACACCGGCAAATCCGGCGCCGCAGCTGTCTGAAAACGGCGAACCAGGCACAGAGCGCTATATTGTACTGGAGTTGAAAGTTTTAGCCGATGTCGGGCTTGTCGGTTTCCCTAGCGTGGGAAAATCGACCCTCTTGTCCGTCGTTTCTTCAGCGAAGCCAAAGATCGCCGACTATCACTTTACAACGCTTGCCCCGAACCTCGGCATGGTAGAAACAGAGGACGGACGGAGCTTTGTGATGGCCGATCTTCCGGGACTGATCGAAGGGGCGCATGAAGGAGTGGGCCTCGGCCACCAATTCTTGAGGCACGTTGAGAGAACGCGCGTCATCGTCCATGTCATTGACATGTCGGGTCTTGAAGGCCGCGATCCTTACGAGGACTACATGACCATCAATAAGGAGCTTGAGCAGTATAATTTAAGGCTGACCGAACGTCCGCAGATTATCGTCGCCAACAAAATGGACATGCCGGAAGCGGAAGACAACCTGAAGGCTTTTCAAGAAAAGCTGACTGACGACCATCCTGTTTTTCCGATCAGTGCAGTCACAAGACAAGGCTTAAGAGATCTGCTGTTTGAGATTGCCAACCGTTTGGAAACAACGCCGGAGTTCCCGCTTTATGACGAAGAGGAACTGGCCGAAAACAAGGTCGTGTATAAGCTTGAAGAGGAAGAAGCACCGTTTGAGATCACCCGTGATCCTGACGGCACCTTTGTTTTGAGCGGCGCCAAGCTGGAGCGCTTGTTCAAAATGACGGATTTCTCAAGAGACGAGTCTGTTAAGCGCTTTGCCAGACAGCTTCGCGGTATGGGAGTTGATGACGCGTTACGGGCGCGCGGCGCCAAGGATGGGGATACGATCCGCCTGCTTGAGTTTGAATTTGAATTTATCGACTGATCGACTCGGAGAGTTTGCCCGGCAGGCTCTCCGAATTTTAGATGAAAGGAAGCGTTTTTCCTTTCAAATCGATCGATTGATTATGGAAACCGGTTTTTAAAGGAGAGAAGGACCAGTGAAAGAGGAGACCTTTTATCTTGTCAGGGAAGACGTGCTGCCGGAGGCAATGAGGAAAACACTTGAAGTGAAAAAGCTGATTGAAAGGAAGAAGGCCGAATCTGTTGCTGAAGCGGTTCAAAAGGTTGATCTGAGCAGAAGCGCTTTTTACAAGTACAGAGATGCCGTCTTTCCCTTTTATACAATGGTTAAAGAACAGATCATCACGCTTTTTTTTCATTTGGAAGACCGTTCGGGGACACTGTCCCATCTGCTTCAGGTTGTCGCCGAATCAGGCTGCAATGTGCTGTCGATTCACCAGACCATTCCCCTTCAGGGAAGAGCCAATGTCACATTGTCCATCAGCACGAGGGGAATGGATGAAAATGTTGATTTGCTGATGAACAAATTAAGAAAGCTGGAATTCGTGGAAAAGGTCGAAATACTCGGTTCGGGCGCTTAAAGGGAGAGAATGTTATCTATCATGAGTATGAAAGTTGGTTATTTAGGTCCAGAAGCAACATTTACACACCTTGCTGTTTGCTCCTGTTTTGCGGGAGCTAAACAGCAGGCATTCCGCACAATACCAGCCTGTATGGATGCAGCCATGAACGGTGACATCGATCTGGCTGTTGTCCCGCTGGAAAACGCGATCGAAGGTTCGGTGAATCTGACAATCGATTACTTAATTCATGAACAGCCTCTTTACATTGTCGGGGAAATCACCGCGCCGATCCGCCAGCATCTGCTTGTGCATCCTTCAAGAAAAGAGACGTGGGAGGATATTCAAAAGGTTTATTCCCATTCTCATGCGATTGCACAATGCCATAAATTTTTGCACAGCCGGTTTGATGCTATTCCGTTTGAATATGCAACATCTACAGGAGCAGCGGCAAAATATGTGAATGAACATCCGGAGGAAAACATCGGGGTGATCGCCAATGAAATGGCTGCTGAAACCTATCAATTGGAAATCGTGAAACGGGATATCCATGATTATGAATATAACCATACAAGGTTTGTGATGCTCAATCCCGATCCGCACGCTTCCATTCAAGTCAATCCAGAGCTTAAGCCAAGGCCGAAAACAACGCTTATGGTGACCCTGCCTTCAGACAGATCAGGGGCGCTCCATCAAGTACTATCAGCTTTTGCGTGGAGAAATTTGAATCTTTCCAAAATTGAATCCCGTCCGACGAAAACCGGACTTGGAAATTATTTCTTTATCATAGATATCGAAATGGCTTTAGACGACGTCCTGATTCCGGGCGCCATAGCTGAGCTTGAGGCTTTGGGATGCAAAGTGAAAATGCTCGGGGCTTACAATGCATATCAGTTATGAGAATAGACAAGGTCCTTTGCCTACGGGCAAAGGACCTTGTTTTGTTTCCTGTCTTATTCGGAAATGAGGATACCCGCTTTTTTGAGGGCCTCGCAAGCCTGATCGATTTTTTCCTCTTCATTCGCCTCCAATGTGTGGAGATGGATGCCGTTTGTCAGCTGTGACAAGTAAGCGGCATTTGTGGAGGATATTTTTTTGACAAAGTCTGAGACTTCTTTTCTCGTGCTCACCCTGATGGATGCCGTCAAATCGCCGTAGACCGGATGTTCAATTGTGACATCCTTGACTGAGACGCCAAAATCAACGATCAAGTTCAACTCTTCTTCTGTTTTTTCAGGGCGGTGATCACAGGCGATGATCCGCTGCACCGGCTGTTTTTCTCCGGCTGCGGAGCGCAGGTACATATACCCTTGGCTTGTTGCAATAATCGGTTCATTCTTCGCTTTTAACAACGAAATGTCTTGTACGATGACCTGTCGGGAAACAGAAGCTTTTTTGGCGAGCTCGCTTCCCGTTAACGGAGCCTCCGATGCCTTAAGCCAGGCAAGCAGCTTGTTGCGCCGCTCAGTTCCCATAAGTTTTAATCCGTCTGTCAATCCGTTGGTCTCCTTTCTCATGATTCATATCTGTCAATACATTCAACAGTTTCGCAATGTGTTCCTTGGTTGTGTCACATCCGAAGGAAATCCGGATGAATTGAAGCGCCAGCTCCCTCGGAACCTGAAGGGCGTTCATCGTGTTTGACGGCTCATGATAGCCGGCAGAACATGCGCTTCCGGTTGATATGCAGATTCCGCGCCGATTACATTCCAACATAACATATTGTCCTTCAAAGGAATGAAAAAAACAACCCAGAATATGCGGAAGCACCTCTGAGTCGGCCGATTCGGGAACGGCAAGGGAAAGCGGCAGGCTCCGTTCTTTTGCTCCCCGCAAAAAATGGCTCCGCAGCATCTGTTGCTTCTCAAAAACAGCATTCATTTTGCCGGCTGTTTCTTCAGCAGCCGTGATAAAAGCCCCGATGGCGGGAACATTGACTGTGCCGCTTCGAAAACCATTCTCATGTAATGTACCGGGATAGACCGGCTTCCAATTCACACCGGGCCGGATATAGACCGCTCCCGTTCCTTTAGGGCCGTATACTTTATGACTTGACACAGACAATGCATCGATTCCAAGCTGAGCAGCATGAACAGGGATTTTGCCAAATGTCTGAACACAGTCGCTATGCAAAAGCACACCGCGGTCATGCAAATAGGAAGAGAGCTCAGCCAGCGGCTGGATGACGCCTGTTTCGGAATTCGCGTGCTGGATGGAAACAAGACCTGTATCCGGCCGCAGATGCTGTTTTAGGATGTCGATGGTGATGATCCCGGCGGCATTTGGCTTCACCAAGCTCACCTCAAATCCAAGCATGTCAAGATGCCGTTTTAAAATATGGATCGATTGATGTTCCATTTCTGTCATCAGGAAATGCCGTTTATCGGCAGGGAGTCCGTTCAAAATCGAGTGGATCGCCAAAAAATTAGATTCGGTGCCGCCGCTTGTAAAATAAACACCTTCAGGTTCACCTGAAATCAATGCCGCCAGTCTGTTTCGGCAGTGTCGTAATATGCTGTCCGCCTTTCCTCCGGCATCGTGCAGGCTGCTTGAATTGCCGTAAAGATGAGTGCTCAGTTTTTCGAACGCTTGCAGAGCATCCTTTGACATCGGTGTTGTCGCTGCATAATCAAGATAAATCACAACTCAAGTCTCCCATTCTTTAAAAAATACTTGAGTTTATTGTATCGATATGTAAATATAGGTGTCAAGACACATGTAAATTTACAGGAGGAGTCATCATGTCTCATCAGACGATCATTGTTGTCGGGGCAGGTGCGGCTGCTCTGTCTTTTGCTGCGGCGATGCCGCCGTCATATGAAGTGATGGTGGTGACAAAAGAGTCGGTCAGTGACAGCAATTCAACACTCGCACAGGGGGGGATTGCTTCATCCACATTACCGTATGACTCAGGATCTGCACATGCGGAAGACACATTATACGCCGGCTGCGGCCACAATCACATTGAAACAGTCAATGATACCATTAGAGACGGACAGCGGCTTATCGCGGAGCTAATCAAGCAGAATTTCCCTTTTGATACAGATGAAAAGGGAAGGCTCCGTCTCGGAAAAGAAGGCGCACATTCGGTGAACCGGATTTTGCATGCCGGCGGAGATGCGACGGGGCGGATGCTGATCCGTCATTTAATCAGACAGCTCGGCGGTCATGTCACCCTGAAAGAATACGAAACCGCAGCGGACTTGTGGATTGAAGACGGCCGCTGTCGAGGCGTCTGGACAAAAGACAGCAGCGGAAAGGCCGTTCTCAGAAAAGCCGACTATGTGGTGTTGGCGACGGGAGGATGCGGGCATCTTTTTCAAGTGCATACGAATAACCGCTCAGTGACAAGCGACGGACTTTCTCTCGCATATCGGGCGGGTGCCGAGCTGGCTGATTTGGAGTTCGTTCAATTTCACCCCACACTGCTTGTGAAAAACGGGCGGGCGCACGGGCTTGTCTCTGAGGCTGTGCGCGGGGAAGGAGCCGTTTTGACAGATGAAAGCGGGCGGCAGGTGATGGACGGTGTTCATCCCTTAAAGGACTTGGCGCCGAGGGATGTTGTCTCAAGAACGATTCATGAAACATTAGCGGATGGAAGCCGCGTATTTTTGGATATCCGTCATATTCCGGATTTCCGGTGGCGTTTTCCAACGGTGACTTCGATTTGTGAGGAGGCGGGGGTTCCCATTGAAAACGGACGGATTCCGGTCTCACCGGGCATGCATTTTTTAATGGGTGGCGTCTCTGTCGATAGGTGGGGAGAAACGTCTGTGCCAAACCTTTTTGTCATCGGAGAAGCCGCTTGTACGGGTTTTCACGGGGCCAACCGGCTGGCAAGCAATTCCCTGCTGGAATGTATTGTGTTTGGTCAAAGAGCGGCAGAGCGGATCAAAAGCCGGAAGCAGGCGGTCTTTGCCTGCGGAAAAGCACCTTTACCTGAAGACATCACATTTACCGTACCTTTGTGTGATGTAAAAGACATTCAAAAATGGATGACAGATCACGTCTCCATCGTGCGTAAGGCAGATGAACTGCGGAAGGTGAAAGATCGGCTTGAGCAGCTGCCTGTTCAAACGGTAAATGTGAAAGAAATCACAAAATCTCAGCTTACCCTGACCCATCTATGGCAGACCGCTAAACTGATGACAGCTTCTGCCTTGCTGCGGACAGAAAGCAGGGGAGGGCATTTCCGCTCAGATTTTCCGGCGGCAGATGATAAAAACTGGAAAGGGAAACAAATCATTCATGTAAAAGGCGATGTCGAGATTATAGAAAATGAAGGGATTGTGAAGGATGCAGCAGTTCAAGCTTAGACAAATGCTCGGAGAATTTTTTAAAGAGGACATCGGCTGGGGAGACCTCACCTCCCAGGCTGTTTTTGACGAAAATCAGCAATGTGAAGCCTTGATAACAGCGAAAGAAAGCGGCTTGTTTGCAGGGGAAATGGTGATAAGGGAAGGTTTTCATCTCATCAATGAATCGATAGCCATCGATCTTTTGAAAAAAGATGGAGAACCGGTCGAAAAAGGGGAGGTGATCGCCCATCTTAAAGGTTCGGCCGCTTCGCTTTTGACCGGTGAACGGGTTGTGCTCAACCTCATCCAACGAATGTCGGGCATTGCCACATTAACAAATCAATCTGTCATCAAGCTGAATGACCCAGGCATTAGAATTTGTGATACGCGAAAAACGACACCCGGGCTTCGCATGCTTGAAAAATACGCTGTCCAAACAGGCGGAGGCGCCAATCACCGCTTTGGACTGGACGGCGGCATCATGATTAAAGACAACCATATCGCTGCTTGCGGCTCGATTTCTCAAGCGGTCGAAAAAGCGCGGGCAGCCTGCGGACATATGGTGAAAGTTGAAGTGGAGATCGAATCTGAAAACGAGCTTAAAGAAGCGATCGAAGCCGGAGCGGATATTATTATGTTTGACAACTGTCCGCCGGAAACGGTAAAAGCATTTGCGGAAATGACGCCTGCCGGAATCATAACGGAAGCTTCCGGCGGCATCACATATGAAAATCTCCCTTCTTACAGGGGAACAGGGGTGCATTATATATCGCTGGGCTATTTGACACACTCGGCGAAAAGTCTGGATTTCAGCATGAATGTTGATCTGAAAAAATAAACGGGATTGGAGAGGGAACGATGTCTATTTTAAACTTGATTAACGATCAGAATGCGGGCATGATGCCGGATCATTATAAAGAGTTGCCGGAAGAAGAAATGGTGCAGAGAATTTTGCGGATCAAAAAGACATACGGAGAAAGGCTGTTCATTCCAGGCCACCATTATCAAAAAGACGAAGTGATTCGCTTTGCCGATGCTACAGGGGATTCGCTTCAGCTTGCTCAAGTTGCACAGCAAAACACAAAAGCGGAATATATCGCGTTTTGCGGCGTACATTTTATGGCGGAAACAGCCGATATGCTCACATTAGATGAACAAGTTGTCGTTTTGCCTGATATGAGAGCCGGCTGTTCGATGGCGGATATGGCGAATATGCAGCAGACAAACAGGGCTTGGGAGCAGCTGACACAATTGTTCGGCGATACGATCATTCCGCTGACATATGTCAATTCTACGGCTGAGATTAAAGCCTTTACGGGAAGAAACGGCGGGGCAACGGTCACATCCTCAAACGCAACCCGCATGTTAACATGGGCACTCGCGCAAAAGGAACGGATTTTATTTCTGCCGGATCAGCATCTCGGGCGAAACACAGCATATGAACTGGGCATTCCGCTCACACAGATGGCGGTATGGGACCCGATAGCGGAAAAGCTGATGTATGAAGGTGATATACAGGACGTGAAAATCATCTTGTGGAAGGGCCACTGCTCAGTTCACGAGAAATTCACAGTAAGAAATATCCAAAATGTCAAACGACGCGATCCGGAGATCAATATCATCGTACATCCGGAATGCACTCATGAAGTCGTGACGAACAGCGATTACAGCGGTTCCACTAAAAAAATTATCGACACGATCAATGCAGCGGAGCCTGGAAGCAAGTGGGCGATCGGAACAGAAATGAATCTCGTCCAGAGAATCATCAATGAGCATCCCGACAAACAGATTGAATCACTTAATCCGGACATGTGTCCGTGTTTGACGATGAACAGAATCGATCTTCCCCATTTATTATGGTCGTTGGAACAAATTGACAAAGGTGAACCGACGGGAGTCATCAAAGTTGAAAAAGACATCGCAGAAGATGCCGTCACCGCTTTGAACCGAATGCTCAGCATCAGCTAACTTTTTCAAAAAGAACAAGTTTTTATCATAACCCCTCCTGTCTCTGCATAAATTTGTGAGGAAACATATTTGTTATTCTCATGCGTTCGTTCACGTTTTTGCATAGGAGGGGAAAACGTTGAAAATTCATATTGTCCAAAAGGGCGACACTCTTGAAAAAATAGCAGAACGATATGAAGTGGACTTTCAAGAACTGAAAAAACTGAACTCGCAGCTCAGCAATCCAGATCTGATCATGCCCGGCATGAAAATAAAAGTGCCGTCAGGGGGAGTGCCGGTTAAAAAAGAGGAGCAGCCCAGTATACGGAAGGAATTTCCGAAAAAGCAGGAACATCCATTTGCAAAAGAAAAGCCTAAAGTCAAGCTTGATGTGGAAGATACGAAACCGAAAGAAAAGCCTTCGGTTCCTTATGTTCCGCCTGTACCCAATACCAATATAGGCGGCCAGTCAAGCATGCCTGAGGGTGATATTTCCAACTTTTATCAAAATGTCAATCAGCTTCATCAGCCGTTTGTACCTCCGAAACCGTACGGACATCACGAGGAAGGGCCCAACATGAATATGCCATGGACAAATGAGGAGGAGAGTCATATGGAAAACGTCAACTATCCAAATATCCCGCAGCCGTCACAAGTCGGCGGAGCAGAAGAAAACAAGTATCACGGGATGCCGAATGTTGCACCTGCATATCACCAACCATTTCCGTATCCGTATCATCCGGGGTGCTTAATCCCTGTTTCACCTGTACTTCCAGGCACAGGTTTGTGCTATCCATGGTATCCATATCCTGCTCAACAAATGCCTTACATGCCGCAGCAGCAGCCGGGCTATGTATCACCGGCCGAATATGACGGTGATGACAATATGGGTCATGATAACATGGGCCATGACAATGCCGGCCATCACGGATACCATCACCAGCCGATGAACGCACCGGCCTACATGCCATCGTATCAGCCATTCCCAGGGTATGCACCGCCTAATCTAGGTCATGCCGGAGATCCGAACATGGCGCATACAGGAAAGGATGACTGCGGCTGCGGACCCGGCCAATATCCGGGAGGATTCCCAGGAGGTGTCCCATATGGCCAAATGCCGCCAATGCAGCAGATGGGAAGTCCGTACGGCATGGGAGGATACCAGCAGCCGGCGGGAGGTCAAATGTTTAACAGGCCGGAAGATGACGAGGACTGATCAAACATGCGGGACGATGATATATCGTTCCTTTTTTCATGCATTTTCTAAAAATGCCCGAATGTCAAGCTGTCTATAACTGTCAAGGGTAGGCTCTCCTTTTTGCGTACATCCTAAAAGCGAGCGTAATGCTCAAAAACTGCGGTTTTCACGGGGGGTTCTACCATTGGATAAGAAGCTGAAAATGTTTTCGGGTATTTTGCTTTTGACAGCCGGTCTTTCAGCCTGCGGAACGAACAATGCCATGGATAATCGATACGATAATAATGCCCGTCCAATCGGATATTATTCCAATGACGCAGATCGTAATGACGGTTTTGATAATGACGGGCCTGTAACGGATATGCTTGAAAACATGAACGGGAGAAACGGCACAACAAATGTGACAAATCGAAACGGCAACCCCGTTCCGACGGGAGACGGAACGTACAGCCGGGGAGACATGAACTATCACAACCATTTAGTGGGGACACTAAACACGGGATATGATAAACCGCAAAACCGTAAAATCTCGAGAAACATCACGAAGCGTATTAATCAAATGAATAATATCGACGAAAGCCAGGCGGTCGTAACCGATGAAACAGTCATCATCGCGGTGCGGGCTGATAAAAACCTGTCAGATGCCGACAGAAATCAAATGAGACAAATCGCTAAAAGGTATGCCGGAGACCGAACGGTTCAAATTGCTGCAGACAACGGCACATTCACAAGGCTGCGTGAAATGAACGACGATCCACAGAACGTAAGAGACCGCGGAAACACAACGAATGATCATGTGAACCGCTTGCGGAATCAATGACATTTCTATAATGGCCGGGTTTTTCCCGGCCATTTTGCCATTTTCTTTACAAATGCAGCTAAAACCGTATAAAGTGGTACATAGAGACGAGAATTTTTTTGGAGGTAGAAAGATATGGCTGGCCATTCTAAATGGAAAAATATTCAGAGACGGAAAAATGCCCAGGATGCAAAACGGGGCAAAATTTTCATGAAACTCGCCAAAGAAATTTATGTAGCCGCAAAAGAGGGAGGTTCTGACCCTGAAGCAAACGCGAGCCTGCGTCTCGTCATCGATAAAGCTAAAGGTGCAAACATGCCGAACGACAACATCGAACGCGCCATCAAAAAAGCCTCAGGCAGCCAAGACGGAAACAGCTATGAAGAAATTTCGTATGAAGGCTACGGGCCAGGCGGTGTTGCCGTCATGGTCAAATGTCTGACCGATAATAAAAACCGGACGGCGACCAGCGTCCGGACCGCCTTCAGCAAAAACGGGGGAAGCCTGGGAGAAACGGGCTGTGTCTCTTATATGTTTGACCGCAAAGGATACATCGCCATCGAGCGCGAAGATCTTGAAACAGATGAAGAAGAATTCATGCTTGAAGTGATTGATATAGGCGCGGAGGAGCTCGAAACGAGCGATGAGCTGTTTGAAATTTATACCGAGCCGGAGCAGTTTGAAGAAGTGAAAAAGGGATTGGAAAGCAAAGGCTACAAACCCGCTACAGCGGAAATTACGATGATCCCGCAAACCTATGCCGAAGTGGATGAAACGGTTCAAGAAAAAATCGAAAAACTCGTCGATGTGCTTGAAGATGACGATGATGTCCAGGAAGTGTATACAAACGTTCATTAAAGCGTGAGTCAAATGAAATGACAAAATCCCAAAACTAAAAGCCGTTTTGGGATTTTGAAGGACGCCCCCCGGCGTCCTTTTTCTATGTCGTCAACCATTTAGCAGACGGGTCAAACAGCTGCGGAAACAAGTTGTTTCTTAAAACATATATTGTGAAAGAGTAAATAGAGAGGAGGAATGTGATATGTCTGAACAGCAGCAAAATCAGCAGCCGTTCTCAGCTTTGAACACAAACCAGCAAGACCAGGAAGTCGCTCAAGTCATTGAAAAAATCAACAGCCTTGTCAGCGGTTTTGGCCAATCCGTTAATGAATTGGTCCAAAAGAACAGCGGTATCGATGTAACTAATTTTTCATCAAACGAAAACACAGAGTTCAACCAAGCGATGCAAAATATCATCAACGAATACATTCAAAATGTCAACAGCCTGAATGCTGAAATCAGTGAAAAGATCGGCAATTCGGTTAACGGTATCATCACCAGCCAAAATAAAGACGCGTAGAAATTGACAATGAAATCCATTTTGCCGGCAAAGCTTCATCGCATTGCCGGCAACTTTTTATACATATGAAGGGTTCCCTGATCTTCAGGAAGCGGTTTGCTTTAAATGCTTTTTTTCATGCCGCAGCGCCGGCATTCGCGCAAAAATTGCCCGTCCTTGACCGAGCTCTTAAAAAGCGTGTAGTCGCAATTATCGCAACGGCCGTGGTGGACATCGGGGTACTGGTTGTAGTCATAAACGGTTGTCGTGTCATAGCCTTTTGTTTCATACTCTGTTTCCAATATCGTTCACCTGCACTTTTATTATCGGTTATAGGATAACAGAAGAAATAAAAAAAGGAAATAGAACTTCAGCATACAACGGACGGACACACTTTTATCAAACCGTATACCCTGATTGTGGTAAAACGCTCCTCGTTTCCGAACGGAATGGGCTTACGACAGAAAAAACGGCCTTTTTCCGAATTTTCTTATGAGATTTTCTTCTTAAGTTTTATCTATCTTTAACACTAAAGAAAAAGTATTGTTTAATAAAAAAATTTTAAATTTTTATTTTTTATCAAACTTATTCATAATTGAATGCGTCATATGTAAAGCGTAAAATAACTGTGTCACAAAAAAGTCAAAAACACTTGAACAGTTCAGCATGACCGACATGCTTTTTTCATTTGGCAATACATGAAGCAAAAGGGGAAGTAAACATGAGGAAGAATGTAGTCATAAAAGGATTCATCTATTTGGTGATTCTGGTTGTGATGATAAATGGTGTATACAGGTGGACTGAAAAAACGGCCAGGGAGGAATATCAGCGCCAGGCCGGTGACAAATATGCCAGTTTCAAGGAACTGCAAAAGCATGAAAATGGCGGATATGATATCGATTATCATGAAGAAGCGGGAAGCAGGTGCTTAATCTTTTCACCCCACGGCGGGAGAATCGAAGGCGGGGTCAGCGAGCTTGTCCGCGCTTTTAACGATGATTACTCGACTTATTTATTCGAAGGAAAAAAGGATGAGAATAATTCAGATCTGCATATCACAAGCACAAATTTTGACGAGCCGCTCGCATTGCAAAAAATAAAAGAACACCGTTATACGATCGCTTTTCACGGCTATTCAGGCGATCGTCGGCACACATTGGTGGGCGGCACCGACAGAAAGCTCGCCAAAGCCATCGTCAGATCGCTTAAAAAATATGATTTTTCCGCAGAGCTGGTCGAAGTAGACGGTAGATTTGCCGGAACGGATACTGAGAACATCAACAATGAAAGCAGCTCAGGCATGAGTGTGCAGCTGGAAATCAGCACGGCGCAACGAAAAGCATTTTTTGAAGACTTTGATTATCAGGACAGGGAAGAAACAAAAACAAGAAAGTTCTACAGGTATGTCAAAGCGGTTCGAAAAGTTTTGGAAGACAAATGTTGAAAACATTCAGGTAAAAGATGTTATTCTAAAACTGTATCAACATAAAGGGGGAATGAGAAGGTGGAGCGCAAAGACCGTATCGTTCAGGAATTTTTATCACATCGCAGTGTCACAGAAGAGCTGATTCAAAAGATTGATGATGAACACATGGATTACAAACCGACCGAAACTTCAATGTCAGCCAGAGATCTCATCACACATATGCTGCATTCATTTTATCGATTTGCTTTGACAGCCAAGGAAGGAACCCCGGAAGGCTTTAAAAGGAAATTGGAAGACCCTGAGACAAGCCTTGCCGAGCTGGCGCAAGCGTATACGGAAAAAACGAAACAATTGCTTGAATCGTTTACAGATGAGGAATTGGATCGTGAAATTGACTTGACCAAGATGTTCGGCCGTAAAGTGGCTGCTGAACAGCTCGTCCAGCTTGCCGTTGGCCATGAGATTCACCATAAGGGCAACCTATTTGTGTATGTGCGCGAAATGGGGCATACCGACCTGCCTTTATACGTCAAGCTTCGCTGACCGCGAGTGTGTCCTGAAAAACCGGCCAATATGAATATGAAAGCAAGAGGGAGCGCACATTATGTATAAATCTAAAGGAGGATTTTATGATGAATACACAGCGCGCCCAAGAGATCGTTGAATCTCCGGTGATGGTCGATGTCACTTACAACGGCCGGCCGATTTATATTCAGCATGTCGATCAGCAAAACGGAACGGCCAGAATCTATCCGCTCGGACAGCCTGAGAACGAACAGGAAGTACCGCTTGCAAACCTACAGGAGCAATAAAAACGAAACAAAGCGATCCCCTTTTCTTGAAAGGGGATTTTTTTATTCGCTGATATAAGCGGAAAAGCCGCTATTTTTGCCTCGTCACATCTGCGGTGTATTTGTTGCTCAGCTAAAAAGCGCTTTAGCGGGGACGTGTTAATTAATGAATTTCACAATGCCTCTGAATGCGAATCTCAGCACATAATATAAAGGCTCGATCAGATCAAGCAGAAACCAATAATCCGATTCGGCATGTTCCCGCCGTTTTTTCTTTTTTAATCTCAATCTCGAATGCTCCTTTCAGGAGAGTGTTATTTCTTCATACGAGGAATATTCCTTGAAGTTTCATGAGTTCGCTTTATCGGTCAAATTTTATTTTTTCTGGCGTCCCAACGTTTTTGGAGCCAGTTTTTTTTATAAAGAAACGCAATCATTTCCATCCATAATTTAGGGAGTTTTTGCGGGAACTTTCTCTTTTTATAATATCGATAGGCTGTTTTCAGATCATCCCACTGCCTGCATTCCTTTGTTTGCCGAAATCTGGCGACATCGATGACCTTTACCGCTCCGGACGGGGTCAGAATCAGGTTTCTAAGGTGAATGTCGGAAGGGTTTAATCCCTGCTGCCGGGCATAATGCAAAGCGCGGTCCACTTCCCGGATCATCTCTTCCTCGATAGGGATGCCTTGATTTAAACATTCGTAAAAAGTATGTCCTTTAATATATTCCATTAATATATATGAATGCCCTGTTTCATAAATATCAGGATAATACAGGGAATCAGCCAGTTTTTGATAGATCTCCGCTTCCTTTTGAGCGATGTCTGTAAATTCTGGGAAAAAGACTTTCAGCGCCATGTCTCTCCCGCACTCTGTCAGCTTAAAAACGTATGCGCTTCGTCCCTTCCCGATCAATTCTAAATCATCGGGCTTTTGGACAAGCTTGTTAAACCGCTTTTTCGTATCGTAGATTACTGCTTCTGAATATCTTTTCGCCTTTGTCACGCTGAGTCCACCTTCTTTTTAAAAAGAAACTCTATACTGCTTTTATACATGAGAACGGGCGGCTTTGCATCCTAAATGCTTCACATCTTCTCCATTGGCTTTAAAATGTAATCATTGTCATCGGTCTGTAAAATCATTGTATCCTGCATCCCCCGGGGCTTGAACAGGAAACGCATGCAGACGACTAATTTTTGCAAGCGTTGGTCAAACTAAGGGTAATATCTTGAAGGCAAAAAAGAAGGTGATATGTGTGGACAGCCTGAAATTATGGAAGAGAATCAGTTTGTTTGTCACCCTGGTGTTTACCGTTATGTTCAGTTTTCAGCAGGAAGCTGCAGGAAGATCGGCATCGGAGGCAAAGGAGCAGGACAGGGTGCACATTCAGTTTGAAAAGGTGTATTTAGACGGGGATGTTGGCATTGAAAACAAGGAAGAGCCGCTCGGTAAGGTGGAAGATGTAAAAGCCGCATATAAAGGATGGCAGCTTGTTGATCAAAAAAAAGGGTTCATGCTGTTTCGCAAGCAGGTGGATGACATCTCTCCTTTAAGCAAAACAAACGGCTATATCGGGGTGACGGAGGATGGCGTCATATCGACTTTTCACGGCCGTCCCGGCGTTTTGTCAGAGCCGATTCAATCGTTTTTTCAGATTGATATAAAGCGGCTTGAGAGCCGAATGGCGGATGACCTGCGCAAAGGGATTCCCTATCGGACGAAACATGAATTTCAGCATGTCATTGAAGCCGTAAAATCATCGGGAATTATGAAAGATATGAAGACATGACGCTGTTATGTCTTTTTTAGGGTGAAAAAAAACGTCCTGTTATGACTAGAGCGAACATATGTTAACTTTTTCATTCTAGCTTTGCCTGTTTTATGTTACAATGAAGAGCAGTCAAAGAGGTGAATGAACGTTGATCGAATTCGTAAAGGGCACCATTGATTATGTGTCGCCCCAGTATATTGTCATTGAGAACGGCGGAATCGGCTATCAAATTTATACGCCTAATCCGTTTATCTATAAAGAAAACAGCGAGGAAACGATTTATACATATCACTATGTGAGAGAAGATACAGCTGCTTTGTACGGCTTTTCGACACGGGAAGAAAAAATGCTGTTTACAAAATTGCTGAATGTAACGGGCATCGGCCCGAAAGGTGCGCTTGCGATCCTTGCTTCCGGTGATCCGGGTGCGGTGATTGAAGCGATCGAGAATGAAGATGAAGCGTTTTTGGTGAAGTTCCCCGGAGTGGGGAAAAAAACCGCCAGACAGATCATCCTCGATTTGAAAGGCAAATTGGCTGATGCCATTCCTGAAGCGGCGGCAAGTCTTTTCAACCACGAAGAGCGGGAAGAAGCCCATGAAGCTAAGACCGCTCTAGGGGAAGCGCTTGAAGCGTTGCAGGCGCTCGGCTACTCAGACCGCGAGATTAAAAAAGTTCAGCCTCACCTGAAAAAGGAAGAGGCGCTTTCAACAGATCAATATGTTAAAAAAGCATTACAAAAATTATTAAAGTAAGGTGATGTTCATGGATGAGCGGCTCGTATCAAGTGAACTAGACAACCATGAATCAGCGATTGAGCAAAGCCTGCGTCCGCAAAAACTGGCGCAGTACATCGGCCAGGAAAAAGTCAAAGACAATCTCAGGGTCTTCATCGAAGCCGCGAAAATGCGGGAGGAGACCTTGGACCACGTCTTGCTATACGGCCCTCCCGGATTGGGGAAAACGACCCTTGCCGCCATCATCGCCAATGAAATGGGGGTCAATTTCCGCACGACGTCAGGACCTGCAATCGAACGCCCCGGCGATTTGGCGGCGATTTTGACCGCCCTCGAACCCGGTGACGTTTTATTTATTGACGAAATCCACCGTCTGCACCGTTCGATTGAAGAGGTACTGTACCCGGCGATGGAGGATTTCTGCCTTGATATCGTCATCGGCAAAGGGCCGTCAGCCCGTTCTGTCAGGCTTGATCTGCCGCCTTTTACACTCGTCGGCGCGACGACCAGAGTCGGACTCTTGACCGCGCCTCTCAGAGACAGATTCGGTGTATTGTCAAGGCTTGAGTATTACACCCGGGATGAGCTGTCAGAAATCGTCGTCAGAACAGCCGAGCTGTTCGAGATTGACATCGACAGGCTTTCCTCTTTGGAAATCGCGCGGCGTTCAAGAGGAACGCCGCGGATCGCCAACAGGCTGCTGAGAAGGGTCAGGGATTTTGCCCAGGTTCTTGGAAACAGCTCCATCACAGAGGAAGTAGCCCTTGATGCACTTGAGCGCCTTCAAGTCGACAAGCTCGGGCTCGATCATATCGACCGCAAGCTGTTAATGGGGATGATCGAAAAATTCGGCGGCGGCCCCGTCGGCATCGATACGATCTCGGCGACGATCGGGGAGGAGTCCCATACGATTGAGGACGTTTACGAGCCGTACCTTCTGCAAATCGGCTTTATTCAAAGAACACCGCGGGGGCGGATTGTAACGCCGGATGTCTACAGCCATTTTAAAATGGAGGTTCCAAACCATGACTGAGTTTCCAAAGCTTTTGATGATTTTAGGCGCGGTCATTTTTGGCATTGGTTTATTCATGCAAGTCATCGGCAAGCTTCCGGGAGACATTTTTGTGAAAAAAGGAAACGTTACATTTTTCTTTCCAGTTGTTACATGCATTGTCATCAGCATCATCCTGTCCTTATTGTTTTCGATCTTCGGACGGATGAAATGAGACCAAAGTATATAGATAGAATAAGGTGAAAAAAATGAAAGTTGATTTATTTGATTTTGACCTGCCTGAACGCCTGATCGCCCAGGTTCCTTTAAAAGAACGGGATGCTTCAAGGCTGATGGTGCTGGATAAAGAAACGGGCGATATCACCCACAGTACATTTAAGCACATCCTTGATTTTTTGGAAGCCGGCGACTGTATCGTCCTGAACGATACAAGGGTTTTGCCGGCCCGTTTGTTCGGAGTGAAAGAGGAAACGGGTGCAAAGGTTGAGGTGCTTCTTTTGAAGCAGGAGGAAGGCGACGTGTGGGAAACGCTTGTCAAACCGGCGAAACGGGTGAAGCGGGGAACCGTTCTTACGTTCGGCGACGGTCGGCTGACGGCGGTCTGTACAGAAGAACTTGACCACGGAGGACGAAAAATAGAATTCCGCTATAAAGGGATTTTTTACGAAGTCCTCGAATCTCTGGGAGAAATGCCGCTGCCTCCTTACATCAAAGAACAGCTTGATGACAAGGAGCGCTATCAGACGGTCTACTCCAAAAAACAAGGCTCAGCCGCGGCGCCGACGGCAGGACTTCATTTTACGGAAGAGATTCTTGACGCGCTGAAGGAAAAAGGCGTGCACATCGCCTTCATCACCCTACATGTCGGATTGGGAACTTTCCGGCCCGTCAGTGCGGAAAATGTTGAGGAACACGATATGCATGCGGAGTTTTATGAAATGACGGAAGAGACAGCCGAAGCCCTGAATCGAATCAAACAGAGCGGGGGAAGGATCATTTCCGTCGGAACGACATCAACGAGGACGCTCGAGACGATCGCTTCCGAGAATGACGGTCGTTTCAGGGAAGCGAGAGGCTGGACATCGATCTTTATATATCCCGGCTATACATTCCGGGCGATAGACGGGATGATTACGAACTTTCATCTCCCGAAATCTTCCCTGATAATGCTTGTCAGCGCGCTTGCGGGCCGGGAGAACGTGCTTTCCGCCTACCGCACCGCGGTCGAGCACGAATACCGCTTCTTCAGCTTTGGAGATGCGATGCTGATCAAATAAAGTACAAAAAGATTGGAGGGCTCATCATTTGTCGCAGCAACCGATACGTTATGAGTTCATAAAAACATGCAAACAAACAGGAGCAAGGCTGGGGAAAGTCCACACCCCCCACGGCTCCTTTGATACACCGGCATTCATGCCGGTAGGGACACTGGCCACCGTCAAAACAATGGCTCCGGAAGAGCTGAAAGAGATGGGCGCCGGCATTATTTTAAGCAACACCTATCACCTTTGGCTGAGACCAGGCCATGAAATCGTCAAGGAAGCGGGCGGCCTTCACAAGTTTATGAATTGGGATCGCGCGATTCTGACCGATTCAGGCGGCTTCCAGGTGTTTTCTCTAAGCGAATTCCGCAAAATTGAAGAGGAAGGCGTTCACTTCCGCAATCATCTAAACGGAGACAAGCTGTTTTTATCGCCTGAAAAAGCGATGGATATCCAAAACGCCCTCGGCTCCGATATTATGATGGCGTTTGATGAATGTCCGCCATATCCGGCGGAATACGACTACATGAAAAGGTCTGTTGAACGGACAAGCCGCTGGGCGGAAAGGTGCCTTGCAGCCCACAAGCGCCCTGATGAGCAGGGGCTCTTTGGGATCGTTCAAGGCGGCGAATATGAAGATTTGCGGAAACAGAGTGCGAAAGACTTGATTTCGCTCGATTTCCCGGGCTATGCTATAGGTGGACTTTCAGTCGGAGAACCGAAGGATGTCATGAACCGCGTGCTGGAGTTTACGACTCCTTTGCTTCCTGCGGATAAACCGCGCTATTTGATGGGTGTCGGTTCACCGGATTCACTCATTGACGGCGCGATCCGCGGTGTCGACATGTTTGACTGCGTGCTGCCGACGAGAATTGCCAGAAATGGCACGCTCATGACGAGCGAAGGCCGCCTCGTCGTCAAAAACGCCAAGTATGAAAAGGATTTCAGGCCGATTGATGACCACTGTGACTGCTATACGTGCCGAAACTATTCACGGGCGTATATCAGACATTTAATCCGCTGCAATGAAACGTTTGGAATTCGTTTAACTTCTTATCATAATCTTTATTTTCTGTTAAAATTAATGGGGCAAGTCAGAGATGCCATTCGTGAAGATCGTTTAGGTGATTTCCGGGAAGAGTTTTTTGAACGCTACGGTTTTAATAAACCAAACGCTAAAAGTTTCTGACACATAAACGAAAACCAGCGATATTTCATTTGAAAGGGGTGAAAAAATAATGGAGATGCTTGGAACATTACTTCCGATTATTTTAATGTTTGCGGTTCTTTATTTCCTGTTGATCCGTCCTCAGCAGAAGCAGCAGAAAGCTGTCCGCCAGATGCAGGAGGAGCTGAAAAAAGGAGATAAAGTCGTAACGATCGGCGGCCTGCACGGTATTGTTGATTCAATTGACGAAAGCAAGGTTGTCATCAAAACAGGCGACAATACACGTCTGACATTCGATCGCCGCGCGATTCGAGAGGCGTCAGCCGAATAGCCGGCAGCTGCTTATTACATAAGCGAACAAAAATGAGGGAGCGGATTGATCCGCTCCCTCATTTTTCGGTCTATGCCCGGCTTCCGTGGAGATTGACCCCGAAAATCCCCCCGATCATGCTGACACCCATAAACCCTGCATGATACAGAAGCTGTTTGAGGTTGAAAGCTTCTCCGAACCCGAGATATTGAAACAGCAGCACTGTCAGCGAGAAGCAGAGAGCTGTCAAAGCTCCGATCAGCCACCCTTTTTCCTTCGCCTTTCCTCCGGAAACAAACCCGCCGATGAACAGTGTAATAAAGGATATAGCGGTAATCAACCAGCCGAATGAGCTTTCGGTGAGCGATGTCCATGTCAAGAGCAGTGAAATCAGCAGGCTTCCCGCAAACATCAAGGCGAAAATGACGACCAGACTGTATAAAATCCCCTTGCCGATTTGCTTTGGCTCGTTCATCAAGAACCTCCTCTCTAAAAATAGATGGCCTCCTCTTTAAATGTATTCTGCCTGTCCGGCAAATAGACTAGCTGTTCCGAGCTTTTTGTACATAAAAGCCCTGTTTTAACAAAGGCTATGAATAGAGGTTCAAGCGGAAGGAGGCGGCCGTTATGGAGGAAATATTTGCTCTTATTTTTCGGACGGTCTTTTTGTATGCGGTCATTTTCATCTTGTTTCGCTTCATGGGAAAAAGAGAAATAGGAGAATTAAGCATATTGGATCTTGTCGTTTTTATTATGATCGCTGAAATAGCGGTGCTGGCCATAGAGGATCACGATGATCACCTATTGCATACGCTCGTTCCGATTTTTGTCTTAACATTGATTCAAGTTTTTTTTGCTTATTTATCATTGAAAAACCAAAAAATCCGCCACCTTCTCGATGGAAAACCGACGATTATCATTGATCGCGGGAAAATCGATGAGCAGGCAATGAGAACCCAGCGCTATAATTTTGATGACTTGCTGACCCAGCTGAGAGAAAAGAACATCGAGCGCATTGCAGATGTTTCCTATGCGATTTTGGAGCCGACGGGCAAGCTGTCGGTGTTTACCAAAGACCGGACGAATCACCGGATTGAACTGCCGCTGATCGTCGATGGAATCGTTCAGAAAGACCATTTGCAGCGGATCGGCAAAAATCAGGAGTGGCTTGAACAAAAGCTTGCCGAAAGAGGCCACCGCGACCTGTCCGAGATATCGTTCTGCGCGTATCACAAAGGTTCTTTCTTTATTGATCTCAAGGACGAAATATAAAGCGTTAGGAAATCCAGCGGCCGAACAAAGGAAAACGCTGGATTTCTTCTTTTTTGATGAGCCTGAAAGCGACCAAAAGGAATACGTACAGACAGCTTGTCGCCAGCACGCAGTAAAAGAGGCGGATCGGTTCGGCGTGCTCGATGAAGAGGTGCTGCTTCATCCAGAGGCTTACCCAGCCCGAAATGAAAATGACAGCAAAGGACAGCACATATTCCTTTAAATTGATGCTGATGGGGAGCACTTTGCTGACCGTTGCCGCATGCAGCATCGTCACAAGGATCATGCCTGTTACAATCGCCAGAGCCGCCCCCATAATGCCGAGCGACGGGCGTGAAGCGAGCACGAATATCAGACCCGTTTTCACAAGGGCGCCGACAAGGCTGTTCATCATGGCCGCCCCGGCCAGGTTTAAAGCCTGCAATACGGCTTGAAGCGGGCCCTGAAAATAATAAAACAAGAAAAACGGGGCCATCACTTTGACATAAATCGCGGCATTTGAAGAACCGTACATCACGCTGACAAGCTCATCCGCATAGGAAAACAAAACGACAACGGAAATTCCGCCGCTTAAAAGGCAGAGCCGCATCGCCTGTTCTAACCGGTATTCAACAACCTGCATTTTTTTCTGTTCGATGCCTTCGCTGATGGCCGGAACAAGGGCAGTTGACAGCGAATACGTAATAAAGCTTGGCAGGGTGAGAAGGGTCATGGCAAAACCGGTCAGCTCCCCGTATTGGCCCGTTGCAGCCGAAGCGGCGACTCCGGCAATCGCCAAACTTTGCGCAACGACGATCGGTTCAAAAAACCATGACAAGTTGCCGATAAACCGGCTGCCTGTTGTCGGGAGCGAGACGCTCATCAGCTCGAAAAAAGTTGTTCGTCCGGATATCAGCGACTTAAAAAAGCGTTTGCGAATGCGGATTTTCTTTTTATATTTAAAGGCGATAAACAAATAAAGCAGTGAAACAAGCTCTCCAAAAACGGAGGACAGCATCGCGCCTGCTGCGGCGTATTCGATTCCGAGCGGCAAAAAGGCAGTTGTGCAGACCGCGACAAGCGATATCCGGACGATTTGTTCAAGCACTTGGGATACGGCGAGCGGCCTCATATTCTGCTTGCCTTGAAAATAGCCCCGCAGCACGCTGGAAACGGCGATGATCGGAACGACCGGTGTCACCGCCAAAAGCGGATACAGCGTTCGTTCATCCGTTAAAAGCGTTTCGGCCATCAGCGGCGCATAAATAAGGAACACCGGTGTGATAAGGGCGCTGAGCGTGCCCGTGATCGCAAGAGACATCACCAAAATCTGCTTTGTTTTTCTGTGATCGCCGCGGGCCTCCGCTTCAGCCACGAGTTTGCTGATGGCGACGGGAAGGCCGAATTGGGTGAGGGTCACCGCCAGAAAAAAGGTCGGCGCCGCCATCATATACAGCCCTACGCCTTCTTCGCCGATGAATCTGGCGATGACAATCCGGTTGATAAAGCCGAGCATTCTTGTAATCAAACCTGCTGCTATCAAGATGAGCGTGCCTTTTAAAAACGTCTGCTTGGTCATTTCTTAGTCCCCTGCCTTCTCAAACAACCTTTAATCATATACAATAAGATATGCGCATACATCGTCCAAGCATGACAAGTTTCTCTGAAAAAATGTGAAAGGAGCGTGGCTTTAGCATGGACAAACATCCGGCCGATCTGTACAAGGATCATCTGAAACCGTTTCTTCTCAGCAAAACGGAAGAGTTCATGGTCCTTGGTTATGATGATATTGAAATAAAGGAATTATGGTCATACTTATTGAATAAGAAATGGAAGAACAAGAAGGATGTTCAAATTCACCAGCTGGCCGATGATATTTTAACTGTGAAAATTGGCGAATTTATGAACTATGCAACCGTCGAATCGTTTAAAACGTCTAATTTACTCGACAGCCCAGAAGGGCAGGATATGCTCGATGAGCTGCTGAAGTAACCGTCGATTTTTTGGTTGATTTAAGGAGGAAATACATAATGAAAAAAGGACGCTTGATTGCGTTTTTCGTTACCGTTCTGTTGATCGGTACGGGACTGGGATTGTTTACGAAGCCGGCTGCCGACAACATCAGCCTTGGCCTTGACCTTCAAGGCGGTTTTGAGGTCTTGTATGAAGTCCAGCCTGCCAAAAAAGGGGATAAAATTGACAGGGATGCGCTCGTCAGCACCGTTGAAGCGCTCAATCGCCGGGCCAATGTATTGGGGGTCAGCGAGCCGAACATCCAGATTGAAGGCAACAACCGGATCAGGGTGCAGCTCGCAGGCGTTGACAACCAGAACAGGGCGCGGGAAATTTTATCCACACAGGCGCAGCTCTCATTCAGAGACACGAATGACAAGGAGCTTTTAAACGGCTCAGACCTTGTGGAAAACGGCGCCAAACAGTCTTTTAAACCAGATACGAACGAGCCGATCGTGACGATCAAGCTGAAGGATGCGGATAAATTCGGGGAAGTCACTAAAAAAGTGCTCGATATGAAGCCGAGCAATCAGCTTGTCATTTGGCTTGACTACAAAAAAGGCGATTCTTACAAAAAAGAATCGCAAAAAGCGGACCATAAATACATTTCAGCCCCGAATGTCAGCCAGGTGCTGAATACGTCTGACGTCATGATCGAAGGGAATTTCACAGTTCAGGAAGCGAAAGACATGGCAAGCATTTTGAATGCCGGAGCCCTTCCTGTCAAGCTCGTTGAAAAATACTCGACATCCGTCGGTGCGCAGTTTGGGGAACAGGCTTTAAACGATACGGTGTTTGCCGGAGTCATCGGAATCGCTATTATTTTCTTATTTATGCTTCTTTACTATCGTCTGCCTGGGTTAGTCGCGATTATCACGCTTTCCGTCTACATTTACATCACCCTGCAGATATTTGACTGGATGAACGCCGTCCTCACCCTTCCGGGAATAGCGGCGCTCATATTAGGTGTAGGTATGGCCGTTGATGCCAATATCATTACCTACGAACGGATCAAAGAAGAGCTGAAGCTCGGCAAATCGGTCCGCTCGGCTTTCAGATCAGGGAACAGAAGATCGTTTGCGACGATTTTTGACGCCAACATCACAACGATGCTTGCCGGAATCGTTCTGTTTATCTTTGGAACAAGCTCTGTCAAAGGGTTTGCGACAATGCTGATTCTGTCGATCTTGACAAGCTTTGTCACGGCCGTTTTCCTATCGAGATTTTTGCTCGGTTTATTGGTCGAAAGCCGCTGGCTCGACCGGAAAAAAGGCTGGTTCGGCGTCCGTAAAAAAGATATCTTGGACATCAACAAAACGGACGAAAATACCGAGCCGCCGACACCGTTTGAAAAATGGGATTTTGTCGGAAAACGAAAATGGTTTTTCGCTTTCTCCGGAATCATTTTAGCTGCCGGAATGGTCATTCTCCTTGTATTCAGGCTGAATCTGGGGATTGATTTCTCCAGCGGAGCAAGGATCGAAGTCCAAAGCGACCATAAGCTGACGAGCGAACAGCTCCAAAAGGACTTTGAGGAAGTCGGGCTCACCGCCGATTCGATCGTTCTTTCAGGGGATGGTGACCACCGCGGTGTCGCCAGGTTCGTCGGTGTTCCGAACCAGAAAAAAATTGCAGAAGTGAAAGATTATTTTAAAGACAAGTATGGAATGGAGCCGAATGTCAGCACCGTTTCGCCGGTTGTCGGAAAAGAGCTGGCGCGAAATGCGCTTTTCGCTGTGGCGATCGCTGCCCTCGGCATCATCTTGTATGTATCGATCCGCTTCGAGTACAAGATGGCGATTGCGGCCATTGCTTCATTGCTGTACGACGCATTTTTCATTATCGCCGTCTTCAGCATCACAAGGCTTGAGGTGGATATCACCTTTATTGCCGCTGTATTGACGATTATCGGTTATTCGATCAACGATACGATCGTTACGTTCGACAGGATCAGGGAGCATGTCAAAAAGCGCAAACCGAAGACATTCAGCGATTTGTCTCATATCGTGAATTTAAGCTTGCAGCAAACCTTTACGCGTTCGATTAATACGGTTTTGACCGTTGTCATCGTCGTGATTGCGCTCCTCGTTTTCGGCGCTGCATCGATTACGAACTTCTCTGTCGCACTGCTGGTCGGTCTATTGAGCGGTGTGTATTCTTCGCTCTATATCGCAGCTCAATTATGGCTGATCTGGAAAGGCCGCGAGCTGAAAAAGCCTAAAGCGAAGCTGGAAGAAGAATAGATCTGAACTGCCCGGGATAGGCCGGGCAGTTTTTTTTAGTGAAAATCAGATTTTTTCACGCGCCTGCTTCCTGCTCGGCGCCTTTTTGTTTAAAATTGGAGCATGGCGGGAAAATAACGC
Source organism: Bacillus sp. z60-11 (assembly GCF_046464135.1). Lineage (NCBI taxonomy): Bacteria > Bacillati > Bacillota > Bacilli > Caryophanales > Bacillaceae > Bacillus > Bacillus sp. z60-11. The sequence continues at coordinate 528,263 of NZ_JBIYSN010000002.1, read as the reverse complement.
CTAGACAATTATGCGAATGGAGAGACTAATCATGAACAAACAATGGACATTAATTTCTGCACTTATTTTTACTCTGATTGTTGCTGTTTTCGCGGTCATCAATGTCGAGCCTGTCACGGTCGATTTTCTCTTTGGCACAGCTGAATGGCCCTTGATTCTCGTTATTTTGGTATCTGTTTTGATGGGAGCGCTGATTATCGGTTCAGCAGGCGCTTTTCAGATCATGAGGCTGAAAAAAGAGCTCAGGACGCTCAAAAAGGAGGAAATGGAAAAACTGCAACATTCAGATTCTGAAGAGCCTGCATCAGCAGAACAAAAGGATGAAAGATATACGAAATAAATTGAATCCCCTCAGGCCGCTCTAGTATAATAGGGTGGTTGAGGGGTGAATTTATGTTAGCGTCAAAAATGCGTTGGGATGTGAAAACACCCGACAAAGAAAAGGTGGAGCTGCTCTCCGAACAGTTGGGTATCACTCCCCTTGCCGCCTCGTTGCTTGTCATGAGAGGCTACGATACAGCAGACAAAGCAGCTTCATTTTTGTACGGCAAAGATGCTGTCTTTTATGATCCTTATCTGCTTAAAGATATGGAGAAAGCTGTACAGCGAATCAAACAGGCCATTTCAGAAAATGAAAAGATTATGATTTATGGAGATTATGATGCGGACGGTGTGACAAGCACGACTGTCCTCCTGCAGATCTTAAAAAAATATTCAGCTCAAGCCGATTTTTATATACCTGACCGCTTTAAAGAAGGCTACGGCCCGAATGAAGCCGCATTCCGGCATATAAAGGAACAGGGCTATTCACTGATTGTCACGGTGGATACGGGGATTGCCGGTGTTCACGAAGCAGAGGTCGCAAAAGAGCTCGGCATCGACTTGATTATTACCGATCACCATGAGCCTGGTCCGGTTTTGCCTGACGCCTATGCGATCATTCATCCGAAGCAGCCCGGATGCAGCTATCCTTTCAAAGAGCTGGCCGGCGTCGGGGTCGCATTTAAGCTTGCCCATGCTTTGAACGGCGACATTCCTGAGGACCTTCTTGATCTTTGTGCGATCGGAACGATTGCCGATCTTGTGCCGCTTCATGATGAAAACAGGCACATCGCCAAGCTCGGGATGGCCCGGTTTAGAAAGACGAACCGCCCCGGCTTAAAAGCGCTCGCGAAGATTGCGGGAGCCGAGATTCAAAGCGCGGATGAAGAGACGATCGGGTTTCAAATTGCTCCGCGAATCAATGCCGTCGGCCGAATCGTTCAGGCTGATCCGGCTGTTTATCTTTTAAACACAGAAGATGACACAGAAGCCGGGGAGCTGGCTGAAGAAATTAACGCACTGAACAAAGAACGGCAAAAAATCGTCAACCAGATCACAGAAGAAGCGGTCCAAATGATAGAGGACGAGGGTCTGGACCAGTCTGTCATCGTCTGTGCGCGGGCCGGCTGGAATCCGGGCGTTGTCGGGATCGTCGCCTCCAAGCTGGTCGAACGGTTTTACCGGCCGGCCATCGTTCTCGGAATTGATGAAGAAAAAGGGATTGCCAAAGGCTCTGCGCGCAGCATTAAAGGCTTTGACCTGTTTCAAAACCTTTCGGAATGCCGGGATATCCTTCCCCATTTTGGCGGCCACCCGATGGCGGCCGGAATGACGCTCAGCCAGGAAGATGTTCCGCTATTAAGAGAACGAATCAACCGCCAGGCTGAAGCTGTTTTAACAGCGGAAGACTTCATTCCCGTCCAGGAAGTCGACCTTTGCTGCCGATTGGAAGATATTACGGTGGACAGCATCGCAGAAATGAACAAGCTGGCTCCGTTCGGCACGGGAAACCCGAAGCCGTTCGTCCTTGTCAGCGACGCCAAAATTGATGAGGCGAGAAAAATCGGCGCCAATCAGAATCACCTAAAGCTCGTGTTGGCAGACGAAGGGACAAAGCTTGATTGTGTCGGATTCTATAAAGGCGATATCGAAGAAAAAATCGTATCCGGCGCAAACATTTCCATTGTCGGCGAATTGTCGATCAATGAATGGAATAACAGAAAAAAGCCGCAGCTCATGATCAAGGATGCGGCCGTAAACGAATGGCAGCTGTTTGACTTCCGGGGAAAGCGTTCATGGAAAGAAAAAATCTTAAAGCTTGATCCGGCAAAACGGATATTCCTTTGTTTCCGGGAAGAAACGAAAACGACATTTGCGGGAACTGAGCTCGCAGATGAGCTGAGCTTCATCAGCGGGGAAGAGGAGGCAAAGCGTCTCGATCTACATAACCGTTATGCGGTTTTCATTGACACGCCCCAGTCGCTTGAGAGGTTCGACCATGCTGTAAAAGGCAAAAAGCTTGAGCGGATTTATCTGATTTTTCATCAGTCTGACGAGCATTTTTTCTCGACGTTTCCAACGAGGGATCATTTCAAATGGTACTACGCTTTCCTTCTCAAACGAGGCTCGTTTGACTTAGCAAAATACGCCGGAGAGCTTGCCAGACATAAAGGCTGGACAAAAGACACAATTGATTTTATGACAAAGGTGTTTTTTGAGCTCGGTTTTGTTACAATAGAGAATGGTGTTTTATCTGTTAAATTCGATGCCGCGAAGCGGGATTTAACAGAATCTGACACTTACCGTGAAAAACAGCGCCTGATTGAATTGGAGCAAAAGCTCGTCTATTCTTCGGCGGACGAGCTCAAACAGTGGCTGAATAAGCTGATGGGCGAAAGCGCTGAAGCTTATGAAAGTATGAGGAGGACATGAAACAGATGGATTTGAAGAAGTATGTGACAATTGTGCCGGATTACCCGAAGGAAGGCGTACAATTTAAAGATATTACGACATTGATGGATAAAGGGGACGTCTATCGCTATGCGACAGATCAAATTGTGACCTATGCGAAAGAAAAACAGATTGATCTTGTCGTCGGCCCTGAAGCGAGGGGATTTATCATCGGCTGTCCGGTTGCTTACGCTCTTGGCGTGGGATTTGCACCGGTCCGCAAAGAAGGCAAACTGCCGCGGGAAGTCATTAAAGTCGACTATGGTCTGGAATATGGAAAAGATGTCCTGACCATCCATAAAGATGCCATTTCACCTGGCCAGCGCGTCTTGATCACAGACGATCTTTTGGCGACCGGAGGGACGATTGAAGCGACAATCAAGCTTGTTGAAGAGCTCGGCGGCGTCGTTGCCGGAATCGCCTTTCTGATCGAACTGACATATCTTGAAGGAAGAAATAAACTGGACGGATATGATATTTTAACCTTGATGCAATACTAAACAAATTTTATACTATAAAAAGCACTCATAAAAGCGGGTGCTTTTTTCCTATTCGTTAAAATGTTGCGGACCGGTGTGTCCTTTTCAATTTCTTCTCTTTACATCTGTGACATTTTTCTTGATAATAATTACAATACAGTTTTCAATATAAAAAAGGTGATTCCATGGCGAACGAACAAGTATTAACTGCTGAGCAAGTCATTGAAAAGGCAAAGTCTTACCTTTCCGATGAACATATAGCTTTTATCCAAAACGCGTATCGATATGCGGAAGACGCGCATCGCGAACAGTACCGAAAATCAGGTGAGCCGTACATCATCCACCCGATTCAGGTGGCGGGCATTCTCGTCGATTTGGAAATGGACCCTGCCACCATTGCGGGAGGTTTTCTTCACGATGTGGTGGAGGATACGAGCGTCACGCTTGAAGATTTAAAAGAAGCGTTTAACGAAGAAGTCGCGATGCTTGTCGACGGCGTCACAAAACTGGGGAAAATTAAATATAAATCACAGGAAGAACAACAGGCGGAAAATCATCGGAAAATGTTTGTGGCTATGGCTCAGGATATCCGCGTCATTTTGATCAAGCTGGCGGACCGCCTTCACAATATGAGAACGCTCAAGCATCTGCCGCAGGAAAAGCAGCGCCGGATTTCAAATGAGACGCTGGAAATATTTGCTCCGCTGGCTCATCGCCTTGGGATTTCGAAAATAAAGTGGGAGCTTGAGGATACCGCATTGCGGTATTTGAATCCGCAGCAGTACTACCGGATCGTCAATTTGATGAAGAAAAAGCGGGCCGAAAGAGAATTGTACGTCGAAGAAGTCATCAATGAAGTCAAAACCCGCGTCGAAGAGGTCAACATTAAAGCCGACTTCTCCGGACGGCCGAAGCATATTTACAGCATCTACAGAAAAATGGCCATGCAGAACAAGCAATTCAACGAAATCTATGACTTGCTCGCAGTGCGGATCCTTGTCAACAGCATTAAGGACTGCTACGCGGTACTGGGCATTATCCATACATGCTGGAAGCCGATGCCTGGCAGGTTCAAGGATTACATTGCGATGCCGAAGCCGAACATGTACCAATCCCTGCATACGACCGTCATCGGTCCGAAAGGAGATCCGCTGGAGGTTCAGATCAGGACGTTTGACATGCATGAAATCGCCGAATACGGGATCGCGGCGCACTGGGCATACAAAGAAGGCAAGGCCGCGAATGAAGAGTCAAGCTTTGACAAAAAGCTGTCTTGGTTCCGCGAGATTCTGGAATTCCAAAATGAGTCGACCGATGCCGAAGAATTTATGGAATCTCTTAAGATCGATTTGTTTTCCGACATGGTGTTCGTCTTTACGCCAAAAGGCGACGTCATTGAGCTTCCCTCAGGCTCTGTACCGATCGACTTTTCATACCGCATTCATTCGGAAATCGGCAACAAAACGATCGGCGCCAAAGTAAACGGCAAAATGGTCACGCTTGACTACAAGCTGCGCACGGGAGATATCGTTGAAATTTTGACGTCTAAGCATTCATACGGACCGAGTCAGGACTGGATCAACCTTGCCCAAACATCTCAGGCGAAGCATAAAATTCGCCAGTTCTTCAAAAAGCAGCGGAGAGAAGAGAATGTCGAAAAAGGCAGGGAGCTTGTCGAAAAAGAGATTAAGAACTTGGATTTTGAAGTGAAAGATGTGTTAACACCTGAAAATCTTCAAAAGGTCGCGGACAAGTTTAATTTTTCCAATGAGGAAGACATGTATGCGGCTGTCGGCTATAACGGGATTACAGCCGCACAGGTCGCCAACCGTCTGACAGAAAAAGAGCGGAAGATGCGCGATCAGGAAGAACAGGTGAAAAGCGTTCAGGAAGTAACGGTCGAATCGAAGCCTTACCAAGGGAAAAAACGCGAAGCAGGCGTACGCGTGAAAGGTGTCGAGAACCTTCTCATCAGGCTTTCCAAATGCTGCAACCCGGTTCCGGGAGATCCGATTGTCGGTTTCATTACAAAAGGTCGGGGTGTATCGGTTCACCGCGAAGACTGTCCGAATGTGATGACAAGTGAAGCGCTCGACCGCCTCATTCAGGTGGAATGGGAGCATGAACGGCAGACGCAGCAGAGAAAGGAATATAATGTCGAGATCGAAATCCTCGGCTACGACCGCCGCGGGCTCTTGAATGAAGTGCTTCAGGCCGTAAACGAAACGAAAACGAATATATCATCCGTTTCCGGAAAATCGGACCGCAATAAAGTAGCCACCATTCATATGGCCATTTTCATACAAAATATCAATCATTTGCACAAAGTGGTCGAGCGGATTAAGCAAATCAAAGACATTTATTCCGTACGCAGGGTGATGAATTAGGGGGAAAAGGTCATGAAATTGGTTGTGCAACGCGTGACAGAGGCAAGCGTCTCAGTAAACGGCGAGACGGTCGGCAAGATCGGGGCCGGCTTGATGGTGCTTGTCGGCGTCACACATGATGACACAAGTGAAGATGCCGCATATTTAGCGGAAAAGCTCGTCAATCTGCGAATATTTGAGGATGACGGCGAAAAAATGAATCTTTCTCTATTGGATGTTGGAGGCTCGGTTTTGTCGGTCTCTCAATTTACACTGTACGGAGAGACGAAAAAAGGGAGGCGCCCGAATTTTACTAAGGCGGCGAAGCCGGATACGGCGCTTCAATTGTACGAAGAGTGGAACAGCCTTCTCCGGGAAAAAGGCGTCACTGTCGAAACGGGCAGGTTTGGGGAAATGATGGATGTCAAATTGACGAACTCCGGCCCGGTTACATTTATCATGGATTCAAAAGCGTAAAAAAGCTGCCAAATGGCAGCTTTTTTTAGTCGAAATAATGTTCAAGTCCGCTTCTGATCCCGTCCGTCACCCGTTCACGGTAAGCGTTTGTGCTGACGACCGCTTCTTCCTGCGGATTGCTTAAATAGCCGAGTTCTAACAGGGCAGCCGGCTGCTGATTTTCCCTCAACACAAAATAATCGCCGAACAACACGCCGCGGCTTTTCAGAGGCGAGTGTTTTTCGATTTCAGACTGGACGTCTGCGGCCAGCTTCTGATCTTTAGACGTACTGTAGTAATAAGCCGTGTTACCATTTACAGATGAATTGGCGATACTATCATAATGAATGCTGATGAATGCATCGGCATTTCGATAATGAGAGGTCGCAACACGCGACTGAAGGCTGACGAAGGTGTCGTCATTGCGCGTCATGTAGACGTTAACCCCATCGGCTTTGAGCTTGGCGGCGAGAAGATTCGCCGTTTTTATGGTCAGCCTCTTCTCAAGCGTCCCCCGCGTTCCGATTGTTCCGCTGTCATGTCCGCCATGTCCGGCATCAATCACAACCGTTTTGTTTTGGATAGAACCGTTTGAATCCGAACGTTTTGATGAGGGAGGTGAAGGGATGTCCAAATCTCCCGCTGAACTTGATCCATCAGACGTCTGAACGACCCAGCTGGCGACATAAGCCGTGTTACCGTTTGACAGCGTAATTTCATACCAGTCCGCTTTTTCGCCTGTAATCGGGTAGGACTCGCCTTTTTCGGCGCGTTCGACAATCGGCGAGGAAGTCGAAGCATCGCTGCGAATATTTGTTCCTTCGTACACGATGGTGGCTTTCTGTTTAGCATCGGATGCGGCGCTTGTTTCTCCATCGCCCGTGTTCTCTTTATGATCCTCTACAATATAGTGGCTTGCTGCCCAGCCCTTTTGCCCGTCAAACTCGATTTCATACCATCCGTGCTGTTCATCTATAATCGTCACGTCTGTGTTCCGTTTCAGCGTAGCGATGATTGTTCCTTGATGGGAAGCATCGCTGCGGACATTTAGAATGGAGACTCCGACTGTGCCTGTTTTAGATGAAGTATTTGTACCTGATGATTGAGCTGTTTTTTGCTCTGAACCATCTTGTGTGACATAATCGGAATGAACCCATCCTGTTATATTTTGATAGGAAATCTTCATCCATTTTCCATCGATTTTTAATACATCAGCCTGTTCACCTTGAGGGAAAGTGCCTTGGACTTCATATGAAGTGCCGGGCCCTTTTCTGATCCTCAAATCAGATGCGGAAGATGTCACCTTTCCGCTTGTGGATTCAGATCCGCCGGAGCTTTGAGCTTTTTTCTGAATCAGCCAATCGACAACCCAGCCTTTTTGACCGTTGTTCAACTGGATTTGCACCCAGTCCCCTTTTTCTTCGAGGATCGGATAGCTTTCATTCCGGCTGACGACGCTGATGATCTCGTGGCTCAATCCCGGACCGCTTCTGACGTTGATTTCATCGGTGGCGATCACGGCTTCCCCGATCGCCGCCGACGCGGTGCCGGACGGTGTGAAAATGGCCGCAGGAGCTGCCAGCATGATCGACAGGATCAATATTGCGCTTTTTTTCATATTGATTCTCCATCTCCTCCTTTCAGTAAGAAACTTGGAACAATACTTCTTTCTTTATATCGTATATTCCTTGGAGATTTTTTAATAAAATGAAAATGATTTGTTTATACTATAGAAAAAAGATTGCAAAAGGATGTTGCGATATGAGGTATAATCAAAGGATGGGTAAAGCGATCCATGAGCTGGATGCGAATCTGCATCTTAAGGATGATGCCGATCCCGAGCACATAGGCTTCCTTGAAGAAACAGCAACAGAGCTGGGTCTGACATCAAAAGAATCACTAAAGAATAAAAAGAACCGTCATTAGGGTTGACATGGAAACAGAACCTTCGTATTATAATATAAATTGGTATACATATGAGTTGAACTGAAGATGGAGAATAGTAGGTAAGAGTACGTGAAAAGAGAGGAACCGCCCTGGGCTGAAAGCGGTCTGCACGGTATCTTATCCGAATGAACACTCCGAAGGTTTCCCGCTGAAAACTAAGGTCGAAAAAGACAGGTGATTAGGCGGAGGACGTGAGCCTGCGTTAAAGGTAAGAAAAGCGGGAACTGTAAAAAGTTCCAACTAGGGTGGCACCACGGGTATAACTCTCGTCCCTACTATTGGTTTTATAGTAGGATCGGGGGTTTTTTCTATTTTACATATAAGAAAAAGGTATTTTGAAGAGGAGGCTTTACAAATGGGATTTAATATTCCAAGGGGAACGCAGGATATCCTCCCCGGAGAATCAGAGCGCTGGCAATATGTAGAGAAGATTGCGAGAGAGACGTGTCATGCGTATCAATATAAAGAAATCCGGACGCCGATTTTTGAACATACAGAGCTATTTTCACGCGGTGTGGGAGAATCGACTGATATCGTTCAAAAGGAAATGTATACGTTCGCTGACAAAAAGGGGAGAAGCCTGACGCTCCGTCCCGAGGGTACGGCTTCTGCAGTCCGTTCTTTTGTTGAAAATAAACTGTTTGCAAATCCTGTCCAGCCGACAAAGCTGTATTATATCGGCCCGATGTTCCGCTATGAAAGGCCGCAGACCGGACGCTTCCGTCAATTTTATCAATTTGGCATCGAAGCGATCGGTTCAAGCGATCCGGCGATTGATGCGGAAGTCATTGCGCTGGCGATGAGCGTGTACAAAAAAGCTGGTCTGCGCAATTTGAAGCTCGTCATTAACAGCCTTGGCGACAAAACGAGCCGGGCAGCTCACAGAGAAGCGCTGATCGATCACTTCGAACCGCGCATTGATGAATTTTGCGGCGACTGCCAAAAGCGTCTCAAGCAGAATCCGCTGCGGATTTTAGACTGCAAAAAGGACAGAGATCATGAGCTGATGAAAACGGCGCCGTCCATTTTGGAATATTTAAACGAAGAGTCAAAAGCTTATTTTGCAAAAGTGCAGCAATACTTAACAGACATCGGGATTTCGTTTGAAGTGGATCCGAATCTCGTCAGAGGACTTGACTACTACAACCATACAGCTTTTGAAATCATGAGTGATGCGGAAGGCTTCGGAGCCATCACGACGCTTGCCGGCGGAGGGCGCTATGACGGGCTGACCGAGGAATTCGGCGGACCGAAAGCGCCGGGCATCGGCTTTGCGATGAGCATTGAGCGCCTGCTTGCCGCACTGGATGCTGAAAATGTAAAAGTCGGAGCGGATGAAGGCATTGACTGCTATATCGTCACACTTGGCGACAAAGCCAAAGACTATTCCGTATCCCTTCTCTATAAACTGAGAGAAGCGGGGATATCCGCTGAAATCGACTATGAACAGAAAAAAATGAAAGGCCAGTTTAAAGCCGCCGATCGCCTCAATGCGAAATATATCGCTGTTTTAGGCGAGGATGAACTGAACCAAAATCAAATGAATGTCAAAGATGCGAAAACAGGAGATCAACAGGCCATTGGCCTTGATGAATTCATCCGTTTTTTGAAAACAAACACTGAAAGTTAAAGGAGAGGACCGCTTTGTTTGGACGAACGTATTATTGTGGCGAAATAACGGAGAAGGCGATCGGAGAATCCGTCGTTTTAAAAGGATGGGTTCAAAAAAGACGCGATCTCGGAGGCTTGATTTTTATTGATTTGAGAGACCGTACCGGCATTGTGCAGGTCGTATTTAATCCAGACGTTTCCAAAGACGCCCTGGAAACAGCTGAAAGCATCCGCAGCGAATATGTGCTTGACATTACAGGCAAAGTCGTTGCCCGTGAAGAAGCAACAGTCAATCCGAACTTGAAAACCGGAAGGATCGAAATTCAGGCGGAATCCGTCGATGTGCTGAGTGCGGCTAAAACGCCTCCTTTTGCGATCAGCGACCAGGCTGCAGAAGTATCTGAAGACATCAGATTGAAGCACCGCTATCTCGACTTGCGCCGTCCGGAGATGTTCAACTCCCTGAAAATGCGCCATAACGTCACAAAAGCTGTCCGCCGCTTTTTGGATGACAACGGCTTTCTTGATATTGAAACGCCTGTTTTAACAAAAAGCACGCCAGAAGGCGCGCGCGACTATCTTGTGCCGAGCCGTGTGCATGAAGGGGAATTTTATGCGCTTCCGCAATCTCCGCAAATCTTTAAGCAGCTCTTGATGGTGTCAGGGTTTGACCGCTATTATCAAATCGCCCGCTGCTTCAGGGATGAGGACCTGCGCGCCGACCGTCAGCCTGAGTTTACGCAAATCGATATCGAAATGTCGTTTATGAGCCAGGAAGACATCATGAAGCTCTCAGAAGAAATGATGGCGCATGTGATGCGTGAAACGCACGGCATTGAAATCTCGCTTCCGCTTCCTAGAATGTCGTATGAGGATGCCATGAACCGATACGGCTCAGACAAACCGGATACGCGCTTCGGCATGCTTTTGACGGATGTGTCAGAAGCAGTGAAGGATTCGGACTTTAAAGTGTTCGCTTCAGCCGTGGCGAACGGAGGAGCGGTCAAAGCGATCAATGTTAAAGGTGCCGCTGCAAACTACTCTCGCAAAGATATCGATGCGCTTGGAGAGTTCGCTGCAAACTATGGAGCAAAAGGGCTGGCTTGGCTGAAAACAGAAGCGGATGGACTTAAAGGACCGATTGCGAAGTTTTTTGCCGGCGAAAAACAGGAGGCGATTGTTCAGGCGCTTGACGCCGCAGATGGGGATCTGCTTCTCTTTGTGGCCGACAAGCTCGAAGTCGCCAATGACGCGCTGGGAGCGCTTCGTTTAAAGCTTGGTAAAGAGCTGAACCTGATCGATGAAAGCTTGTTTAACTTCTTATGGGTTGTCGACTGGCCGCTTCTTGAGTACGATGCTGAGGAAGGCCGCTACTATGCCGCGCACCACCCGTTCACAATGCCTGTCAGGGAGGATCTCAAGCTGATCGAGACGAACCCGCAGGACATGAAGGCGCAGGCTTACGATCTTGTCCTAAACGGCTATGAACTTGGCGGCGGTTCGATCCGTATTTTTGAAAAAGACGTTCAGGAGAAAATGTTTGGCCTTCTCGGCTTTTCAGAAGAAGAAGCGAAGGAGCAATTCGGGTTCCTGCTCGAGGCTTTTGAATACGGGGCTCCTCCGCACGGCGGTATTGCGCTCGGTCTTGACAGGCTGGTGATGCTGCTCAGCGGCCGTACGAATTTGAGGGATACGATCGCATTTCCGAAAACGGCCAGCGCAAGCTGCCTGATGACCGAAGCGCCAAGCGAGGTCGACAACGCTCAGCTTGATGAGCTGCACCTGGAAATTAAACACAAAATTCGACAGTAAATTGTAAAATATACGGCTGTACATCCCATTGAAAATCAAAGGGACGTATGATATCATTTTTAACAAATAAAGTCCTGATGTGTTTGTTGTACACCTAGTTTTGACCGAACATTTTTTTACTTGGGAGTTCGACGTTTTCAAATGGAGCAAACGCCTCTTATCACTCGGGTGCTAAAGAGGACTTGCAAAGTTTGGAACAGAACACCCACCTGCCGAGAGCGGGATCAAAACGAAGGAATGCGACAACGGCACAATCGGGACTTTTTTTGTGCGGAAAAAAGGCGGTTTTTAAGCCATACATAGGATAATGTATGAGACGGAACGAAAAAATATGAAAAAGACTGCTTGTTTAATCACCCGATTGTGTTAAGATACTATCGGTAATTGTATATAAAGATGGAGTGAGGTTCTTGTTACATCAGTTTTCACGCAATGAATTAGCGATTGGCAAAGAAGGATTGAATATTTTAAAAAACAGCACGGTTGCCGTTTTAGGCATCGGCGGGGTCGGCTCATTCGCGGCCGAAGCGCTCGCCCGTTCTGGAGTCGGCCGGATCGTCATGGTCGATAAAGATGACGTTGACATCACGAATGTCAACCGTCAGCTCCCCGCTTTGCTTTCAACGGTCGGGCAGCCGAAAGTGGACTTAATGAAAGCGAGAATCGCCGATATTAACCCGGAATGCGATGTCGTCGCTTTAAAAATGTTCTATACCGAAGAGACGTATGAGCAGTTTTTTGCTTATGAACCGGATTATGTGATCGACGCTTCAGATACGATTCATTATAAGATCCATTTGATGAAAGAGTGCCTCAAGCGGAACATCAGCATCATTTCGAGCATGGGTGCGGCCAATAAGACGGATCCGACAAGATTTCAGGTGGCCGATATTTCAAAAACGCATACGGACCCGATTGCGAAAGTGGTGCGGACAAGGCTGAGAAAAGAAGGGATTACAAAGGGTGTCAAAGTCGTGTTTTCTGACGAAAGCCCGATCGTCATCCGCGAAGACGTCCGCAAAGAAGTGGGCAATGACGAAGCGAAAATCCGCAAAGCGCAAATGCCGCCGTCTTCCAACGCTTTCGTCCCGTCCGTCGCCGGCTTGATCATGGGCGGCCATGTGGTCATGGAGCTTTTGAAAGATATTCCGATCAAAAGGGTGAAAGATAAATAAAGCAAAAAGGACAGCAGAGGTGCTGTTCTTTTTGTCATTTTAAGAGGAAAAGCTTCAGAATGCGTAGCGCACACTTGGACGGTACTTGCCAAGTGCCAATCTTTTGAGGCGTTTGACGAGTATTTCGTTCATCGATAAAAGAAATGGAGAGATAGGCGTCCCGCAACACCGTCCGCTATATTTAAAGGCCTGACTCAGCAGGCCTTTTGTTATTTCTTTTTCATCAAATTATCGTAGATCTGCTTTAACGCCAGTTCAAACTTCCCTGTCTGTTTCGGCTGATAATACACTTTGTTTTTGAGAGGATCGGGCAGGTACTGCTGTTCGACCCAGCCGTTTTCGTAGTCATGCGGGTATTTGTAATCAACACCTCTGCCAAGCTCTGCCGCTCCTTTGTAGTGCGCGTCTTTTAAATGCTTTGGCACATCGCCGATTTTTCCCGCGCGGATGTCGCTAAGAGCCTCGTCAACAGCGAGAATCGCCGAGTTTGACTTGGGCGACAGACATAGTTCGATCACGGCGTTTGCCAGTGGAATGCGTGCTTCCGGGAAGCCGAGCCGCTCTGCCGTTTGAATCGCCTGGAGCGTTCTTCCCCCGGCTTGAGGGCTGGCAAGGCCGATGTCTTCATAGGCGATGACGAGCAGCCGCCGGGCGAGGCTTTCTAAATCCCCCGCCTCAATCAGCCGCGCCAAGTAATGGAGAGCGGCGTTGACGTCAGACCCTCTGATCGATTTTTGAAAAGCGGAGATTACGTCATAATGGGCATCGCCATCTTTATCATGTGTAAAGCTTTTTTTCTGCAGACACTCCTCCGCAATGTCCAGTGTGATGTGAATCGTTCCCTCACCGTTTTCCTTTGTGGACAGGACGGCAAGCTCCAAAGCGTTCAGCGCGGAACGGACATCTCCGCCGCAGCCTGCGGCGAAATGGTCAAGCGCTTCTTCATCGATTTTGACGTCATATGTGCCTAAGCCCCGGTGTTCGTCTCTTAATGCACGTTTGATGGCCGCTTTTATCTGTTCGGAACTCAGTGGATGAAGCTCGAAAATCTGCGTTCTGCTTCTGATCGCGGGATTGATCGCATGATATGGGTTCGCTGTTGTCGCACCGATCATGATGATCATGCCGTTTTCCAAATACGGCAGGAGGAAATCCTGCTTGCCTTTGTCGAGCCGGTGGACCTCATCCAGTATTAAAATCACCTGCCCGGACATTTTTGCTTCGGCAGCAACGGCTTCCATGTCTTTTTTGTTATTGATCACGGCGTTCAGCTTCCGGAAGGCGATGCTTGTGCTTCCGGCAATCGCGGTCGCGATCGATGTTTTTCCGATTCCCGGAGGGCCGTATAAAATCATCGATGAAAGGTGTTTTGCCTGTACCATCCGGTGAATGATTTTTCCTTCTCCTACGAGATGATCCTGGCCGAGAATGTCTTCTATTTTGGTCGGTCGCATACGAAATGCCAATGGTTTCATGAATAATCTCTCCTGAATGTATTCTTTTTATAGAGTAACGGAAAAAAGACGATTAGAAAAGAAATGAATATGGCAAGCTGAACATATGGGCTGAAAATGAAAGTTTAAATAAAGTGTGCTATAATAACCTGTAATCTATCAGATGGACAAGGCGGAAGACCTGTCCCAAAGCGCATTTTTTACATATCAGATGCCCGGTGTGACACCCGGGCTTATATAAGCGCCGGGCGTGTTGATGACCGGATAGCGGCTAAAAGGGGCAGCATCCCTTTAAGCACCGGTATGAAGCCCGGCTGAAAGCTTGACTTTTTATAGGGTAGAGGTGTTCATTTTGAAAATATCAACTAAAGGCAGATACGGGCTGACGATTATGATTGAGCTTGCCAAAAAGCATGGGGAAGGTCCGACTTCATTGAAAAGCATTGCCCAGACGAACGATTTATCAGAACATTATTTAGAACAGCTTGTTTCACCATTGCGGAATGCCGGCCTCGTGAAAAGCATCCGCGGCGCATACGGCGGCTATATTCTCGGTGACGATCCTTCGGCGATTACGGCGGGGGATATCATTCGCGTCTTGGAAGGCCCGATCAGCCCCGTTGAAGTGCTTGAAGATGAGGAGCCGGCCAAGCGCGAGCTGTGGATTAAGATCCGCGACGCCGTTAAAGAAGTGCTTGACTCGACGACGCTCGAGGATTTGGCAAGCTACACGGAAGGCGATCAGGAAGCCTATATGTTTTACATTTAAGATCGAGGTGTAATCTAGGATGGAACGGATATATTTAGATCATGCAGCAACGTCTCCGACTGACCCGCGCGTCGTCGAAAAAATGCTGCCTTACTTAACGGAAAACTTCGGAAACCCTTCAAGCATACATTCTTTTGGAAGGGAAAGCCGGAAATGGCTTGATGATGCAAGAGCGATGATCGCTGAAGAAATCGGAGCGCATCACAATGAAATCGTTTTTACGAGCGGCGGGACAGAAGCCGATAATATGGCGATTTTAGGCAGCGCGCTGGCGAGAGAAAAAGAAGGCCGCCACATCATTACAACCAAGATCGAGCACCACGCCGTTCTCCATACATGCAACAGGCTGGAGGACATGGGGTTTCATGTCACATATCTTGATGTGGATAAAAGCGGACGGATCTCGGCGGAGCAGGTCAAAGAGGCGCTGCGCGACGACACCATCCTTGTCACTGTGATGTACGGAAACAATGAAGTGGGAACGATTCAGCCGATTGAAGAAATCGGAGCGCTTTTAAAAGATCATCAAGCCTTGTTTCACACAGACGCTGTCCAGGCGTTCGGCTTTTTGCCGATTGATGTAAAAAAGAGCCATATCGATATGATGTCTGTCTCCGGGCATAAATTGAATGGTCCCAAGGGGACAGGCTTTTTATACGTCAATGAGCATGTGAAGCTCACCCAGCTCCTGTTCGGAGGCGAACAGGAACGAAAACGCCGTGCCGGAACGGAAAATGTCCCGGGCATTATCGGGCTGAGGGAAGCCGTCTCGCTTGCAAAACAGGAGAGAGACGAAAAACGCGCGCTCTACCGTCGATTGAAAGACATCATCACCGATACGCTTGAGACGGAAGGGGTCTCATTTGCTGTAAATGGAAGTGTCCGGCACAGCCTGCCGCACATTTTGAATTTATATTTTCCCGGGGTATCGGTTGAAGCGCTGCTTGTCAACTTGGATATGGCGGGGATTGCGGTGTCGAGCGGGTCGGCCTGCACCGCCGGATCAGTGCTGCCTTCCCATGTGCTCTCCGCCATGTTTGGCGAGGATGCGGACCAGCTGACATCATCGATTCGGATCAGCTTCGGCTTCGGCAATACGGAAGCTGAGGTAAAGCGGGCCGCAAAAGAGCTTGCGGACATCGTCAAGCGTTTGTCATAAGCTAAAGATTCGCATCAGGTGCGGCAATGATGATATGATCTGGAATGACAAGTTTTTGAATTGATTTATTGGAGTTGATGGAAATGGCGAAGCGGCCTGAGGATACACGCGTAGTCGTGGGGATGTCAGGAGGCGTAGACTCATCTGTGGCAGCTCTGCTGCTGAAAGAGCAGGGCTATGATGTCATCGGAATTTTTATGAAAAACTGGGATGACACAGATGAAAACGGTTTTTGCACAGCGACGGAAGATTATGAAGACGTCATTAAAGTGTGCAATCAAATAGGCATTCCATATTATGCGGTAAACTTTGAAAAACAATATTGGGAAAAGGTCTTCCAATATTTTCTCGATGAATATAAAGCGGGAAGAACCCCGAATCCCGATGTCATGTGCAATAAAGAAATTAAATTTAAAGCTTTTTTGGAGCACGCTTTATCCCTTGGCGCCGATTTCCTCGCCACAGGCCACTACGCGAGAGTCGACCGCAGCGGGAACCGCGTCAAAATGCTGAGAGGTCTTGATGAAAATAAAGATCAAACCTATTTCTTGAACCAGCTGACAGAGGAGCAGCTTAGCAAAGTGCTGTTTCCGATCGGAGAGCTGCAAAAAAGCCGCGTCAGGGAAATGGCCAAAGAAGCGGGACTCGCGACGGCGTCGAAAAAAGACAGCACTGGGATCTGCTTTATCGGCGAACGGAATTTCAAAACGTTTCTCAGCCAATACCTCCCTGCACAGCCGGGAGAAATGCGGACGATGGATGGCGAAGTTAAAGGCCGCCATGACGGTTTGATGTACTATACGATCGGGCAAAGGCACGGGCTTGGTATCGGCGGAAGCGGAGAGCCTTGGTTCGTCGTCGGAAAAGACCTGGAAAAAAATATTTTATATGTTGATCAAGGCTTCAGCAATCCGCTCCTATATTCTGATCAAATTACGGCGACAAATGTCAGCTTTGTACATGAGGGCGCATTTGGCGGCGAATCTGAACTCGCCTGCACAGCTAAATTCCGCTACCGTCAACCCGATACCGAAGTCACTGTCAGAATGACCGGAGAAGGTGAAGCGGAAATCGTCTTTAAAGAGCCTGTCCGCGCCGTCACACCCGGGCAAGCCGTCGTTTTTTACAAGGGCGACGAATGCCTTGGCGGCGGAACGATTGACGATGTGTATAAAGACGGACAACAACTGTGGTATGTATAAAGAGGGCATTCCGGGAAAATAAAGGGCCCCGGGGCTCTTAACGGCTGTCGACACTGTCGACGGCCTTTTTAAAATAGAGGACGAAAGGGAGAGGGCGTTGGACTACAACCAAACAGGAATTGAAGCCATGCAAAAAGGCGATTTTGAAAAAGCGGCGGAAGCCTTTACAAAAGCGATTGATGAAAACAGCGGCGACCCCGTCCCGTACATCAATTTCGCGAACTTGCTATCAGCGGTCGGCGAATTGGATCGGGCGCTCAAATTTTATGAAAGAGCGGTCAGCCTTGATGAAAAAGCCGGTGCGGCTTATTATGGTGCCGGAAATGTATATATGATGAAAGAGCGTTATCAAGAAGCAAAGGACATGTTTGAAAAAGCACATCGGACGGGCATGGAAAACGGCGATCTCTTTTATATGCTCGGCACCTCGCTGATGAAACTTGAGCAGCCGAAGCTTGCGATGCCGTATTTGCAACGGGCGGCCGAGCTGAATGAATCGGACCATGAAGCGCGCTTTCAATACGGGATGTGCCTTGCTAATGAAGGGATGCTTGACGAAGCGATTGAGGCTTTTTCTAAGGTTACAGCCCTTGATCCATCCCATGCGGATGCTTTCTACAATTTAGGGGTCGCTTACGCATTTAAAGAAAATCGCCAAAAAGCGCTTGACATGCTGAACAAGGCGATTCAAATCCAGCCTGACCATATGCTGAGCATACGTGCGAAACAGCTGCTTGAAGAGGATTGAATCCGTCTTGTCAGGCCAAAGCTAAAAAGGAGGGGGGAAAAACGTGAAACAGCCTCAAAATCCCGGGCAAATGCAAATGGAAGAAGCCTCTTTTCTGAAAGGGACGGTAACGGGTGTCATTTATCATAATGAAACAAACCTCTACACCGTCCTAAAAGTAAAAGTGCAGGAAACATCGGAGTCTTTTGAAGAAAAAAGCGTTTCAGTAACGGGATACTTCCCTGCGGTCTTTGAAGATGAAACCTATACATTTTACGGAAAAACCGCCTCCCATCCGAAGTTTGGCCTGCAATTTCAAGCGGATCATTTTAAAAAAGAAGTTCCCACGACAAAAGAAGGCGTCATTCAGTATTTAGCAAGCGATTTGTTTGAAGGCATCGGCAAAAAAACGGCCGAAGAGATCGTCAAAAAGCTTGGAGAGGGTGCGATCAATAAAATTTTAGAGGACGCTGCCGTCCTGTATGATGTGCCAAAGCTCTCCAAAAAAAAGGCGGATAAGCTTGCCTCAAGCCTTCAGCAGCATCAGGGACTTGAGCAGATTATGATCTCCTTGAGTGAATTCGGCTTCGGGCCGCAGCTTTCCATGAAAATTTACCAGGCATACGAATCGGAAACCCTTGATAAAATCCGGGAAAATCCGTACCAGCTTGTCAAGGATGTGGAAGGCATCGGCTTTATCAAGGCAGATGAACTAGGCGGAAGAATGGGGATTTCAGGCAAACATGCCGAACGGATCAAGGCGGCGCTTTTATATACGATTGAAGCGGCATGCCTTCAGGAAGGACATACGTACATAGAAACCAAGCAGCTGATCATCGAGACGCAAAAGCTGTTGAACCAGTCGGCAGGCGATGAGAAAGTGACGGAAATGGATGTGGCGGATCAAATCATTGCGCTTGGCGAGCAAAAAGAACTTTTCGTAGAAGACGACAGATGCTACTATCCATCGCTTTACTACGCTGAACAAAACTTTGCCAAAAGAGTCCGGAAGATCGCCGAACAGACCGAATACGATGAGCAGTTTCCCGAATCTGAATTTCTGCTTGCTTTAGGCGAGCTTGAAGAGCGGATGCAGGTTCAATATGCACCAAGCCAAAAGGAAGCGATACAAAAGGCGCTGATGTCGCCGATGCTGCTTTTAACAGGCGGCCCCGGCACGGGTAAAACGACCGTCATCAGAGGAATCGTTGAATTGTACAGCGAGCTTCACGGCTTGAGTCTGAATCCCGCTGATTATAAGAAAGACGAAACCTTTCCGTTTGTATTGGCTGCGCCCACAGGAAGAGCGGCAAAACGGATGAGCGAGTCGACAGGTCTCCCGGCTGTCACGATCCACAGACTTCTCGGCTGGAACGGCGCCGAAGGTTTTACACATGATGAAGACAACCCGATCGAAGGGAAGCTGGTCATCATCGATGAAACGAGCATGCTTGATATATGGCTGGCCAACCAATTGTTTAAAGCGATTCCCGATCATTTACAGGTGATTATGGTCGGGGATGAAGACCAGCTCCCGTCCGTCGGTCCTGGACAGGTGCTGAGAGACCTGCTCGCATCAAACGTGATCCCGGCTGTCAGACTAACCGATATTTACAGGCAGGCCGAAGGGTCGTCCATTGTGGAAATGGCGCATGAAATGAAAAAAGGCTACCTCCCGAAAAATTTGACGGCGCCGACGAAAGACCGCTCTTTTATCCGCTGCCGCCAACAGCAGATCAAGGAGGTTGTAGAAAAAGTCGTCAAAAATGCGCTGCAAAAAGGGTATTCAGCACGGGACATTCAAGTGCTTGCCCCGATGTACAAAGGACCGGCCGGTATCAATGAATTGAACTTGACCCTGCAAAACATCCTGAATCCGCCGAAACCGAAGGGCAGAGAAATCAAATTCGGGGAAGTCGTATACCGGACGGGCGATAAAATTCTTCAGCTTGTCAACCAGCCTGAACACAATGTATTCAACGGCGACATGGGCGAGATCGTCTCCATCTTTTATGCAAAAGAAAACACGGAAAAAGAAGATATGGCGGTCATCTCTTTTGACGGCAACGAAATCACATTTACCAAAAAAGATTTTAACCAATTTACACATGCGTATTGCTGCTCGATTCACAAATCGCAGGGCAGCGAATTCCCGATCGTGATTCTTCCCATTGTCAAAAGCTATTACAGGATGCTGAGAAGAAACCTGCTGTATACAGCCATCACAAGAAGCAAAAAATTCCTGATTTTGTGCGGAGAAGAGGAGGCTCTTGAATGGGGCGTCAGAAATAAAGAATCCTCGGAACGGCAGACGTCTCTTAAAAGAAGGCTGCAACAGGCCGCCCATGAAGAAGATGAAGAGCTGATGGCGCTCCAAAAGGAACTGCCTTTCAGCGTATTTGACGCCAATATCGGAATGGAGGGTGTCACACCGTTTGATTTTATGGAAGAAGAGGCGGAATAAGGATCTTTTCATGGAATCCATTACATCGTATGAGTCCCTTTCTTGCGGCAGAAGCTAAGACTGTTCGACAAAAGGTGGTTGATCACACTTTGAGAACATGCAATGAGCTGGAAGGGCTCAATGTTTATGATAAACAGTCTTCTCTTTTGCTTGGGATGGTGACGGATATCTGTTTTTCGCAGGAAGGGACATGTCTCGGATTTATTATGGAAGAAAAACGGCGGTTTTATCATCATCGTTCCCTTCTTCCGCTTCCCGCTGTCACGGACATTACAACAGACGGCGTATATGTTGATTTCACCGAATTTAAGCCGATGCACATCCCGAAGCAGGCTCTATCCTACGACCAGCTGAAGCAAAAAATGGTCAAAAACGGCTCTGGTGAAACACTGGGGATGCTGGAAGATGTATACTTTTCTTCAGACTCGGGCATAATCGTAGCATATGAACTATCAGACGGTTTTTTTGCCGATTTGTCAGGCGATAAAAAGCAAGTTCAGTCATCAGGAGAACCGCTTGAAATAGGCAGAAACACAATCGTCTTGAATGAATAAGAGGTGTGTGTTCAAATGCTTATTTGCCCGAACTGCAAAAGTAAAAACATCGGCAAAATCGGTGTGAATCAATATTATTGCTGGGGATGTTTCATTGAGCTGACCCTTTCAAAAGGAAAAATTTCAACCCATCAAGTCGAAGAAGACGGAACATTGAGCAGCCTTGACGATCTGTTTACAGATGACGAACGTACGATTAACCTTTGAATGGGGGTTCGTAATTTGAATCGGACAATGACTTCTCTCATTTCTTTAGGAGCCGGAGCTTTGATGTACCGCATGATGTCGCAAAACGACATGTTGAACAGACGGAACATGAGAAAGCTCAGAAGACGCGTCATGAAAATGTTTTAACACCCTAAGGGTGCCCTTATGACAGGGCATCCTTTTTTTCTTGGGGAATAAATACAAACAGATTTCAAAAGCTAACAAGGGGTGAAAAAAATGCTGAAAAAACCGCTGCACCTTTTAATGTGGATCACAATTTTCATGCTCTTATTGTTGACCGTCTATATCTTTTTGCAGCTCAGAATGATCTGGGAGCCGGCGTGCATTTTACTCAAATCGATTTTGATCCCTCTGGCGATTGCGGTTTTTATCACTTATCTGCTTCTGCCCATCGTGGAAAAAATCCACCGCGCGGGTGTGCCGCGGACGCTGAGCATCTTGCTGATTTACTTCTTGTTTTTCGGGGGGCTCGGCTATGCCTTTTACAAAGGCGTCCCCATTTTCATCAAACAGCTGACCGAGCTGTCTGAAGGGATTCCCGTCCTTGCTGCATCTTATGAAAACATGCTCGAAAAACTGCATCACCATACAGATGGCTGGCCTGACGGGATGCATGACAGAATCGACAAGTATGTCGATCAGACCGAAGAATTCGTGGGAAGCTGGGCGGAACGGACGATTACAAGCATCCGTTTTGTTTTTGACTATATGCTTGTTGCGGCTGTCATTCCTTTTTTGGTGTTTTATATGGTCAAAGATATTGATGTGATGAAAAAAGCCGTCTGGTATTTAACCCCTCGTTCGTGGAGGAAGAGAGGCGGCGCGTTTATCAAAGATGTCGATGATTCGCTTGGAGACTATATCAGAGGCCAGCTTTTTGTCTGCCTTGTGATCGGCTTGGGCGCAAGCCTCTCGTTTTGGTTTTTCGATCTGCCCTATCCGCTGATCCTCGGCCTGATTATTGGCGCGACGAACATCATTCCTTATTTCGGTCCGGTCATCGGCGCGATTCCAGCTGTGATGATTGCCGCCGCGCTGTCCGCGAGACTGGTTATCGTCGTCATAATCACCATTTTGGTTTTGCAGTTTATTGAAGGCAACATTCTCGGGCCGCTTGTTGTCGGGAAAAGCCTTCATATGCACCCTGTCGTGATTATGCTCGGGCTGCTTGCCGGCGGCGAATTGGCCGGAATTATCGGCATGATTTTAGCCGTGCCCGTAATGGCTGTTTTAAAGGTCATGTTCGCCCATTTTCTGGCGGCGAGAAAGGCTTGAATGAAGAAGATTGACATTCCCCTTTTCGTTGTCTATAATGTCGAAATAGACATACATACGTATCTCGTTTGACGGATCCGAGTATACTGAAGCCCTGTTTAAAAGAGAGAAGCTCCGTGCGGTGAAAGAGCTTTAAGCAGAAGAGCAGTAGAAGCTAATCCTGAGTGCAGGCTTAAAACCTGCCGTTTCATCCGGCGTTATTCGGATATGAGGTGATGGGCGTTCTTTTTGCCCATAATCAGGGTGGTACCGCGAGATGGAGCTCTCGTCCCTGTGTAAACGCTTGTTTGCATGGGGCGGGAGCTTTTTATATTGCATGTGAGCAACTAAAGGAGGAGTTTGAATATGAAGGTGTTAACATCCGCACAAGTGCGGCAAATGTTTTTAGACTTTTTTAAGGAAAAAGGACATGCCGTTGAGCCGAGCGCTTCCCTTATTCCGCATGAAGATCCTTCACTGCTTTGGATCAACAGCGGTGTAGCGACGCTGAAAAAGTACTTTGACGGACGGGTTGTCCCGGAAAATCCGCGCATCTGTAATGCGCAGAAATCGATCAGGACAAATGACATCGAGAATGTCGGAAAAACGGCCCGCCACCATACGTTCTTTGAAATGCTCGGAAACTTTTCGATCGGTGATTATTTTAAAAAAGAAGCGATCGAATGGGCATGGGAATTTTTGACTGATCCGAAATGGATCGGCTTCGATCCTGAGCGCCTGTCGGTGACGGTTCATCCGGAAGACGATGAAGCCTACGATTTATGGGCGAAAAAAATCGGTGTTCCCGAAGAGCGTATCATCAGGCTTGAAGGGAACTTCTGGGATATCGGGGAAGGCCCGAGCGGACCGAATACCGAAATCTTCTATGACCGCGGTGAAGATTATGGAAATGATCTGTCTGATCCGGAACTTTACCCGGGCGGGGAGAACGAGCGTTACCTAGAAGTATGGAACCTTGTGTTCTCCGAGTTCAACCACAATCCTGACGGAACATACACACCCCTGCCGAAGAAAAACATTGATACAGGGATGGGTCTGGAACGGATGGTTTCCGTCATTCAAGATGCCAAGACAAACTATGATACAGATCTGTTTATGCCGATCATCAAGGCGACAGAAGCCATTTCAGGAGAAAAGTACGGCACATCTGCTGAAAAAGATACGGCCTTTAAAGTTGTCGCCGATCATATCCGGACGGCTGCGTTTGCCATCGGTGACGGAGCGCTTCCGTCCAACGAAGGGCGCGGCTATGTCATCAGAAGGCTGCTCCGCCGCGCTGTTCGCTATGCCAAATCAATCAATATCAATCGTCCGTTTATGTATGAACTCGTTCCCGTTGTGGCTGACATTATGGCCGCTTACTACCCGGAAGTAAAAGAGAAAGCCGATTTCATCGCGAAAGTCATCAAAACGGAAGAAGAGCGTTTCCATGAAACATTGAACGAAGGGCTTGCCATCCTGTCTGAAGTCATTCAAAAGGAGAAAGCGAAAGGAAACAGCGTTATTTCCGGAGAAGATGTCTTCAAGCTGTACGATACGTACGGATTCCCTGTCGAACTGACGGAAGAGTACACCGAAGACGAAGGCATGAATGTTGACCATGAAGGCTTCGAACGCGAAATGGACAAGCAGCGCGAACGCGCGCGCCAGGCCCGCCAGGATGTCGGCAGCATGCAGGTTCAAGGTGGCGTTCTCCGCGATATCATGACCGAAAGCGAGTTCATCGGCTATACGGATCTGAAAACGGAAACGAAAATCGCCGAGCTTCTTCAAGACGGAGAGGTTGCTGATCAAGTTCATGCAGGTCAATCCGTCCAATTCATCTTGGAGAAAACACCGTTTTACGCCGAAAGCGGCGGACAAATCGGCGACAAAGGCTGGGTCAGAAGCGGCGATGCTGCTGTCCGCGTCACGGATGTCAAAAAAGCACCGAACGGACAGCATTTGCATGAAGGTACGGTTGAAAGCGGAACAGTTGAAAAAGGGATGATGGTGACCGCTGAAGTAACAAACCGGCTCAGAAAGGATATCGTCAAAAACCATACGGCGACACACCTGCTCCATCAAGCATTGAAAGATGTGCTCGGAACGCACGTCAACCAGGCCGGATCGCTTGTGTCAGACAGCCGTCTGCGCTTTGACTTCTCCCATTTCGGCCAAGTGACGAAAGAAGAGCTTGAGCTAATTGAAGCAAAAGTAAATGAAAAAATCTGGGCTTCAATTCCTGTGCAAATCGATTTGAAACCGATCGATGAAGCGAAAGCAATGGGAGCCATGGCATTGTTCGGAGAAAAATACGGGGATATCGTCCGCGTCGTCCAAGTCGGCGATTACAGCATCGAACTGTGCGGCGGCTGCCACGTGAAAAACACGGCTGAAATCGGCCTCTTTAAGATCGTGTCAGAATCGGGCATCGGAGCCGGGACCCGCCGGATCGAAGCCGTCACAGGCAAAGGCGCTTACGAGGAGATGAACGCCAAGCTCCAAGTTCTCGAGGCTGCGGCAGAAGTGCTGAAAACCAATGTAAAAGAAGTACCAAAGCGGATCGAATCCCTGCAGTCCGATTTAAAAGAAGCCCAAAGGGAAAACGAATCCCTGCTCGCGAAGCTCGGCAACAAAGAAGCGGGAGAGATCCTGGAAAAAGTGAAAGAAATCGGCGGGGTGAAACTGCTCGCGGAAAAAGTCAATGCAAAAGACATGAACCATCTGCGCACAATGGTCGATGACCTGAAAGCGAAGTTGGGTTCTGCCGTCATCGTGCTTGCGACGGTTCAACATGAAAAAGTGAATATTTCTGCCGGAGTTACAAAAGATTTAATAGAGAGAGGATTCCATGCCGGCAAACTTGTTAAACAAGTCGCCGAGGCGTGCGGAGGCGGTGGCGGCGGCCGTCCTGACATGGCTCAGGCGGGAGGAAAACAGCCTGAAAAATTGGAAGAAGCTTTATCTTCTGCAGAAGAATGGGTGAAATCCGTTTTATAAATGACCGATGTGGTGTAGAATGATGATGAGAAGGCAATCAGGCTGGAACTTTGCCTGCGAATTTGGGAAAGAGGTGCAAAACGGTGAGCTCATTTGATAAGACGATGAAATTTAACTTTTCCGACGATTCAATGGAGACAAATGTAAATGAGGTGCTGATAACCGTCCACGACGCGCTTCAGGAAAAAGGCTATAACCCGATCAACCAAATTGTCGGATATTTGCTATCAGGTGATCCCGCTTACATTCCAAGGCATCGAGATGCACGCAATCTGATTCGGAAAATAGAGAGAGACGAGATAATCGAAGAGCTGGTTAAATCGTACTTAGAACAGCATAAAGAGGCGTAAATACAAATGCGAATATTAGGTCTGGATTTAGGTTCAAAAACGCTCGGCGTCGCCCTCAGCGATGAAATGGGCTGGACGGCTCAAGGCATTGAAACGATTAAAATTGACGAAGCGAATGGTGATTACGGCCTGAGCCGCCTCGCTGAGTTAACGAAAGACTATACAATAGATAAAATTGTACTCGGGTTTCCCAAAAACATGAACGGTTCCGTCGGCCCGAGGGGAGAAGCCAGCCAGAAGTTTGCGCAGGTGCTTGAAGACGCGTTTCATGTACCCGTCGTGCTTTGGGACGAGCGGCTCTCGACGATGGCGGCCGAAAAGATGCTGATATCAGCAGACGTCAGCAGGCAAAAACGAAAAAAAGTAATCGATAAAATGGCAGCTGTGATGATCCTGCAAGGATATCTCGACAGCCTAAACTAATGAGGTGATCATGGTGGAACATGGAGAAAAAAACATTACGATTGTAGACGATAAAGGAAATGAACAGCTTTGTGAGGTGCTCTTCACATTTGACAGCGATCAATTTAATAAATCATATGTGCTGTATTATCCAGTTGAAGCACAGGATGAAGAAGAAATCGAAATTCACGCTTCAAGCTTCACTCCGAATGAAAACGGTGAGAACGGCGAATTGATGCCGATTGAAACAGAAGAAGAATGGGATATGATCGAAGAGACGCTGAACACGTTTTTGGCTGATGAAGAAGAGCAAGAATAAAAAAGCTGCCGCAGGGCGGCTTTTTTTTATGAAAACATTTTGTAATAAATTGCCGAATGAATACGAATCATGTAGTATATAGCATGGGAGGAGAGGAGGACTTTAATGTTTGCAGATCAGACTAAAAACACATTTTTTCAAAAACTCCTTAATCATAAAATAAAGTTTTGTCTCGCCGTGGCAGCCGTGCTGCTCATCATTGGCGCGGGCGGTTTTTCTCTATATGTAAAATCCGCACTTGAACCGGTCGATAAAAACAGCAAAAAAATGGTCAACGTCTATATTCCGAAAGGATCGTCAGTTTCTTCCATTGCTGCAAAACTAAAAGAACAGCACTTAATTAAAAACGAAAAAGTGTTCATCGCTTATGTGAAATTTAAAAGCGCATCCGGTTTTCAAGCGGGAAATTTTCAGCTCAGCCAGTCCATGGAACCTGCCGATATGATCAAAAAGCTGACAAGCGCGTCACATGTTCCGGCCTTTAAAATCGTCGTTCCCGAAGGCAGACAGCTGAGTGAAATCGCCGACATCATTGCCGGAGAAACGAACTACTCCAAACAAGAAGTCATGAACAAGCTGGATGACCGTGATTTTATCAACACATTAAAAAAGAAGTATCCGAAATTGATCACGGATGAGGTTTTCAACAAGAATATTAAACATCCGCTTGAGGGTTATCTTTACCCTGCGACATATCCCTTCTATGATCCGGAGACAAAGCTTGAGAACATCATCGAAGCGATGATCAAGCAAACCGATAAACGGGCCGAAAAATACGAGTCGCAGATGAACGATAAAAAAATGTCCGTCCACAAAACGCTGACAATGGCTTCACTGATCGAAGAGGAAGCGACGGAAAAAGCGGACCGCCACAAAATTTCGAGCGTGTTCTATAACCGTTTGGCCAAAAAAATGCCGCTGCAAACGGATCCGACGGTTTTGTATGCGCTTGGAAAACATAAAAGCCGCGTCGTCTATAAAGATCTTAAGGCGAAGTCCCCATATAATACGTATAAAAATACCGGACTCCCGCCGGGACCGATTGCCAACGCGGGGGAATCGTCATGGGAAGCGGCACTTAACCCTGATCAAACAGAATACGTCTACTTTCTCGCCAAGAAAAATGGAGAAGTCGTTTTTACAAAAACACTTCAGGAGCACAATAAAGCCAAATCAAAGTACATCACCAACAATCAAAGCGAGTGAATTCGGACGAAGGAGAGGGAGAGTAAAAAAATACTCTCCTTTTATTCGCAAACAGAAAGGTTTTATGGTAAAATATATCGGGTTGTTTATTCGAGAAAAGACATGTACCGCTTTAGGAGAGTTCAACATCTGACCTAAAGCTCTTTTTATGAAAGGGAGGCTCATCCGCCGTGAAGATCGGACATGAGGAACTAACCGGCTATCTGGAACGGCTTATCAAGCCGCGGCCGCCGGAAATTATGGAATTGGAATATTATGCCGAAGAGCATGGTGTGCCCATTATGGAACCGACCGGTATTGAAGCGCTGCTGCAGCTTCTTTCGCTCAAAAACCCGAAAAAGATTCTTGAAATCGGCACCGCCATCGGATACTCGGCCATTCGGATGGCGCTTCATCTCCCTGAAGCTGACATTTTAACAATTGAGCGCGATGAAAAAAGGTATCATGAAGCGCTGAAAAATATCAAATCCTTTCAGATGGAAAACAGAATCCGCGTGATTTTCGGAGATGCGCTCAGCGAGTCAGACGCCGTTCAGTCGATGGCTCCTTACGACGCGCTTTTTATTGATGCAGCAAAAGGACAATATCAAAAGTTTTTTACGATGTATGAAAAGATGCTGGCGGATGATGGAATCATCTTCACCGACAATGTCCTGTTTAAAGGGCTTGTCGCCGGCGGCTGCGATCAAATCGAAAGCAAGCGGATCAAAAAACTTGTCTCTAAAATAGATCATTATAATCATTGGCTGATGGACCATCCCGATTATCAAACGGCGATATTGCCGATCGGAGACGGATTGGCCGTCAGCAAAAAGAGGTGAACGGATATGAAAAAACCTGAACTGCTTGTAACACCGACAGCTGTTCAAGATATTAAGCCTTTGGCTAAAGCGGGCGCCGACGCATTTATCATCGGCGAACAAAGATACGGATTGCGCCTGGCCGGGGAATTTTCTCGGAAGGATATCGAGGAAGCGATCCGGGAGGCCCATGAAGCCGGCGCAAAAGTGTATGTCGCCATGAACGCGATCTTTCATAATGATAAAGTGCCTGAGCTCAATGACTATCTTTCGTTTTTGGCCTCGGCAGGCGCCGATGCAGTCGTCTTCGGCGACCCCGCAGTTCTGATGGCTGCGCGCGAATCGGCGCCGGACATGAAGCTCCATTGGAATACGGAGACGACCGCAACCAACCATTATTCCTGCAATTATTGGGGGCGCAAGGGAGCCAAGCGCGCGGTGTTGGCAAGAGAGCTGAATATGGACAGCATGATCGACATTAAAGACCAGGCTGAAGTTGAAATCGAAATCCAAGTTCACGGGATGACGTGCATGTTTCAGTCCAAGCGTTCATTGATCGGAAATTATTTTGAATACCAAGGCAAAGTCATGGACATCGAAGGCAAGAAAAAAGAAAAAGGCATGTATCTTCATGACAAAGAACGCGGCAACAAATATCCGATTTTTGAAGATGAAAACGGCACGCATATTATGAGCCCGAATGATGTTTGCATCATCGACGAGCTTGAAGATTTAATCGATGCCGGAATCGACTCCTTTAAAATCGACGGCATTTTAAAAACGCCTGACTACATCCAAGAGGTGACGGCCATGTACCGCGAGGCCATCGATCTTTGCATCACAGACAGACAAGCGTACGAAGATAAAAAAGAACAGTGGATCGAGCGGATTGAAGAGATTCAGCCTGTCAACCGCAGCATCGACACCGGGTTCTTTTTCAAAGAGACAGTATATTAAGGGAGGGATCACCATGTCTGCAGTAAAAGATAAAATTTCCAAAATCGTCAATGGGAAACGCGTCATTACGAAAAAGCCTGAACTATTGGCTCCGGCGGGAAATCTGGAAAAGCTGAAAATCGCCGTCCACTACGGAGCAGACGCGGTATTTATCGGCGGACGTGAATATGGACTCCGCTCAAACGCAGATAATTTTTCGATTGAGGAAATGGCTGAAGGCGTTGAGTTTGCAAAAAAATATGGTGCAAAGATTTATGTGACGACCAATATTTTTGCCCATGAAGAAAATATCGACGGCCTTGAAGGCTATTTGCGCGATCTTGAAGGCGCAGGTGTTTCAGGTATTATCGTCGCCGACCCGCTGATCATTGAAACGTGCCGCAGGGTTGCACCAAAGCTTGAAGTGCATTTGAGCACCCAGCAGTCCCTTTCAAACTGGAAAGCTGTTCAGTTCTGGAAGGAAGAAGGCCTTGAGCGGGTCGTGCTTGCGCGTGAAACAAGTGCTCTGGAAATCAAGGAAATGAAAGAAAAAGTCGATATCGAAATCGAAACGTTCATTCACGGTGCAATGTGCATCGCTTATTCAGGACGCTGCGTGCTCAGCAACCATATGACGGCAAGGGATTCAAACCGCGGAGGCTGCTGCCAGTCCTGCCGCTGGGATTATGACCTGTACCAGACAAACGGTGCAAACGCGCTTCCGCTTTACGAAGAAGAAGATGCGCCGTTTGCGATGAGTCCAAAAGACTTGAAGCTGATTGAATCGATCCCGCAAATGATCGAAATCGGCATTGACAGCCTCAAAATCGAAGGACGGATGAAATCGATCCACTATATTGCAACCGTCGTCAGCGTCTATCGAAAGGTGATCGATGCTTATTGCGCAGATCCCGAAAACTTCGTCATTCAAGAAGAGTGGCTGAAGGAACTCGACAAATGTGCAAACAGAGACACCGCTCCCGCCTTCTTTGAAGGAACGCCGGGCTATGAGGAGCAGATGTTCGGCGTCCACGGCAAGAAAACAACATACGACTTTGTCGGCCTTGTCCTTGATTATGATGAGGAAACAAAAATGGTCACGCTCCAGCAGCGCAACTTCTTTAAAACCGGAGATGAAGTCGAATTTTTCGGCCCGGAAATAGACAATTTCACAACCAAGATTGAAACGATTTGGGACGAAAAAGGCAATGTGCTTGATGCAGCCCGCCATCCCCTGCAAATCGTCAAATTTAAAGTCAACAA
This sequence comes from Bacillus sp. z60-11, assembly GCF_046464135.1. NCBI lineage: Bacteria > Bacillati > Bacillota > Bacilli > Caryophanales > Bacillaceae > Bacillus > Bacillus sp. z60-11. The sequence continues at coordinate 497,555 of NZ_JBIYSN010000002.1, read as the reverse complement.
GAAGATTTATCCGAGCAACATGATGAGAAAGGGGCAGTAATGGCATGGGGAAGAAACCGGTAGTCATTGGAATAGCTGGAGGCTCAGGATCGGGCAAGACGAGCGTCACCAGATCCATCTATGAACAGTTCAAGGGCCACTCCATTTTAATGCTTGAGCAGGATTTGTATTACAAAGATCAAAGCCATCTGCCATTTGAAGAACGGCTGAATACAAACTACGACCATCCGCTTGCATTTGATAATGACTTTTTAATCGAGCATTTGAACGAATTGCTGGCATACAGGCCGATTAAAAAGCCGATTTACGACTATAAGCTGCATACGCGCTCAGAAGAAGTCGTGCATGTCGATCCGAAAGATGTTATTATTTTGGAAGGAATCCTTGTTCTTGAGGATGAAAGGCTCCGCGATTTAATGGACATCAAGCTGTATGTCGATACGGACGCCGACCTGCGGATTATCAGAAGAATGCTTCGGGATATTAAAGAGCGCGGACGCTCGATTGATTCTGTCATTGAGCAGTACATTTCCGTCGTCAGACCGATGCATAATCAATTTGTCGAACCGACAAAACGTTATGCTGATATCATTATTCCTGAGGGCGGCCAGAACCGCGTCGCAATCGACCTGATGGTGACCAAAATACAAACAATTCTTGAACAAAACGCGATTTTATAATAACATAGCATAGACAAAGACTACTCTGACCATATTATGTATAGAAATTGAAGGGATCTCGCTTTGAGCCCTTCTTTAACTGTATAAGCACGATTGACCGGAGCCTTCCATCCGGTTTTCATTATACTTTACAAATATGGGAGAGAAGAAGGGGACATGGGTTGTCCTCATTCTTGTATATTCAAGTCTATACTCTCACATACAAGTGATGAGGGACCAACTAGAAGGAGTGAAGGAACAATGGCACAAGAGAAAGTATTTCCTATGACTGAATCAGGGAAGAAAAAACTTGAAGAAGAACTCGAGTATTTGAAAACGGTTAAACGCAAAGAGGTTGTCGAGCGCATCAAGGTCGCGAGAAGCTTTGGAGACCTCTCTGAAAACTCCGAGTACGATTCTGCAAAAGAAGAACAAGCCTTTGTAGAAGGGCGTATTACGACCCTTGACAATATGATTCGGAATGCGAAGATTATTGAAGACGATGGTGCAAATTCAAACATTGTCACCCTCGGAAAAACCGTCACATTTAAGGAGCTTCCCGATGGTGAAGAAGAAGCTTATACGATTGTGGGCAGCGCGGAGGCCGATCCGTTTGAAGGAAAAATCTCCAACGATTCCCCGATTGCCAAAAGCCTGATCGGCAAACAGGTCGGAGACGAGGTCACTGTACAGACCCCGGGCGGAGAAATGCTTGTAAAAATTGTGAAAATTTCTTAAAATTTGTTTAGCAGATCATAGCCTCGTCCACAATGTGGATGAGGTGTTTTTATGATGAAATTGCGAAAGCGTATGAAATGGGTCTCTATACTGATTTCAGCCGCCCTTTTATTTCTGCTGTTCAGATTGGCGGAAATCCAACTGTTTTTTACGGAATCCTTTTCAAAACGGAATGTGAACCTTATTGAGGAAAGTGTCAAACAGCGTACCGAAGCGGTTCAGATTTCAGATGGAAGAGGATCTTTTTTAGACCGAAACGGCGAACACTTGTCCGTCAGTCAAAAGCCGGCCATCATCTTCTTTCCTTTTTTAAATAAACAGCAATGGCCGATTGAGGAAGCGGCCGGAATTTTAAACATATCGAAAAAAGAGATCAAGCAAAAGCTGGAAAGCGCGAAAAAACCGGTCATTCTCACGAAACATGAGGGGAAGCCCATTTCAAAGACGGCGCTCGAAAAAATCAACAAGTTGAAATATCCGGGACTTTACGGCGTATACATAGAAGAAACAGAAAAAAACAGACTCGCAGCCCATACGCTTGGCATGACAAACCAAGATCCGGACCTTCTCCGCAGCAAATACCCGCATAAAGACGACTTGTCCATCAGCACAAAAATCGGCACATTCGGCATGGAACGGACATTTGATGAATTCCTGCTTCCCGAACAAGAAACGAAGCTTTTATATCATGTTGACGGTATGGGAAACCCTTTGTTCGGTATGGACGTCAAATATACAGCTGACGCAAATCCGTTTTATCCGTTGCAAGTCAAAACGACGATTGATAAAAAGATTCAGGAATCGGTGGAAGACGTGTTAAGTGAGCAAAAATTAGAAAAAGGCGGCGCTGTTCTAATCGATATCGAAAACAGCAGTGTACTGGCGATCGCCAGCAAGCCCGACTTAAACATGGCTTCGCAAAAAACGCGGCAAAACTACATGCTCACACCGATGTACCCGGGTTCCGTTTTTAAGACGGTGATCGCAGCAGCAGCCGTTGAAAACGGTTTGGATCATCCGTCGAAAACATTCAACTGCAATTTGAACCTTTACGGTGAACCAGGGGAAGACAAAGGGAAACTGAATATCGAAGACAGCTTTGCACAGAGCTGCAACTACACGTTTACAACCCTCGCCGGGCAGCTTGTGGAAAAAAACAGCTCCATCATTGAAAAGACAGCGCAAAAGCTCGGCCTGACCGAACGCGTCGGCTGGGAAGGGAAGCTTTACCATCAAGACCATTTCAGGCAGTTTTACCGTGAAACAGCCGGGTCGATCTGGGGGGATGACCGGGATAAACAAGTCAAAAAAGCGGTGGCGCAGACCGCCATCGGCCAAAAGAATGTGAAGCTGACGCCTCTGGAGATCGCCAATATGATGTCTACGATCGCGAGAGGCGGCGAGAAAAAGCAAGTCAAAATCGCTGATGAGATCGAATACAAAAACGGCACATTGATGACGGCTTTTAAAGACCAGGATCTGCCGGGAGAAACAATTGATCCGTATACTGCGCAGAAGCTGCAAAAGCTGCTCAGAAAAGTTGTCACATCAGACGAGGGGACAGGCCGGCGCTTCCGCGACCTTCCCTTTGAAGTGGCGGGGAAATCGGGCACTGCGCAAACCGGGCGGAAGTCAAAAGATGAACAAACGCTTTACCATAAGTGGTTTGCCGGTTATTTTCCGGCGGACAAGCCAAAATACGCGCTCGCAGTCGTGCATATGGATACGCCGGAAGGTAAGGCTGCGACAAATGCAGTATTTTATGATATTGTTAAAAAAGTATATGAAATTGAAAAGAACCAGACATAGAAGAAAGCCTCCGGTGATGATAAAATAAGAAGCGAGGCAAGAGGGAGTAAAGGAGTGCAAAGAATTGAGCGAATCAAGGGAATCTCGATTTGAAAATCGTGATAAGCGCAGGAAAGCAAATCTTGTGCTTAACATTTTAATAGGCATCGTATTGGTGTTGATTGTTGTCGTCGCCAGCAGCCTGATGATGAACAGCCCGAAAGAGCAGGCGACACAGGACGTCTCAAAAAACGACTCTGAACAGACGAAAGAAGCGCCTGCATCAGACAATAAAAAACAAACCTCTGATGAAGATGTGAAAGACAAAGATGACAGTAAAACGAAAGACGACTCAGCTGACAAAGAAGACAGCGCATCAGATTCCGATGCTGATAAAGATCAGGAAAAAGAGACCGCTTCAGACGAAGACAAAGAAAAATCCGACGATCCGTTTGAAGGGGCCGAAGTAAAAGAAGGAGGCTCCAGCGCCAACGTCGAAAAGACGATCATCAACCCGAACTGGAAGCCTGTCGGCACAAAACAAAGCGGAGAGCATACGGCCACATACGATTCTTCTTCACAAGACTGGGCCGAGATGCTTGAAGCCATCTCTTATGCAACAGGCGTTTCCAAAGACAACATGACCGTGATTTGGCTTGGAAACAACGGTAGTCCTCAAGACGCGAAAGGAACGATTCAAACCAATGACAGCGGAGTGAAATATCAAGTGGCCATCACATGGGTTGACGGAAAAGGCTGGAAACCGACAAAGGTCGAAAAGCTGAAATAAAGGAAAAAGCGGCGGGTTAAAATGAACCCGGCCGCTTTTTTTTATTCCGCTTTAAAATGAACCACAGCACTGTATAGGATCCGTCCGTCGATGACCGCCGTCTGGTGGGAAACCGAATGGACCTTTAACAAAATCGCCTGATTGTTTTCGATCTGCTGATTCACTTTCTTTTCCAGCTCCTCCAGTGTCGGGGCTTCAAAAAATTCAACTTTTTCCTTGATCAGATCCAGTTCGAATTTCATAAACCAATCCTCCGTTTGCTTCAAGTCATTCTTATTAAATCAAAGAAGCGGGTCTTGTGGCAAGAAGAAACAAAGCCAAACCATTTTTGTATGCAAAATGAATAAATGATGTTAGGATAAGAACTAATCAATCGTTAAATCATACTATACTTATAGGAATTATAAAAATAAGTGGAGAGTGGCGATACAATGGGAAGAGAATTTATTTCTTTATTTGATCATTGGGCAGATTCCTATGATGACACAGTCGTGGGGCGTGACATACAGTATCAAGAAGTTTTTCGAAATTATGACGGTATTTTGGACGATGTCGTCAGGCGTTCCGGCGAGCGAGTGCTCGAGTTCGGGCCAGGCACAGGCAATCTGACTGCAAAGTTGCTCGATGCCGGAAAAAAAGTCTGCGCTGTTGAACCGTCAAAAGCGATGAGAGCCATTGCCAGAGGCAAGCTGCCGAAAGACACAGCCATTTTGGACGGAGATTTTCTCGACTTTCCGTCAGTTCCGTTTACACCTGATACCATCGTGAGTTCTTATGCTTTTCATCATCTGACAAACGAAGAAAAACAGGAAGCGGTAAGGCGATATGGAAAAATGCTTAAAAAGCATGGTAAAATAGTGTTTGCTGATACCGTCTTCAAGGATAGCGAAGCCTTTGTTTCCGCCGTCAAACAGGCGAAGGAAAAAGAATTTCACCAATTGGCGGAAGACCTTGAAACAGAACATTATCCGACGCTTTCCGAGATGGAAACGATCTTTACCTCAGAACAATTCAGGATCGCCTTTCAAAAGCATAATGATTTTGTCTGGGTAATGGAAGCGGCAAAATTGTAAATTTGAAGGGATGTTATGATATGAAAATAGCAGTTATCGGAGCAATGGAAGAAGAAGTCACGATTTTGCGGAGCAAATTGGAAGAGACAAACCGGGAAGTGATTGCAAACTGTGAATTCACAAGCGGGAGCTATGAAGGAAAAGACGTCGTCCTTTTAAAATCAGGCATCGGCAAGGTGAATGCGGCCATGAGTACGACGATCCTGCTGGACCGTTTTAAACCGGATGTTGTGATCAACACCGGTTCAGCCGGGGGCTTCCATCACTCCCTCAATGTCGGGGACATCGTCATATCTACGGAAGTCCGCCATCATGACGTCGATGTCACGGCTTTTGATTATGAATATGGACAGGTTCCAAATCTTCCGGCCGCATTTCAGGCTGACGGCGCATTGGTCAAAACAGCCGAAGAAGAAGCGGCACAACTGGGGCATATCCAGGTGGTCAAAGGAACGATCGCAACAGGCGACTCCTTTATGAGCGACCCAGAACGGGTGGCTTTCATCCGCGGCAAATTTGAAGATCTTTATGCGGTGGAAATGGAAGCGGCGGCTGTCGCACAAGTCTGTCATCAATTTAACACCCCGTTTGTTGTGATCAGGGCGCTCTCAGATATTGCCGGAAAGGAATCTGAAGTATCATTTGACAAATTCTTGGATCAGGCTGCAAAGCATTCGACAGACCTCGTACTCCGCATGATCAAAAGAATCAATTAAAACAGGGGGGCTTTCCCCTCTGTTTTGCACCTTCCTGAAGGAGGAAAGAATATGAATGTGATCACAGATATCACACAATTAATCGGCAAAACCCCTTTATTGCAGCTGTTGAATTTTCCCATACCTAAGGGGGTCAACATCTATGCAAAACTGGAAATGATGAATCCCGGCGGGAGCATTAAGGACCGCCTTGGAGAAGTGCTGATTGATCACGCACTCCAGCAAGGAAAGCTGAAACCGGGCGGCACGATCATTGAAGCAACGGCCGGCAATACAGGGATCGGATTGGCCATGACCGCCAGAAAACACGGAATCACCGCCATTTTTTGCGTGCCCGAGCATTTCAGCATGGAAAAGCGGTCGATCATGAAAGCGCTCGGAGCAAAGATTGTTCACACGCCGAGAAAGAAAGGGATGAAAGGCGCGATTGACAGGGCTCTTGAATTGGAGAGGGAAATTCCAAATTCTTATTGCGTTTTACAGTTTAAAAACCGAGTAAATCCATTGGTTTACTACAAAACACTTGCGCCGGAAATATGGCAGGATCTTGACGGGAAGGTTGACGTGTTTGTCGCCGGAGCCGGATCAGGCGGGACTTTTGCCGGGACTGCCCGCTTTTTGAAAGAACAAAATCCGGCCGTTAAAACGGTCATTGTTGAACCGGAAGGCTCGATATTAAACGGAGGAGAACCGCACGGACACAAAACAGAGGGAATCGGAATGGAGTTCATTCCCGATTACATGGACGAAAAGCACTTTGATGAGATCTACACCGTCCTCGATGAAGATGCGTTCCGGCTCGTCAAGGAAGCCGCTGAAAAAGAAGGCCTCCTGATCGGAAGCTCGTCTGGCGCTGCTTTATTTGCGGCATTGAAAGAAGCAGAAAAAGCGGAGCCGGGCACAAACATTGTGACGATTTTTCCTGACGGCAGCGACCGTTATTTAAGCAAAAACATCTATGAAGGAGGAATGTAAGATGAAGCAAAAAACGAAAATGATCCACGGCGGTATAACGGGAGATGAAAAAACAGGCGCCGTCTCGGTTCCGATATATCAAGTCAGCACGTACAAACAGCCGCGGGCCGGACAGCATACGGGGTATGAATATTCAAGAACAGCAAATCCGACGCGAAGCGCGCTGGAAGCTTTAATCACAGATCTTGAAGGAGGGGCAGCAGGCTATGCGTTCGGATCTGGAATGGCGGCCATAACAGCGGTCATGATGCTGTTTAAAAGCGGCGATCATGTCGTTTTGACAGATGATGTCTACGGCGGCACCTACCGTGTCATGACAAAGGTGATGAACCGCATCGGCATCGAATCGACCTTCAGCGACACGAGCAACACTGGCGACATTGAGAAAGCGATCAAACCGAATACGAAAGCGATTTACGTCGAAACCCCGACAAACCCGCTTTTAAAAATCACCGACCTGCAAAAGGTCGCTGAAACAGCGAAAAAACATGATCTCTTGCTGATCGTGGATAACACATTCTATACACCGTATTTCCAAAACCCGCTTTCATTTGGCGCCGATATCGTGCTTCACAGCGCGACAAAATATTTAGGAGGGCACAGCGATGTTGTCGGGGGGCTTGTGGTGACTGCTTCTCAAGAACTCGGAGAAGAGCTTCACTTCATCCAAAATTCCACCGGCGGCATTCTTGGCCCGCAAGACTCATGGCTTTTGATGAGGGGCATGAAGACGCTCGGTTTGAGAATGGAAGCCCATGAACAAAATGCCCGGAAAATCGCCCGATTTTTAGAAGAGCATCAAGCCGTCAAAAAGGTGTATTACCCAGGGGTGCCGTCCCACCCCGGGCATGAGCTGGCTAAACGGCAAAGCAAGGGATTCGGCGGGATGATCTCCTTTGATATCGGCGAGGAGGAAAATGTCGATATCGTTTTAGGACGACTGAAGCTGTTTACCATCGCCGAAAGTCTGGGTGCGGTGGAATCCCTGATCTCTGTTCCGGCGCGGATGACCCATGCATCGATCCCGCGCGAACGGAGGCTCGAGCTTGGCATCACAGACGGACTGATCCGCATTTCTGTCGGAATTGAGGACATGGATGATCTGTTGGAAGACTTGAGCCAGGCGCTCGCTCCGCTTTCATAAATTGGCTGAAATTACATGTCTGATCATCTGTTAATCTATGTTATTCTGATTCATATCGACTATGAACCAGGCAGGTGATCATACATGCATCAGAAAAAGGTTAAATCGTTAATGGAAGATTACAAACAATTTGCTTTTACACTTCTCAGTGTAAGCGCGTTTTTATATATCGGCTCCATCATTCCCGGCCAAGGGTTGGGTGCAGGGCAAAAAACGGTGATGATGCTTGCGACATGCGGCTTTTTGGCCGGCGCTTTCTTTTGTGTGAAACGCTCGCTCAAATACAAAAGACAATTGGATGAAATGGAAGAATCATAGGCAGAGCAACTCATATTGAGTTCTCTGCCTTTTTTGAGCGCCCTAAAATGCGTCCATTTTTTGAAAAAAAGGTTTACAAACAGGAATTTGATGGATATACTTACAAAGTAAACAAAAAGCAGAGGAGGTTGATGAACATGAAACAGACATTGACTACATACACTAGACTTTGTGAATACCATGCTTCATTCAACCTGTGGGAGACATTGTGCCCTTCCTTAACCGCTGCTTATGCCGCACAGTGAAACGTTAGGAAGGAAAAACAATACGCTGCTCCTCGCAAGATAAAGACTTTGTTGTTTTTATCTGGCGGTTTTGGTTTGCGCCCGCAGGTTTGTCAGATGATCTGCGGGCTTATTTTATTTTGAACAGCAAACTTGAAAGGAGGTGAGCGACATGACGATTAATCTATTCTTTTTAACATTAACCATTCAAAAGCGATTTAAAAGTCCGGAAGAGTACGAGCGAGAATACGAGATCGAACAAATGTACAGTGAAATGAAAGATCAGCAGCTGAAGTACCTTTATTTGAACAGCCAGCGCTGATCACGGAAGTCATACAATCAATAAAGGAGGAGATAAAAATGACATTCAGAAGGGAATTGCTGGCACATTATACACAGGAGAAGGATCAGGTTTAGCCGGGGCGGCATCGGTTCCGCATTTCATTTGTCTGCATAATATAGATTAGAAATGCAATAGATGAATGCAGGTGATGAATATGCAGAAAGACGGCAGAATGCCATTTATCGGCCATGGATATACATCAATGCCCCATTCTTTTAAGCATGGCTACGGAAATCCGTATCGCCGCCAAAGAATGGAATGGGCGCGCCAATCCGGTTATTGGACGCCTTATTATTGGTACTATTATTAGGAAGGAGCAGAAAATTATTTTCTGCTCTTTTTACTTTTCAGCTTGTCTGGGAAGCGCGGAAAACAAAATGAAGGAGGTGAACAACACCCCCTCCGTTTCATTTAGCAGACGTAGCAAGCGCCAACAATAATCAAAAGAATGAAGAGAACGACGATAAGCGCAAAGCCGCCGCCATAACCGACACCGCCGTAGCCATAGCCGCCGCCATAGCCGCCGCAGCGGCCGAAACCGCCATAACCAAAGCCCATAAATAGCACCACCTTTTAGTGAAAGTTCCTTACATCCTATGCATTTATATCAATGATTGAAAGGGCGGATAGTCCATTTCATTGCAGGCTTTTTCAGCGTGCGCGAAACATTTGCCGATATGAATCCGTCTAGTCTTGAGAAGTGCGGGTCAAGATATGTTGGCCAATGCTTTTAATATTCTGTCTTGCTGACCGATATGATGTAGTAAGGCCCGTTTTGTTTTCTCATTTGTCCGATGCTAAAAACAAAATTCGGGCTAAAAAGATTAAAGCAGGTGTTTTAACGTGTTTGAACAATGGCTTGGAAAACGATTGCGGAGTCCGTGGGGGATGTTTTCGAAATGGACCGCTTCTTATATGAATCATGATATAAACGAATGGGTCATTCAGTTATTGGATGTCCGCCCGCATGAACGCATTCTGCAAATCGGAACGGGAAGCGGAGCGGTGCTATGCCGGGTAGCGGAAAAGCTTGAAAGCGGAACAGCCTGCGGGGTTGATCCCGCCAAAAGGATGGTAAAACAAAGTCTGCGCCGCACCCGCCATTTAAGAAAAGAAGGGAGAGCGGAAGTGAAAGTCGGCCATGCCGAACACATTCCTTTTGCCGACCGCTCTTTTCATAAAGTATTCTCGATCCATGCGATGGATGGCGGGACGGATATTCAGCAGGCATTAAAGGAGTTTTACCGAGTGCTGCAGGTCGACGGCACCGTGTTTTTCACCGTTCACCTTAACGGGCAAACGAAACATTCAAGACAGGCAAAAGGAGATACTCTATATACCGAACAGCAAATCAAGCGCCTGCTCGAAGAGAGCCATTTCAGGGACATCACCGTACATATGCGTGACAAAGATTGCTGCATAACAGCGGTAAAATAAAGGCAGCCACCCTCTCAACATGAGAGGGTTTTTGCGTTTTTCATAGAATTTAAGTCGGCTCGCGTCAAAAGACAAACCCAGCTGTTCATCATCAGCTCTTTTTTTGTGCAGCCGTTATATCACAAACGAAATTAGACATAAAAATTAATATATAAGAATACTATCAAAAGACAGGAAGGAATATCCTGATCTTTTTTTGTTGTGTAATTTATCATACAACAAAAAATAGGCCGTTCATCCTCATTTTGCTTTTTGATTAAAAATTTTTATATTGAAAAAGGAATTTTGTGATGATCTGTCAAAAGGGAATATAAAGGAATCTGCGGAATGAATGTTCATTCCGTTTTGCTTGGGGGAAATTCATGTGGAACAAAAAAGCAAATATCAGAGGATCATTGAGGCTGCGCTCGTCCTTTTTGCAGACCGGGGCTTTGATGCCGCAACCATCCCGATGATCGCTGAGAGGGCAAACGTCGGAGCGGGAACAATCTACCGATACTTTGACAGCAAGGAAGGCCTTGTAAATGTTCTCTTTCAAGATAGTGTGAAACGCTTCAAAAAAAAGCTGGAAGAGGGCCATCCCGGACATTCTGCGGGCATACGCGAGCAGTTTCAGCATATTTTCCGCTGCCTGTTCAGATTCTCCCAGGAAAATGTCCATGCTCTCTATTTTCTGGAGATTGATAAAACCTCCCATTATCTCACTGAAGAAAGCCGGGACGTACTGAATGACCTGCTGGATTTTGTCTACGCATTTTTTGAAAAAGGAAAGGAAGCGCGCATCATTTGTCCGCTGCCTTCCCATATTTTATCTGCGATGGTGTTCGGCGCATTTGTCCACATTCAAAAACTCGTCAAAGCTGGGGAAATTGAAGATCCTTCCGAACTGATCGAAGAGATTCAGGCATGTTCTTGGAATGCCATCAAACATCATGGGTAACCTGCTTTTTTCAAAATAGAAAGGATGATGTTCATGAACGCATTAAGCTCAATTCCAATTCCGAAAACATACGGGCCGCTCGGCAACCTCCCATTGCTTGACAAAAACAAAGTGTCCCAGTCTCTTTGGAAAATCGCAGACGAATTGGGGCCGATCTTTCAATTTCGATTCGGGGATGCCGTCGGCGTTTTCGTTTCCAACCATGAACTGACAAGAGAGGTATGTGATGAATCACGGTTCGATAAAAACATGGGAAAAGGGCTTTTAAAGGTTCGCGAATTCAGCGGAGACGGGCTGTTTACAAGCTGGACGAACGAGCCCAACTGGCGGAAAGCCCACAATATTCTTCTCCCGAGCTTCAGCCAGAAAGCGATGAAGGGATACCATCCGATGATGCAGGACATTGCCGTTCAGCTCATTCAAAAATGGTCCCGGCTCAATCGAAATGAAAGCATTGATGTTCCGGATGATATGACGCGTCTCACGCTTGATACAATCGGATTGTGCGGCTTCAACTTCCGCTTCAACAGCTTTTACCGCGACGGACAGCATCCGTTCATCGAAAGCATGGTCCGCGGGTTGCATGAAGCGATGAGGCAGACGAAGCGTTTTGAATGGCAGGATAAACTGATGGTCAACACAAGGCGCAAATTTAACCGCGACATAGAATCGATGTTTGCACTTGTCGACCGGATCATCGCCGAACGGAAAGAAGCCGGCGGAGAAAGCGGCGATGACCTCTTGTCCCTCATGCTTCATGCGAAGGATCCCGAGACGGGTGAAAAGCTGGATGATGAAAATATCCGTTATCAAATCATTACATTTTTGATCGCGGGGCACGAGACGACCAGCGGCTTATTGTCATTTGCACTTTATCTCCTTCTGAAATCTCCTGATAAGCTAAAAAAAGCATATGAAGAAGCGGATCGCGTGCTGACAGATCCTGTCCCTTCGTATCAACAAGTACAGAAGCTCAAGTATATCCGCATGATTTTAAACGAATCCATCAGGCTTTGGCCGACAGCTCCTTCCTTTTCTTTATACGCAAAGGAGGAAACGGTCATCGGCGGAAAATACTTGATTCCAAAAGGCCAGGTTGTATCGGTTTTATTACCAAAACTGCACAGGGATCAGAGCGTCTGGGGAGAAGATGCCGAAAACTTTCGGCCGGAGCGTTTTGAACAGATGAAAAGCATTCCCCAGCACGCCTACAAACCGTTCGGCAATGGACAGCGGGCATGCATCGGCATGCAGTTCGCGCTGCATGAAGCCACATTGGTGCTCGGAATGATTCTTCAGCATTTTGAACTGGAAGACCATACGAATTATCAATTAAAAATAAAAGAAACGCTGACCTTAAAGCCCGAAGGGTTCACGATGCGGGTGAAACCGCGAAAGCAGCAGCTCATGATGACGGTCCCAGCCGGCAAAGCAAAAGAGAGCGAACCGGGGGAAGCACGCTTCGCCAAAGCCCCGCAGGAAAACGCGCATGGCATTCCTCTCTATCTGCTCTACGGTTCAAATCTTGGAACGGCCGAAGAGGCGGCAAACGAGCTCGCTGATCGGGCGCGCCGGCAAGGCTTTATGTGCCGGACGGCAGAGCTTGACCAATATAAAGGCAGCCTTCCAAAAGAGGGAGCGGTCATTGTTGTCACAGCTTCCTATAACGGAAATCCCCCGGATAATGCGAAGGAATTTGTCGATTGGCTTGAACGCGATCATCAAGACGATTTGTCCGGTGTCAAGTATGCCGTATTCGGCTGCGGAAACCGGAGCTGGGCAAGCACCTATCAGCGGATTCCCCGTCTGATTGACAGCGGATTGGAAAGAAAAGGGGCAAAGCGGCTGTTAAAGCTGGGTGAAGGGGATGCCAATGATGATTTTGAAGGGCAGTTCGAAGAGTGGCAAAGCGATCTTTGGCCGGCTTTACGAAAAGCATTTTCTTTAAAAGAACCCGCTCAGCCGGAAACGGCCGGCCAAGAACTATCTGTCGAATTTGTCAAGGCGTCTGCCGCCGCACCGCTTGCCAAAGCTTATGCTGCATTTTCTGCACAAATCGCAGTCAACCGCGAGCTGCAGTATGAAGGCAGCGGGAGAAGCACAAGACATCTTGAGCTTGTCCTGCCTGACGGGGTCGAATATGTCGAAGGAGATCATCTCGGCGTGCTGCCGCAAAACGGCGGGGAGCTGATCAGGAGGGTCATTGAACGGTTTGGCTTAAACGGGGATGAGCACGTGCAGATCAGCGGAGGCCGCGCCTCCCATTTGCCGCAAGACCGCCCGGTTCTGATAACAGACCTTTTGACAAACAGTGTTGAGCTCCAGGAGCCGGCTACAAGAGCCCAGCTTCGCGAATTGGCCGCTTATACAGCGTGTCCGCCGCATAAGCAGGAGCTCAACGAGCTGCTGGAGGACGAATTGTATAAAGAAAAAGTCTTAAGGAAACGTCTGACGATGCTCGATCTGCTTGAACAATATCCGGCTTGTGAACTGCCGTTTGCCCGCTTTTTGGCGCTGTTGCCTTCACTCAAACCGAGATATTATTCGATTTCAAGCTCGCCCCGGCATAAACAGCGGCAAGCAAGCATAACGGTTGCTGTTGTAAACGGTCCTGCTCTAAGCGGACGCGGGCAATACCGCGGAGTCGCCTCAAACTACCTGGCGGGCCTCTCCCCAGGAGAGACGATCGCATGCTTTATTCACCGGCCGCAGTCGGGCTTCTGTCTGCCTGAGGATCCGGAAACGCCGATCATCATGATCGGGCCGGGAACGGGAATTGCGCCTTACCGCGGCTTTCTTCAGGCGCGCCGCAGCCAACAAAACGCCGGCGCGAACCTCGGTGAAGCGCACCTGTATTTCGGCTGCCGCCACCCTGAGCAGGATTACCTGTATCAGGAGGAGCTGGAGAAAGCGGTGCAAGACGGGCTCGTTCATTTGCATACTGCATTTTCCCGTCTTGAAAATCGGCCGAAAACATATGTGCAAGATCTGATCAAAGAGGACTTGGAAAGGCTGATACACCTTCTCGATAACGGCGCCCGCCTGTACGTCTGCGGAGACGGCAGCAGAATGGCTCCAGATGTTGAGCATGCCCTGTGTGCGGCATATCAAAATGTCAATCATGCCAGCCGAGAAGAAGCCGAAAACTGGCTGAACGCCCTCCAGGCGAAAGGACAATATACAAAAGATGTCTGGGACGGGGGCGGCGTTTCAGACATGACGCCGGAAGTTGAGGCTGTTAAGACAAGGTGAGCGAACGGTAAAAAGAGACATTCTGTCATCAGAATGTCTCTTTATTTATTATTGACCAAGGGGCAAAGTGATACAAAATAAAGCTGCCGCGGAGAGGATATTTGGCGGTGCGCCGCTTGGATCAATATCCACCCGTGGCAAATGTTCAAAAAAACAAAAGTCAGGAATCCGTTTAGAAAACGGTATAAGGAAAAGCCAACATGACGGACTATGTGCAATCTTTTAAAAACGGCTGATCTTCAGAAGGAATTGCCATGCCGGCTCCTGAGCTTTATATCGGCACAGCCTGAAAAAAGTTTAGCTAAAGTGATTGCCTTTTTCCCGGCATGCACCATATTCTGATTTTTTCTTTTCGGCCAAGAAAATAACCGGGTAAGCGAGCAAAATGAGCCCTGTAATGAAAGCGATGATTCCCGTCCAGTGAAAATGGTTCCAGAAAAAACCGCCGAAAGAACCGGCTAAGCTTGAACCGAGATAATAGCTGAGCAAATAAAGAGATGAGGCTTGAACGCGTTTTTCATTTGCCGTCTGCCCAACCCAGGAGCTGGCGATCGAATGGGCGCCGAAAAATCCGAACGTAAAGACGGCAATGCCGGCTATTTTCAAAAGAAGCTGGGGGAAAAGTGTAAGCAATGCCCCCGCAGCCATGATAGCGACGGCGATTTTGATCATGAACGGACTGCCGAAGCTGTCGGCTTTCTTCCCCATATAAACCGAGCTGAGCGTTCCCGCCAAATAGACGATGAAGATCAGTCCGATGATGGTTTGTGACAGGCGGTAAGGCGGGGCGGTCAACTGAAAGCCGATATAGTTAAACATCGTGACAAAGCTTCCCATGAGGATGAAACCAAGCGAAATTAACAGCATCAGCCGTCTGTTGACAAGGACAGCCTTATAGGCGCCGCAAATTGTTTTCACATCGGCCCTTCTTTTCACAGAGTGCCGGGGCTTCGGCAGCAGTACCCAAAACAGATAGCTTAGGATGACGGAAATGGCGCCGATGATGCCGAGCGCTTCCCTCCAGCCGAAAAGGTCTGTTAATAGACCGGTCAAGAGCCTTCCGCTCATGCCTCCCAGGCTGGTGCCGCTAATATAGAGCCCCATCATTTTGCCAAGGCCCTTCGGATCGAATTCTTCCCCGACATATGTCATCGCAATGGCCGGAACACCCGCCAGAAAAAAGCCAAGCAGGCCTCTCATCACAATGAGAGATGCAAAGTTCGGACTGAAGGCTGTCAAAAGGCCGAGGATAGAGGTGGAAAAAAGCGAGAGCGTCATAATCGTTTTCCGGCCGAATCCGTCCGCCAATGCGGCTGCAGTCAGTAGGGCAAACGCCAATATTCCAGTTGAAATGGATAATGTTAAGCTTGCAGCTGCCGCCGATATGGCGAATTCCTCCGCAAACAGAGGCATGAGCGGCTGTGTCGTGTAAAGCGTGGCAAATGTCACAAAACCGCTGATGAATAAGGCGATGCTTGCTTTTTGATAATCCTTCGTATGCGGCTGTATGTAAGTCATGGCAGCTCCTCTTTTCTAGAATGAGAATCTATGTTTCATGGTACGCTTTCATTTGCGATGTGTCTAATTTATAATAACTATCATCATCATGCGTTTTAGTTATGAAGGAGCGGATGAGCATTGGAACACTATCAAATTGACCATTTCATGGCCGTGAGCAGGCATAAAATTACAAAAGCAGCCCAGGAACAAAGGATTTCCCAGCCGGCTGCCGCCGCGTTTCAGTTCCCGTGCGATGGTAGAGGGATGACGACCTAGCTCATGCCCGATCTTGCGGCATGGCCAGCCCAATCGATACAGCGCTTCCAGTTGTCCCCGATCAATTGTGCTAAGATGGGAGTAGCTTATGTTAGGTTCTCCCGTAGAAAATGGTGTTGTGGTTGTCAGAACCAAATAAACATATTAGAACGATGGCATTGCATATTCACAAACCGTCCTTCCATGCAAGCTGTTTATGAGGATAAATAAATAGCGACATTCTTGGAATGTCGCTTTTGTTCTCATTACGGTTACCATAAATTTATTACAATGCACCTGCATCTCTTGCCGAGTAGAACGAAGGATAAATCGGTCGATAGTTTAGTTCGTCTCTGATTCGCGTTGTATCGACGACCATCTCCCACGGATCATAATCCTTTTGCAGTGCTTCTGACGGTATCTTGCTGTTATCAAGTTGAAAAAGCTCCGCAATCGAGATGGGCGCATCGTCGCCAACATTATAGATTCGGCCATCAAAACCCGGTATAATGGCGGCGAGCATCAGGGCTTGACTTACGTCCGCATGGTGTACCATATGGATTCTTTTGGCTGGATTCCAACTACGGAAGTACGGCAGACTTTCCGTGATGTGGGGATCGCGCTCACCATAAACAAAGGGCAGCCGAACGATGCGCACTCCCAATCCCTGTTCGCGATGAAGCTGCAGCAGCGCCTCTTCGGCCTCAACTTTACTTTGAGGATAAGGATGAACGGGTCTAAGCTCGTCGTCTTCGCGGTTTGGTCTCAAACGATTAACCGAACCATAGACGTTATTGGTACTGGTAAAAACAAATCTTGGCACATCCGCCTGCAACGTTGCATGAGCTAAGGCTATACTGCCATCGAGGTTTGCTGTTCTAGTCGTATTCTCGTCTACCCCCCGGAACTGTGCAGCCAAATGAATCACAACATCATTGCCCTGGAGATCGTCGATATAGCTTTCCGGCTGCAAAAGATCGCCTTCTACAAGCTCGGCCCCTTGCTGATAAAGCCAATCCGCTTTTGCGGTGTTCCTGACTAACAATTTAACTTGGTGTCCGCGCTCCAGCATCCGGGGGACAAAACGGCTTCCTATTTTACCTGTAGCTCCTGTTACAAAAATGTTCATTTTTAATCCTCCTCAGCTTTTGAATGTCTCAGGTTTAGCTTAATAGAAGGCTCGATTAGCCGCCTTCCTGTGTTTATCGTATGATTAGGAATATCAGGATAAGGAGGAGTATGATGAAGGAGATTCCCTCCAAAAAGTTACTAGGTGATTTTTTACGTTCTCGTCGCGAACGCCTTTCTCCAGAAGATGTTGGGTTGGTATCTTATGGACGACGACGGGTGTCGGGACTTCGAAGGGAAGAAGTAGCCCAGCTTGCCCATATTGGAACTTCATGGTATACCTCATTGGAACAAGGTCGAAGTGTCAATCCATCAGAGGATGTACTCAATAGCATCGCAAACGCGTTGCGATTGACGGAGGATGAACGTGAACACCTCCACCTTCTTGCAAAACCGGCACAACAGGAAAGGGCAGTTAATGAGCAAATGAATATGGGTTTGGAACGGACAATAAGTGCTCTTGAACCTCATCCAGCTTTTATTCTCAATAGATATTGGGATTTGTTGATATGGAACAGAGCGGCTGCATTCGTTTTCCTATTACCGCCATTTTCCAATCATATGCAGCAGAGAACCAATTGGTTGAAACACCTTTTAACGAGCGGCTTGCTAGGGTCGGACAAATACAAAGCACAAATTGCGATCGCACAGTTTCGTGCAGATTATGCACATTTACGCGATGATCCGAGGTTTCATGAGCTCATTGAGGAATTAATGAAAACCAGTCAGCTGTTTTGTGAGTTATGGCCGTTACATGACGTTCAGGTCGTTACGGATCGCTACAAAAGAAGTTACGATCCTCATATCGGAGAGATGGAGTTTGAACATGTGATTCTCCAACCGTCAAAAAATCCCGACTTGAAGATGATGATTTATACAGCTTCAACAGATACGGCAGCGCGTTTGCAAAGTTTAATAAGCACTTTGTGAGATGGATAAGTTACTTGTGACTGCTGTTAAGGAGCAGCTCTCATGATCTGTTAGTATGATCTCTTGCCCGTCAGGATAGTGGAATCCTATCAAAGCCGTAACGAAAGTATCGGCAGTAGATTAAAGGCGAGCATCAGCGTAACGAAGTCTGGCGGCCACAGGGCCGCCATTTGCCGGTCAATTGCACCGTTTTAAGCCGGGGTATGGTCTTCGATATGTGTTCAACAAATGTGCCGGGAACTATCCATCAGCCCGAAGCTTGCTTTTGAAGGGGAAGAAGTGTCTTCGATTTTGGGTCTAGTATCAGCAAGGGCTTGGTGCGGCAATCCTGCCGAAAACGGCAGAGCATGTCCATTTTCTCCAGTGGCATTTTGCCGGGTTTCAGACGACCGTTCTGAGGGGAAGATCGGTCTCGCCGTAAGCACGTCGCAACTTTAAAGAATTTGTCAGCGAATACTATCGGCGGAACGAGCGGTCTGACCAGCCATAAATCAATTAAGGACTTCTCAAGATAACGAATATCCTGTATATTGATAATGATAATTATTATCAATTGGAGGATTGGACATGAGGAAAAAGCATGATTCTTATATATTTATCGTTTTACTCGCTTTCGCTCTATTTCTTTCCGGCTGTCAAAGCGGCCAGAAACAAGCAGCATCAGTGAAGAATGAAGAGAAAACAAGAGTGGTGAAAACCATCAATGGAAATGTCAAGATCCCGGCCAATCCGAAGCGGGTCGTGACGATCGGCTATGCGGCAACAATGCTCGCATTCGGAATCAAGCCGGTCGGTGAAACGGGGAAGTATCTGGAAAACCCTTATATTAAGGAGCAAGTGTCCGGAATGAAAGATATCGGGGCGAAAGACGGCGTTTCAGTGTCAGTTGAAAAGATCTTTAAGCTGAAGCCCGATTTGATCGTCTCGATGAATAACGATCCAAAAGTCTATGAAAAACTGTCAAAAATCGCTCCGACTGTTGTCTATCCGTTCGGCACATTTAAGGATGCCCGCGAGGAAATGAAAACATTCGGCGAGCTGCTCGGCAAGGAAAAAGAAGCTGAGGAATGGACGAAAACGTTTAATCAAAAAATGGAAGCAGCCCGCGCGAAACTAAAAACTGCATCTGTTCAAGATCAGACGTTTTCTTTGATCGGGGCCTATGCAAAATCGTTGTATGTCTATGGCGCTTACGGGTATAGGGGAGGAGAAGCCATCTATCAGCAGCTGGGGCTGACACCGCCTGATTCTGTCAAAAAAGATGCCATTGATGCATCAGAGGGATACAAGGTTATCTCCTTAGAAGTTCTTCCTCAATATGCCGGAGACTACATATTCGTCGATGAATCCTACAGCGGAAAGCTTGATCAGGACAATTCAGTTTGGAAGTCGCTTGACGCGGTGAAAAATGGCCGGGTATTTTTCCTTGACCCTGACAGATTCTGGCCGTATGATCCAAACGCCGTTCAAGCACAGGCAGAAGAAATTGCCGATATGCTTGTAAAGCAAAACGAACAGGCTGAAAAGTAGTTTGGAAAACGGCGGGAAGTCATTATCTCAGAAGGACTGCTTCCCGCTGCAGCATTTTTTCACTCGTAATGCTGAAATTGAATATCCAATGTGCGAAGATAAGTTTGCAGACCTGCATCCTGAATCGGAATAATGTAGGCTGGCTCATTCGATTCATTGTGATGGGAGTGCCACAGACCGGGTGGTGTGATAAAGGCTTTTCCGGTTTCCCAGTCCACTCGAATCGGATCGATGATCTCTTTTGTGGAAGGATCGATTTGCTTTCCGACCAATGTATACGTGCCCGGTGCCGCATAGGCGACAAAGTCAAGAGCGACCGATTTATGGCTGTGCGGCGCTTGACGGGAGCCGGGCGGGACGATGCCGAACATAGCCCACAGGACATGTGTGATCGTCAGCGTTTGGTCAAAGATTTCGTTGTTGAGCAGAACGGAGATGCGGTTTCGTAAATGGGCGTCAGGGGATGCGGCTGCTTCCTCTAATTTGGCCTTTGCTTGTTCAGCAGTGTAAAGGGTTGGTTTGAAGCGTGCTTTAGCGGGTTTGACTCCTAAATAATCAAGGAGTGGCGAATCTGTAATATAATAGATGGCCGTATCTGCGGCTGCGCGGTGGCAGCTGTTTGATTCTGCGGGCAGTGTAAAAAAGTCTCCTTTTTTCCAGCTGATCGTTTCACCGTTCACATCTGTAGTGCCTGAGCCTTCAATGACGTAATAAAGTTCGCTTGTCGCACGAGGCGCTGTCTCGATCGTGTCGCCTGAACAAATCTTGATGAAATGCGCGAGAAGGGAAGGGCTTGAAGCAGCATAATCCGTCTTCAGTTGTTCGGAGATGTCCAGCGGGATGATCCGCGTTTCACCTGTCTCATACAATTCAGGGCCGAACTCTTTCACAGGCACCGGGCTGATTATTCCGCTTCCAATCGGGTCCGAGGCAGTGGTATACTCAAAAAAACGGGCATGTTTCGTCAAATGCTCTATTCGCGTTTCAAATTGAGAATGAGTGGACATGAAAAAAACCTCCTTATTTTTTGATAATTCAATCATATCTCATTTGGAAGATGCTAGTAAACAGCGATCTGAATAGAAAACGATAAAGAAAGAGGGATTTGTATTGGGGAAAGGATTGAACGGCAGAAGAATCGCCATCGGCGCATCGCGTAAAACTGAGGAAATGAGCACACTCATCAAAAAGCAGGGCGGAATTCCCGTCGTCCGCTCCCTGCAAGGTACCGTGTTTTTGGCGGAAAAAGAGGTCGGGCCTGATTTGCAGACATTTGTTGAAACAGGAGCCGATTGGGTGATTTTCACGACCGGAATCGGTACGGAAACACTTGTCAGTCTGGCTGAGAAACTTGGAATCGGCGAACGCTTTTTGCAGGTCATCCGTCAGGCAAAAGCGGCATCAAGGGGCTACAAAACGGCCGCCGCCTTGAAAAAGCTCGGCATCACGCCGACAGCCTCTGATGATGACGGAACGACGAAGGGGTTGATTGAATCGCTTAAACCTTATGATTTTACCGGTAAGCGGGTTATGGTTCAGCTCCACGGCGAAAACGCGCCATCACTGCTTGCGTTTTTGGAGGAAAAAGGCGCCGCTGTCTTCCCGCTTCTTCCATATCAGCATGTCGCGCCTGATGAGGAAACCGTTGCTTTACTGTGCCAAGAGCTGCTTGATCATGAAGTGGATGCCGTTTGCTTTACAACGGCCGTCCAAGTCCGTTCGCTTTTCAAATTCGCAAAGGAAAACGGAGTGCGGGAGAAAATCGTCCAAGCGTTTCAGGACCACGTCCTTGCAGCAGCCGTCGGAAAGGTGACGGCAGAGGCATTGAGCGAAGAAGGTGTGGTGCGGCTGCTTGCGCCTGAGCTCGAACGGATGGGGGCGATGATCGTTGAACTGTCCAGGTTCTATGAGACGGACAGAAACCCTGAGTTTGATGGAAGTTGATTACCGTGGAGGCTTAAAACGAAAAAACGCTTGGGCTGGCTGCCTAAGCGTTTTTTTCGTCACAGATGGATAAAATCATCCGGGTAAACGACAAATTTGCGTTCCCCCCTGAAAACACAGGCGGGCTTCGATCCGACCGCCAGAATGCCCTTGCTGCTGACGAGGGCTCCTGTTTCCTCAGTAAGTGCGATGACAGGGTTATGGAATTTCTTGATATACTGTTTGATTAATGGGTCATTTTCATGACTGTAGTGGCACCAAATCGAGTACTCTCCTGCAAGCTGTAAACCTTGAAAACGGCGCACCCCGAAAGTGTTTTTATCAAGATGGGAACAAGTCATGATATTTTGCCCTAAAATGACGGCTCCCGCACTTCCCCCATAGATGATGCCGCCGTTTGCGAAATAGTTTTTGAATACATCGCTGAACTGGGCATCGCGAATATGCTTTAATAATTGAAAGGTATTTCCGCCGCCGATATAAACGGCGGAAAAATGATCTAAATCTTGAATCGTTTTGTTTTTCAGATTTGTCCACATGGTGATGTCTTTTATGCCGAGCGGCTTAAAAACCCTTTGGATCCACTGAAAGCCATCATCAAACATGGAGGCATCCATTGCAATCGGAATATACAATAGCGGCTTTCTTGGCCCCGCTTCCTCTGCAAACCGCCGATCCAGCGCTTGCGTCTGCTCTTTGTCTCCGCCGCCGGAAAGAAACAATTTCCCCATCAATCCCCATTCCTTTTTCATTTTTATTCATGATCCTGTTTCAATTTATCATTCAACACACTGTCCTCCAAAACAGCGAATTTATCACCGTATACTTTCGTAATATGTTTTTCGCCCCAGGCGCACAGGGAGTCTAAGATGCCCTCAAGCGTCCGTCCGTATTCGCTCAATTCATATTCGACTTTTGGGGGAACCTGCTGGTAGACAATTCGATTGATGACGCCGTCTTCTTCCAGCTCGCGCAGCTGCTGGGTCAGCATTTTTTGAGTGATGTTCGGCATGAGGCGTTTCAATTCACTTGTCCGTTTTTTTCCGTGCGTCAAGTGGCACAGGATGACGCATTTCCATTTTCCCCCGATCACTTCAAGGGTCGCTTCAACTGATATATTGTACTTTTTCTGCTTCATGTTTATCCTCCTTTTGGGTACAAAAAAGTGCCTATATCACTTTTAGGTTCCTATCATACTTAAAAGTGCGTACTTTTCTTTGATCTCTATATGGATGATAATATCATGTGCCGGCTGTTGTTTGCTATACACGATAACAAAAGGAGGAGAAAAATGTCTTCTATTCAGCATAAAAAGCGCAGTATATTGGCGCTGTTAGCTTTGGCTGTCAGCGCATTTGCCATCGGAACGACGGAATTTATCAGCGTCGGGCTCTTGCCTTTGATCGCCGGGGACATGCACATCCCCGTGACGACGGCCGGGCTGACGGTTTCTTTATATGCGCTGGGCGTGACGTTTGGAGCGCCTGTTTTAACATCATTGACATCGCGGATCCCGCGGAAAACGCTGCTGCTTTTGATTATGGTCGTTTTTATGATCGGAAACGGGATCGCCGCTTGTGCCGGAACGATCGGTGTTTTGCTCGCCGCCCGTGTGCTTTCCGCGTTTTCGCACGGTGTGTTTATGTCAATCGGTTCAACGATTGCTGCGAGCCTGGTGCCGGAAAACAAACGGGCCGGCGCGATTTCGATTATGTTTACCGGACTGACCGTAGCGACGATCACAGGTGTTCCAATCGGCACCTTCATCGGCCAGCAATTCGGCTGGAGATTGGCCTTTATGGCCATCGTTGCCGTTGGAGCGCTCGCGTTGATCGCCAACAGCATCCTTGTCCCGGCTGATTTGCCGAAAGGTGCGCGAACGACGTTCCGGAGCCAGTTTAAACTTGTGGCGAACGGCCGCTTGCTCCTGTTATTTATCATTACGGCCCTTGGATACGGAGGAACATTTGTCGTCTTCACGTATTTATCTCCGCTGCTTCAGCATGTAACAGGCTTTAAGGCAGAAGCCGTTGCGGTTATTTTGCTCGTATACGGGGCTGCGATTGCCCTCGGCAACATCATTGGCGGAAAGGCGGCAAACCAAAAGCCGCTTGATGCATTATTTTATATGTTTATAGCCCAGGCGGCAGTGCTTTTCATTCTCACAGCGACAGCCCCGTTTAAAACAGCCGGGCTGATCACGATCATTTTGATGGGGTTTTTAGCTTTTATGAATGTTCCCGGACTTCAGGTCTATGTCGTCATGCTGGCTGAGCGGTTTGTTCCGGGAGCGGTGGATGTCGCATCAGCCGTTAATATCGCCGCGTTTAACGCAGGCATTGCCATCGGCTCTTACGTGGGAGGAATCATCACAGACTCGATCGGGCTGATCCACACGCCATGGGCCGGCGGGTTTATGGTGCTCGGCGCTGTCCTTTTGACAGGCTTATGCAGGAGCTTTGAACGAAAAGATGAAAAACATGATCAAGCTGACAAAGTCTTCTTTGCCGATGATGGAGACTGCGCTTGATCAAAACAACACTAATCAGGAGGTCAATCATGACTGCAAAACATTTACAAGATCGAATCACTTTGCATAACGGCAAGGACATGCCCTGGTTTGGGCTCGGTGTATTTAAGGTGGAAGAAGGGCCTGAGCTGGTTCAGGCGGTCAAAACGGCGATTGCCCACGGCTATCGCAGCATTGATACGGCGGCAATCTACGGAAATGAAGCAGGAGTCGGACAGGGAATCCGTGAAGGGATCAAGGCGGCCGGTATTTCAAGAGATGATATATTTGTCACGTCAAAAGTATGGAATGATGATTTAGGCTATGAGTCTACCATCTCCGCCTATGAAGCGAGCCTTGAAAAATTGGGGCTTGATGCGCTGGATTTATATCTGATCCATTGGCCTGTCGAAGGGCGGTATAAAGAGGCCTGGAGGGCGCTGGAAACCCTTTATGAAGCAGGGCGCGTGAAAGCGATCGGAGTCAGCAATTTTCAAATCCACCATCTCGAAGATTTGTTGAAGGATGCCAAAATCAAACCGATGATCAATCAAGTCGAGTACCATCCGCGCCTGACACAGAAAGAACTTCATTCATTTTGCAGCGTTCACGGGATTCAGCTTGAAGCTTGGTCTCCGTTAATGCAGGGGCAGCTGCTCGACCATCCGCTTTTACAAGACATCGCCAAAAAACACGGCAAAACCGCTGCCCAAGTTATATTGCGCTGGGATTTGCAAAACGGCGTCATCACGATTCCGAAATCAACCAAACCGCAGCGGATTGCGGAAAACGCGGATATATTCGATTTTGAGCTGACACAAGAGGAGATGAGGCAAATTGACGGGTTGAATGAGAACACCCGCGTCGGCCCTGATCCTGACAATTTTGACTTTTAAGTCATGACACCGTTCGATGGTCGAACGGTGTTTGTTGTCCAGCTTTTTCACAATTGCGTTTTAGAAAAAGTGAGATTTTTAAAGAAAAGAGACGAAAGTATGAAATAAAGTATGATAATAGAGGGATAAAAGGTGAATATCGTCATATTTGACCACTTATGAAACTTTACACTTCTGTTTTACGGGCGTAATATAAATCTCATCAAAAAACTGAATAAAATTTCCAATTTACGTAACCGCTGAATTCCAACCGGAAGCGGGGGAACCAATTTTTTGTGGCATGCCACTTGGGGTGAATCCTTTTTCAAGGTAAGGTGACTCTTTGCACCTGAATCCGACAGCTAACCTCGTAAGCGTTTAAAGAGAACCCAAATACGTGCGGAAAGCACGGTTTCTTAACTGTGCCTAAAAAAAGCCGTAAGAGGTTTGTTCTCTTGCGGCTTTTTTTCATGCCTTCAAAACAGAAATGAGAGGAGGTGAGTAAACGTGCGTGATATCGTGATGCTGGCTGTGACCGCATCTTTAACGGCGATGCTGCTTTTATTGGTGAAGTGGGCGGGAAAAACGACTGATCATTCATAGAGAGGGTGAATCCAAATGATATGTCTCTTTGCCATAGTGATCGCCATGTTTGTTTATTTAACCTATGCTTTGTTGAATCCGGAAAAATTTTAACTGGGGGTAAAAGAAAATGACATCGCTTTTGTCGATCTGTTTCATTCTGCTGATCGCATTGTCGGCGGCTAAACCGATGGGGCTTTACATAGCTAAAGTGTTTGATTACGCTCCGTCTCAAATCGACCGTATTTTTCTGCCGGCTGAACGTCTGTTTTATCGAATTGGCGGTGTGAAAACGGAAAATCAATCATGGAGGAAATACGCTGTCTCCCTTGTTTTGACCAACACGGTGATGATTTGCACGGTCTATCTCGTTTTCCGCCTGCAAGGGGTATTGCCTTTCAATCCGACAAACGTTGCGGGTATGGAGCCGACGCTTGCCTTTAATACAGCCGTCAGTTTTATGACCAATACGAATTTACAGCATTACAGCGGTGAAAGCGGTCTTTCTCTGTTGTCGCAAATGATCGCCATTACCTTTTTAATGTTTGCGGCGCCTGCCACCGCCCTCTCTGCAGCGATGGCGATGATTCGGGGGCTTGCCGGAAAGCCGCTCGGCAATTTCTTTGTCGATCTGATTCGCTCTATCACCCGGATTTTACTGCCGATCTCCGTTGTTGCGGCCCTTGTTTTTGTCGGTTTAGGGGTACCTCAGACGCTCAGCCCGACCGCCACAGCCCATACGCTAACCGGAGGGGAGCAGACGATTTTGCGCGGGCCGGTCGCTTCTTTTTTATCCATCAAAGAACTGGGAAACAACGGAGGAGGGTATTTCGGGGTCAACTCTTCCCATCCATATGAAAATCCAAATGGATGGAGCAATGCGGTTCAAATCTTGTTGATGCTTCTCATCACCATTTCACTGCCGTTTACCTACGGGAAAATGGTAGGGAACAAAAAACAGGGACGGATCCTTTTTGTATCGGCCGGTCTTTTGTTTTTAATCGCCGCCGGTGCAGCCTTTATGACGGAATCGGGAGGAAACACCGCTGTCAGCGAGCTGGGGATCAGCCATGATGAAGGCAGTATGGAGGGAAAAGAAGTCCGTTTTGGAACATTGAATTCAGCCTTTTATGCGATGGTCACCACCGCAACTGAAACGGGTGCGGTCAATACGATGCACGATACGCTGGCGCCTCTCACAGGGCTTATGGCATTGCTCAACATGATGCTGAACACGGTTTTTGGCGGAATTGGTGCCGGATTTATGAACATGCTTTTGTATGCGATGGTCTCCGTTTTTCTC
Organism: Bacillus sp. z60-11; assembly: GCF_046464135.1. Taxonomy (NCBI): domain Bacteria; kingdom Bacillati; phylum Bacillota; class Bacilli; order Caryophanales; family Bacillaceae; genus Bacillus; species Bacillus sp. z60-11. Next base: position 470,602 of record NZ_JBIYSN010000002.1, on the reverse strand, counting down.
TCCGGTTTAATGGTGGGGAGAACACCTGAGTTTTTAGGCAAAAAAATTGAAGGAAAAGAAATGAAGCTCATTGCTGTCACGCTGCTGATTCATCCCCTGTTGATTCTAGGGGCGTCAGCGCTTGCAATGTATACACAGGCCGGGCAAGATGCGATCTCAAATCCCGGTTTTCACGGGATCAGCCAGGTTTTATATGAGTATACATCCTCAGCCGCGAATAACGGTTCCGGCTTTGAAGGACTGGGAGATGCCACACCATTCTGGAATATAACAACCGGGATCGTGATGTTCATCGGCCGTTATTTCTCAATCGTCACATTGCTGGCTGTCACGGGATCTTTGTTGAAAAAACAAGCCGTCCCGGAAACGACCGGCACATTCCGGACGGATACAAGTCTGTTTGGCGGCATTTTTGTTGCCTCGATTTTGATTGTCGGAGCACTCACCTTCTTTCCTGTGTTGGTGTTGGGGCCGGTTGCAGAGTTTTTAACATGATGATAGGGGGGCTTTATCAATGAACGATTTGCCGATCGTTTCAGATTCGGTTCGCAAGCCAAAGCGTATGATGGACAAAACAATCATAAAAGCTGCGATCAAAGATGCTTTTTTAAAATTAGATCCGAGACGTATGGTTAAAAATCCGATTATATTTATGGTGGAAGTTGGTTTTTTGATTGCCGTTCTGCTTTCCATTTTTCCGCAGTATTTCGGAAGCGCGGCGGCTCCTTGGTTCAACCCGGCAGTTTCCGTGATCTTGCTTTTTACGGTTTTGTTCGCCAACTTCGCTGAAGCATTGGCTGAAGGAAGGGGAAAAGCGCAGGCGGATTCTTTAAAACAGACGAAAAAAAGGATCTGGGCCAATAAAGTAATGGATGGCAGAAGCGAAAAAGTGTCATCAGACGATCTGCGAAAAGGGGATATTGTCATTGTATCCCAAGGTGAAATGATTCCCGGAGACGGCGAAGTGATCGATGGTCTCGCCTCCGTTGATGAATCGGCCATTACAGGTGAGTCCGCCCCGGTTATCAAAGAAGCGGGTGGCGATTTTAGTTCTGTCACGGGTGGGACCCGCGTCATCAGCGATTCGATTACAATCGAAATCACAAGCGATCCCGGTGAAACCTTTTTGGATCAGATGATTGCCTTGGTCGAAGGAGCGGAAAGGCAGAAAACCCCGAATGAAATTGCCTTGAACACCGTGTTAATGAGCTTGACCATCATTTTTCTGATTGTTGTTGTGACACTTCCGTTGTTTACGGCTTACCTCGGTTTTCAACTTGATCCCGCGATCCTGATTGCACTGCTTGTCTGTCTGATCCCGACGACGATTGGAGGGCTTTTGTCGGCGATCGGGATTGCGGGGATGGATCGTGTCACCCGGTTTAACGTGCTGGCGATGTCGGGGAAAGCTGTCGAGGCCGCCGGTGATATTAACACGATCATTCTCGATAAAACGGGAACGATCACGTTTGGGAACCGGATGGCTAGTGAGTTTGTGCCGGTCGGAGAAGAAACACTGCAGTCTGTCGGCGAATATGCAGCTCTCAGTTCGGTTCATGATGAAACACCGGAAGGGCGCTCTGTCATCGAACTCGCCAAAAAACGGACAATCCAATACGACTCATCTGTTGTTGAAGGCGGAGATTTCGTCGACTTCAAAGCGGAAACAAGAATGAGCGGAGCTGATCTTCCGGATGGAAGAAAAATACGCAAAGGTGCCGTCGATGCCGTGAAACAGTGGGTCGAAGAAAACGGCGGAACGATTCCGCAGGATCTTGATCAAAAAAGCGAACAGATTTCAAAAGAAGGCGGTACTCCGCTGGCCGTGGCGGCCGATGATCGAATGTTCGGTTTGATTTATTTGAAGGACACCGTCAAACCGGGGATGAGAGAACGTTTTGAAGAGCTTCGCAAAATGGGAATAAAAACGGTGATGTGTACGGGTGATAATCCGCTTACCGCTGCAACCATCGCCAAAGAGGCCGGGGTCGATGATTTTATCGCGGAATGCAAACCGGAAGATAAAATCAACGTCATCAAAGAGGAACAATTGAAGGGAAAATTAGTCGCCATGACGGGAGATGGGACAAATGATGCGCCGGCGCTGGCCCAAGCTGACGTAGGGATTGCCATGAACAGCGGGACGACTGCGGCAAAAGAAGCGGCGAACATGGTGGATCTTGACTCGAATCCGACGAAGATTATTGAAGTGGTGTCGATTGGAAAGCAGCTGCTCATGACCCGCGGCGCTTTAACGACGTTTAGCATTGCAAATGATATTGCCAAATACTTTGCCATTATTCCGGCGATGTTTATGCTGGCCATTCCCGACATCAAAGCACTGAACATTATGGGGCTTGCTTCACCGTTGTCGGCCATTTTATCGGCACTGATTTTTAACGCGGTGATCATTCCGCTTCTCATCCCGTTGGCGATAAAGGGAGTAGCATACAAACCGATGAGCTCAAATGCTTTATTGGCCCGCAACTTATTGATCTATGGACTTGGAGGTGTGATTGTTCCGTTTATCGGGATTAAGCTGATTGATATGTTGATTCAGATCATGTAAGGAGGACAGATGATGATAATGAAAGAATTAGGAGCGGTTGTCAGGGTCAGCTTGCTACTTATGATCATGTGCGGGCTGGCGTATCCCTTGGCGATGACAGGAATTTCCCAGACGGTTATGCCTGAAAAATCAAACGGAAGTCTTGTTTATAATCCAAAAGGAGAAATCATCGGCTCGGCGCTAATCGGGCAGTCATTTACAGATCCGCGTTTTTTTCACGGCAGGGAATCAAGCATCGGCTATGATGCGGCAGGGTCGGGATCACCGAATGAGGCATCGTCAAATCCAGCTTTGTTGAAGCGGATCAAAACTTCAATTGAATCATGGAAAAAGGAAAATCCCGATGTTCCTGTCAAAGGGATTCCGGTTGATGTCATCACGAATTCTGCATCGGGGTTAGACCCCGATATCAGCCCGGACGGCGCACGAGTTCAAATTCCAAGAATCAGCAGACTGACAGGAGTTTCACAGAGAGATCTTGAACAATTGGTTCATAGACATACAAAAAATGCTTCCATCTTCAGTGAACCGCGTGTGAATGTACTGCTCCTAAACATTGATTTGAAGGAAAGGCTGAATTAGTGATGTCTCCTCAATGTCTAGATACTGCAGACATTGGGGAAGACATTCCGAGGAGGGCTGACTATTGCAAAAAAACCCCCGGGACTTTAGAAGAAAAACACCGGAGGAACTATTGGCTGAAATTGAAATGCTGAAAAGTGGGCATTGGACGATTTTTATCGGTTCGGCTCCCGGCGTCGGGAAAACGTACCGAATGCTGCAGGAGGCCGATGGTTTAAAACGTGAGGGCATAGATGTGGTCATCGGTCTAATCGAAACGCACGGCAGGAAAGAGACGGCCGCTTTAATGAATGATTTGGAGATCATTCCAAAGAGGAAAATCGAATACAAAGGAAAAATGCTCGAAGAAATGGATGTCGACGCGATCATTGAGCGTAAGCCCGATCTTGTGATCATAGATGAACTAGCGCATACAAACATTCCCGGATCGAAGAATGAAAAACGCTATATGGACGCAGAAGATATTTTGAAAGAAGGGATCAACGTTCTCTCTGCGGTCAATATTCAGCATGTAGAGAGCGTTCATGATATTGTTCAGCATGTGACGGGTGTAAAAGTAAGGGAACGGATTCCTGACCGCGTCTTGGATAGGGCTCATGAAATTATCCTGATCGATGTCACCCCTGAAACATTGCAAAAACGGCTGCGGGAAGGAAAAATTTATGAAAAACATAAAATAAAACAGGCTTTATCCCACTTTTTCACCAAAAATAATTTAGCGGCGCTCAGAGAACTCGCTTTGCGCGAAGTGGCAGATGATGTGGATGACCGGATGGAGCGGACCGGTTTCAATGGGAGCCGGCGGCCAAGGGGAACAAATGAAAAAATACTCGTCTGCGTGCAGCACGGAAAAATGCCGAAAAACTGATTCGCCGCGGCTGGAGAATTGCGAGCAGGCTGAAAGCCAATCTGTTTGTGCTGACGGTTTCCCCCCAGTCAAAAGAGCGGCTGGGAAAACACGAACGCGACAAAATCAGTCAATGGGAACGCCTCTGTGCCCAATTTGGCGCCGAGTTTATTTTTATATTTAAACCTTCCGGCAAACGCTATGTGTCAGAAACGATTACCGAGATCGCGAAGAAAAAAAGCATCACCCAGATTGTGCTGGGGCAGTCCGCTCGCTCAAGATGGGAGGAAATCACGAAAGGTTCCATTGTCAACAGCATCATGCGGCATACGGACGGTATCGACATTCATATCGTCTCAGATGAAAAAGTTTAGATTTGACAGCAAACAGCGCCTTAGTCTCCCAAATCTCCGCTCTGTCGGCCTTCAAGCCTGAGCAAGTGCTGTTTCATCTCCAGACCGCCCCGGTAGCCTGTCAACTTGCCGTTTTTTCCGATGACACGATGGCAGGGGATGACGATTAAAAGCGGATTGGCGCCGATCGCGGCGCCAACGGCCCGAACAGCGTCCGGCCTTTGGATCACAACGGCGATTTCCGAATATGTGCGTGTTTCTCCATAAGGAATCATGCGCAAAGCGTGCCAGACCGAGAGCTGAAAAGGCGTGCCGGTGAGAGCAACGGGCAGGCTGAAATGCCTGCACCGCCCGCTAAAATAAGCCGTCAATTCATCCGTGTATGGCTGAAGCTTTTCATCATCGCGGACGACAGCAAGGTCCGGAAACCTTTTACTGGCCCAGTCGGCCAGCTTCCGTGAGCCCTTCTGATCGAAGTCTGTATAGCAAAGCCCTTTTGCTGATGCCGCGATTGTGAGAGTCCAGCTGCCCCATTCAAACTGACTCCACTGCAAGATTTTTTCAATCATTGGCTACTTCCTCCGCTTCATCTGCCGGTACTCTGTCGGCGTTTGTCCTTTGATTTTTTTAAAGAGGACGGCAAAATAATCCGCATTTGCGATGCCGATCGCCGCGGCAATTTCCGCCATCGGTTGATTTGAAGAGGCGAGCAGCTTGCCCGCTTCAGAGATTCTTTTTTGCCGGATATAGTCTACCGGAGAAACACCCTTGATCCGTTTGAATATCCGCTGCAGGTGAAAAGGGCTGACATGGCTTATGTCGGCTAGTGCTTTGAGCGTCAAGGGTTCACGGTAATGTGTGGCGATGATGTGTGCGACTTGTTCTGCAAGCTCTTCATCGGGAAGCAGCGCACCGTCCGGCCGGCAGCGCTTGCACGGACGAAAGCCCGCTGCTAGAGCTTGCTCTGCATTTTGGAATATACGGACATTTTCAATTTGGGGAGCCCTTGATTTACAGGAGGGACGGCAAAAGATTCCCGTTGTTTTTACCGCATAAAGAAAAGCGCCGTCATAAGACCGGTCGTTTTCGACAATCGCCCGCCACCGTTCAGGCGTCAATTCCGATTTACTGTTCATATGATCACCCCGCTGTATGTCAGTATAACCTGAAAAAGGGTGTATGTGTTCGTGTAAAGAATGGGATCGCAAGATGACAAAGAAAAAAATCATGTGCTCAGAAAGCGGCTGACCGCACTTGATTCTGAATCTTTAAAGGACTACACTTGGATAAAAGACCCATGGGGTGAGACTGATGAAGAAATCAGAGAAGTTCGCCTCCTAAAATAAATATTCTATTATTTTAGGAGGATCAAGCATGAATTTTAAAAGAATAGACCTGGAGCATTGGCATCGAAAACCTTATTTTGAACACTTCATGTCAGAAGGGAAATGCTCTTTCAGCCTGACGGCAAACCTGAATATCAGTGCAATGCTGGAGGTGCTGAAAGAACAGAACATCAAGCTTTATCCCGCGTTTATTTACATGGTTTCAAGGGTTGTTCAAGCCTATCCAGAATTCAGAACGGGCTACAATGAGAAGGGTGAGCTCGGGGTATGGGAGCAGATGAATCCCTGCTATACGGTTTTTCATCATAAAGAACAAACCTTTTCCGCCGTATGGACGGAGTATGATATTGATTTTTCGCGGTTTTATCATAACCATCTGAAAGACATGCTTCGCTTTGGAAACAACAAAGGACTGTGGGCTAAGGAAAATATCCCGGCCAACGCGTTTTCGATCTCCTCTATTCCATGGGTAAGCTTTACAAGCTTCAATTTGAACCTTGCAAACAGCGGACATTTGCTGCCGATCATCACAAACGGGAAATTCTTTTCGAATGGAACAGAGACGCTGCTGCCGGTTTCCCTGCAGGTTCACCATGCGGTGTGTGACGGCTGGCATGCGGGTGTTTTTATGAATGAATTACAGAGGTTGGCTGACTCCGGCGAGGAATGGCTGAAAAAGTGAATGGAATGAAAAGAGGCCGGATACACACCCGGCCTCTTTTTGATACGTTATGCAGCTATTGTTTTCTCTTTTCTGACCAATCCCATGATACCGGCGATGAAAAGCAGAACGCCCGATAAAATGTAGAACATGAAAATACAAATAAATCCGCCGATTGCAGAAATTAAAAGCATGATTCCGCCAAGTTTTGCTTTATTCCTCACTATGACTGATCCAACAATACCGAGAATGGAAAAGAAGACCGCTCCCCATCCAAGTCCAACGATTTGACTTGTGCCGGATGAGCTGAATGCAGCGTCGATGCCGCCGATCATCAATGCAATAAAAGCGCCGATAAAACCGAAAATACCGCCAATTAGACCTAGTACAAATTCTGTCGTTCTTTTCATATGTAAAAACTCCTTTTTTTTGCCGGTACCGTTACTGGCACAGGCTTCTTTGTCCAAAATCGCTGCCGTCACCCGTCAAATGCTTGCATCATTGTTTATGATCTGCCCTTCCAGCAACGAAGCTTCAAGCAACCGTAAACTTCTTCTATGAACAGCGGCAATAAAAATAAATGTTTTAATCATTGCATATTCCAATTGCTGTGAAAGAATAAAAGTTTAAGATTGTTGCCCATGAAGATTTTCTGCACCCCAAAATGAACCTTGTTTTTTAGGCCTACATCCTGCCGGCAACGTTCTTTTTGGAATGATCCTCTTTCAATCGCTCCATACAGCTGAAATAAGCGGGCTTTTGATCTGTTCGAATATCCACCTCCTGTTCTCAGTACGAACACTCCTATTATCATAGGTTAAAATACCCAATTTTTCAATAGGTTTTTTTGGAGTCAAAATAAGTATCGGTCGAAAAGGCCGTTTCTTTATATTTTTTCGGACGGAGTATGTTCATAAAAAAACCTCCCGCGCAGGGAAGGTTTATATTGCATATGAAGCTTTTATTTGATCTGCCATTCTTTGATCACCAGTGTGGAAGAGCCGCTTTCAACAATCGGATCGGAATGTCCGATTTCTGTTGCTTCTTTGAGAGACTTTGCCCTGATGAGATACGCACCTCCGGATGCATCGCTGAAAGGGCCGAACATGTCCAGGCGGTTCTCGGCTTTCAGCCTGTCCAAAAATTCATAATGGGCCGGCACATATTGATCGTTAAAGTTCTCGGTTCTGGTTGTCATAAGTAGATATTTTTTCATCGTAGCACTCCTTTCTGTCAAAAGATGACTTTATTTTAGCACAAATAAAAGATTCATATAAAGGTTCGCCTAATCTGAATTCGTCCGCATCAACCGGCGTTCAAGATATCTTCTGTAATGAACATCGTGTATGAAGCGAATCGCAGGTCTTGTCATCAGCTGAAAACTTCCGATGACAAACAGCCAGATTCCCGCGGGCTTCAACGTGGCCGAAAAAAAGAAGAAGCTCCCGACAAAAAATAAAAGACCGATGAGAAAGTCGTTTACTGTATGGAGCACCTTATATCTTTTTTTGAAAAACAATTCATATCGGTCCATATGCTGCTGCATCTCGTTTGCTTCTTTTGACATTGTTCCATTCCCCCCATCTCTTTTTTCTTACCCTTGAGGAAGTAAAAGTAAAACGTGAAGAGCAGGTGCTCTTAGTCATGGTACTCCTGATACTATGATCAATACACTGCTATTTTCCTATGTTCGAAGTCACTTATAATGCATAGCGTAAGGGGGTGACAAAATGGAAAAGCTGAATTCTGGGGTCTCGAAAGGGTTGATTCTCCTAATGGCGGTGATTTCAGGATTTACTGTGGCAAATATCTATTTAAATCAAACGCTTCTGGTCAGCATGGCGCATACGTTTCACACAACAGCCGCCGAGACGGGCATGATCGCGACAATCACCCAGGCAGGCTACGCATTGGGAAATTTAATGCTGGTTCCTCTTGGCGATATGTTTGAAAGGCGCCGGCTGATTTTAAATCTGTTGTTACTTGTCTGTCTCTGTTCTGCCAGTTCAGCGATTGCCGTGAATTTTTTCTGGCTTGTGACAGTACAGCTTCTGCTGGGGTTTTTTACGATCATCCCGCAATTGATCGTTCCTTTTGCAGCAGACCTTGCCCGTGAGACGGAGAGAGGAAAAGTGATCGGCAATGTTGCAATCGGCCTGGTGTGCGGAATTTTGGGAGCAAGGCTTTTTAGCGGCATCATTGATTCGCAGTACGGCTGGAGGTCGGTGTATTGGATCACGTGTGCGGCATCAGTCATGATCATGGTGCTGATTCGTTTGTTTTTGCCGAAAAGCAAGGTTGCAAACACCGTTCACTATAGAAAACTTTTGGCATCTCTGGGGCCTTTGCTCCTGCAGGAAAAAACTCTGAGAAAAGCCTGTTTGAGCCAAGGTCTTATGTTTGGCGCTTTTAGTTTGTTTTGGACGACGCTTGTTTTTCTGCTGAATGATCCACCTTATACCTATGGAAGCCAGGGCGCAGGAATGATTGGGCTTGTCGGAATCGGAGGCGCCTTTGCTGCTCCTGTGATCGGGCGAATTATTGACAAGAGGGGGCACGTTTTTGCAAATGTGCTGTGCATGTCATTATCATTATTTGCTTTTATCCTCCTTTTTTTAGGGAAAATATCTTTAATAGCCGTCATTATAGGAGCGCTCTTTGTCACCATGGGCACGCAAGCCAATCAGGTTGTAAGCCAGGCTATGATCTTTCAATTGTCCGGTGAGATGAGAAGCCGTCTCAACGGTATGTTGATGGTTATGGTTTTCCTCGGCGGCGCCTTGGGTTCATTCCTGGGCGTTTTGACCTGGAGCAGCTTCAATTGGCCAGGTGTTTGTGCGCTCGGAATACTGATGACCGGTATCGCCTTCACATCACTGTTGATTTCCGACAAGCCTGCCCAAAAAATTCAATGCGAGGAGAGAATAGATCATGCAAATGTGCGACAATTATAAAAAAGGACTTAAAGTATTAGAACAAATTGATCAAGACCATTACGAAGAAATTGTAAACAGTTTCAAAGAATCGATTGCCCCTGATCTTGGAAAGTTGGCCGTGGAGTTTAACTACGGCCAGATCTTTTCAAGACCGGGCCTTGAATTGAAGTCCAGGCTGCTGGCGTCAGTAGCGGGTCTAACCGCGCTTGGAAACACAGAGCAGCTGCCGTTTTATATCAATGGTGCGCTAAATGCCGGATGGACAAAGGAAGAGATCATCGAAGTGATGATGCAGATGATCATTTATTCAGGTTTTCCAAACGGCCTTAACACAATATTAACGGTCGCCTCAGAAGTGTTTGCCGAGCGAAACGGGGATCCAGAAGAATCCCACTCATCACAATAAATAGCAGGTTCTATCTTCATTCCGCTCCTTTTTCATGTAGAATCTTAAATAGAAGATGTTCGCCACGCAGGAGGAGTGAGTATTTTGGATGGAATGAAAGAGAAAAGAAAAGAGTTGGGCGATTTTTTGAAATTAAAAAGGTCAACAGTATCCCCCGAAGAATACGGGATGCCGCTCGGACAGAGAAGAAGAACGAAAGGTCTGAGAAGAGAAGAACTGGCCCAGCTTGCCGGCATTGGGGTGACCTGGTATACGTGGCTTGAGCAGGGGAGGGATATCCAAGTATCGACACAGGTGCTGGAAAGCATTTCGAGAGTTCTCAAATTAAACTATGAGGAAAAAAAGCATGTCTTTCTGTTGGCTGGACAGCAAATCCCGCTCTATGAACTGCAAAGCACCAAACAACACTTGAACCCGGCCGTTCAGCATCTGATTGAGCATTTAAAAGATTGTCCCGTCTACGTCACAGATGAAAAGTGGGACGTGATTGCCTGGAATGAAGCGGCGTGTTTGGTGTTCGGCGATTTTAAACGGATGAGTCATAAAGAAAAAAATGCGATTTGGCGCTGTTTTTGTTCCAAGGACTATCAAAAACTTCTGGCTGATTGGGAAAGCCATGCGAAAAGACTGCTGGCGCAATTTCGATTCACAGCTTCCCGCTTCATTGGAGAAGAATGGATCAACGAGTTGATCGATGAGTTGTCGCAAAAAAGCGCTGAATTTCGCAGCTGGTGGAATCATCATGACATCCTCGGCACGCCCGCCGGTGAAAAAGAAATTAATCACCCTTCGGCCGGCACGATGTTTATGGAGCATGTCACTCTGCAATTATACGATGCGCCTGATTTAAAGCTCACGGTGTATAGACCGTTGGAAAAAGAAAACACGATTTCAAAACTGAGAATGTTATTGTCTAAATCGTAAAGGGAGCGGATCAATCCGCTTCCTTTTTTCATGAACAAATGCATCATCCATACGGGGGAGGGCCAACATATTAAAAACGTCATGAGGAGGTTTATGATGAAAAAACTGTTGTTTACCATTGGTGCATTTTGTATTGCAAGCGCGCTTTCGCCAATTTCGGCAGCAAACGCGCTCAATATTCAGCAATTGCCGGTCAAGCAGAAGACAGACCAATGGACGGTTGAAATCGGCAAAGCGAAAGAAGGAAAGAACCTGGCAAAAGCTGAACAAGGAAAATATCAAACATATTCGGTCAAGGTTCAAAAAATCGGCCGCGATATAGCTTCAGCGGAAATTCATCTTTTTAGAAATGATCCGCACTCCGAAACGAAGTATTCTCTTTTCGGCAAGCGTGACGAACGTCGTGATCACAAGGAGGAAGCTTTGTTGGCCAAAAGTTTGAATAATGGAACGCCTGTCAGCTACAGCAATATTTTAGTAGCCGAAAAAGCATCGGAATTAGAAGTCGATATCCTATGGACGGAAAAAGGAACTGAAGGAAGAATGTTAAAGGAGACATTTACATTCACATCGAATGCCCGCAACTGATGGGGGCGACATAAAAGGTCATAGAAAATAAACGGAACACCCTTCCATTGAATTGAAAAGTCTGCTACATTGATCTAGAAGAATGAAAAAACACGATCCGGTTGGTAGTCCAGATGCATCTTGATGATGTCAGTAACCTTCCCCTCCTCGGGATGTCCATCATTCTTCGTAAGTTTTAATAGAGGAGGGAATCGTGATGAAATTAACGATTTACCATGATGGCCAGTTTTACGTCGGGATTATTGAAGTTGTACGGGAAGGCAAATTAAGGGCATTTCGCCATATGTTTGGCCAGGAGCCGAAAGATAAGGAAGTGCTCGAGTTTGTCAACCATCAGCTTATGCGGATCATTGCAGATGCTGAACAGGAAGGGATTCGGATACAAGCTGAACCCGAAAGGAAAATCAATCCGAAAAGGCTTCAGCGCCAAGTGGCCAAAGAAATGAAGCATGCCCGGATATCCACTAAAGCTCAAGAAGCCATCAAACAGGAACAGCAAGCCAAAAAAGAAAAGAAAAAACGCTTGAATAAACACCGCCGGGAACAGGAAAACATGCAAAAATACCGCTTGAAAAAGCAAAAGGCAAAAGCGAAGCATAGAGGCAAGTAAGCGAATGTTCCCGCCAAAGGTTAAAACGGCCCTCATCAGATGAGGGCCGTTTGATTTGAAATCGTTCCCCCGCATCCTACTCATCTGAATAGGCATCAATATTCCTTACCTTCCGCTCTTGTCATTTGCAAGAAAAATATCATCATCGATATATATGATCGTTTCAGAGAATGGTAAACTATTGACAAACAGTACTTTGGAAGGGGGTATCTATGACCAATATCGCATATGGAATATCTAGAATCCTTTTTAATATGAGATGAAACGCTTGATGCGTTCAAACGTCCGGCTAACACTCAGGATTCGTATTCGGAATTTTCTAAAAAACTAGCAAACGGCAACGGACAATATCCAAAAAGGACAAAGGATGATAGACATGAAAAGAATCGATAAAGTGTATCAGCAGCTTATGCAAAATTTTCATGAAACAACCTTGGATCACCTTTTAAAGGTGCAAGGATATTCTGCAAAAGAAATCGCTGAACAGCTGAAAATGGAGCGCTCCAATGTTAGCTTTGAATTGAACAACCTTGTACGCTCGAAAAAGGTCATCAAAGTTAAAACATTCCCTGTTCGTTATGTCCCTGTTGAAACGGTGGAAAAAACGTTCGGACGTAAATGGAATAAAGACGTGATGGAAGTCGAGGAACTGAAGCAGTATGCCGGCCATTCGAAAAAGCCCCGCCGGGATATTTCCACGAATCCGCTGGAACTTATGATCGGGGCGAAAGGCAGCTTAAAAAAAGCGATCTCGCAAGCGAAAGCCGCTGTCTTTTATCCTCCGCACGGCCTCCATATGCTCCTTTTAGGACCGACGGGTTCGGGCAAATCGCTTTTTGCCAACCGGATTTACCAGTTCGCCATTTATTCCGACATATTGAAGCCGGGCGCTCCATTTATTACATTTAACTGTGCAGACTACTATAACAATCCGCAATTGCTGCTTTCGCAATTGTTTGGACATAAAAAAGGGAGCTTTACCGGCGCCGGCGACGATAAAGTCGGTTTGGTCGAACAGGCCGACGGCGGCATTCTGTTTATGGATGAGATCCACCGCCTTCCCCCGGAAGGACAGGAAATGCTGTTTTATTTTATTGACAGCGGAACATATAACAGGCTTGGGGAGACGGAACATAAACGGACAGCAAAGGTATTGTTCATATGCGCGACGACAGAAAACCCGAGCTCTGCTCTATTAAAAACATTTCTGCGAAGAATTCCGATGACGATACATATTCCCTCGCTTGATGAACGATCATTGCAGGAAAGAGTCGAGCTGACGACGTTTTTGTTGGGGAAAGAAGCAGAGCGGATCAAGAAAAATTTAAGCGTCCACATTGATGTGTACAACGCGCTGATTCATTCGGCGAAATTCGGAAATGTGGGACAGCTGAAATCGAATGTACAGCTTGTTTGTGCACACGGGTTTTTAAACCACCTGGACCGGGAAGATGTTGTGGAACTGACCGTCCGCGACCTTCCGGAGGACATCAAGCAAGACTGGATTTCCAGCAGCAAAAATATTGAAAGAAGCAAAATGATTTCTGAATATGTCAATATTACCACGATCATTTCGCCGATTGTCGAGGATGAAACAACCAAGATCGAAGACGATCTTTCCTTTAATCTGTATCATTTGATAGAGGAAAAAGTCAAAATCTTAAATCAGGAAGGTTTATCAAAAAAGGAGATTAATCAATACATTTTAACTGATATCCATTTGCATGTCCGCAGCTTTTTCCATCAACGAACATTTCAAAACTACAGCCTGCTGAAATTTGTGGAAGACGATGTGCTTCACATTACGAAAGCATTAAAAGAAGTTGCCGAACATGAGCTGAATTGCAAATTTGACCGTAAATTCATCTACTTTTTAAGCATGCATATCGACTCATTTTTAAAGCGCGGAAAGCAAATTGATGTCTTGAATACACAGGAGACGGACGAAATCCGTGACACCCATGTGAAAGAATATCAGGTCGCCCTGATTTTCAAAGATAAGATTGAAGAATATTTTAGAGTCGTCATTCCGGAAATCGAAGTCATCTATTTAACGATGCTCATTCATTCGATCAAATCATTGGAGGAAACGAAAAGGGTGGGGATTGTCGTGGCTGCACACGGAAACAGCATGGCAAGTTCCCTGGTGGAGGTGGCAACTGAACTGTTGGGCAGCACCCCGATTGTAGCCGTGGATATGCCCCTTACTGTATCACCGGCGGAAATCATCGAATGCCTGGCGGTAAAGGTTGAGGAAGTGGACGAAGGAGAGGGCGTTTTAATGCTCGTCGACATGGGATCGCTTGCAATGCTGGGAAGCAGGCTCGAAGAAAAAACCGGCGTCAAAATCAAAACGATCAGCAATGTTACCACAGCAATGGTGCTGGATGCGGTTCGAAAGGTGAACTATCTGAATCTAAACCTTCATGCGATCTATGATTCGGTTAAAAAGGACTTTATCGAATTATGGGACCAGCAGCCTGCGGCATCCGGCAAAAGGAAGGCGCTGGTCTCGATTTGCACGACAGGCAGCGGAACGGCCAAAAAGCTGGAAGAGATTTTAACAACGATCGTCAACAAAGCATCTGATGATCCGATTAAAATCCTGACCGTTTCATCCATGAAATTGGCAAACAGCATCAAAAAAATCGAACAAGAATATGAGATCGTTGCCACAGTCGGAACGAAAAACCCGAAAATCGACGCTCCCCATGTATCTTTGGAAGTATTAATTGAAGGAGAAGGCGAAAAAATTCTTCAGCAGGCGATCACAAAAGGTCATGCACCGGCAAACGTCGGACTAACCAGCCCGAATATCGTTGTGCGGGAGCTTTGCGAAGATAGTTTGAAAAAGTATCTGGTCTTTTTGAACCCGTACCATATTACAGAGATTTTATTGGAGTGGCTGCAAACAATCCAGGACGAATTGGGCATCATCTTAAACAACTCAGTGATGATCAAAGTCATCGTACACACCGCATTTGCTTTTGAAAGGGTGATCAAACAGAACCCGATCGCTTTTGCGGACGAAGAAGAGATAACCGATCAGCTGGAACGGGTCTACCGCGTGACGGAGCAGACATTAATACCTTACGAAGAAAAGCTCGGACTCAACATCAGCCGTGATGAAAAACTGTTTATCGCCTCGATTTTTGCCGAAGAATTGCAGTCTTCATGAAATGCAGGCTGTTTTAAATCCGCCTTTTTTCTATAAACCTGTATTAAATGGACCCCCATTTTAATACAGGTTTATTTTTTATTTGAAATGTGTTTCATACCGAAAAAATCACCGACTTAAGATTCAATAAAAAATGCTGATACTCCTACCTTGGCACGATACTTGCATGAATAATAAGCGAACGAAAAAAGGAAAGGAGCAAACATCATGATTTCAGTCATTATCAGTGGACATGGACATTTTCCCACAGCATTAAAAGAGTCTTCAGGCATGATATTCGGTGAAGAAGACAACCTCATGGCGGTGCCGTTTTTGAAAGGTGAAGGCATCCAAACATTGCAAGAAAAATATAAAGAGACGCTGAAGGGCATTCCCGAGGAACATGAAGTTCTGTTTTTGGTGGATATTTTTGGAGGGACGCCATATAACGCGGCCACCCCTTACATCGTCAGCGACCGAAGAATCGATATGGCCGCCGGCGTCAACCTGCCGATTCTGTTGGAAGCCTTAAGCTTGAGAGGACATATGCCGCTGAAAGAGCTGCTCGGCAATTTGAAAAAGATGAGTCAAGAAACCTTTCAAGTGTGCAGTGAACATTTAGAAAAAGTAAAAATCTCCCATCAAGAAAGAGAGGATGAATTATTATGAAGATTGTACTTGCAAGAATTGACGACCGCTTCATTCACGGCCAGGTGCTAACAAGGTGGATTAAAATTCATGCCGCCGACCGCATCATCATCGTCTCAGATGAGATTGCGGCTGATGAAATGAGAAAAACGCTGATCCTTTCTGTGGCGCCTTCTAATGTAAAAGCGAGCGCCGTCTCGATTTCGAAGATGGCCAAAGCGTTTCACAGTCCGCGCTATCAGGATACAACAGCGATGCTTTTATTTGAAAAACCGGGTGATATCGTGTCCCTCGTTGAAGCAGGTGTACCAATCGAGACAGTCAATGTCGGCGGCATGCGCTTTGAGAATAACCGCAGGCAAATAACAAAATCGGTCAGTGTTACAGAAAAAGATATCGAGGCGTTTGAAGCACTGCATGAAATGGGTGTGAAACTGGAGCTGCGGCAGCTTCCTTCCGATAACAGTGAAGATTTTATGCAGCTTTTAAGAAACGCCGCAAAATAAAAGGAGGATGAAACAAGATGACGACCATACAAATCGTTTTGTTGCTGATCATCGCAGCCATTACAGGCATAGGCAGCGTGCTGGACGAGGGGCAGACGCACCGTCCGCTGATTGCCTGCACATTGGTCGGCTTGGTGCTCGGTGATTTAAAGACGGGAATCATTCTCGGTGGAACACTTGAGCTGATGGCGCTCGGCTGGATGAATGTCGGTCTTGCCATGGCGCCGGATACAGCGATCGCCTCTGTGATTTCAACGATTTTAGTCATTACCGCTGATCAGGGAATCGGTGAAGGCATTGCCGTGGCTGTCGCACTCGCCGCTGCAGGGCAGGCGCTGACCATTTTTGTCCGCACAATCACCGTCTTTCTCATTCATCGCGCTGACAAATATGCGAAAGACGGGAATTTTAAAGGAATCGAAATCATGCACATCACCGCGATGGTCTTTCAAGCGCTGCGGGTCATGATCCCGACTTTGATTGTGGCATTGATCAGCGTCAGCGCCGTTCAGGCCTTCTTGGGAAATATACCTGAAGTCATCACAAAAGGTTTGCAGGTAGGCGGGGGAATTATCGTTGTCGTCGGGTATGCCATGGTCATCAATATGATGAACATCCCTTATTTAAAGCCATTTTTCTATATCGGATTTTTACTGGCAGCATTTACAGATTTCAACCTGGTTGGGTTTGGCGCACTGGGGCTTTGTCTGGCGCTCTTATATCAGCAGGTCATGCAAAAAAACACCGCGCATGGCGCAGTCGCCGCTGCCAGCGACAGCAGTGTGGCTGTCTATGATGACGACGATGATGATCTCGATGCCTAAATCATAAGGAGGGATGAAGATGGATACAGAAAAAAGATTAACGAAAAGAGAAATTTTCAGCATGTTTATACGTTCCAATTTTTTGCTGGGATCATTTAACTTTGAGCGTGTTCAGGCCATGGGGTATTGCTATGTCATGATTCCGGCGATTAAAAAGCTTTACGGCCCGGGAGCGAAAAGAAGTGAAGCGCTCCAGCGCCACCTGGAATGGTTCAACACGCATCCATGGCTGACAGCGCCCATTTTCGGCGTCACAGCCGCCATGGAAGAAGAAATGGCCAACAATAAAGGAATTGACGCCAAAGCGATCAGCGGAATGAAAATCGGATTAATGGGACCTTTGGCCGGTGTGGGCGACCCTATTTTCTGGGGAACATTGCGCCCGGTACTGGCGGCTTTAGGGGCATCGCTCGCTTTAGGCGGGAACATCGCCGGTCCTTTGCTGTTTTTCTTCTTAATCAATGCGATTCGATTAAGCACGAAGTATTACGGTTTAAAATACGGTTATGTAAAAGGAATGGAAATTCTGCAAGACTTGGTCGGAAACCGCATTCAAAAGTTGACGGAAGGCGCCACCATCCTCGGCTTGTTTGTCATGGGAGCCCTCGTCTCCAAGTGGACCACCATCAACATCCCGGTCGTGGTGTCAAGAATTAAGGATGAGTCAGGCAAAGTCGATGTTCAAACGGTGCAAAATGTGTTAGACAGCATCATGCCGGGAGCTCTCCCTTTGGGATTGACATTGTTCGTGGCCTGGATGCTGCGCAAAGGTGTGAATCCTCTGTTGATTATATTGGGTATTTTTGTAATTGGGATTCTCGGCTATTGGGCTGGATTTTTGAAGTAGGGAGAAAGTCAGCCGCGAAATGGAAGCGGGCTGTGCGGCCGTAGACATTCTTGGCCGTTTAGCAGCTGTTGGACAATAATCATAGTAGCTTAGCTGCAGCAGGAAGCGGCGGTAAGGTGTTAAAAAGGAAAAAGAGAGGAGCAAAAAAGTGAAAAAGGCATGTATGCAAGTTGGAATCATTTTGATGATGATGTGGTTGTCAGCCCTTCCTGTTTCTGCAGCCGACCCGGGCTACTATGATGAAAAGCATCGGCCAAAGTACCATTTCACACCTGAAGCCAACTGGATGAACGATCCAAACGGAATGGTTTATTATAAAGGGGAATACCATCTGTTCTATCAATATCATCCATACGGCCTCAAATGGGGGCCGATGCACTGGGGTCATGCGGTAAGCAAAGATTTAGTCTCATGGGAACACCTTCCGGTTGCGCTCGAACCGGATGATAAAGGGACGATTTTTTCCGGAAGCGCCGTGGTAGATTGGCATAATACAAGCGGTTTTCAAACAGGTGCAGAGAAGCCGCTTGTCGCCATTTACACACAAGATCGGGGTGGCGTTCAAGTGCAAAGCATTGCCTACAGCAATGACAAAGGCAGAACATGGACGAAATACGCAGGCAACCCTGTTATTCCAAACCCGGGCAAAAAAGACTTTCGCGATCCGAAAGTGTTTTGGCATGAAAAGACAAACAAGTGGGTGATGGTGCTTGCCGCCGGAGATCGCATCTTGATGTACACATCGCCCGATTTGAAGGAATGGGCTTATGCAAGTCAATTTGGCCACGGGCAGGGGAGCCATGGAGGAGTATGGGAATGTCCGGATTTATTTGAGCTTCCTGTGGAAGGCCGTCCAAATCAAAAAAAATGGGTCATGCAAGTCAGTGTTGGAAACGGATCGGTTTCAGGAGGATCAGGCATGCAGTACTTCGTTGGCAGCTTTGATGGAACGACCTTTAAGAATGAAAATCCGCCGGAACAGGTCCTTTGGACAGATTACGGTAAAGACTTCTATGCGGCTGTTACTTGGTCAGACATCCCGTCTTCAGACGGACGGCGGCTTTGGTTAGGATGGATGAGCAACTGGCAATATGCCAACGATGTGCCGACATCCCCGTGGAGAGGGGCCATGACCCTTCCAAGACAGCTAAAATTGAAAGCGCTTTCCGAGGGATTCAGAGTCGTTCAAACCCCAGTCGCGGAGCTTCAATCAATCCGGGGAGCGTCACAAGAGTGGAGACACAAGATGATTTCACCGCGAAGCAGGAATTTGCTGGCCGGTTTTTCAGGGGATGCCTATGAAATCAATGCTGAATTTCAAATATTGTCGGGGATGACGTCCGAATTCGGTTTTAAGGTGCGAAAAAAAGGAGATCAATATACAAAAATCGGTTATGATTCAAACAGCGCCGGTCTGTTCGTTGACCGGAGCCGTTCAGGAAACATATCCTTCAATCCGAGCTTTAACAATGGGAAGCATATGGCGCCAATGCGTCCGATTGATGGAAAGGTGAAGATGCGCATTTTTGTGGACCGCTCGTCAGTCGAAGTCTTTGGAAACGATGGACGGCGGGTGATCACCGATATCATTCTCCCTGATCCATCCAGCAAAGGTCTTGAGCTGTATGCGTCAAACGGTTTAGTCAAGCTAAACTCGCTTACGATCCAACCTCTGCAAAACATATGGAGGTCGTCACCCTTCAAGTCCAATTTAACCGGCTGGACGACTGTCAACGGCGTGTGGGCCGACACAATAGATGGAAAACAAGGGCGCTCTGACGGTGATTCTTTCATTGTATCTTCAAAATCGGGAACAGACTTCACATACGAATCCGATATCACGATAAAGGATGGAAATGGAAGAGGGGCGGGGGCTCTTGTGTTTCGGGCTGACCAAGATGTCAAAAACGGCTATCTTGCCAATGTTGACGCCAAACATGACGTCGTTAAATTTTTTAAGTTTGTAGACGGAAACGCTACAATCATCGCCGAATATAAAACACCGATCGATATCAATCAAACCTATCATCTTAAAACGGTGGCTAACGGTACCCGCTTTAACATCTATTTAGATGGCCGCTTAGTGATCGATGCCAATGACTCAACTTTTTCCAGCGGCTTACTTGGTTTAAACGTGTGGGAGGCGACGGCATTCTTTCAAAATGTTTACGTCAATCAATGAAAAAAAGGCTGGAATCAACATTCCAGCCTTTTTTTAAATGACGCTGCGGACCAATCCGCCATCCGCCCGCAATGCGGCACCATTGATCGCCGAGGAAAGCGGGCTGCTTAAAAACGCGACAAAGTGTGCGATTTCTTCCGGACGAATCAGCCTCTGGATAATCGATGTCGGCCGGTTTTCTCTCATAAAACGCTGTTCCGCTTCTTCTGCGGTCAGGTTTTCGCCCGGATAGAGAGAATGCAGCATCGTTTCAACGCCCTCAGTTAAGGTTGAGCCCGGCATAACGGTATTGACCGTCACATTTGTGCCCGATGTAAGCTCTGCCAGGCTCCGGGAAATGGAGAGCTGCATCGTTTTCGTCGCACTGTAATGCGCCATTTCCTGTGATGGCATCACCGCGGCTTCGCTTGCAATAAAAATGACCCGGCCTTCCTTTTTCTCGATCATCTTCTGTAAATACCTGCGCGAGAGCCTTACCCCGCTCATGATATTCACCTCGAAAAAGCGAAACCATTCCTCATCCGGTATCTCAAAGAAATCCGCCGGCTCAAAAATCCCCAAATTATTCACCAAAATGTCAACTTGAGGGAATGCGGCAAACAAGTCTTGGCATCCGTTTTCGGTCCCAAGATCAAAAGCCGCCGGATAAAGAACAGCCTCAGGATACCGCGCTTTCAATTCGTCTATCGTTTCTATGACTTTCTCTTCCCGGCGCCCATTGATGACGACAGCCGCCCCTTCTTCCGTGAGTGAAGCGGCAATGGCTTTGCCGATCCCTGATGTGGACCCGGTCACCAATGCCGTTTTTCTTTGTAAATCAAGTTTCATCATCCATCCCTCCGTTTTCTTTATAACCATCTATACCCATTATCAAACAGAAGAGTCAAAAAAAGAAGTGCGCACTTTTAAGTCACATAGGTACTTTTTAGTGCCTTTTAGCACATTGTTTCTATCTGTTTTTGTGTCATATAACAAATGATTGACAACGCTTTCATAACGAACTAAACTTAGTTTAACGAATAAACAAAGTTGGGCGATCACTGTCCAGAACAAAAAATGAAAGGAGGCTTGCCGTGTTTGGAGGAGAAATCCGCTGAATTGCAGCGCGATTGTTTGAAAGCTTGTGATGGGGACAAACCTTGAGTGGTTAGTAGATATCAAAAAGCGTCTGCTTTTAGGGGGGAAAGAATATGGCTGGTGAACATGTTAAAACAATCAGTATGTTTGAGAAATCTGCCTACGCCTCTGGAGATCTGGCATGTAATTTGATTTACACGACCGTTTCAACGTATCTTTTATTTTTCTATACCGATGTGTACGGTTTATCAGCAGCGGCTGCCGGCACGATGTTTTTAGTTGTGCGAATGATTGATGCGCTTGCCGATCCTTTTATCGGAACAATCGTAGACAGAACAAATAGTAAATTTGGGCGTTTTAGACCGTATTTGCTGTTTGGTGCGTTTCCTCTTTCTGTACTTGCCATCCTCTGTTTCACAACACCGGACTTTTCCCATATGGGCAAATTAGTCTACGCTTACGTGACGTATGTCGGCTTATCGCTTACATACACGACGATAAATGTGCCATACGGTGCGTTAACTTCCGCAATGACGAGAAATCATCAAGAGGTCGTCAGCATCACATCTGTTCGGATGGTCTTTGCCAATCTCGGCGGACTGATCGTATCTTTTTTCGTTCCATTATTATCTGCTTATTTAGGTGATACAACCGGAAACAAAGCTCTTGGCTGGCAGCTGACGATGAGCATGTTAAGCATCATTGGCGCCTGTTTGTTAATCTTTTGTTTTAAAAGTACAAAAGAGAGGGTCACCCTGAAAAATCCGGATGAGAAAATCAAATTTTCTGATATTTTTGAGCAATTCCGGGTGAATCGGCCATTGGTTGTACTGAGCATTTTCTTCATTATTATCTTTGGCGTCAACTCGATCAGCAATTCTGTCGGAATCTATTACATGACATACAATGTTGGCAGAGAAGACCTTGTGAAATGGTATGGCTTGCTGGGAAGTCTTCCTGCATTGGCCGTTCTGCCGTTTATACCGCGAATCAATCAATGGCTGGGAAAGAGAAAGCTGTTAAATGCCGCTTTATTATTAAATATCATTGGACTTTTAGCCATTCTCATTATTCCGCCAAGCAATGTGTTTCTGGTGCTCTTCTTTCGTGTCATTGCCGCAGTAGGAAGTGTTACAGCAGGGGGATATATGTGGGCGCTTATTCCGGAAACGATCGAATACGGCGAATATCGGACAGGAAAACGCTTGGGCGGATTGATTTATGCGATTATCGGCTTTTTCTTTAAGTTCGGCATGGCACTCGGCGGAATCGTTCCGGGACTGATACTGGACAAGTTCGGCTATGTTGCCGGTCAAGTTCAATCTCCTGAAGCATTGACAGGGATATTAATCACGACAACTGTCGTCCCTGTTATATTCCTGATCATAGCGATGATCGACATTAATTTTTATCATTTAAACGAAGAAAAATATGCCAAAGTCGTACGTGAATTAGAGAATAGAGATAAAGTTGACTTGGACATTTAAGGTAGCTTAGCACTTTCAAGATGAGGAGGAATGAAGATGAAAATTAGCAATCCGGTACTGAAAGGCTTCAATCCCGATCCGAGCATCTGCAGAGTCGGTGAGGATTATTATATAGCTGTATCCACCTTTGAATGGTTTCCGGGGGTGCAAATCCATCATTCAAAAGATCTGGTGAATTGGCGTTTGGTTGCCCGTCCATTGCAGCGGATTTCGCAATTGGATATGAAAGGAAATCCCGACTCAGGCGGGGTATGGGCGCCTTGTTTAAGCTACAGCGAGGGCAAGTTTTGGCTCGTATATACGGATGTAAAGGTTGTCGATGGAGCATGGAAAGACTGCCGTAACTACTTGGTCACTTGTGAAACCGTTGACGGTGATTGGGGGGAACCCATCACATTAAATCGTTCCGGCTTTGATGCTTCTTTGTTCCATGATACGGACGGAAGAAAATATTTATTAAATATGCTGTGGGACCATCGAACAGACCGCCATTCATTTGGGGGCATTGTGATGCAGGAATATTCGGAAAAGGAAAAAAGGCTGATCAAACATCCGACAATCATTTTTAAAGGTACAGATATCAAACTGACTGAAGCACCGCACCTTTATCATATCGGGGATTATTACTATTTATTAACGGCGGAAGGCGGAACACGGTTCGAGCACGCAGCCACGATTGCCCGCTCAAAAAACATTGAAGGGCCGTACGAAGTTCACCCTGATAACCCAATTTTAACGTCTTGGCACGCTCCGCAACATCCATTGCAAAAATGCGGACATGCATCAATTGTGCAAACACATACAGGTGAGTGGTATTTGGCTCATTTGACAGGGCGTCCGATTCACCCGGATGACGATTCGGTGATTCACCAAAGAGGATATTGTCCTCTGGGAAGAGAAACAGCGATTCAAAAGTTGGCATGGAAAGACGGATGGCCTTATGTGGTCGGGGGAAAAGAAGGGAGCCTTGAGGTGGAAGCGCCCCGTATTTGTGAAACAAAGTTTCCATCGACATACCCGCAAATTGATCAATTTGAAGATTCAACATTAAATATCAACTTTCAGACATTACGGATTCCATTTACGAAAGAATTAGGCTCACTAACGGAAAGGCCGAACCATTTACGCTTATTCGGCCAGGACTCATTAACATCCACATTTACCCAGTCGTTTGTGGCAAGGCGCTGGCAAAGCCTCCATTTTGTTGCGGAAACGGCCGTTGAATTCCACCCCGATACCTTTCAGCAAGCAGCCGGATTGGTGAATTACTACAACACCGAGAATTGGACGGCTCTGCAAATCACGTATGATGAAAACCTTGGGCGCATTCTGGATGTAACGGTATGTGATAACTTTTCGTTTTCACAGCCGCTAAAAGATAAAATTGTTATCCCCGGCGAAACAGAATATGTTTATTTAAGGGTAAATGTAGAATATGAGACGTATCATTACTCGTATTCTTTTAACAAAGAAGACTGGCATAAAATTGAGCTCATGTTAGAGTCTAAAAAGTTATCAGACGATTATATCCGAGGAGGGGGATTCTTCACAGGAGCTTTTGTAGGCATACAGTGCCAGGATACAAGCGGAGCGTGTAAACATGCCGACTTTTCCTATTTTATGTATAAAGAGCTTTAAATTTTAAGTGTTCAATAGAAGAGGCCGTGATCATACCACGGCCTAAAATGCCTTGTGATATAGCGGCGCATTTATTTAAAATCAACCCATGCTGACTCAAGTTCAGCCGAACGCACGCAATTTTCCATCCAGCGTATGCCTTCAATGTGAGGGTATATCACGTTTTTAACGTTTCTTCATTTCCGCGGTTTTTCTTCGTGTACGGATTTTAAGATATCGAAGCTCATTCTTTCATCATATCTAAAAGTTGTAAGGAAGAACCGGCATTTGAAAATACTTTGCTGCACTTTTCGAATGTTGGATATAGATAGCATAATCTACCATTGTGGTTTATAATGCTAATAAAGGATTAAATTAACAATGTTTTACGGGAAAAGGAGGCTTGCAGGAATGGTTTCAAAAAATGAGGAAAGCTCCGCTATTTTATCGGAACAACACTTATCGTCGGCGGCATTTAAAGATGAGGCGTATGAGTTCTACAAAGAATTGCGCGTTTCCCGTCCTCTTTATCCTGTATCTTTGGGGGATCTGGGGGAAGGCTGGCTCATGACAAGGTATGATGATGCAATACGTCTATTAAAGGATGCAAAATTAAAGAAAAACTATGAAAATGTATTCACCGAGGAAGAAGAGAACCGCCCCATTCTCTCGGAAAATGAAGAAGCCTTGACAAAGCATATGCTGAACTCAGATCCTCCTGATCACAGCCGCTTGAGGACCCTTGTTCAAAAAGCATTTACTCCCCGGATGATTTTGCAGCTTGAAGACAGAATCCAACATATCGCTGATTCTTTACTGGATGAAGTATATCCCACCCATTCTATGAACCTTCTAGACGATTTCGCTTTCCCTCTGCCGATTATCGTGATCAGTGAAATGCTTGGCATTCCCCTTGAAGATCGACAAAAATTCAGGGTTTGGTCGGAAGCGATTATTGAGTTTCCAGATACCCCTGAAAGCATGGAGGAAAACAATCAGAAAATAGGAGAATTCGCAAAATACCTGGAATATTTAGTTCATAAAAAAAGAGATGAGCCTGCAGAAGATTTAATCAGTGCATTAATTGAGGCGGAAAGTGAAGGAACAACATTAAGCACAGAAGAGCTGTACTCGACGATTATGCTGCTTATCGTTGCAGGTCATGAAACGACCGTAAACCTGATTACCAATATGATATATGCCTTGCTGAGTCACCCTGACCAATTGGAGAAGCTTCTCCTCAATCCAGACTTGATGGATTCAGCGATAGAAGAGGCGTTACGATTCCACAGCCCTGTTGAATTAACGACCTTGCGCTGGGCGGCTGAACCGTTTACATTACACGGACAGGAAATCAAAAGAAAAGATGTGATCATCATTTCATTGGCATCGGCAAACCGCGACGAACAAGTATTCCAGAATGCCGAAATGTTTGATATTGCAAGAAAGAACAATCGCCATATTGCCTTTGGCCACGGCAGCCACTTTTGCCTCGGCGCACCGCTTGCCCGCTTGGAAGCAAAGATAGGCATTTCAACATTATTGCGCCGCTGCCCAAATCTACAGATAAATGGCGAAAGGGAACAGATCAAATGGAAAGGGAACTTTTTGATGCGAGCTTTAGAAGAACTGCCATTGCGTTTCTAATCATGTCGTGCTATCCATCTGAAGGAAGGGAATCCTGAGTCTTTCACTTTTTGATGGATTCATTTCCGAAAAGGAGGCTTTGCTGAAAAAGCGGATGTAAGGGTATTGGGTTCGCTGCCATTTTTTGAATAGGGGTATGCCTCTGATGGTCCAAATACCGGCGGAAAGAGGAGGTTGGAGTTTGAAGCGCTCTTTCGGAACGATAAACGGGAAAGTATCTTAAAAGAAAAAGAGGGTTGGAAAGGAATGAACCGTGCTTGCCCGCCGTCTTAATATTGATCATTCCTGCTGTCCAAGCGGACAGCAGGAAATCAGAGATGAGCTATTTTACTTGAACAGTCAGTGAAACAGCTTGATTTTTCATAAAGTCTTCAGTCGTTACATCACCAAAGTTTAACTTGATTTCTTTTACTTGATCAATATCAAGCTCTTTTCCTTCCGGCACTGTAAATTCAAGAACGCCATCTTGTTTAACCCCGCCTTGGACTTCTCCACCAACATCACCGTCAGTTAAAAACATGTTGGCTGACAATTGCATATCTCCAACTACTGCGTTTCCTTGATCAGGATAAAAGTTTAATACTTTATCAGTCGTATTTTCAATGTTGATGCCGACATTAATTTTGTCTTTCATGATTTTAATATCACCTAAGTTAACTTTCATTCCTAAAGCTTCAGTCTTTTGGCTGCTGGCATCAATCTTTTTTGAATCATCATCTTTCTTTTCTTCTGTCTTCTTATCTTTTGAATCATCTGCCCCAGTTGATACATCATCAGTTGAGCCACAGGCAGCTAATGCCATAGCTAAACCAAGCGATAAGAATAAGACTAAAAATTTTTTCATGATCATGTCCCCCTATGTTATTTTATACGTCTTTTATCATAGGTTAAAATTCATGTTTTTTCAACAGTGATTTACCATTTTTGTTAAAGATTTCAGTTCTTTTTGCTTATGTACTTTAGAAGGGAAATAGCAATTAGATTCACTTGTATTATTGGTGTTCTTCCAAAAATCAAATTATGATGATTGCTATAAATCGCAGATTAAGGAGCCGGAGAAGACCTTTATCCTATGACGCAAACTAGTACTTTTAGCATATCGCAGTAGGGGTGCTAACAGAAAAAATTTTGTTCGCCAGGAAATGAAGTGCTTGGTCTTGTGGTAGAATTTGTGTGAAAAACAGAACAAATCTGTATCTTTAAGCAGGAAATTAAAATATAATAAAAACAACTTCAGAAGTAGTTTTTATTATAAAAATGGAGCATCATACGCCTAATTCGGCATCAGAGCAGATAGATCAAAGCTTGAAAAAGTGTTTTCTTATCGGTGTCATCGGTGATAAAAAAGGATATGCATTTGAGAAACCTTAGAAGCAAAACAAGCATGGCATTTTAAGTGAAACACCCAATGAGATTTGAGAAATTGATCGGAATATGAGTCCACCGTCGGAAAGCTTGAAAACGCTGAAGAAGAAAGGTGTGTAAATTTGAGAAACATCATCAAATGGACAGCATTTACAGCATTAGTCATTCTATGTATCAGCTTCATCGCATGTAATGCAGACAAAAACGCAAAAAATATTCAATATGCAAAGGACGAAAAACAAACACTGGATATTTATACACCGAAGACCGACGAAAATGAAAAACATCCCGTTCTCATCTACATTCACGGCGGGGGATGGACAGGCGGGGACAAGAGCGGGGCTGCTTCCAAGCCGGCGTTTTTTACAGAAAACGGCTATGTTTTCGTGTCTTTAAACTATCGGCTTCATCCTGATGCTCAGTATGATGATATGGCCTATGATGTTGCCCAAGCCATCAAATGGGTGGTGAATCATGCAGATGAGTATCAAATCGACCAATCGAAAATCAATGTGATGGGACATTCGGCAGGAGGGCACTTAACGGGCTTAATCGCCGCAGATGCTAAATATTTAAACAGTGTAGGCCTAAAACCGGCATCACTCAAGTCGATTGTGATATTAGACGGGCCTTTGAATCTGAAGTCATTCATCGGAGCGATCCCGTCCTACAAAAAGGTGTTTGGCTCTGATGAAAAGGTGTGGACAGAAGCATCACCGCTCACCTACATCAACCATTCCAATCTGCCGCCGGCCTATTTAGTTACCCGATGGGAAGATCCTGCTGTTTACAAATTTGCAGAAATCGCAAACCATGCGAAAGGGTCTGATTTTGTTTACCGAGTCAAGAACTTATCTCACAGCAATTTAAATAAAATGCTCGGTTCTCCGGATGCACCGACAGAAGCACAGGATTTGACAAAAGCTGTTATGGCGTTTTTAAAGGAGAAAAACAAATAAGTTGATTTGTAAAGTGCTGAAGCGGCACAAGCTTTCTTATAAAAAAGCCCTCAAAAGGGTTTTTTTTAAATTAAATCGTTTGTTTTACACCCAAGAGGTTCAGAATCGGGCTTCAACCCGTATTTCAATTGGCTTTCAGTCTTCACAATTCCTGTGCTTCTTTTAAGAGAAGCCCGTTTTATACATTTTGAACAATTGGAACAAAAGTTGAACACAATCTATCAATTGTATAAAGAGTCATTTCACTCCAGGGAAAGGGCATTGATCCATAGATTAAACTCTTTCAAAAATCAATTCAAACGGCAAAAAGACTTGATTTTGTCCATGTATTCCGTCATCGGCTAGAGGTAAAATAAAGAAAAGAGTTATTCAATCATTCGAAATGAAACATTTTGAATCGCGATCGGAGCAAGGCACCTGCCCGCCATTCCTGAATTCTTACAAGAGATTAATAAAATTGTTTAGTCAGCTTGACCACGTTCGATGCAGTCATTGCCAATCAACCGCATGTAGACCACTTTGATGAGTCTGTCCAAAGAGAGAGCAACCCGCATAGCGAGACATCCTTGTTATAAATGGCGGAATCTATCGAATCTTTGAAGGTCATTCTCTCATCATGAGTAAGGGGGATCTAAATTGAAACGTAAAAAGCTGGCCCGCGGCGACAAAAATTGTTGTCAATCATTGGAGACAGGCACATTTTCTAATGGTTTGCTACCAGATGGAAAAGGAAGAGCGCTGGAATGCCGCTATTTAAGGCAAATCTACGAACACTTGCAAGATGGAATCATTATGATGGATCAGGAACGTAGAATTCTGGTGATGAATCCATCAGCAGAGAAGATGACGGGATGGAAATTGGGGGACAAGGTACCGTACTGTTCCTACTGTCAAGCGAGAAAACTGGAAGCGGGAGAGGAGCGTTGTTATTTGCTGGCCAAGCGGGAAGCTCCTTATTTTCTTTCCTCAATGCCTACCTATGAGGGACGATTCGTCGACATGGAGATGAGCACGGCTGTCATCTATGAAAACGGTGAACAAAAGAAACAGAAAGTCCTTTTGGTTTTAAAAGATTTAACGATGAAGAAAAAGGAAGAAGAAGCGAGGATCTCCAAGCTGGTTTTGCAGAAGACGTTGGAAGCGCAGGAAAACGAACACAAGCGGTTGGCTCAGGAGCTGCACGATGGCTTAGGACAATCGCTTTATTCGGTTTCAGTAGGTATTCAAGCGATTCAATCGCGCATTGACCAGGAAGAGAAATATAGAACGTACATGCAGGAGATCGTGGATGAGCTGGAAAAAGCGATACAAGACGTCAAGCTCTACTCTCTCCAATTACGTCCGCAAAGTCTCGATCAGCTGGGACTCGTCCCTGCGATCAAGCATCTCGTTAGCAGCTTGAACAAGACTCATCAGGATGTTTCGATTACGTTTACCTGCAGCAATGTCAATGATCGTTTGCAGCCGGTTTTGGAAATCAATTTATACCGTGTCATTCAGGAAGCGCTGCATAATGCCCTGAAATATGCGAAAGCCACGCTGATTGAGGTCATCTTGTTCAAAGTAGGCGACGATTTGATGTTGAAGATTCAGGACAACGGCATAGGATTTAAGCGCGAACTGGTGCAGGAAGGTCTGGGACTTAACCATCTAAAAGAAAGAGTAGATCAGATTGAAGGAAGTCTTCAGATTCACTCCATTCCCCGGAAAGGGACATCTATTCATGTGCAAGTACAGTATAGGGAGGGGAAGGAGAGTGATCAGGGTATTGCTGGTCGATGATCATACGATGATTCGGAAAGGTATCCGTGTGCTTTTAGAAGGTTATCCCGAAATCACCATTGTGGGAGAAAGCCACAATGGTAACGAGGCTATCATCAAGACGAATCAGTTGGAACCTGATGTGGTGCTGATGGATTTGTCGATGCCAGATGGATTGGATGGATTTACAGCGAGCAGTCAGATCCGAAAGTTGAAACCATCGGTTAAAATCGTCATTTTGACGATGCATGACGAGGAGATCTTTGTCCATAAAGCAATCGAAGCAGGGGCTCAAGGGTATGTTTTAAAAAATAGCCATTGCGAACTGCTTTTTCAGGCAATTGTCGAGGTAAACAGGGGAAAATACTTTTACAAGACATCCGTATCCCAACACATGATCAGTCAATGGCTGAAATCAGAGTCGGAAAAACCGCCTTCTGTTTTAACCGTTCGCGAAAAGGAGATTGTCAGGCTCATTGTACTGGGCTATGCCAATAAGGAAATCGCTGATCAACTGTCAATTAGTGTTAAAACAGTGGAAAACCACAAATCGAATATCATGCAGAAGTTAGAGCTGGATTCCAAACACGAGTTAATCCAATATGCGATCAAAAACAAGTATTTGGAGCTGGCGTTGTAACCTCTCGTCCCTTGACCTGTCTCTTGGCAGTTCAGGGGATTTTTTTTGAGGGTGCAGGGGCCTGCATAAATAGGGGAGTTCCCCTATATGGAAAAAATGGTACGAGCGTATACTTAAAAATAGAGATATGCATCTTATGAAAAATCAACACGCACTAAAGGATCCAGTTACAGAAAAGGGGGGGAACTATGACAAAACACGTTCATTATTCGGTGATCATTGTAGGGGCTGGGACTGCTGGTATTTCGGTAGCTGCCCGTCTTGTCCGGGCTTCGAAAAAACTCAAAGGACAAATTGCCATCATTGACCCGAAAACCAAGCACTACTACCAACCTTTGTGGACATTAGTTGGGGGAGGTGTAGTGAAGAAGGAAGAGTCGGAGCGTCATCTAGCCACCCTGATCCCTGCCGGCGTTGACTTGCTTGGCGATGCTGTAACAGGGTTTCAGCCGAAACAAAACAAACTCTTGACCAAACAAGGAATGATTGTTTCCTATCATTATCTCGTTGCAGCAGCCGGTTTGCAAATCGATTGGGACGGGATCAAAGGCTTGAAAGATGCGGTGGGAAAAAACGGGGTTTGCAGCAACTATTCATACCATACGGTGGACAGCACATGGGAAAATATCCGCAGTTTTAAAGGTGGAACCGCCATTTTCACTCATCCTGATTCTCCCGTGAAATGCGGGGGAGCTCCACAGAAAATTATGTACTTGGCAGACGATTATTTCCGCAAGTCAAATGTTCGCAACCGGTCGGAATTGATGTTTGCGTCAGCGAAAGCAAACATTTTTGATGTCCCGAAATATGCAGATGCGCTCGAAAAAGTCGTCCAGCGCAAGGGCATCCAAACGATGTACAAAAGAAACCTGATCGAAATTCGGCCGGATTCAAAAGAAGCTTTGTTCGAGAATCTGGAGACGAATGAACAGGAAATATTAACATACGATCTTCTTCATGTCACCCCGCCGATGAAAGCGCCTGAATGTATAAAAGACAGCGAGTTGGCGGATGCCGGCGGATGGGTCGATGTTGATCCGTATACGCTGCAGCACAAAAAGTTTGCCAATGTTTTCGGAATTGGAGACTGCGCAAGCCTCCCGACCTCCAAAACAGGAGCAGCGATTCGCAAACAAGCGCCGGTTGTGGTCCGAAACCTGACGTCTTTGATGAACGGCTCGCCATTAAATGCGAAATACGATGGCTATACCTCTTGCCCGCTTGTGACAGGATACAATAAATTGGTACTGGCTGAGTTTGACTACAACAAGGTGCCGCAGGAAACGTTTCCGTTTGATCAGTCTAAGGAACGGTTCAGCATGTACCTGCTGAAAAGAAGGCTGCTTCCCATGATTTATTGGAATGGCATGTTAAAAGGATGGATGTAAGACGTCACACCGAAAAAAGGACAAGCCCCGAAACGGTCATAATCTCCGGTAAAAATGCTGCGCTATCCAATCGCTATTAAAAGTGCATATAGAGAAAAACAAATCATGATCCAAGAGGAGGAATGTAACATGTTGCTGCGTTACTTTTACGATGAAAAGCTGGCCCATGCATCCTATCTGGTTGGCTGCCAAAAAACAGGGGAAGCGATTGTAATTGATCCAGGCCGCAATCTAAAACCATATTTGAAAACAGCCAAAGAAGAAGGGCTAAAAATCAGAGCGGCCGCTGAAACTCATATTCACGCCGATTTTGTTTCCGGTGCACGCGAACTCGGCGTTACCCATCAAGCGAAGCTGTATCTTTCCGATGAAGGCGATGCAGATTGGAAATATCAATATGCCGATGAATTGAACCATCAACTAGTGAAAGCTGGCGATCGCTTTTCGATCGGAAACCTGATGTTTGAGGTTATCCATACCCCCGGTCATACCCCTGAAAGCATTTCTTTTCTGTTAACAGATCGCGGAGGACATAAAGACCGTCCTATCGGCATCTTTACAGGAGATTTCGTCTTTGTAGGCGACATCGGCAGACCCGACTTGCTGGAAAAAGCGGCGGGGATCAAGGGAACGTCAGAAGCGGGGGTAAAAGAGATGTTCAAGTCTCTCTTGAAGTTCAAACAACTTCCGGATTATCTGCAGGTGTGGCCGGCTCATGGCGCGGGCAGCGCTTGCGGCAAGGCACTTGGAGCGATTCCTTCTTCCACCGTTGGCTATGAGAAGATGTTTAACTGGGCAATGGGTTACAGCGATGAAGAGGAATTCGTCAAAGCTTTGCTTGATGGACAACCGGAACCGCCAACATATTTCGCCGTGATGAAACGGGTCAATAAAGAAGGCCCTGCCTTGCTTAAAGACCTCCCTGCCGTGCGGGAAATCACCTCGATGGACCAAGTAAAAAGTTTGCAGGGAAACAGACAAATTGTCGATACCCGCCCTTCCCGGGAATTTGCCGAAGGACATGTGGAAGGTACGATCAACATTCCATTTAACAAAGCATTTACGAACTGGGCAGGCTGGTTTATCGACTACAATCGTCCTGTGTACTTCATCACGACTCCGGATGAAGTGGATGAACTCCTAAAAGCACTCCGCTCCATTGGCATTGACAATGTGGGAGGGTTTGTGGATCGTGAAAAAATCCTGGCAAGCGGTGCTTTTTCACTTGAAACATACGCGGAAATCACACCACCTGAGATCGCAAAATTAGTGGAAGACGGTTTTGTACACGTACTTGATGTTCGCAATCTGACTGAATGGCAGGAAGGTCACATACCGAATGCGCAGCACATCATGCTGGGAACGCTTCAAGAGCGGCTGGAAGAAATCAACAAAGACGGTCCGATCCTTGTGCAATGCCGTTCCGGAGCCCGGTCTGCCATTGGGGCCAGCATCTTGCAAGCTAACGGCGGTTTCAAACAAGTCTTGAGTTTGAAGGGCGGAATTGTCCAGTGGCAGAAAGACGGCCTGGCCCTGGTGTGATAAGGGGCAGCCTCTAATCTTTTATGCAAATCGATTCCCCGGCGCAACTGGAAGACACATGTTTGACATTTCCAACTGCGCTTAGGGTGAAAGGGGAACATATGACAATCAGTTTGATTATGACATTGTTTTTGATCGGTTTTACAGGATCTTTTATGTCCGGGCTTTTTGGAATCGGGGGATCGATCATCAATTATCCCATGCTTCTGTACATTCCTCCAGCGCTCGGATTTGCGGCCTACACATCCCACGAAGTATCCGGAATCATTGTCATCCAAACTTTTTCTGCCACCCTTTCAGCTCTCTGGTCTTTACGAAAAGACAAGCTGATCCATTATCAGCTCGTTTTGTATATGGGTAGCGCTATTATTATCGGAAGTCTGTTGGGAGGATATGGCGGAAGATTCCTCTCGGCAGATGTCATCAATGTCGTGTATGCCATCTTGGCTACTATGGCTGTGATCATGATGTTCATGCCAAAAAGGGGAATCGATGAGCGGGAGGTAACGAGCGTTACTTTTCATAAAACAACTGCTGTATTATTCGCATTGATTGTCGGAATCGCCTCCGGTATTGTCGGAGCTGGAGGCGCGTTTATCTTAGTCCCAATGATGCTGATCATCCTCAAGATTCCTACGAGAATCGCGATTGGATCTTCACTTGCCATTACATTCATATCATCCATCGGATCAGCTATCGGGAAATTGATGGCTGGTGCTGTGTTAGTCTGGCCTTCTCTCATCATGGTGATCGCCGGTATGATGGCTGCGCCACTGGGAACGATGTTAAGCAAGCAAATGAATACCAAAGTTCTTCGGGCCATTCTTGCGGTGTTGATTCTTGGTACCGCTTTGAACATTTGGATTGAGATCATGATGTGATATGACCGCGAAGATCGGATTTGTAACAGGTGGTGATCTAGAGTGATGAAATGCTATCATCGTCTAAAAATAGTCCGAGGCAGGCTTCACAACATAAAAAAAGAGACCAAGCCATTGCTTGATCTCTGAAGTAAAATGGTTTTCTTATTTCTCTCACTAGGCATTGGCGCCAAGCTGGACAAGAATATCATGTACATCCACATGGCAATACGTAACAACATCATAAGAGAGAATTTAACATTTCCTCGTCGCAGGAACTCCGGCAAATGGGGCACCTGTGTGCTTACCTTCAAAAATAAAATAAACGGCTACAAGATCACCTTCAGCTGTCATCGCTTTAATCGGCATTTTGAAACTTGGGAAAGCAAACCCTCTACACCTGGAAACAGTGTATCTAATTGCGGATAGAATACAAAGTCTTTATGGCAAAAGTCTTTTAAGTCATCGTACTTTTCCTGTTCAATTGTTTCAAAGTATCGACGGATTCATTCTTTATTGTTTTCAACTGACATCTGAACACTCCTCTCCTTAACTACAAGACACTCACGCTTCAATTTAAAATGAATAGGATTCCCCATCATCAGGCACTAAAACATGAGAAGCGATTCCTTTTTCATGAATAAAGGATTTTAATTCTTCTTTTGATAATCCCCAATGGTTCACAGCTTCCATGTGGCTCACGATCATTTTCGCATGCGGGGCAGCCTTATGCGTTTTATAGATATCTTCTTTACCCATGATGAGAGAACCGCCCTCGTAGAATTGATTATCACCGCCATTTACGACAATAATTTCTGGTTGATGTGTATCAATCTCTTCTTGAATCCCCTCATACCATACGGTATCTCCAGCTACATATAATGTTTTCTCGCTTTGGTGTTTGAAGACGACGCCGCATACAAGGCCTGCCATTTTTAACATGTCTCCTCTTCCGTGTTCGCCTTTCGTTTTGATTAATTGAATACCTTCAAATACTGTATCTTTTGTTAACACTTCGACATTTTTGAATCCGGCATTTCGTATTTCAGCTGCATCTTCTTCATTTTGGGAGAACAACTTGATATCTTTTGGCAATACCTCTTTAGCAGCCTCATCCCAATGATCATAATGTAGATGGGTAACAATAACAACATCAATATCTTTAATCATATTGTCGACAGATGTTGGTAATTCAACTAAAGGATTGTTTTGATTCTGTCTTGGCGCATTCGGGAATGGAGGATAAGCACCTTTCTCGGCTAACATTGGATCTATTAAGAACTTTTTGCCTGCATATTCGACAACAAGTGTAGCATTACGAATTTGTTGAATGTTCACGTGTAAAACTCCTTTTCTTTAAGATATGTATAGTATAAATACAGCCTTTTAATAAATACATGGAACAAATCAAGTCTTTCTGCGGTTTGACTTGATTTTTGAAAGTATGTATTTGCATGAAGATAAAAGAACAATCAAGCTTGAGTTTTATTGTGAATGTGCTGAACTGCACTTTTTTAAAATTCATCCGGTTTTCAAAAGGAAAAGCTTAATTTTGCAGCGGGTTTTGCAGCTTCAGCAGGAGGGGATCAAGGATCAATGGCGCCGCATATATAGAAAAAGAGTCGCTAAACTTCTATTGTAACGGCCATTTTCTTCTTCTTTTGATTGACACACATATTAGACAGCGCTAATATGATAGCAACAAACATATTAGGTGTGGCTAATATGTGAGGGGGAGAATAGATGGAACATAACAAAATAGATACAAAAGTGAAATTAATTCACGGCTTTTCAAATAAAACAAGACTGCAAATTCTTGAATGTATCAAAGACAAAGAAAAAACAGTCTCTCAGATTGTAGAAGAGATCAACGGCAATCAATCAAATATTTCACAACACCTTGCCTGCCTAAAAGGTTGTGGAATTATTGTCGGCAGAAATGAGGGGAAATACTGCTATTACAGTTTACGCAATCAACATATAAGAGACTTGCTGGCGATGTTCGATATTGTTTTAGGTGATGTTCAGCATGATGTTGCGTGTTGTGACAGGCATATCGATCAGGGGGAATGAAAATGGCTGACAAATGTTGCAGTACAAATCACAACAGCGAAAAAACTGGAAAAATGATGTCAAGTTGTTGTTCCGCGAACAAAGCTGGATTTATTCATTCTTCTTCGGTGTCTGATGGCATTCCGGGTGAAGTTAATTGCTGCAGTCACTCTCAATCCAACAAGAATACACAAGAAGACGGCAGCTGTTGCAGCCCAGCGGTTACAGAACAGTCTAATTGCTGCAGTTCAAAAGAAACGGTACGGAAAGAATATAGCGTTCACGGTATGGATTGTCCCGCTTGTGCAAAAACGATCGAAAAAAGTTTAATGGCCTTAAGTGATATCGTTGAGGTCAAGGTTAACTACGGTACAGCAAAAATGCTTGTGACTGCAGATCGCGCAGATGCTTTGCTTCCGATTGAGAATGAAATAAACAGACTCGGATATGCTATAGAATCTTTCAATCAACATAAAAATATTAAAATATACAATATTGAAGGTATGGATTGTGGAAGTTGTGCCAAAAGCATTGAAAATCACTTTCACACTCATCCGTCTGTTCAACATGTCAGTGTGAATTTCTCCGCCGGAAAAATGAAAATTGCGCATTCCGGCCGTGTTGAAGAAATCATTTCTGAAGCAGCTAAAATCGGTTATAAAGCTTCATTACATTCGAGAAGCCAACCAATACAAGTGAAAAAGGGCAATAAGGAAAGCGGCTTGATCATCATGTCCGGTTTATTCATTGCCTTTGGTTTTATCGGATCCTTGACAGGTGTTTCAGCATTGGTGTCTGCCTTGCTTTATGCAGCTGCAATGGTGATCAGTGGGTATAAGCCGGTTAAAAGTGCTTTTTATGCAATCAAAAGTCGATCCCTTGATATGAATGTACTGATGTCTGCTGCGGCAATCGGAGCCGCTCTTATAGGGGAATGGGTTGAAGGTGCTACTGTGATTTGGCTATTTGCCATCGGCAACTTTCTGCAAACCAAATCAATTGATCGTACAAGGAGTTCGATACGGGATCTAATGGATCTGGCCCCTCCTGAAGCTTGGGTTAAAGGGAATGCTGAGATCATGAAGAGGCCTGTCGAAGAAATATCCATAGGGGAGACGATCATCGTCAAGCCGGGCGATAAGATTCCTTTAGATGGTGAAATCATACAAGGAGAATCAAGCGTCAATCAGGCTCCGATCACAGGAGAATCCATTCCTGTCGATAAGGTACGTGGTGACAAAGTATACGCAGGGACGATCAATGAAAATGGATCACTGGAGATCAAAGTGACAAAGCTGGTTGAAGATACAACCATATCAAAAATCATTCACTTAGTTGAAGAAGCTCAGGAGCAAAAAGCGCCGACTGAAGCATTTGTTGATCGGTTTGCAAGTATTTATACACCGGTTGTCTTCCTTTTAGCTTTAGCGGTCATGGTTCTGCCTCCGGTTGTTGGATTCGGCGCCTGGGGAGAATGGTTTTATAAAGGGCTCGAACTAATCGTTGTCGCTTGTCCGTGCGCTTTAGTCATTTCAACTCCAGTTGCCATTGTATCTGCCATCGGCAATGCGGCGAAAAACGGAGTCTTAATCAAAGGTGGAACGTTCTTAGAGGTCGCAGGCTCTATTCATGCGATTGCATTTGATAAAACAGGTACTTTAACCGAAGGTAAGCCTAAAGTGACAGAAATAAAAGCATTGAATGTCCCGGAGGAAGAATTGCTTTCAACAGCTGTAACGCTGGAAACCTACTCAACACACCCTATTGCGAAAGCGATTGTCGATTACGCGAATGAAAAAGGAATAAAGGCTAAGAATGCCGGATTATTCAAAAACATAGTCGGAAAAGGCGTTCAGGCGACAATTGATGGCACTCTTTTTTATGCGGGAAATCCTAAACTGTTCAGTGAAAAGAATATATCATTAGAGAATGTGAAGGAACATGTTCAAGAGATGCAGAGCAATGGAAAAACGGTTGTTTTGATAGGGACGGAAACGCAATTGATTGGGCTTGTCGCCGTTTCTGATCCTATTCGTGAAACCACTGCTTCTGCTTTAAAAGCATTAAAAGACAGCGGAGTAGCGCAAACGGTCATGTTGACTGGAGATCACAAAGGAACTGCAAAAATGGTGGCTGCAGAAGCGAAGGTCGATCGTTATTTTGCTGAATTATTACCGGAGGATAAAGTTGATATCGTCAAGACATTGCAAAAGGAAGGGTATCAAACAGCCATGGTCGGAGATGGCATTAATGACGCTCCCGCGCTGGCAACGGCTGATTTAGGGATAGCCATGGGGGGAGCAGGAACCGACACAGCGATGGAGACAGCAGATATTGTTTTAATGGCGGATCATCTCGATCAACTTCCTCACACCCTAACATTAAGCCGGAAATCCTTAGCCATTATCAAACAAAATATATGGTTTTCGATCATCATTAAAATCACTGCGCTAGCCTTGATCTTTCCCGGCTGGCTTACCCTCTGGATGGCCGTATTAAGTGATACAGGCGCAGCCTTGATCGTCATTTTAAACGCATTAAGGCTGTTAAAATTTAAAGGGCAGATGTAAAGTAAAGGCACGCGAACCACTGCGAAAATGGAATTCATAAAAGGGGGCGGAATTTTTTCCGGCCTCTTTTTAGCTTTTCTCCAGCCCGTAAATCCCAAAATATAAACAAAACATTAATAAAACAACACGATTTGATTAACAAATTTACGATACGATCATTTATAACTTGATCGTTGGGAAACGCTTTTGGAGATTAAGAGTAAGGGAGATATGATGTGAGAATGAAACGACTAAGGATGAGAAAGCTATTGGCCGCTGTATTTTCTTTGGCGCTTCTTCAAAGTTCCCTGAGTGTAAGCCATGCGGGCGCGGCAACCAAAATGGGAACAGCAGCTCCGACCCCTTCAGGACATTTCATAGATCATTACAAAAACAATAACGCTGCTAATATGACAGTGAATTCCAATCCGGTGATCGGGATGCTTTCCGGATTTAATCAGCTTTGGGTTCCCGGACATACGTGGGATAGCGGTATCAAGCTGAACAGCGGCGTGTTGGATGCCAATATTCAAAAAGTCGTTGATATTGCTGAAAGCCGGACCCCGCTTGAGGAAAATGCTGCATATTTTGATGATCGCAGGCAGCAGAGCTACAGTGTGATTGATGGTCTTGGTTCACTTACTGACGTATATCGAACGAAAGCGGGAGCGACGACAACGATCAACAGCATCCCGGCCGACGCCTCGATGATAAAATATCATGATGAAGGAACCAATTCAGGCAGCACGGGTTCGAGTCTTGGTCACGTCGTGAGCTTGGTCAACACTTTACGCGGCAACTATTCTTCAACGAATCCGGCTAAAGGCTATTTCAATTATCCTCGCCCGTTTCGCTGGAAAGACAATTCCATCATTGTTCCAACCCTTGTTCCCGCTATCAATCCTGATCCAAACAAAGATGGAGGTTTTCCGAGCGGACATACAAATGCCGCATATCTCAGCGCTTTTGCCATGGCCTATGCAATACCGGAGCGCTATCAGGAGCTGCTTACCAGGGCTTCGGAGCTCGGCCATAACCGTATTGTCGCCGGTATGCATTCCCCGCTCGATGTCATGGGAGGACGGGTCATGGCAACCGCATTGGCAGCTGCTATCCTATCTGATCCAGCCAATGAAAGCTTGAAGAAGGCTGCTTATGATGAAGCTCACAGCAAGCTGTTAACCGAAACAGGTACAGCCCAAGATAGATTCAACGATTATAGTGTCAATAAAAAACAATATACGCAGCGACTAACATATGGATTTGGTCAAATCAAGCGGACGACGAAACCGATGGTGGTTCCTAAGGGCGCTGAAGTCCTGCTGGAAACACGCTTCCCATACTTTGATAAAAAGCAGCGCCGTTTGGTTTTAGCGACTACCGGACTTCCTTCCGGATATCCTGTTCTTGATGATGCTGAAGGGTGGGGGCGGCTTAATCTCTTTTCCGCAGCCGATGGATATGGGGCACTTCCTAAAGACGTTACCGTGACCATGGATTCTGCAAAAGGCGGCTTCTATGCATGGGATCGCTGGCGCAACGATATCTCCGGCTCCGGAAAGCTGACCAAAAAAGGGACAGGCACTTTAAAGCTGGAGGGGAACAATACCTATTCCGGCGGTACAAGGATTGACCAGGGAACACTTGAAGGCGGCTCGGAAACAGCCTTTGGAAGAGGTGATGTGTCAAACAACGGAGGCACTCTGAAGGAAGATGTGTCAGGAAAACTGATCATCGGGGGAGACTACAAACAATCTGCCAAAGGTGTACTTGAGCTCAATCTTAGCGGTAAAGAAGATATCCTTAAAATCAAAGGCAAGGCAAAAATGAAAGGGACATTGCGCCTCCATTTTTCGAACAATTATGTACCGGCCGATGGAGCTGCGATCATCACCTTTAATAAAGGTCATGGATCATTTTCTTCAATCGAGACGAAGGGTTTGCCGAGTAAGTACAATGTGAAGGTGATCTATAAATCCAACAGTATCAAACTGAAAATCGAGTCTAAGTCGATTTGAGTCCTGCCGGCTTAAATGGTGATCAGAAAAGCGCCGGCCCTATAAGTTCAATCATATACCTCACAAGCTGGCGCTTATCGCCCCAGCTTGTTTTGAATGTGTTGAAGCCTAAAAAGCCCGTGGTCGAGTTATCTATCGTTCACAAGCATAATTGTCATGATCGCGATCCATTTTTGATTGATAAGCGGGGTGAGAGCTTGGCACACCATTCGGGTATTTCTTTCTCAATTCGGTACAATTTGCAAAAACTTCAGTACTTCCTGTTGCCGGAGCGGAGTCAGAAGCGCTTTTTTCACTTGGCGAATTGGCCGGTTTTTGAGGAGCGCTCTGTTTTGGATTTGTTTTTTGTACCGTTTTTGCTTTGGCGGAAACGCACCCATTAAAACCCTTATCGGTTACATAGCCGGATTTACTCCAAATCGCAAGTTGTTTGCTTTGCGCGCTTTTTTCAACTTCTTTATATTGCTCCACGTATTTTGTATTTGGAGGATATATGTAAGCCACCCTGGCAAGGCCCTCTTTTAACAGCTTTTCTTGGACGGATTGACCGTCGACATAAACATAGGCCAGCAGTCTATCATATTTATCAGTGCGGTCACCTTTATCAAATTCCAATTCGAGTTTTCCGCTGCTAACCAATTCTTTATTTCTCTCAGAAGCGTCTTTTCCGTAGGGCTGGACACATGAATTTGGTTTTTTTGTTTCCGGAGTATCAACCAGTAAATAGCGGACTGTTTCTTCTTTTCCTTTGTACTTGACTT
The DNA here is from genome assembly GCF_046464135.1 of Bacillus sp. z60-11. Lineage (NCBI taxonomy): Bacteria > Bacillati > Bacillota > Bacilli > Caryophanales > Bacillaceae > Bacillus > Bacillus sp. z60-11. Next base: position 428,893 of record NZ_JBIYSN010000002.1, on the reverse strand, counting down.
TGATTGTATCTCCATCAACAGCTTTCGTCAGTGTTACAGGAACACGATCCGCGTTTTCAGCCGTCACATCGGCGGTTTCTTCGGTTTTATGAGAAGCGGTACTTGAGTTGCAAGCTGTCAATGAAAAACTGAAAGTCAATGCAGCTATAGCCAGTAAACATTTTTTCAAAAAGAATTCCCCCTATCGTTTAAAAAACATCTATAATCATCCTCCAAAAACATGTCATTTTCAAGAGGATTTACAAAAAATATTGCTGTTTTTAATGTGAAAAAAGCCCTCATAAGAGAGCGCAGGAAAGATGCAGTATGTTTTGTTAAACGATAGGATGCTCCAACATCAAAACCGCCGTTTCATCCATCACCGAAAAGTCAAATCGCTAAACCGTTGAATTTCACCCTTGATCACGGTTAATTTCTCTAACTATGAAAATATTAAAAAATAGTCGGTACCATCCCTCCGTCCATACGGATTGGCGAACCTTTAAAGGCGGATGCATAAGGGCTGCATACAAATGTTGTGAGTCTGCCGATTTCAATTGGCTTGATAAAACGCTGTATTTCAGATTGCGGCAAGTTTGCTGCCATAAAGTCTTTCTCTTTTTCTGAAAACGTCATCTCTTCATCAAGGTACATACCCTCAATGATTTGCTGCACATTTTCAGAAAGTGTTGGTCCCGGCATGATCGTATTGACAGTCACTTCTGTTCCTTTTGTTAATTTCGATAGACTTTTTGACAATGATAACAGCATTGATTTTGTCATAGAGTACTGAGGCATTTGTCCTGAAGGCATAATGGCTTCTTCGCTCGCAATAAAGATAATCCGGCCATCATTATTGTTCAGCATTTTAGGTAAATAAAATTTAGATAAACCATTTGCAGCAAGAACATTGGTGCGGATGTATGTTTCCCATACTTCATCATCCACGTCCTCATATTGCATTATTTCATAGATCCCCATATTGTTAACTAAAATATCAACATTGGGATATTTTTCAAATAAAGCTTCTCTTTGTCCGATATCGACAATGTCGGCTGCAGCATTTTGCGGAGAGGTGGCCGGAAAAGCGGATTTGATTTCCTTTACAGTTCGTTCCGCCTCTTCAGCGCTTCGGCCGTTGATGAGTACATTCACGCCTTCCTTGGCAAGTTCGATGGCAATGGCTTTACCGATGCCTTTCGTTGATCCAGTAACTAAAGCTGTTTTATTGCTTAATCCCATATCCATTATCGAGTTCTCCTTTTATCGTGTTGAAAAATTTACGTTTAAGACAATGTTCATTTATCCGAGTTTGCACCTAAGTGTTCAGTACGCCAATTTGCAGGAGTCTCACCTTCCCAAAGGCGAAAGGCGCGGTAGAACGAGTTTTGGTCTTCATAGCCAATCAGGAAGGCCACTTCTTTAATATCAAGCAAGGGGTCTGCCAAGTACTCTCGAGCCTGCTCGTGACGGACATGTGTCAACAGCTGTTTGAAGCTTGTGCCTTCGTCTGTAAGCCGACGCTGCAAGGTACGATCGCTCATCCCCAATTCGCTCGCGACAGTCTGAATATCGGGGCGCCCGCTCGTTAGGCTGCGTTTCAATATCCACTTGACCATTCCGGTGATTGAGAGGCTTGCTTGCTGCTGATTCAACGATTGGTCCAGCACAGGGGTCAGAACCTCCAGCAACTCAGCGTTGTACGAGATAAAGGGGCGGTCCAGATCTTCTCGATGCAATGTCAACCGGTTACAATTTGTACCGATCTGAATACGGCAGCCGAAGTAAGCTTCAAGTGCTTGCACATTGCCCATTGGCTGCGAAAATTCGACGAACCTCGCCTGCAAATGTTGACCAGTCCCCCGGAGGCCCAGCTCCAGAAGAAATGCCAGCGTAATACCCACCAGCATCGGAGGAACCGATTGTTCGGTATTCAGCGATTCCAGTTCGATTGTACAGTGCTCACCTTTCTCAGTGATGTGTAACCTTTCCGGGGGGCACAGTTGTTTGTAGCGGGCCATTCGCTTGAGCGCGTCGCGATAGTCACGGGCATGGTAAGTCGCTAAGACGGTCGGTGGGAAATGTGCTGTTTCAAAGGCGGTTGTAAGCTTGATGATTCCTTCGGCAATGTCATCAATGAGATCGGAATAAGCCTGCCAAATCGCGAAATATTGGGCGGTGGTGACAACCGGTTCAGCTATAATGGTGAGCGGCAGTCGTGCTTTTCGGACCACATCGTGGGGGGCAATCCCTAATTGACGTAATCCTGCCCAAAATCCCGCCGGCATTTTTATACGAGTATGGGACGTCATACAGATCGGCCTCCTAAGTTTTCGTTTTAGAATTCCGCCTTGTTGCCGGGACAGTTATGACTTTACCTACCCAATGGCGCTTTGTAACTAGCAAATGGCGCCATTTTACTTGCCGATTACGTCGAAATTTGTAACGGCTGCAACAAGCCGGCTGCTATCGATGCAGCCGATGCTTCATTTTATCATTAACCTCTCATATGAAGTGATATTCAAAATTGTTAAGACAGTATTCGTTCCTTTTATCTTGGAAGATCGTTTCATTTGAACAGCAACTTTACGATGGTTGTAGATAGGGGAGGGCCTGAAAAGGGACAGAGGAGCATAGCTTTTTTGTTATGGTTCAGCCATAGGAGGCGCGGAGCGGAAGATGAATCAAACCGCCGCCTGCGTCTGACACAAGCCTCCCTAACATCGCACCCGGCCCGAAAACGAGAGCTAAGTGACCAAGCTGACCGCCGATTCCGGCTTCAATAGAAAGAACGATTTTGTCAAGATCCATCCCAAGCCCGATTGCCACTATAAATGAAACGACCAAAAGCGAGATAAAGGTATTTAATTTTACTTTGATGATGAGAAACAGCAGAATAAGAATGCCAATGGCCACAATGAAAATCGACATCACATAACCTCCGGGAGATTGTGTGTCTTTTAACAGAGCCAAACAATGACCATCAAACCAGAATACAAAAAGGCACTTTCTGAAATATGGATCAATCACTTTATGATTATTTTATTGTTATGTTTTGATTAACTGTTATTTCCGTACTAATCTTGTCACAATGTATCATCAACACTTTTTACGTTCAGAATGGACGTTTTCTATCCTGTGTCAGACAAAATAACAAATGGTTAATTGTTGATTATGTTTTGGTTATGTGATATGTTGTTATCAAGTTAGCAGAAATCATTTTGGATATAACCGTTGTGTACAAATCGAAATAATACCCTTTTATTTCTCTAACAAGCTTTGAAACCATGAAGGAGGAAATCAACAAGATGCCATTATTACGTTTCGATTTAATAGAGGGCCGCGATGAAAAAGCATTAAAAACATTGTTGGATGCCGCACACGATGCGATGGTGGAAGCTTTTAACGTTCCTGAGAGAGACCGCTATCAAATTGTCCATCAGCATCCGGCAAATGAGCTCATTATTCAAGATACAGGTTTGGGATTAAATAGATCCAAGGATTTGGTTGTGATCAGTATCACCAGTAAAACGAGAACGAAGAGTCAAAAAGAGAAATTGTACGCCTTACTGGCTGAAAAACTTGAAGCAGAATGCGGAATTTCCCCTGAAGATGTAATGGTTTCCATTACCGAAAACGGAGATGCCGATTGGAGTTTCGGCCTCGGCGAAGCGCAGTTTTTGACTGGGAAGCTGTAAGGTCTCGAAAGGGATGATTGAGGAAATTTGAAAGAGACACATTTACCTTGGCGTAACTTATTTCACAAAAAGTATCATTAGCTGTCTGGAATGCTACGGTTAGAAGCCGGGGGAATGGAGCTGACTACTCGCCCCGTCAGGCAGTTATGTTTAAATGATTCCCTTACTTAAAGCGACACCAATTAAAAAGGGGGCCTGGGATTATATCATCCCAGGCCTCTTCATTGATTTTTCCTTTTTGTGCCCGATTCAACCTCTTTAAAAAATCTTAAAGTCGTGTTCTTTTGACCAGAAAAGCGGCCTTCTGTATCATAAATCCCGCTATTAAAAATACGACTAGCAATAAAGTGATGGTTGCTCCCGGAGGTGTACCCCACTTATAAGAAGAGGTAAGACCAGAGAGAATACTAAAAAGAGCAATGATGATAGAAACCGAAAAAACAGCTGTAAAGCCTTTGAACAGCCGAATGGCAAATGCCGCTGGAAGCACTAATAATGCCGACACAAGCAAAACGCCGATTGTTGGTATAATCACAGCGACTGTCATTCCAACTAGAATGCTGAATGAAAGAGAAAGCAGCCGAACATTTACTCCGCTTGTTTCGGCTGTATCCTCATCAAAAGTCATTAAATAAAGCTGTCTTTTAAACATAAAGAAATATAATAAGACAAGCAGCGTAATTCCGCCCATAATGTAAAGCTGTTCAGTGCTGATCGTTACAATAGAGCCAAATAAGTATTGCTCAATATTCGTTGTCATACCGCCCTCTGTAACACTTAATAAAAAGAGGGCAAAAGAAAGACCAGCAGCCATTAAAATGGCAATGGAGACCTCGGAATACGTACGGTAAGCCCTCCTCATATATTCAATGCCTACGGCTCCAACCGTTACAACTAAAAAACTTGATAACGTGATATTCGTATGGACAAAGAAACCGATGGCGACGCCGGCTAGTGAAATATGAGATAGAGTATCGGCCATTAGAGCCTGTCGTCTGAGGACGAGAAAGACCCCGAGTAATGGAGCGATGATCGCGATTAAGCATCCTGCGTAGAAGGCTCTTTGCATGAATTCCAAATGAAACATTTCCATCTGCTGTTCTCACCTCTCTCTAATCGAATATTCTTTGTTAAATATGGCTCCGCTTCGTCTTGGTCATGGGTGATCATGATAACGGTTTGTTGGTGTTGCTGCACTTGCCGGTCCATCATTTGATAAAAGGACCGGCGGCTTTCAGCATCCATACCTGTTGTAGGTTCATCCAGGACAAGTATGTCAGGTTCTGAAGCCAAAATCCTTGCTATACAAACTTTTTGTTTTTGTCCCCCAGATAAATGGCCAATCTTGCGATCACGAAATTCCCACATTCCGACCATCTTTAGTGATTCTTCTATTTTTTTATGATCTTGTTCCTTTAATTTGTTAAACCAGCTTCCTTTCTTGTACCGCCCTGAGCGTACAAGCTCAAGTACAGTACTCGGAAACCCTGCATTAAAAGATGCGATCTGCTGTGGCAAGTATCCGATTTTCAAACGTTCTCCGCTAGAATTGGTTGCGCTGATATCCACACGTCCATGCCAGGGCTTTAACAAACGAAGCATAAGGCGGAGAAGCGTGGATTTTGAGGCTCCGTTAGGTCCCGTAATCCCGACAAATTCTCCGCTATTAATGGTGAATGTGATATCTTCCAATAGAGGTGTATGCTCATATCCGTATATCACATTGTGTAATGAAATAAGTTCCAATATCAATCTTACCTTTCCATCAAAAACATGTTGCGTGTCTCATCATTGAGATAATGACGATTCTAACTGTTTTAAATTATTTTTCATTAAATCAATATAATCCAGCCCTTGTTTTTGCTCCTCTTTACTTAGTCCTTCTAACGTATGGAGCACTTCTGTTTTAGCTCCAATTTCATCTGCTAATGTTTTCGCAACTTTCGGAGAAGCGAGTTCTTCAAAGAAAATGGTTTGAATATGGTGTTTCTGGGCAAACTTCTTTAATTCTGCGAGCTTAGCTGCACTTGGCTCCTGTTCAGGGGAAAGGCCTGCGATAGGCACTTGCGTTAATCCATATTGTTTCGCTAAATATCCGAACGCTGCATGCTGTGTAATGAGCTCTTTGTTTAGAACATCTTTTAATGTTGACTCATATTGTTGATCGAGATCCTCTAATTTCTGCAAAAACGCATCGCGATTCTTTTCATAGTAAGCTTTATTGTACGGGTCTGCTTTTTCAAGCGCTTTTGTAATGTTTTTTACTTCCTGCTGGGAAAGGACAGGACTTAACCATACATGGGGATCATATGTATGCTCATGCCCGGATTCTTCATGTTCTTCTTCCTCTTCTCCAGTTCCTTTCATCAGTTCAATGCCTTTGCTTGCTTTTACAAAAGTCGGTCCATTTTTTCCTACACTTTTTTCGATAGAGGGTTCCCATGTTTCCATATAAGGACTGTTATAAATTAGGACATCCGCTTCCCCGATCTTTTGAACATCTTTTGGAGAGGGGTCCCATTCATGGGGTTCAACAGTAGATGGAATTAAAAGATCAACATCTGCTTTTTCTCCGGCAACTTGCTTTGTAAACTCATACATTGGGTAAAATGTTGTGATGACCTGTAATTTTTGATCATCTGATGAGGAACCGCTTGCTTGTTTTTCCTCATTTCCCGAACATCCAGCAAATAGTGAAAGACATGTCGCCGCAATCAAAGCTGCTGTCGTATATTTTTTCATGTTTATTCCTTCTTTCTTGAAAAGTATTGATTCGTTCATTTCGTGTGATTGATCATTCAAATCAACAAAAACACTTAACTTCATGAACTAATTCCCTATTAAATCATAATCGTTACGATTTGTGAAGTGTTTTTTATTTTTAGGTGCGAGATCGTCAGTATTACGACCTTTTATGCATAGATCGAATGTCAGCAGGTCGGAACAAGCCACAGACTTCCTGACAGGGAAGGAGGGAGCTGGCAGTCGTTTGCAGGCTCATTTATCGTGAGGCTGCATGAACCATGGGATACTTTTGCGAGCTTGGTCGTTTTTATTTATTGCGGTTTTTCCGTCAATTTTTTCATTTTTTCTAAGGCTTGCCAAGGCATTAAAGCACAATTATGGCGAGCTTTTAAAGGGTGAACGCCTATGAAGGAAACCGCATCTCCCAGTGTTTCCTCTTGTGGTTCTGTCCCATTGCGTATCATATCTTCCATGGATTTTTGCATGTCTTCGACTGCTGTCATTGTTTTGTCTTTTATAAGGTCAGTCATTATGGATGAAGACGCCATACTAATGCTGCATCCTTCCCCTATAAAGGAAGCGTCCTTTATCCTGTTATCCTCTATATCAATATACAGAGTGATGACGTCGCCGCAAGTGGGGTTTTTATAATGAACAAATAAAGCGTTGGGATGCTCGATTCTTCGAAAATTCCGCTTATATTTTGAGTGGTCCATGATAACGGCTCGATATAAATCTTCTAACATCATGATTGCTCCTTTCCTTTAACATTGAAATGATTGATGTGATTGTATATACTTTAAAATACAAATCGAAATAATTACGATTTAAGGTTAACTCATTTAGAAAAGTGGTGCAATAACATTGAAGCAATTTTTCACATTCTCTCGGCATCGCAGACTGCGTTCAACGCCAGGTATACGGGATTTGGTAAGAGAAAATCGGCTTTCCATTAACGATTTCATATATCCTCTGTTCGTCCAAGAGGGTATCGGGTTAAAGACAGAAGTACCTTCCATGCCAGGCGTTTATCAACTGACATTAGATTTATTAGATAAGGAAATTCAAGAATTAAAACAGCTGGGGATTCAAGCGATTTTTCTCTTCGGCATTCCGAGTTGGAAAGATGATTTTGCAACGTCTGCTTATACATCAGATGGCATTGTTCAACGAGCGGTTAGGCAAATCAAGGCTTTAGATTCTGATTTGGTCATCATAACAGACACATGTATATGTCACTATCAAACAGAAGGCCATTGCGGCATACCGGTAAACGGCAGGATTGATAATGACGTGTCTTTAGATATACATGCAAAAGTCGCCATATCTCAAGCTGAGGCAGGTGCCGATATTCTGGCGCCCTTAAGCATGATGGATGGATTTGTGACGTATATACGACATGCGCTGGATGAGTCCGGTTATCAAGACATACCGATCATGTCGTACGGTATCAAGTATGCTTCAAGCTATTATGGACCATTTCGAGATGCCGCGGATAATTCGCCTGCTTTCGGTGATCGTCGAACCTATCAGATGGACCCGGCAAATCGTTTAGAAGCTTTTCGCGAGGCTCAGTCTGACCTTGAAGAGGGAGCAGATTTTATTATTATTAAACCGGGTCTTCCTTATTTAGATATCATGAGGGATATGCGAAATTCTCTCCATATTCCGCTGGTTTCATATCAAGTAAGCGGCGAATATGCGCAAATAAAAGCAGCATCGCAAAACGGCTGGATTGATGAAAAAAATACAGTATTGGAAAGCATGCTTTCTATGAAGCGGGCCGGAGCCGATCTTATCGTTACATATTTTGCAAAGGATATAGCAAGATATCTTCGGGAGGAATCATGAAACAGGCAGCGATCGCATTCATTCGATTATATCAAAAGGCGATATCACCTCTATTTCCGCCACCTGCAGGTTTTATCCAACATGCTCCAACTATGGGCTTGAAGCGATTCAAAGGTTTGGATTTATAAAAGGCAGCTGGCTGCTCATCAAACGATTGCTGAAATGCCACCCTCTTCATCCGGGAGGCTTTGATCCTGTTCCGAGCAAAACAGATCAAAAAAGTGAGGGGGACTCCCTGTGAACCGGCCATATCAAATCAAATTTGACTCTTTTCGCATGATGGTTTTTTCTGATGGACAGTTTCCTGTAACAAAGGATTTTTTTCTGGCAGGGGCAAATGGTGACCGGGAAGTTGAGCGCTTTCCTGGTGAATTCGAGGTAGCGCTGAATTTTGTCTGCCTGCAAATCGGGAGTAAGCTTATTTTAATTGATACAGGGTTTGGAGAGGCAGGCGGACAGGAGTCAGGGCATTTATTAACACGCTTAGAACAATCTGGGATTCATCGTCATATGATTGATTACGTTGTTTTGTCACACAGTCATGCAGACCATACCGGAGGGCTTGTAAAAAATGAAAAACCTGCTTTTCCAAATGCCGTTCATATCATGAGTAAGAAAGAATGGTTATATGCGAAACAAACTCCTGATTCCAGACAATTCAAGGTCATAAACAAAGTACTTCCGCTTCTGACATTGATTGAAGAGGATACTGAAATATTACCGGATGTATGGCTGAAACATACACCGGGTCACACACCCGGACATCTAACTGTTGAAGTCCGTACAAATCATGGCGTATATTTGATCACGAATGATGTATTCAATATTCCACACAGCATTTCTAATACAAGTTTGCGTGTCGTACTAGAAGAAGATCCTGTACAGGGGATAACTACTAGGAATCAATTGATACAATTGGCTTGCAAGGAGCAAGCCTTCATTCATTCCTGTCATTTTCCTTACCCGGGGCTTGGTATGATTGAAAACAGAGACTCATTATATCAATGGAAACCCATTGATATTTTATCCTGACCACAGGACATATATTTGAGTAAGTACAGGAAGAGAAGTTCGTTTTTTTCATTGCCTCTCATTCATGGGATGTGTTGAATAAACAGAGCGAAGTTTCATCCTATTGAATATGGTTAAGCGGAGATGATAGCTGAGGTTAACATGTAGATAACTGAAACCATTATTTAAGATATTATATTTGCAGCCTCCCTTGAGGAAGGCTGCTATTTTGTTCGTTTTATTATAACGTCCAAGCGTAGAAGCACATATTGCTCTTGATTGATGTCAACAGTTGATCATAAATATTTAAGGCTACTTCGCTATGCAGTTTTTAAATTGCTGTTCCAATTCTTCTTTGTTTAAGTCCTTTCCAATGAAAACAAGTTCGCTTTGTCTTGTCTCGTTTTCGCTCCACTTCCGATCGGGACGTCCTGAAAACAACATATGAAGCCCTTGGAATACGATTCGATATTCTTCCCCTTTAATAGAAAGGATTCCTTTATAACGTAATAAATCTTCTCCTTTTTCCCGTACGAGATAACTCATCCAATGATCCACCTTTGCCAAGTCAAGAGGCTTCTCTTCCCGAAAAGCAATAGAAGACACTTTATCATCATGATGGTGGTGATGATGATCCTTTAGAAAATGAGGATCGATTTCAATTTTTCGATTGACGTCAAACGTATTGATTCCCAGTATATCTCTTAAATTGATCTTGCAATCTCTGGCATGCAGCCTCTTAGCCGTAGGATTAATGTTGACAAGTCTTTGCTCCAAGGATTTCAGATCGTTATTCGATACTAAATCTGTTTTATTGAGGATGATGACGTCAGCAAATGCGATTTGCTCTTGCGCTTCATCCTGATCATCCAGATGTCTGGTGACATGCTTGCTGTCTACTACCGTGACGATGCTGTCAACTTCAAATATGTCGGATAACAGTTCATCCATAAAAAAAGTCTGGGCAACGGGGGCAGGGTCAGCCAGTCCCGTTGTTTCGATTAAAACGCGATCAAATGCAACTTTCCCTTGATCCATTGAGAATACAAGAGTTCTCAGAATACGAATCAAATCTCCGCGGACCGTGCAACAGATGCAGCCGTTGTTCATTTCTAAAATTTCTTCTTCAGAATCAACGACGAGCTGATTGTCTATCCCGACTTCTCCGTACTCATTAACAATAACCGCAACCTTTTGATTGTGTTTTTCCGTAAGTATTCGATTTAAAAGTGTGGTTTTCCCGGCGCCTAAATATCCAGTGAGAATGGTGACAGGAATTTTCTTTTTAGTTAAAGGCATGATCATTCGACTCCATTTAAAATTTTTTCGATACTTTGACTACTTTTTCTTTGTCTTTTGCAACTCCGGCGATGACGTCAGATGAACGCTCGAAACGTTGGCCATCATACAAATGGCTTGCTTTTTCTTTATAATCTTCATTGGTACAAAGCGAGTCAATCAGGAGGGGGACATCCTCAGGTTTTAAATCTTTATACCAAGTTCCTTTCGGGTAGTGGATGACCACGCACTTATCTTGGCATCTGCCATTACAGCGCGTGCGCGTTGTATGAATAACATTGTCAAGCTCCCGGTCTGACATTACAGCGCGTGCGCGTTGTATGAATAACATTGTCAAGCTCCCGGTCTGAGATTTCTTGCCGAATCACTTGAGTCAGTTCCTCAGCTCCGACCCGATTGCAACTGCTGCCGTTGCAAATAAAGATATGATGTTTCATATTACTTAAATCCCATGTCGCCATATGTGTCATTTCCCTCCAAATAAAACAAAATTATTACGATTTGTAATGGAGCATTTAAATGCATCAAAGCGCCGATCATAAACTGTCTTAAACATCCTCCGGCTCTTTTTGTCATTTCACAAAGATGATACAAACGAGCAGGGGATAAACCGCTCGCCAGCTTTTGCACCGATCCATAGTCAATGAAATCGTAATAATTACGACTTACAACCTATTTTATCTCTTTTCAAAGTCAAAAGCAAACAGAAGAAAAGGCTAAATTGCATGAATGAGCCGTTGATACGCTCCTATTCTTTAAGTCACACAGCATTTTCTGAAGATTGTCATGGTCTAAATCATCACCGATAAAGACGAGTGTATTGTTCATCTTTGCTCGTGTAAGATATACACATTTTCACATTGGAACAAAAGATTTATGACTTTATCGAATCTTTTTGTAATGGAGAGGTTGCAGTTTTTTTTTAAAAGCCTCACTGATGATCGGCCGCTTTGATGATTGTGTGGACCCGCAAGATCAATTTTTAATCAAAAATGGATTGTAAAAATGAACAAGTCAAAGTACACTAAATGATAATGATAATCATTTACGACATGGAGATAAGCCATGCACTATACTAGGAGTGAAGAGCGATGAACAGGAATGAAGTATATGATGTGACGGTTATCGGCGGAGGACCGGCTGGATTATATTCCGCCTTTTACAGCGGACTGCGGGGGATGAAAACAAAGATTATTGAATATCAGCACGTGCTGGGGGGGAAGGTCCATGTTTATCCGGAAAAAATGATTTGGGATGTCGGAGGGCAAACGCCGATATCGGGAGCGAAGCTGATTGAACAGATGGTGCAGCAGGGATTAACATTTCATCCGGAAGTGCTGCTGAATGAGAAAGTGGAGTCGATTGCCCGTAATGAAGAAGGGCTGTTTGAATTACATACGGCTGCCTCAGGGGTGCATTTGTCCAAGACGGTCATCGTTGCTGTAGGCGGTGGTATCCTGAATCCGCAAAAGCTTCAGATTGAAGGGGCAGAGCGTTTTGAAGTGTCCAATCTGAATTATACGGTCAAGTCGCTGCAGCATTTTAAAGATAAAACGGTCATTGTCTCAGGCGGCGGCAATTCGGCTGTCGATTGGGCCAACGAGCTTGAGCCTGTAGCGAAGAAGGTTTACCTCGCTTACCGTAAAGAAGCGCTCAGCGGGCATGAGGCCCAGGTGGATCAGCTTCTGAACAGCTCGGTGAGCTGCTTCTTCCATACCGAGATTACCAAGCTGATCGCTTCAGATGATCATGAGGTGATCGAACGAGTCGAGCTCACAAATGCTCAAACCGGTGAGGTTATCGAGCTGCCTGTAGACGAAGTCATTATTAATCATGGATATGAACGCGACAAATCGCTGCTGGAGAACAGCCGGCTGGATATTACCCGGGTTGATGACTATTTTATCGCGGGTACCGCCAACTCTCAATCTTCGGTGCCAGGGCTGTATGCGGCTGGGGATATCCTGCATTACGACGGCAAGCTGCACCTGATCGCCGGTGCGTTTCAGGATGCGGCAAACGCAGTGAACAGCGCCAAACGCTATATTGATCCCGAAGCGCATAAGAGCGCGATGGTGTCGTCGCATAATGAGGTTTTCAAAGAGCGCAACCGCGAGCTTGTGAAGAAGATGTTCGGGTAGCCCGAAGGCACACTCAAGATAAAAACAAAAAGCAAAAGGGTGTTCGCCGGCTCTGATATTTCAGACCAAGGAACGCCCTTTGTTCGTGAGAAGGTTGAATCCTAATTATATTCATTTTAACAACCTGAACTATCCGTTAATAGAAGGAATATAGAACTCTATCCGCGGAACATAAAAGTTATGTGCGAACTTATGCCGTAGCCTCAAGAATGAAATGTGAAAAGAAGTTTAATGGATCAGTCTAAAAAAGACTTGCTGCCATACTTGTATAACAATTCTTTTTAAAAATTATTTCGTTTCATTTCTGTGCAGCCTAAACGCATAAATTGCTCCAATGAAAAATACAATTCCTTGAAATAAAAGAAAGAATTGACGGAAGTATTCAATATTTTGGGGAAGTGGTCTACTGCCGATCTCATTTAGTTGGTGGTTTTTCCTTCGTCGCCATTTACTTAGTCTCTCTAAAGTATCCATGATGTGGCAGAAATGCCGAGTTGAATAGCCAATCCACTTACCTGCTGAGGATCTTGACCAGATCCTCTTTTTATTTAAACCAGCCTTTTTCCTTAGAACGGGTAATGGCTTCGATTCGGTTTTTCACCTCCAGCTTTTCAAGAATCATTGAGATATAATTGCGGACCGTCCCGCTTTTGATGCTGAGTTCTTGGGCGATTTCTTTTGTGTTTTTTCCATCGGCTACGAGTTCGAGCACTTCTTTTTCTCTATCTGTGAGAGGGTTGGCCTCACCGTACATATCTTCCATCAATTCAGGCGCATAGATGCGCTTTCCGTTCATGACGCTGCGGATGGCGCTCACAAGCTCTTCGCTCGGGCTGTCCTTTAACAAGTAGCCTTTAACACCGGCTTTAATCGCTCGCTGAAAGTAGCCGGGGCGGGCAAAAGTGGTTAAGATAATGATGTTGCAGCCTGTATCCTTTAATTCCTCAGCAGCTTCAAGTCCCGTTTTTCCGGGCATTTCAATATCCATAATGCATACATCAGGCCGATGTTTTTTGGTGAAGTCAACGGCATCCTGCCCGGTTGTTCCTTTGCCGACGACTTTCATATCATCTTCTAAATTCAAGAGCGATCCTAATGCACCCAAGAGCATCTGCTGATCTTCCGCAATAAATATACTAATCATGCTAAGCCATCCTTTTTGTTTATTTTGAGTTATTAGGGATTGTCATGGTAAGCTTTGTGCCGTTTTTGGTATCGATGTGAAGGCTGCCGTTGGCAAACTCAAGCCGTTCTCTCATCCCGAGTAAGCCATGTCCTTTTGAAAAGTACTTTTCTTCACCTTGAAACTCTCCATCGTCCGCCACTGTAATGACAACTTCCTTCCAAAGCTGCTGAATGTCAACACGGCAGGTTTTCGCCTGACTGTGTTTGACGACATTTGTGACAGCTTCCTTTAAGCACATGCTCAAAATGTTTTCATTGAGCAATGAGATATTTTCCGGCAATTTTTCTTCTTCATAGATCAACGTGATGTCAGCTGCTTCGAGAATTTGTTTGATGTTTCTGATTTCATCCTTGAGCCGGATGCCTTTCATAGAGGATACAATTTTTCTGACTTCATTTAAAGAAGTTCTCGCTGTTTGCTGAACGCTTTTTAGCTCATGCGCTGCCTGATCGGGATCTTTGTAAATTAATTTTCTCGCCAAGTCGCTTTTTAAACCGATTAGAGACAGCTTTTGTCCAAGTGTATCGTGGAGGTCGCGGGCGATCCGCTGCCGTTCCTCTAATTTTACCAAATGGGCAATCCGTTCATTTGCATCTTCGAGTTTTTCTTCAAGCCGTTCGCGCTCCTTGCGGCTTCTTATACTGAATGGCAATAAAATCGCGCTGATGAGCGTGATGACCACAAAAGGAATTTGTGTCAGAAACAATTCTTTTTTTAACACGAGACTGAAGTTGCTGGCGACGGCTGCGCTTATTAAATGAATGTAATATAAAATGTGAAAAGGGACGCGTTCTCTAATGTTTCCTATAAAATATGCGATAAAAAAAGCAAAATAAATATAGCTGAACAGTGTAATCGAAGCCGTTGAAATGCCGATTAAAATAAACGCCCATAAATAAACGGCCCAGCCTTTTGAGACGAAAGCAAATCTGTAAATCGAAAAAAATAAAAGCGTCAAAATGATGCCGACGACGATCACAAACGTTGATGGTGATTGGAATATGAAGTAGAAGGGGAGGATAAAAAATATCGTCCATATATATGGCGAGATCCCGCTTAGTTTTTGAAATGTAAAATGCTTTTTAACCATGATATAACCTCATTTTCAACTTTTCGTCTTAAGAGTAACTTTACCATTGCCAGAGCCGGATTGCATCACTGAACCATAAAAAGGAAGTCTTCTTGGATATAAGAAGACCTCCTCTTCATCAGGCGTTTTTCCGCAGCTTCTGTCTTTCTATAGAATCAGGCGGAAGGTGGATCGGTATTTGTTTGATATCCCGAAATGTCACAAATTGCTTTTTCTCTTCATCCCAAAGGCGGAAGGCGAGTGATTGCAGGCTTGTTTTTAAGGTGATTGTCGGGACGTTTTTTAATGGTTCGTGCTGTTCATGAGCTGCTTCAAGTTTATAGTTGGGCACCTTTGGACTCAGATGGTGAACGTGGTGGTACCCGATATTGCCTGTCAGCCATTGAAGCAGTTTCGGAAGTTGATAAAATGAACTTCCTTCTACCGCGGCCTGAACGTAGCTCCAGTTTTCATCCGCTTCAAAATAAGAATCTTCAAATGTATGCTGAACATAAAACAGCCAAACGCCGATTGAACCGGAGATCAGAAAGATCGGACCTTGCACGAGCAAAAACGATTGCCAGCCAAAGATGACACAGCACAGAGCAGCCAAAGCCGCGATTGCAAGGTTCGTCAGGTATGTGTTCACACGCTCTTTCCGTCTGGCGCCTTTTTTGTTAAAACGGTTTGTGATCAGAAAAACATAAATCGGTCCGAGAATAAACATGATAAACGGATTTCTATAAAGTCTGTATGCGATTTTTGTGTGGAGAGGCGCGGCTTTATATTCGTTTACCGTCAACATCCAGATGTCACCCGTCCCGCGTTTGTCAAGGTTGCTGCTGGTCGCATGATGAATCGAATGGCTGTGCTGCCATTGAAGGTATGGGAATAGCGTCAGAACGCCTGTCAAAAAACCAAGCATATGGTTATAACGCTTTTGTTTGAAAAAGGAGAGATGGCAGCAGTCGTGAAAAATAATGAAAATTCTCGTCAAAAACCCCGCGGCAATCACTGTTAATCCTAAAGTAAGGAGATAGGAGACATCGAGGCTGAGATAGGCAAGAAACCACAGTCCGAAGTAAGGGACAAACGTATTGAAGAGCTGAATCAGACTTTTTTTGTTATCAGGCAGAGCAAAAGCAGCAACTTGTTTTGTCAGCTGTTTTTGCTTATGGGCGATGGTTTGTTCAGTCATAGTAAAGTATCCTCTCATTGATGTGTCTCGCTTAAGTATACGCCTAAGAGACACATACTTTGTAGTAGCACACATCATGCTTCATACATGACACTTGTCATATACAGTTCCTTCGATATGTGTTGAATACCGCCCTGTCAACTCGCACTTTGATGCTGAGTCACAGGTTTAGTATCCCTGTCAGCTGTTTTTTAAAGGGAATTTTGGCGGGAAAGTGTTCAGGGGAAAATATGAAAAATAATATGAGCCACCTTTCTAAAAGTGGCTCATATTTGGGTTGAAAACACTCAGTAGAAACCTGATGATCAGGTAACAAAAGATCAAACAGCGCAACGGAAAAAAAGCACCACTTGATCAAACAGAAGGGAAAGCACAGGGGAATATAGCAGGGCCGGTTCGCTGTAACACCCCCAATCATTCGCGGCGCCTCAAGCTAAGTAACCAACTATTGTTGCATCGTCTTTGTTCCTATCGAACGAAAGCGCGGGTGTTCTGCAAGTATGGAACTTTTCATCTTTTTTACAGCTGGATGATCTGACGAAAAAAACTGATGTTTGGACTCGTAAAGCTCAACTAATTTGCCTTTATCCAATACAGCTAGTGTGTCACTCAATTGATAAGCGGCTTTCAAATCATGCGTAATAAAAAAATACGATAACCCAAAATCGTCTTTGAGCTCTTTTAACAAATCTAATATGAGCGTTTGGGTCACCATGTCCAGACTGCTGACTGATTCGTCTAATACGATCAGCTTCGGTTTGAGCGAGATGGCTCTTGCGATATTGATCCGCTGCAATTGACCGCCGCTGAATTGGTGTGGGTATTTTGTTAAATCCTTTTCACTCAAGCCGACTCGTTCCAGCAGCTCGATAATGGTTCGCCTTTGCTCTGAGATGGTGAGAGTTTCATAGTTTTCTAATGGTTCTGCAATAATCCGTTCCGCCGTCATTCGCGGATTGACGGCCGAGTATGAATCCTGAAAGACGGCTTGAAGGTCGCGGCGAATTTTGCGGCGGATCGATTGATCTGCTTGATATACATCATGGCCTTGGAAAAGGATTTGACCTGATTGCGGCCGCTCTAAACCAAGCAGCACTCTTCCCAATGTACTCTTACCAGCCCCGCTTGGCCCAATCATGCCTAAGCATGTGCCCTTCTCAATCGAAAAGCTGACATCGGAAAGGACTTGTTTAGACTGAAATTTCCATTTGAACAATGAACGCTCCGCATAACGATGAGTGACTTCCTTCACTTGTAATAAACTCACTTGTTCACCCCATTAAAATGCCGATCTTTTGTTAAATTGACCCAATAGCAATTGGCAAGGTCATACGTGCATTTAACAGCTTCTTTGTATAGTCATGCTTTGGTGCATCAAACAGCTGAAACACATCTGCTTTTTCTACGATTCTTCCATACTGCATCACAGCGACTTCATCTGCCATTTCAGCAATGACTCCTAAATCATGAGATATGAGCAAAATCGCTGTTCCAAATTTAGAACGCATGTCGTTTAAATGTTTCAGCACTGTCTTTTGATTATTCACGTCCAGTGCAGTGGTGGGCTCATCCGCTATGAGAATGGCTGGATGCATGCATACAGCGATTGCAATCATAACCCGTTGAAGCATTCCCCCGCTTAATTGAAAAGGATAAGATTTTAAAAGCTTAAGAGGAGCGGGTAAGTTCATATCATGCAATGCTTCGATTGCAAGCTCTTTTGCCTGTTTCTTTGTGAGTGACGTATGGGAGCGAATCGTTTCGATCATTTGCTGACCAATCGTGAAAACGGGTGTGAAAGCGTTCATCGGATTTTGCATAATGTAGGCAATATCTTTGCCGCGGATTTTACGCATATCCTTATCTGTTAATCCGTTCAGTTCTCGACCTTGTAATCCGATACTTCCTTCCACCTTGGTTGTTTTTTGATCGTGTATTTGAAGAATAGACATGCTTGTGACCGTTTTTCCACATCCGCTCTCGCCAATCAGACCGAAGACTTGGCCGCGCTTCAGGTCGAAATTGATGTCTTGCACGAGGGTAGAAGCGCCTTTTGGCGTTTTGGTCTGGACATGTAAATCTCTCACTTTCAGCACCGGTGATTGTTCTGTTCCCAACTTCCTCATTCCTTTTATTATCGACGTTTGATTCCGTATTTTTCTGATAAGGTTTCGCCCAATAAATTGAACGTCACAACGACAATCATGATCATCATCCCTGGATAAATCATCAACTCAGGGTTCGTCCGAATATACGATTTACCTTCATGAATCATCGCTCCCCATTCAGCCGCCGGAGGCTGAACCCCCAATCCAAGAAACGACATAGCGGATATATCCATAATCGCCCAGCCCATCTCCAATGTACCCATGACGACGAGAGGGGGGAGCACATTGGGAATGATATGGTTTTTAATAATCTTCCACTGCGAAGATCCGTTGATTTTTGCAGCCGCAATAAAGTTCTTCTCTTTCAGACTTAGCACCATTCCTCTAAAGATTCTTGCATAATAGACCCATTGCACAAGGATGAGGGCAAGAATGACTTGAGGAAGTCCAGGTCCGAATATGCCCACAAGACCAAGAACTAAAATTAAGTTCGGAAAAGCCATCACACCATCACAAAGTCTCATTAACAGTTGATCAATCCAGCCGCCTTTATACCCTGAAATCGTACCGACAATGAGACCGATAACCAGGGAGGAAATAAAAATGAGCATCGCAAACCCCAGAGAAATCCGTGCGCCATACAAAAGGCGGGATAAGTTGCATCTTCCTAAATGATCGGTTCCTAAAGGAAACGTCCAGGACGGAGGCTGCAGCTTATAAGCCAAATGAACAGCAACTGGGTTATGCGGCGCAATCCAGGGGGCAAATACAGCGATGATAAACAGAATGGATAATATGATGATACATGCCGTTATCACGTTTTGACCTTTGTATATTCTGCGTATGCTTGTGATCATCGATGCTGTCCTTCTTTCCTCGAAATGCGCGGATCAATATACATTTGAATCAGATCAACGATTAAGCTGCTCAATATAAATAAGGTGGCTGCTATGAACACATAACATTGAATGACAGGGATGTCGCGATTGAAAATCGCCTCAATAAAATAGCGGCCAAAGCCAGGCCAAGAAAAAACCACCTCAACAATAATGGTTCCGGTAAGCAGCTTCCCAAGATTCATTCCCAGTCCTGTAATCATCGGAGAAATGGCCATTCTCAACACATGCTTGGCCAATATGTGTTGATTCTTCAGTCCTCTGATTCGTGCGAATTGTACATATGGTTCTTGCAAGTTTTCAATCACGCTGGCGCGCAAAAGCCTTGTATACATCGCAATTAAAGGAAGCGCCAACGTCATTGACGGCAGTACGAGGTGCTGCCAAGTCCCAATTCCCTCTACAGGAAAAAGATCTAATTGAACAGAAAAGAAAAAAACCAACATATACCCTAACCAAAAGGTCGGAATGGATGCTCCGAAAAAGGAAATGAAGCGACTGATATGATCAATTGCCCCATTTCTTTTGATTCCCGCAAAGAAGCCGAGAGGGACACTGACAAGCACCGCGATCAATAAACTCCCAAGCGCAAGCTCGATCGTTGCTGGTATCCTGAGTGCAACCTCGTCCCAAACCGGCTGATTCGAAACATAAGATATGCCAAAATCGAATTGGCATATCTTCAAAATAGAGTTGACATATTGAATAAAGAATGGTTGATCTAGGCCAAACTCATGCCTTTTTTGCGCTAAAATTTCATCGGTTGGCTGAATATGCGCTGCGGCTAAATACGCTTCAGCTGGGTCAACAGGTGAGAGATGAATCATTCCAGTTGTCAAAAGCGCAGCTAAAAGAAACACTGGAATAATGGATATGATTCGTTTCAATATATAGTTGCCCATAAAAACCTCCTACTGCTTAATGCGAATACCTGTAAACGGATGTTCGTCACGGTTAGCAGGGAAAGAAAAGTTGGTGATATTCTTTTGATAGATCGCTGTCTTTTTAATATAAGAGATCGGAACGATGGCTCCTTGTTCTTGAAGAGATTTTAAAATAGATGAATAAAGCTCTTGCCGCTCTTTTGCATCAGTTGTTTGAGGGACCTTTGACATCTGCTTCAATAACTTCTCTTTGTTTGGATAGGCTGAGATCGCTTCATTAAATCCAAATCCTTTTGACGCGACAATGTTTAAAAATGTATGCGGGTCATAAGGCGCACCATAGTTGCTAAAGAAGTTCATATCAAACTCATTCGCTTTAAACCGTTTTACTTGAGTTGCCAATTCTACTCCTTCAAGATTCAACTTTACCCCGATCGCTGCCCATTCTGCTTGCAGGGTTTCTGCCATTGTTTTTTGAATGGATTCTGCTGAATCATACATTAAACTAAATTCAAGCGGCTTTCCGTCTTTCTCACGCACCGTCTTTCCGTTCGAAAGCTTCCAGCCTGCAGCATCTAACAGCTCTTTCGCTTTTTCAATATCATATTTTACTGGTTTTACATCAATATCAGACGTGTATGGGAAGGTTGTCGGCAAAATATAATCTGCTTTTTCTTCTAACCCTGAGGTGATACCTTCGACCATGGCGTCTTTATTAAAACCATAATGAAGGGCTTGGCGCACCCGTTCATCTGAAAGCTGTTCTTTTTTCGTATTCATGACAAGCTGTCTCGTCGCCACTGGTTCAGAAAGGCTTGTTTCATATTTACCTGTCGATTGCAGCTGCTTGTATGCATCCAAACTGATGACGCCTTCACCGTAAATGAGGTCCAGTTCACCTTTTTCAAATGCCAGCACCCTTGTTTCTGCGTCTGGGATGACTTTCACCTTGATTTTCTCGACTTTTGGCTTTTCGCCCCAATAATGTTCATTGCGTTTAAAAACCGCATATTCATCAGCTTTATACTCTTCCAATACCCATGGACCCGTTCCCACCGGTTTTTCGACACCTTTTGATGTATCGCCATCCTTAGGGAATCCAGCTTCTCCTAAAAACCGAACCGGCCGAACAACTGCCAGCTCCTGAATGGTTGGGTAATATGGTTCAGTCAGCGTCAATTGAAATGTATGATCATCGATCACTTCCGTTTGAGCTATTTTTGTGATAAACCCCAACCAGCTGTGCAGCTCTGTATGTTTTAAAATGGAATCAACATTCCTTTTCACGATTTTTGCATTAAACGCTGTTCCATCTGAAAATTTGACATCCTTACGCAAATGAAACGTATACACTTTGCCGTCATCAGATATATCCCATGATTTTGCTAAATGCGGTTTAAGCTTTCCGCCCGCTTCATAAGTGACCAAAGGTTCATATACCATCGACTGGGCAAACAATTGAGAAGGATTATAGACATGGGGATTCAGTTCGCCTATATCTCTTGGCCAAGCCATTGTGATCATATTGTTATGATCTTTCGTCTCTGTTGAATTTTCTGCGTTTGTACATCCAGCTAATAAGATTGAAAAGACGAGTATCGATAAGAAAGTAATTTTAATTTTCAAACTAATCCTTCCGCTAAACATGCATAGTTTCCTCCTGAATGATGTTGATAATCATTTTCATTTTAAGGAGGAAGCATATTCTTGTCAATGTAAGAATATAGACATTGGGTTTCTAGCAAAACATTTAAAGATCCTGTTTTAGATTTTTAAATTTCCTGCATGAAGACAGAGTTAGGTTTGGATGTAAAAAAGAAGACATTTCGTTTACATGAAAGTGATAGAGAATGGAAGGTCAGGATTCGCAAACCACCATCCCGCTTCCTTTACATAATTTGTCCGCGTTTCTCATCTTGTAAATCCAATCTTTATAAACGATTAATATGAACTTAATACTTTAAAAATATAATAGGGTTGTCACCCTGAGATTCATATATTTTTAGGAGGTTATCCAGTTGAAAAAATTCCCGAAGAAATTACTGCCTATCGCGGTTTTATCATCTATTGCGTTCAGCAGCTTAGCAAGCGGCAGTGTGCTTGAAGCCAGCGCTCAAGAAAAGAAGAAGGGGAAGCAAAATGACATTAAAAATGTCATCGTTCTAATCGGTGATGGCATGGGTGTGTCGTATACATCCGCTTATCGCTACTTAAAGGATAATAAAAAGACAAAGGCTGTGGAGCCTACGGCTTTTGACCAATATCTTGTCGGCCAGCAAACGACTTACCCCGAAGACCCTGAGCAAAATGTGACGGATTCTGCAGCTGCGGCAACGGCCATGTCTGCGGGAATTAAAACATACAATAACGCCATTGCGGTGGATAACGACGGGTCAGAGGCCAAAACCGTTCTTGAAGCGGCAAAAGAAAAAGGGAAATCAACAGGACTTGTGGCCACTTCAGAAATTACACATGCCACTCCGGCTTCTTTCGGTTCACATGACCACAGCCGGAAAAATATGAACGCAATTGCCGATGATTATTTTGATGAAATGGTAAACGGCAAGCACAAAATCGATGTCCTTTTAGGCGGTGGAAAAAGCAATTTTGACCGTAAGGACCGCAATTTGATCAAGGAATTCAAAAAAGCGGGATACAGCTATGTGGATAACCGCAAGGACATGCTGAAAAATAAAGACAGCCAAGTTCTCGGCCTATTCGCTGACGGCGGCCTGCCTAAAAAAATGGACCGCACGAAGGATATTCCTTCATTAAAAGATATGACAAACACAGCGATTAAAAAATTAAGCAAGGATAAAGACGGATTCTTCCTTATGATTGAAGGCAGCCAGATTGACTGGGCGGGCCATGACAATGATATTGTCGGCGCGATGAGTGAAATGGAAGACTTCGAACAAGCTTATAAGGCGGCTATTGAGTTCGCCAAAAAAGACAAGCATACATTGGTTGTCGCAACAGCTGACCACTCAACCGGCGGATACTCCATCGGTGCAGACGGCATCTACAACTGGTTCAGTGAACCGATTAAAGCCGCAAAGCGCACGCCTGACTTTATGGCAGAAAAAATCGCCGGCGGTGCGGATGTGGAAAAAACATTAAAGACATATATTGATCAAAAAAAGTTAGCCTTAACGAAAGGGGAAATTCAATCGGTTGAAGAAGCAGCCAAATCGAAGAAAGTGCTTGATATCGACAATGCGATTGAAGACATTTTCAACAAGCGCTCTCACACCGGTTGGACAACGAGCGGACATACAGGTGAAGATGTTCCTGTCTATGCATACGGACCGTCAAGCGAGACATTTGCCGGGCAAATCGATAACACTGAAATCGCCAAAAATGTTTTTGATGCTTTACAATACAAAATCAAGATTAACGATAAGTAAGAGAATACAAGGTGTCCCGTTGCTTGTATGAAGTGACGGGATCTCTATTTTGAATGGAGGCCATTAAGGTGAGAAAGGCTCTTTTCATCTTTTTTTCGATCATGATGCTTGCCGGCTGCTCATCAAACGCCGGCCATAACAATACAGGCGGCGGCCAAACAGCAGAAGTCAAAACGCAGAACGTTTCAGCTCAAGCAGACAGGCAAATAAATGAGTACCAGCCTAATCCGCAAGTTACAGATGACAGGTCTTTAGAAAAGGTTAATCAAACATTTGCTGATGACAAAGGTGAAGCCGTTTTAAAAGATATCAAAAACGTGAACAAAACATATGACATCGGAGCAATCGAATTAACCGTAAGAAACATGAAGCTGATTCACCTACGTCCGGATTACAGCATGATTGATTATTTTCACGTGTTGACACATGATGAGGAGTTTGATTTCGTTAAGGTTTTCGTTGAAATCAAAAACAAGTCTTCTGAGAAAGTGAATTTTGCACCAATTGCATTACTGAAAACAAACACAGGTGAAACCTTTGATTGGCAAAAGGATATTTACCTTGAGGAGTTAAATGGAGAATTAGAAGGCGGCGCTGCAAAAGCCGGAAACTTAGGTTTTATCGTTAACACAGCAAGCGGACACGGGCATCACAAGGAAGCAGAAGACAACAAGAAGACAAAGGATTTGAAGTGGATCGAGATCACCACGAGTGACGTTTTTGATAAAAACCACAAGAAAATCAGTGATTCGCAAAAAATTAAAATTGAGTTTTAATGACGGCCTCCCGTGTATGTACGGGAGGTTTTTTAGCGGCTTCCGACGAATAAGGGGCTCGAGAGAGAGCTTGGTGACCGGATTGCTTTTATTGCCGTCCCGGGAAGGAGATGAGAAAAGCTCTAAAAAAGAGCTTTCTTTTTTTCCGTAAAAGCGGAAAAATCCGCCTGGCCGGAATCGTTGTTGCTCATGTTCCCTGAAAATATGGGAGGCTGAAATGGAGTTTTGGCAACTGGCACGGAACTTGCACGATAATATGGCGGAAAGGGAGGGGATGTTTGTGGACATGATCATTACTCTTTTGGCGGTGGGGTTGCTGATGTTTTTCGTCTATCGGGGATTTGTCGTCATCTTGTTTGCTCCGATTGGTGCTTTATTTGCTGTGCTGTTGACAGATCCAAGCTTTACACTTCCTTTTTCTAACAGTATTTATGGAAAAGATGGCGGGTTTTTTAAGCTGTACTTTCCGGTATTTCTGCTTGGCGCTATTTTCGGGAAGGTCGTCGAGATTTCCGGTTTGGTTGCGTCGATTGCGAAGACCATTGTCAGGCTGGTCGCTATCGTATTGATGGGTGCGATTTTAACGTAAAGCGGAGTCAGCCTGTTTGATGTCGTCTTTGCTGTATATCCTTTTTACGAAAAATCTGTTCAAAGAAGCCGATATTTCCTGAGCGGCTCATACAATCGTGATGAGACAGGAAAGATCATGTCTTCGTGGATATGTTCAACATAGAACAAAATGAAGATCGTCTTAGACAGTTTTTTTCTCAAGGTCGTTCAGTTAGGATTTTGACGGTAATCGTATATAGTGGAAGAAAGAATAAAAGAAAGGGTGGGATTGATGAAGGAATATTTTTCAATTGGGGAAACAGCCCGTCTAAATCACATTTCCATTCAAACATTGCGCTATTATGATAAGATCGGAATTTTCAAGCCTCAATGTACAGACCGGGATAATGGCTATCGATATTACCATGTTAAACAGTTCTTTTATTTGGATATTATAAAATATCTCAAATCTATTAAAACGCCTTTGGAAGAAATTAAGCGCATGATCTCATATACATGTACCCCTGAACTGATGCAAACCTTTCTTGAAGAGCAAGAAAGCGTGATTGAGCGTGAAATGGAAAGACTCGAACGTGCCAGGCAATTGCTTCAAAGAAGAAAGAATCAGCTTCACGAACAATTGGAGATACGCACTAAAAAAGAAGAAGGTCTGGTTTATGTTCGGCATATAGAAGGCCAAACCATTTTAAAAGCAGCGACACCTCAAGTGAATCCTCATAATCAATCAGATTGGTATTACCGCAAACTGGCTGAAGTCCTTGAAGAAAGAGGAGATATGGTTGATAACTATTATGGACTGATTTATGATTTAAAGCCTTATAAAAATTCCGGTGATATTTATTGCAACAGTGTTTATACGACGATTTATGATGGAGTAAAGATAGATACAGACGAACAAAATATTGGGATAGATACGATCCCGTCCGGTGAATATGTATGTATTTCATTTGATTGCTCTTCAACAAATTATTTTTCATACTATCAAAAACTGTACCATTTTATTGAATCTCACGGCATTCAAACGGATGGAAAAGTATATCAAGTTTCTTTTCCAAACAGCTATAACTCATTAAAAGAAGAAGACTTCCTCACAGAATTTAGAGTGCTGAAAAAATAACGAACCCTTTGACCCTATAGTTGCTATAGGGTTTATTATTTATGCATCTTCTCGTGAATATTGGAAAGGAAGGATGTGTAAGATGACAGAAAATAAGACGCTTCGGTTACTCACGCCGCAATGGCAAGTCGGAAACAACCCGCCGGGAGTCCATTTGTTAAACTGGCTTGCAGCTAAAACGAACGGTCCATTTGAAGAAGAACATGTCGATGTTGATGCGAGCCTCTCAAATTTTAATAAAAAATGAATCTAAAACAAAAGGAGCGATGAAGATGAGAGCACCGATCGATGAACCAATTTGGTACGCCTACCCCGGCATGGTAGCTGTCGTTACGGCTCAATATAAAGGTGAAAAAAACGCAATGGCCTCCGGGTGGCATACGTATATCGGATCTTCTCCCGGAATGTATGGGGTATCAGTAAACAAAGAGACATATACCTACAAATTGATTGAGAAAAGCGGTGTTTTCGGTGTGAATTTTCTTCCGGGAAGATGCTCGGAATTAATTCAAGCATTAGGCACCCATAGCGGCAGAGATATCAATAAGTTTGCAGCATTTCATATTCAATACGAAGAAGGATGAAGAGCTGAGATACCGATTTTAACTGATGCGTATTTTGCTTATGAGTGTAAAGTACACAGTGTTTCCACTTTAGGGGATCAAGAGTGGATTGTGGGAGAAGTTTTACAGAGATATCAAGATAAAGAGCTTTTCTTAAGAAATGGAATGCCAAATTTAGAGAAACTGGATATTCCGCTTCATATTGGAGGGTCTAGCTATCGCATATTAAATAGTGAAGCAGAGGAACATCAACACGCATTTTATCCCGAAACTAACTGAGACATGCAGGTTCCTCCACATTTATTGTTACATGGCATAAAGCCGCTATGGCTTGGGTGCATCTCACACGGGTCCAAATGAATTCTATCTTCTCAGACAAATGATTCGTAAGAGGAAACATCAAAATAAAACATCAATGATATATGTGTGGATTCTGCTGGAATCCATTGACTATACTAAGCAAAAAAGAGACCCGCAGACCGCAAAGCTTCTTCAAGAAAGCTTTGCGGTCTTTTGATATGTATAAGCCCTCACCATGGAAAGATGCTCCTATCATGTCCTCACAAAATGAAGAGTGCTTGAGCCTATAGTTGTTCACCTACAATCAAAGTGAGGAAAAAGTGTTTGAAGGTGAGTTATCTGTATAATTAAGCGTTAAAAAAACTCCGGCACAGAAGTTTTCATCATGTTTTGAAATGGGCTGACTTTTGAGTTCTTATATGTCAGGGCTCTACAGAGGTATTTTATATAAACACAATGATATACAAAAAGGAACTCATCAGAGGTTCCTTTTCTTTATAAACAACTCGGTCAATCCCTAAGGGGAGTTCATTAATACCTAGAGACGTTATCGATTTAATGCAATAAATAAATGTGTATCAGATACGTGCCTTTGGCTTAGTCAATTCAAAACTATGCTGCACCATATCATGAAGATCATCCTCTGGGAGATCACCATCTAATATGATGGTATTCCAGTGCTCTTTATTCATATGATACCCAGGCTTCACCTCTTTAAATATGCCGCGGAGAAAATGAGCGCGATGAGGTTCACATTTAAGATTTACGCATAAGTGGCCATCAAGATTAAAGATAAGAGCAAACAACTTTTTATTACCGTTGTGACGCATCGCAGTCCATCCTTCACCAAAAGGGTGGTCTTTATAAGTATCTGAATAAGACAGGCAGTACTCGATTATTTCAGCTTTCGTCATAAATAGGACACCTCCATTCTTTGTAAAATTCACATTGTGTAAGAACGGCTGCAAAGAATATGAATATCCAAAAAGATATAGGCTTCTTCTATACAACTTGATCTTAGAGGAATGCCAAGTGTTCCAATTATTCATTATTCCTTTTAGTCCAATCTGAAATTTGTTCTAACCTTTGTTTGAATTTCACTTCAGAGCCTTGTGTTGTCGGGTGATCATATTCACGCACAATCAAGGAATCCGGCATCGCCTGCCTTGTTGTTCAGATATTGCATTGAATTTCTTCATATTATTTTACCACAACCAGTAAATATCTAAACGAGAGCAGACACAGAGGATAGTATAGTGACGAGAGATGAGATGGAGGCTCTTCATTGAAGGTTTCTGCTCAGTGTCCAAAAAATGAACAAAGAAACTGATCTGCTAACATGATCTCCCGCTACTCTTCTTTATTTCCCCGAAAAAGAGATCTTGTCAAGTGAAGAATCTCACGAGAAAAACCACTTTTCTGAATCATGCAGATGTAACGTTCATATCAACAAGAAAAGCTTTTTTTGGTCACAATTTTGACAAAAGCGATAGCTCGTTGGAGTCATGTTATCTTCTATTTTTTATTCTAAACATTTACTTTAACCGATTAATATGGTGACCTGTCGGCTGACGAAAGATCAGCGGCAGTGCCGGGTGCGGATCTGATTGTTACATATTTTGCAAAGGATATAGCAAAATTTCTTCGGGAGGAATCATGAAACGGGCAGCGAAGTATTGATTCGATTCTATCAAAAGGCGATATCACCTCTTTTCCCACCAACTTGCAGATTTTATCCAACATGTTCCAACTACGGTCTTGAAGCGATTCAAAGGTTTGGGTTTATCAAAGGCAGTTATCTGCTCATCAAATGATTACTGAAATGCCACCCTCTTCATCCGGGAGGCTTTGATCCTGTTCCAAGCAAAACAGATAAAAAAAGTGAAGGAAATTCAAATTAAATAGGATTTAACTTTTTTCGAACGTTTTTACTTGCGGGGCAGGCAGGGGAAGTTGACCGCTTTCCTGAAGAATACCTGCACATTCAGGGAAGTAATTGAAAAGCTGCATAAAGATGACCGGGTGTATGTTTCAGCAATACACCCGGTCATCTAATTGTGTATTTTTATACGAGAAATTTCGTTATTTATCAAGACCTAAATCAAAAAAAGTCATAAAAAATAAGGAGTTATACATATTTTACATGACTAATATGTATAACTCCTTTAGTTCTTGTTCAATAATCGCGCCCGATTGTGGAAGATCGTTATTATTAAACTAAAGCCCCCGATAGTTGAATAAGAAAAGCAAAAGAACATGCTATTTCACAAATACATCCACCAAATTTTCAATGTTAGTTTGTTTTTCATACATGCTAATAAAAAAATAAAACCTGTTAAAACTTTACAAGACAAACTGAATTCACTATAGTCTAATTAGACCAAAATATTGATGTAAAGAAGTGAAAATTAGATGATAAAGTCTTTTTTAATGTTGGGGCAGTCGAATATGGCGGGCCGTGGATTTTTGAATGAAGTAGACCCTATCTATAATGAAAAAATAAAAATGCTGCGCAATGGACAGTGGCAGATGATGACAGAGCCGATTAATTACGACCGTCCGGTTTCCGGCGTTGGCCTGGCGGCATCTTTTGCAGATGCATGGTCGAGAGCTCATCCCGATGAAGAAATTGGCTTGATCCCTTGTGCGGAAGGTGGCAGTTCATTGAATGACTGGCATCCGGAAGGCATCCTTTTTCAGCATGCTTTGTCCGAAGCCCGCTTCGCCCTCCGGTCCAGTCAAATTTGTGGAATCCTTTGGCACCAAGGTGAGAGTGACAGTTATCGTTCGCTACATGAAACTTATTACGAGAAATTAACCCTTATTATCGAAACGCTAAGAAACGAGTTGAAACTTGATGAGGTACCGTTGATTATTGGAGGGCTTGGTGACTTTCTTGGGAAGACCGGTTTTGGACAGCACGCGACCGAATTTCGACAGGTTAATGAACAATTGCTGCGTTTTGCTAATGAACAACAGAATTGTTACTTTGTTACTGCAGCAGGTTTGACTGCGAATCCTGATGGCATTCATTTAGACGCAGCTTCACAACGCAAATTCGGTTACCGCTATTTCGAGGCTTTTTCGAAAAAGCACCATATCCTGAAACCCATCTCGGGAGAGGAGCAATCACTGAAAGTGAATGGTGACTATTCTAAAACTGAACAGATTTACCTTCATAGTATGGATTTGGCTTCGGGTAAAATCACGTACGCGGAATTTGAGGCGCGGATGGCGAAGGTGATGAAACCATAATTCCCTTACTTATCCTTGGCTTTCTAATCCAAAACCCCGGAGCTCGCTTCGTGGTGCAATGGACATATTGCATTATGGCATTCTGAACACATGCTGTCACATCTCAAAATACCAATAGAAAATTCATTGTTAGAGAGGTGTTCATATGAGTTTACCTCTGGATGATCAACTGCTCATTGATAAAAGAACCGGTATTATTAATGGTTTGCAAAAAGTGGATATTGAACCTGTTTTTTGAATGAATGGCTTCCGTGGGTGATGAGGTGAAAAGTGTGAAAGACAGTCAAGGGTTCATTACGTTTGCACAAGAAGAAGCGGAATCCGGATCTTCGCTGCATCTCGACATTTTTGAAAAAGGCCGTTTGGCAGGGAAAGTGTGCTTATATCAAATCAATGACAGAATCAAAACAGCCTCTATTGGCTACTATATAGGTGCGGATTTTGAGGGAAGAGGACTCGTGACACAAGCTGTAAAACAGCTGGCTGCTTTTGCCTATCAGACGCGAGGGCTAAATCGCTTAGAAATAAAAGTGATCAGCCAAAATAAACGAAGCCTCGCTGTACCTCAGAGACTTCGTTTCTCTTATGAGGGCTGTTTGCGAGAAAGCGGAGAATTTCAGGGAAAGCCTGCTGACCAGCTTATAGTTTCGGTGCTAAAAAAGGAATTTCAATCTAAGGAAAGATTTTAGCTAACGTTTAAAAATGACCACGACAACAATTGACTGAAGTGCCGGCAGTGCTTAGATTAAAACGAGTTTTAGAGAAGCATGGAAATGAAGATGCTCCGAGTTTGAATGAAGCCTGAGCTTTTTTGAATGGCCTTGTGCTTTGACAAAAAAGGATGAACTAAGCTACAATCCAAATCGTAATGTTTAAGATTTATATAGGGGGAAAGACTTCATATGAAGCATAAACGGCGAATTGGATTATTGATAGTAGCTTCTGTATCTCTGGTTGGCACAATGGCAGCTTGTTCAAAGTCAAAAGCTGAAATGGAACAGGTGAACGCTGAAGTAAGCAAGCCTGCTGATACGTCATCAACAGAAACATCTAAGAATGTAAAAACAAAAACGGAGAAAAAAGAAATCGACTGGACAAAACCTTCAGACGGAAAATACCCTGACATTAAAAATAAAGATTTCATCTGGATTGATGTGTCTACAAAAAAACAGGAGGCCTACATAAAAGATGGAAGTAAAACAATCTACACGATGAATATTTCCTCAGGTCTCGATCAAACAGAGGATGATTCAACACCAAAGGGTACATATTATGTAGGGCCTGAACGAGGTGAGTGGTTTTTCTCCCCAAAATATCAGGAAGGTGCAGAGTATTGGGTTTCATGGAAAAATCATGGTGAATTCTTATTTCATAGCGTACCATTCAACAAAGATAAAAAAGTCATTGAAAAGGAAGCAAAAAAATTAGGAAAAAAAGCTTCCCATGGATGCATCAGGCTTGCGATTCCAGATGCAAAATGGATTTATGAAAACATACCTGAAAAAACAAAAGTAGTGATCAGCTGATTTGGCTTCGTTTGAAGGCCTTTCAGGCAGGATATTTCATGAGGATGTCTGGGATATTTTCCGTCAGCTTGGCAGTATACCGGTGCGGCTTTTTTTCAACGGGCCGCAAGCTGACAAAATTGTATGGTTTTATATCCTTGCTCAAAAGAGCAAATAGAATCCGCCCATAAGTCCTGAGTGGAGCACCTCAAGCTATAATGACCACGATGTAGCTTTATTTTTAAATAAAAATAGGGAGTGGAATATGGAACATAACGTTTTTGAACAGATGGCAAAACGATATGATACAGAAGAAAGAATTGAAATAGCAAAAGTGATCGTGAATGAAGTAAGACCGGAATTGCGAAATAGTCAATCAAAATCTTTAATCGACTATGGGAGTGGTACTGGTCTCATTAGTTTAGAATTATCAGATTTAGTACACTCTATTTTGTTGGTCGATTCATCAAAACAAATGTTGGAGGTGGCGAAAGCTAAAATTTTTCGCAAAGGAATTGCCAACGCAAAAGTGCTTTATTCAGATTTTACCGAAGAAACTCCTGAACTGAAGGCAGACATCGTTTTAATGTCACTCGTCCTTCTTCATATTCCGGATACGAATAAAATTTTACAAGAATTGTTCGGTGTTTTAAATAATGGCGGCAAGCTCTTGATTATTGATTTTGACAAAAACGATAAAATTCAACATCCGAAAGTTCACAGCGGTTTTTCGCACGAAGAATTGAAAAAAAGATTATCCGATGTTGGATTTAAATCAACTGAAATGAAGACATTCTATCACGGCCATCGTATTTTTATGGATCAAGATGCTTCAATGTTTATATCCAGCAGCATAAAGTGATTTCTTGTTTTTTAAAATGAAATAGAGGAAGCCGGAAAATGAAATCCGGCTTCCTCTTGCTGATTTCATTGAGTATTAGAGGTTATCCGTGTAAGTGATGATACAATCAGCAGCGTATTTTGGTTATCGAAATGAGGATAAAAGCTTCTGTGAGAAAATATAAATGTAGAATAGGATATTAAAAAAATAAGATCATTTTTTTCTAAAAGATCGCAGAAAGAAGCATGGGATTTTTATCAATGTATTTTTTTAAATGCTCCTAATTTTTGATATTGCGAGGATTTTCTTAATTATGTTAGCATGGCAATGAAATACCAATTGAAATGCAAAATTAGGATTGAATGGTTGAATGTTAAAAAATGCTTTTTTCTGATTCTTATACTTGCAATAACGACTTTTTCGGGTCCGTTTATTGCTAAAGCTACATCATCAAAAACCGTCAGTGATTTATGGAGCGATAAAGACTTCGAAGCGGCTGAATTAATAATGAAACACCTACATACATATGTTGATGACAATGGTAAAAAGTTAATGAAAATTGTTGATAAAAAAGCTTTAGATAAGGGGCTTGCTGAATTAGAATATTCGATGACTGCCTCTGAATTGGAAGGTTATATTCATAACTTTAATGAATGAATTGGGAAAGATGGCGCTGTATCTGATTTTACAAATGATGTTTCTAGTGACTTAGCCGAAATTACAAAAGATGGGGCTAGCGAAATAAGGATCAACAGTGTTATCACATGTAGTAATGTACTAGGGGCTATTGGTTTGATTCATTCTGGTTCTTATACCGCCGCGCTCTTGCTCTTGGGATTTCAGGCGGGCTTTCAGCCTCGATTCCATTTATCATATCCACTGCATATTATTTAGGAAGCACCCTGTGTTAAAAATGTGTAATTTTTAAAAAGGGTTGAGAGATAATGAATTATTTTAGAAAATTTTACTTTTCGTATATTTTTCTTGGAATAACAATCATATTATTTTCCCGGGCATTCATAGGCGATGAGAATGGATTTTATTTAACGTTCATTTTCTTATTTCTTGCCAATTTCACTTGTTTTGCTACCGAGTATCTATTGATTAAACATTTTGAGGAGAAAAAACAAGTAATCTTTCGTAAGCGAAGTGAATTTCTTCAACATAGCCAAGTTCGCAAAGGATATGTAGTGTTTATAGGAAGTCAAATTTTTACAACGTTAGTTATTTTCATTGTCTTTAAATTAGTTTTTTAAATGTTGAATCAAGTATGTTAAACGTGCAAAAGAAAGGGGCTGTAGTATAGCCCCTTTTATGTTCATTGCATAAAAAACCATCCAAGAGCTTTAAGTCTTATTCATTCATTATTTTCTTATTAAGTCGTGAAGCAGTCTTAATGCATCAACGTATTTCCATGAAGAACGAAAGATTCCATACGTACTTAATATAAGTAGCTTCATATTTTCTTATTTGTCACTTCCGCTTCTCCTTCTTCGCCCGATAAAACTCGTGAAACATCTTCAGCAGTGCACGTTTCTCAGGTCCGGACACTACTCTGCGAAATTCCGAGAGCCTTTGCAATTTCCCGCTGCTGCGTTTTCTCTTTCTTCAAATCAAGGCCGAAGCGGCCGACGATGTATTCTCTCTCGCCAGAGGATATCGATGCACGACAACAATTGTTCAGTGGTTTATTTATAGCTTAAAATATAGCCCATTTTGTGGCCCAAAAAAGGTGCAAATAAGTGTAATGAATGATCAATCCCTTGTATAAAAAAATATATTTTTGTTTCATTTTTGTATAAAAAATTATATAATGAATCCATGAATGAAATCACTTGAGATAAATGCAGGTAAATGAAAGTTAGGTGTTCAGGTTTTGACTGAAGCAAAACAGATTTTAAAAAGTTACATACCATTTGCAAAAACGATAGGGGAAATGTTTGGTCCAAATTGTGAGGTCGTCATTCACGATTTGACAACACCACAGTCTTCCGTCATTTTCACAATCAACAATCATGTAACAGGAAGAGAGGTTGGCCAATCCTTTGACCACTTAGTGAAAAAGGTTCTTTTATCCAATGAATTTAAAGAGGATTACTTAGCTGGATATGAAATTCAAACAGATGATGGGAGAACAATAAAATCATCGACTACCCTCATTAGAGATGGCCAACAGCAGGTGATTGGGGCTTTTTGCACCAACTATGACATGAATGTAATGATTCAAATGAAAGAAATGTTAGATGCATTTATGCCTGGTGTTGAAAAGAAAAATCAAATACAAACTTCGAATACGGCGGAACAGGAAGCTTCGATTCAGAATGTAGAAGAGATCACGAACCAGTTAATTGAACAAATTGTAGCGAACCGCAAACACTCTATGATGAAACGCCGGGAAAAAATCGAGCTGATCAGATTTATGGATGAAAAGGGGATATTCCTCATGAAAGGTGCCATTGATAAAGTAGCAGAACAATTAGGCATTTCAAAGGTCACAGTCTACAGCTATTTGGATGAAGTGAAAAAAAGACAATCGGAGTGAGCGAAGTGGAGAGTATTTTTGAGGCAGGCAATTTAAAATCGAACGGTCATTATGCGTTAGCTGTGGTTCATCAAAACACGGTCTATGTATCAGGGCAATTTGCCATTGATCCCATCACGCAGGAAAAGAAATTTGGCACCATTGAAGAAGAGACTTTACAGGCATTGTCAAATATAGCGTATATCTTAAAAAAAGCCGGCAGTCATAAAGGCAAAATTGTAAAGATGACCCTATATCTACACGATATCAATTTATTAGACCGTGTTGACAATGTCTGTCAGGGTTTTTTTCACAATTATCGCCCAGCACGGTCAGTTGTTCCGACGAACGAGCTGCATTACGGTTTTCAGGTTGAAATTGAAGCAATCGCCAGTCTGTAATATATTTTTTTGTCTAAAGCATATAAAAAAATATATAACATATAAAAAAATATATAATAGGAGGTCTAAAAATAATGGAACAGTATCAATGTCATTCCTGCCGTACGAAATACAATGTGTCTGAACAGGTGTGGAAATGCCAGTGTGGCGGGGTGTTAGACCTTGTAAAAGAAAAAGTAGAATGGTCCGATTCAAAAGTGCTCAAGGATATGCCTTCTATGTGGAGATATATTGATGCTATGCCATTTGATCGCGACTCCGACATATGGCGCGGTATCACGATGGGGGAGGGATACACGCCTTTCATCGTGTTAGACAGCGGGGAGCCGAATACTTTTGTGAAAGTGGACTATATGATGCCTACTTTGTCTTTTAAAGATCGCGGTGCGGCTGTATTAATAGCTAAGGCAAAGCAGCTGGGAGTGAAGCATGTGATCGCCGACAGCAGCGGAAATGCAGGGACATCTATTGCAGCTTATGCCAAGCGGGCTGACATCGCATGTGACATCTTTCTTCGAAAGGGTACATCGCCTAAGAAAATCGCGCAGGTGAAAGCGCATGGAGCCAACGTTCGCGAAATTGAAGGCACAAGAGAAGATGTGGCTGAAGCAGCGCAAAAGGCTGTGGATATAGAGAAAAAATTCTATGCCAGTCACGTTTTTAATCCATATTTCTATGAAGGAACAAAAACGTATGCCTTTGAGATTTGGGAACAAATGAATGGAGCGCCGGATACGCTTATTATTCCAGTTGGCAATGGTACGTTATTACTTGGGGTTTACTATGGATTTAAAGAGTTACTAGAGAACAAATGTATAGACAAAATGCCAAGGCTGGTTGCGATACAGGCAGAGAATTGTGCGCCGTTGGCAAAGGCATTTATCAACAATCAACAAGCTGCTGAACCCGTCGAAAACAGCGGAACACTTGCAGAGGGCATCGCGATTGCCAAACCGGCAAGATCTGCTCAAATATTAGAAGCCATCCGTGCCACAAACGGTCAAATCATTACAACCAATGAGGAAGAGATTCTAAAAGCTCGTACAGCATTAGCAAGTAAAGGCTTTTATGTTGAGCCAACAACAGCGGCTAACTATGCAGGATATTTAAAATACAGTCATTCTTCTGATGAAAAAATCGTGATTCCATTATGCGGGGCTGGGATTAAATCTAATTAGGAACGAAGAGAGAAACCTTTAATATGAAAATGGGGAGTTAACATGGAAAACAAGAAAATCATTTTGCTGAGTACCGGCGGTACAATTGCAAGTAAGCCTGATCCTGAAACAGGTCTATTAGAAGCAGGTGCTATGACAGGTGAAGAGCTTTCTGAAATGTGCCGACTGCCTTCTCATATAGATATTGAAATTAAGTCAGTCTTTCAATTACCCAGCAGCCATATGACATTTCATCACCTTAAAATTTTAAAAGAAAATATAGAGAGTTTTTTCCGGAATGAAGATGTTGCCGGAATTGTGATATCGCATGGGACAGATACCCTTGAAGAGACTTCGTATTTCCTTGATCTGGTTATTTCTGATGAAAGGCCGGTTGTGTTAACAGGGTCACAAAGAGGACCGACACTTGACGGTACAGATGCATTTGTGAACCTAAGACAAGCTTTCTTATTAGCGGCACATCCTGATGCGAGAGGCTTAGGGGTAACAGTGTTGTTTAATGAGAGGGTCTTTGCTGCTCGATATGTGAAAAAACAGCATGCGTCAAATGTTGATGGTTTTTTCTCACCGGGATTCGGTTATTTGGGAACGGCCGATCAAGATGAGATCGCAATTCATCAAAGATTAATCAAGCGTGAGACGTATCAGCTGATTCAACCATTGCCAAATGTAGAACTCATTAAGTGTTCACTTGGATCAGACGGAAAGTTTATAGATTATGCAGCCGAGTGCGGGAGTGCAGGAATCATTATTGAGGCGCCGGGAAGAGGCCATACGGCTCCGGCAATTTTAGAAAGTGCAAAGAAAGCCGCAGAGAAAGGAATTACTGTCGTTCTGACAACAAGTGCTGACGAAGGTGAAGTCAAGGGAGTATATGGATTCCAAGGAAGTGCTTCAACATATGCAGATGTCGGAATCATACTAGGCGGCAGCTATGACAGTAAGAAAGCAAGGATCAAACTGGCTGTTTTGCTGGCTGCTGACCAGAAGATTGATGAGGCTAGCTTTAAATACTAGGAATGGGGGAGATTATATTGAAGTCTGTACACACGAAATATTCAACACGTGATGGAGGCCATTACGTGCCAGCTATGGAACACAATGATGTTCTCTATATTTCAGGGCAGCTGTCGATGAATCCGGAAACGGGGAAAATTCCAGCTGGGGGCATAAAAGAAGAAGCAAAACAGGCATTGGCAAATATGGAGCTTGTCCTCAAGGAACGGGGATTAGCCAAGGAAGATGTGATATTATGCCGACTTTATACCCCAGATGTCAAGTATTGGCCGGATATCAATGAGGTTTATGCTCATTTCTTCGGCAATCATAAACCGGCAAGAGTAGTTGTTCCATCAAATCATTTATATGCCGGATGTCTGGTGGAAGTTGAAGCCATTGCAGTGATAAAGGAGGGGGCACAATGAATGATTTACAATTAGATACACCAGCTCTTTTAATCGATAAAGACGTGATGTTAAGCAATATGAAGGATATGCAAAATTACGCTAACGAACAGAAGGTAAGCTTACGCCCTCATACAAAAACACATAAAATGCCTAAATTAGCTAAACTGCAAGAAGAAATGGGAGCTGTAGGAATCGCTGTAGCGAAAGTAGGAGAAGCTGAAGTGATGGCCAGAAATGGCTTAAAAGATATCTTTATCGCAAATGAAATTGTTGGGAAACCAAAGCTTGAACGTATTAGAAAACTATCTGAAACGATTGATATCTCTTTTGGAATCGATAGTGCGTATCAAGTACGTGAAATTGAAGAAGTATTTGAAGGAGCCACAAAGAAAGCCCAAGTGTTAGTGGAAATTGAAGTAGGAGAACAACGCTCCGGGATTATTGAAGAAGATGATTTTCGTACTTTATTAGAATTAATCAAAACGTGTCAAAATGTCGAGCTTAAAGGAATCTTCTCACATGACGGACATTCTTATAAAGCGAAAAGTATAGCACATTGTAAAGAAATCTATAAAGAAAGTGTAGAACGAACATTACATTTCGCCCGAATTGCGGAAGAAATGAATCTAAAGCCGAAAGTGGTTAGTATTGGCTCTACTCCTCCCTTCATGTTTAAGTTTGATATTCCAGAAGGGGTTACAGAAATTAGACCTGGCACTTACATTTTTATGGACGCCTCACAAGCAAATGTAATTGGTACGTATGATCGCTGTGCTGCTTCTGTGCTCACAACCGTGATTAGTAAACCAACAAAAGAACGAGTCATTACAGATGTAGGGGCTAAGGGAATTACTGCCCAAACACGAAGCGAAGGGCTTACTGCAACCAAAGGGCTTGGCCGTATCAAAGAATACGAGGACGTTTATATTCATGGCGTATTCGACGAACATGCTATTATTTATCATGAAGAATTCAACAAAAAAGTAAGCATTGGAGATAAGGTGCGAATTATTCCAAATCATATCTGTCCAGTATGTAACTTGCACGATAAAGCCTATCTAGTCGATAATGGAGAGGTTGTAGACGAATTAAATATTGAAGGTAGAGGAAGACTTCAATAATTTAAAAAATAAGGGGAGATGGCATGAGTCCGAATCATCACAAACTGTTTTACAAAGATCCCTATCTTAAAACGTTCGAAACGAAAATTTTGACACAACAACAGGACAAAAAAGGTGATGTTTATATTACCCTAGAGGAAACAGCCTTTTATCCAACAGGCGGGGGCCAGCCTCATGATACAGGAACATTGAACGGAGTCAAAGTTTTAAACGTTGAAGAGATAGATGGAGAAATTCGTCATTATGTAGAAAGGCCTTTGCCGCATTTAAATGATCAGGTGGTTGGGGTTATTGATTGGGAACGTCGTTTTGATCACATGCAACAGCACACCGGGCAGCATATTTTGTCGGCGGCATTCGCGCAGTTGTATGATCTTCATACAGTTGGATTCCATCTTGGAAATGATACGGTTACCATTGACCTTGATGTATCAGAATTAACAGAGGAAATGGCAGGCAAAGCAGAGAAGCTTGCAAACGAGATCATAATGGAAAATAGGTCCATCGTCGCGAAGTGGGTAGAATATGATGACTTAGTAAATTATCCGATTCGTAAACTCCCATCTGTAAAAGAAAATATTCGTCTTGTCATGATTGATGAATTTGATTACAACGGATGCGGCGGAACACACCCGAGCGCTACAGGAGAAGTCGGAGCAATAAAAGTATTGAATTGGGAAAGACAGAGGAAAAAAATTCGTCTGTATTTTGTATGCGGTAATCGGGTCATAACCCAATTCGATCAAAAACAAAAAGCAATCGTTGAATTGACTGGATTACTTAATCGTCCTGAAGGGGAATTAAGCGAAGCTGTCAAACGGTTACTAGAAAATGTAAAGAAGCTAGACAAAGCGCTTCTAGAATCTAATGAAAAAAACCTTCAGTATGAAGCCAATGAATTATTAGCAAAAAGCGCAATTGAAAATGATACTGTAATGGTGATAGAAACGTTTTCAGATCGATCGCTTCAAGAACTTCAAAAGTTAGCAAAAATGATCGCTGATCGAGAAAAACGGTCCCTTATTTTTTTCTTATCAGAGAACGATCATCGCTTCCAATTGGTTTGCGGGCGAGGAGAAGCAAATAAAATGAACATGAGAGACCTAATGCAAGAAACCCTTTCCCTCATTAATGGAAAAGGCGGAGGAAATAAAATGTTCGCTCAAGGCGGAGGGACTGCTTCATTAACAAAAGAGGAATTTATGAAAAAGGTTATGAACATTATAGCAGCACAAGTAAACCCAGAAGAAAATTAAAAGGTAACTTCAACAGGCCTCTGTAATTGGATAACAAGCTCCAGCTTTATTGAGGGCCTGGTGGAAAGAAATAGAAGCCGGTGTTTTAGGCCGGCTTCCATGACATCATTTCCCCTTCGCCTTCTTCCGCTTCTCCTTCTCCGCCCGGTAAAACTCATGAAACATCTTCATCAGCGCCCGCTTTTCAATCTGCGACATATAGCTCCGCGAAAATCAAGGCCGCAGCGGCCGACGATGACTTCCTTTTCTCTGCCGTCCAGGATGTCGATGTATTTTTTGACTTTTTCAAGCTCTGTGCCTGAGCTGGATGGTGTCGATGACGTCTTCGTTTTCAGATTTTAAGACATCGATGAGCGAAATTTCAATGCCACTCACAGGTTATCCGTTTTTGTTTCGTTAAAGTGATAAAGAGTTTGGCTTTTTTTGTTCAGGAATCACAAGGTCAAATTCATCTCTTATTTAGCAACTTTGTTAACATAACAGTACTTCAAGAGTTTATATGGAAAGTCAACCCGTAAAAAATCGTATTGCGTAACCTATGGAATGACCAAATTATATTAGATGAAGAAGTTATCTGTGTAATGATAACCAAGCACTTTTCAAAAGTTTTACACCTTGTGTTATTTCATCAAAGTCAAGATGGCCGAAACCTAGTTTAATGACGGGTGTTTCAGGATTTCTGTTAACGAAATAAATCTTAGTAGGATATACTTTTACTCCGTATTTAAAGGCACGCTGTATTAGCCTTTCTTCTGAACAGTTCAGATGAACTTTCACTAAGATGTATAATCCAGACTGCTCGCCAATAATCGTTACATGATCTCCGAGCTCGTGCTTTATATTGGAAATAAAGTGCTGCATTTTTTTTCTGTACACAACGCGCATGCGTTTAATATGGCGAAGCCATTCTCCCTCCTTCATAAACTCGACCATGGTGAGCTGGCTGAGTACAGAAACGGTGCTTTCGAATTGACGAAATCGTTTTTTGTACCGGTGTAAAATCGGCTGCGTCAATACCATGTAGCTGAGACGAATGCCTGGGAGAAAGGACTTTGAGAAATTCCCTAAATAAATAACTCTTTCTGAATGAATGGAGGCAAGGGCAGGAAATGGCTGCTGCGTATAACGGAATTCACTGTCATAATCATCTTCAAGAATATACCCCTCTTTTTTATTGACCCAATTAATAAGCGTTTGCCGTTGCTGAATCGGCATGCTTACTCCGTAAGGACTGTGATGAGAAGGTGTCACATAGATTAATCTTTCTTGCAGTCGATTTAAGTTAGAAAAATCAGCTCCTGTCTCAAAAACCGGTAACGTTTCCAGAGTAAACCCATGAAATCGAAATGCTTCTCTCGCACCGTCGTATCCGGGATCTTCAATTATAACTCCAGAAAACTCATCTTTCAGAATATGACCAAGATAAATCAGCATCTGCTGTGTACTGCTGCCAATGATTATGGAATTTGCCTCTGTTTTTACTCCCCGGGATTCTAATAGATACGTAGCCACTTGTTCACGGAGGCACATTTCCCCGAATGCTTCACCGTATTGATAGCTTTTCTGGAATGTCAAAACTTGATTGGACAATTTCCTCCATATTTTCATGGGGAAATGCGCTTGATCTACGGCACCCGCACGGAAATCAATTAAAACCGGTTGTATCGTTTCTGTTTGCTTATTTTGTAAAGAGTCATCTTTCCCTTGAAATAAATGGGGTTCTACTTCATTTACAAAATACCCTTTTCGTTTTTCTGCCCGAATGTAGCCTTCCGCTAAAAGCTGATCATAGGCCATAAGCGTGGTATTGCGGCTTACTTGCAGGGAGTTCGCCAGTTCACGAATAGATGGTAATTGCTCATTGGCATGTATATTTCCTTGTTCAATTAATAATTTAAACTGCTCGTAAATTTGTTTGTATTTTGGAGCATCATCTTTAAAAGCAAAAATGATATTTTTCATCGCTTTCTCCTCTGACATGCTTATTTATCCGAAATTGTACCTTTGAAAATGTCAGTCTGTATCATATTATATCCTAAAAGCTGTAATGGAACCATTTTAGAACTCAAATACATGTGTTCCAATTTAGTACGAGAGGAGAGTTTTTCATGTTTATCCCTGCTCATTTTAAACTGAGTGAAACAGAAGCTTGCGATGTGATCAAAGAGAACGGTTTTGCAACATTGTTTTCAATGCATGATGGTATGCCATATGCAACTCACTTGCCATTGATGATGAGTGTCGACAAAAATTGCTTATACGGTCATTTTGCTCTGGCAAATCCCCAATGGAAAGATATTGTAAACCAACCCGTTTTAGCAGTTTTTCAAGGACCTCATTGTTACATTTCGCCCTCGTGGTATGAGACGAATCAAGCTGTTCCTACATGGAATTATGTAGCTGTTCATGTTTACGGGGAAGTTGAACTTCTAGACGAGGAAGAAACTGCAAAATCAATGAGTGATTTGGTATTGAAATATGAAAGCCCTGACAGTCCATATAAATTGGAGGAAGTTGATTCTAAATTGTTGGCGGGCATGAACAAAGGAGTAGAAGGTTTTAAAATCAAAATCAACAAAATCGAGGGGAAAGCGAAATTAAGCCAAAACCATTCAATTTTGCGACAAGAAATGGTCGTTAAACAACTCAAGCAAATACCACATACAAATGAACAGACCATCTCCAGTCTCATGCAAGAAAATATAAATAAAAATTGAGTCAATACCGAGATTCCTGTCAAACTACAGAACGAGGAAGCTAATCAATAGAATATTCACTTGGAGGAATTTTACAATGAAAAATTTGAATGTTGCGATCCCTACTCCTTTTCATAATGTTTGTTTTTTCACTTTATCAGGCATTGTTATCGTATAAAAAAAAATTAAGAATGAAAAAGAGTTCTAACCAACTACTTGAGAATGAGATAACCTTATTAAACAATTTATCGCATAGTGGTTCAATATATATCATAATGTCAATAATATCTGCGAGTATGGATCTCATATTAAATGAAAAAATTGTTAATCTCTT
The DNA here is from genome assembly GCF_046464135.1 of Bacillus sp. z60-11. NCBI lineage: Bacteria > Bacillati > Bacillota > Bacilli > Caryophanales > Bacillaceae > Bacillus > Bacillus sp. z60-11. The sequence goes on along the minus strand of NZ_JBIYSN010000002.1, from coordinate 385,581 downwards.
TGATTTGAGCTTCAAAAATGAAACAAGAAAATCTTTGTCTCATTATGAACGCATATGGTCAAATATATTAGAAGCTTGCATTTCTTTTACAGATGAAGGAACATCACAAGTAGTAAATGGAAACCTTAAAAAAGCCGATGTGCTAAAAGATGCAACCCAAGAGTTTATACGCTTAGTTTCAGCTACAAAAGCTGTTAATAAACCAATATACGAAGAATTTAAAAAGAATGTGGACACACTAAAAAGAGTTACTTCACCAGTTTAATTCTATCTTTGAAAGGCCAGAATTTTAAATTATTCTGGCCTTTTCCTACCTCATTTCCCCTTCGCCTTCTTCCGCTTTTCCTTCTCCGCCCGATAAAACTCATGAAACATCTTCATCAGCGCCCGTTTCTCAATCCGCGACACATAGCTCCGCGAAATCCCAAGCTCCTTCGCAATCTCCCGCTGCGTCTTTTCTTTCTTCAAATCAAGGCCGAAGCGGCCGACGATGACTTCCTTTTCTCTGCCGTCTAAGATGTCGATGTATTTTTTCACTTTTTCAAGCTCCATGTTGAGCTGGATGGTGTCGATGACGTCTTCGTTTTCCGATTTGAGGACATCAATCAAACTGATTTCGTTGCCTTCTTTGTCCTGGCCGATCGGGTCATGGAGGGAGACGTCTTTTTTTGTTTTTTTCAAGGCGCGCAAATGCATGAGAATCTCGTTTTCAATACAGCGCGCGGCATAAGTGGCAAGCTTTGTTCCTTTTCCTGCAGAATAGCTTTCGATCGCTTTGATCAGGCCGATCGTTCCGATGGAGATCAGGTCTTCGGCGTCTTCGCCGGTGTTTTCAAATTTTTTGACGATGTGGGCGACCAGCCGGAGATTGTGTTCAATCAGCATGTTTCTCGCATGCTCATCCCCTTGGGCCATCAATTCTAAATACTTTTTTTCGTCACTGCTTGATAGCGGTTGTGGAAAGGCATTGTTTTTCACATACGATACTAAAAAAACGAGTTCCTTGATGACATAGCCGAGCGCTGCAAAAACACCTGTCATTAACGGCACCTCCACAAAATGTATGTAGGCAGAAGCCTATATGTAAATGTATGTGGGTTGGGGGTCGTCTGTGTCTGTACGATAAAATTACCGGATTTTTGCGGGATTTAACCTTATAATCAAATCAGGAGGAGATGGACAGGCAGTCAGAACTAACCGAGCGCTGAAGCTGATCAGTTTAATGAGGCTTCAGTGCTAGACGAATCTTAAACCGGCATGCCTTCCAATGCTTTTTGCAACCGCTTCCGCCTTTTGTGTATTTACAAAAGTTAACAGGTGCGTGATAATAAAGGTAGGGGGTGAGGGTGCCGGACGGTCAAGCAAAAAGCGATCATAAATGAAGTCCGGTGCGGCAAATGAAAAACAAACGTATTTTCATTCTTTCATTGATTGTGTTGAGCGTCATTATGATTGGAATTCAGGAAACACATGCGACCCCGCTCACGACCGGTTTAATGATTGTAGTCATTGTGACGACCGTATTTCAGATTTTAAAAGAATCGTTGAGCAAACAGGATGGAACACACAGCAAATGAACGATGGCCCTCATCATCAGAAAACCGGCTCGGACCAAGCGAGCCGGTTTTTTCATTTTACTCTTTCAGCGCTTTCCCCATGCCTTTTAAAAACTGAAGGCCGAAGCCGACGGCGCGGTTGATGTCAGGGTCGTTCATGGCTTTTAGCAGGGCGAAGACGCTGACTTTTTGATCTTCCTTTAAAAAGTGCTGACCTTGTTCTATACCTGCTACCAGGCTTTCCGCAAGCTTTCCCGTCAATTCGGGATCGGCTTTTGACAGGGCTCCGCCGGCCGCCATTGCCGTGTTGATCAAGTTGACGACCGGTTCACGGGACAGCTGGCCGAGCGCGATTTTAGCGATGTCTTCTTTCGCCTGCAGCATGCTGTCTGCGGCATCAAAGACGCCGAGTCCGTTCAGCTCGCCGATGAGGGTCATCGTTTTAGAGAGGGCGTCTTCATTTTCTGCCAATAGCGATTTTAGCTCTTCCAGTTTTTCAAGCTTGATTTGCTCCTCTGATTTGCGCTCCTTTTGAATCGCAGTAATGGGGGTGGCCATGTATGATTTCCTCCTTGCATTAGTCTGTCAGATGGATATATCCCGGACGTTTCCATTTACGCTCCACTTCGACCCCGTTTTGCGGGTTGCGTTTTTTGTTGCGCGGATTCGTTTTCGGCAGCGGCGGCGCTGTGCAGCCTTCGAGGACTTCCATTCGTACTTTCGTTTGTTTATAGGCTGGCGTGTTCGTGCGCGCATCGACTGCCGGACCGGTTAAAAAGTTAATCGCCGATTCTTTATTTGTTGAGTTCATCGGCAGGTACAGCTCATTCGCCCGCACGCGATCCGTAATAAGCGCGGTCAATTTCACGGCGCCGTATGGAGAGACGAGCCTTACGAGAGATCCGTCACAGATTCCCCGTTCCTTTGCCAGGTCGGGTGAAATCTCAACAAAGACGTCCGGTACTTTCGCTTGAATCCCTGCCGATTTATTGGTCAGATTTCCTTCGTGGAAGTGCTCAAGCATCCGCCCGTTGTTAATATGGAGGTCGTATTCCTCAGGGAATTCGGCCGGCTCCGTCCAATCGGCCGGCGCAAAGCGCGCTTTTCTGTCAGGAAAGTGAAATCCGTCTTCATAAAGCAGCGGTGTGCTTTCTCCGCTCAAGCTGCCCCAGAGAAAACTGTTCCAGCCTTCAAGCGTTTCGTAGCTCGCTTTGCCAAACAGTGGAGACAGGCTCGCCATTTCTGAGAAAATGTCTCCCGGGTGATTGTAATTCCAGTCAGCTCCGAGCCGATTTGCGATGGCTTGGATGATCTGCCAGTCGGGCTTTGAATCCCCGAGGGAAGGGAGTGCTTGATACAGCCTTTGAACACGGCGCTCCGTATTGGTAAAGGTTCCGTCTTTTTCGAGAGAAGGCGCCGCAGGCAGGACAACATCGGCGTACTGAGCCGTTTTCGAAAGGAATATGTCTTGAACGACGAGAAATTCAAGCCCGGATAAAATGTCATGGACGCGGTTGGCGTTGGAATCGACAAGGGCCATATCTTCGCCGACGATATACATCGCTTTCATATCACCTTTTTCGATCGAATGAAGCATTTCGATATTATCAAGGCCGGGTGCACTGTCGATTGTCACGCCGTAAGCCTCTGCGAATTTTTTCCGCGCTTTGTCATCGGAAATATGCTGGTATCCAGGAAGCCAGCCTGGCAGCGTCCCCATGTCACAGGCGCCTTGGACATTGTTGTGGCCGCGAAGCGGATAGGCTCCGGCACCGGGCCGGCGGTAGTTTCCGGTCGCAAGCAAGAGATTTGAAATCGCCGCAGACGTATCAGAGCCTCCCGTATTTTGAGTCACGCCCATTCCCCACAAGATGCAGGTGCCGTCAGCGTCCCGGATCATTTCCGCGATTTCGATCAGCGTCTGTTGCTTGATGCCTGTGACGTTTTCTGCATATTCAAGGGTATATGTTTCAAGAGATTCTTTATAATCCTCAAAGAAATTCACGTTTTCTTCAATGAACGCCTGGTCATGCCAGCCTTGATCGATCATGTGTTTTGTCACGGCCATCAGCCATACTTGATCCGTCCCTTGGCGCGGTCTGATGAACAGGTCTGAACGCTCGGCCATTTCGTTTTTGCGAAGGTCGGCGACGATCAGCTTTTGCCCGTGAAGCTTATGGGCCCGCTTAATGCGGGTTGCAAGGACCGGGTGGCCTTCGGCCGGATTTGCCCCGACGATAATGACGAGGCCGGCTTTTGCGATATCTTTGATCGTACCTGCGTCACCTCCCATTCCGACCGTGCGGAAGAGCCCGTCCGTTGCCGGTGATTGACAGTAGCGGGAGCAGTTATCGACGTTATTCGTTTCAAAGACTTGCCGTGCCAGCTTTTGCATCAGGTAGTTTTCTTCATTCGTAATTTTGGAAGAAGAAATAAAGCCGACAGACCCCTTCCCATATTGCTGGCGGATCGACCCTAAGCGGCTGGCGACAAGATCAAGCGCTTCCTCCCAGGTGGATTCGACGAACGTATTGTTTTTCCGGATTAAAGGCTTTGTAAGCCGCTCTTCGGAATTGACGAAATCCCAGCCGAATTTTCCTTTGACACAGGTGGAAATGGCGTTGACGGGCGCGTCTGATACCGGCTGGACCTTCAAGATTTCCCGGCCTTTCGTCCAAACTTCAAAGGAGCAGCCGACACCGCAAAAAGTGCAGACGGTTTTTGTCTTTTTGGTCCGAGTTTCCCGCATCGCCGCTTCTACTTCGGAAACGGCGAAAATGCTGCTGTAACCGGGCTCTACGTTTTTCACGAGGTCGATCATCGGCTCCATGACGTCCTGTTTGATGCCTGTCAAAAATCCGGCCTCCCCGAGCATTGACTTTTCCATCAGCGCATTGCACGGGCAGATGGTCACGCACTGTCCGCAGCTGACGCATGAAGAGTCGTTGATCGAAACACCGTCATCCCAGATGACCCGCGGGCGTTCCCGCTCCCAATCGATCGACAGCGTTTCATTGACCTGGAGATTTTGACACACTTCCACACATTGTCCGCACGCAATGCACTGGTTCGGGTCATAGCGGTAAAAAGGATGCGACATATCGACGGCAGTCGCCGGATCTTCCTTCGGCATATAAGGGTATGTTTGCTCTTCAATGCCCATCATTTCCGCCGTATTATGCAGCTTGCAGTTGCCGTTGTTATTATCGCAAACCGTACAATAAAGCAGATGGTTTTCGAGGATTCGGTCCATCGCTTCCTTCTGCGATTTTTTCACCCGCTCATTCGAAAGGCTGATCGACATGCCGTTTTCCGCTTTCAGCGAACAGGCGCGCTTTAATTTTCCGTCTGCTTCGATGAGGCAGGTGTCGCACGTTTGAATGGGATCAACCTCGGGAACATGGCAAACTTGCGGATGTTCGATCCCGTTTTCATTTAAGATGTCTAAAACCGTCGCCCCTTCCCGAGCCACGTATTCTGTGCCGTCTATTAAGATCTTGAGCGGCTTTTCGTCCATCATTTTTGTCCCTCCATCGTTGTCAAGAAATCAAAAAAAGCCATGTACACATATACCGGCTCCCGTCCTGGCAAGCGGCATAAACATACATGGCGGAGTAGTTTACTAGCAATCCTTACTAACAGACCAATCCCAATATGTAGAAACAGATAGATTTATAACATGTCTCTATCATAAATCCATCAACATAACTTTTATTATAAAATAATATTTATTATAATTCAATAGAACAGGAAAATTTTAACCAAGTTAAGTGTTTAAGGGAACATCACGATAATTTGCATGGTTTAAAGGGGAAGGGGTATAACAATGTCTAAAAAAATCCATCAGTTTAATGATATCATTCGCAAGCTGCGGAAAGAGCTGTTCGGCAAGGGGCCTGAACGGATTCATACCGTATTTGTCGACAATATGGCGGTTTCGACGCTTTACGGCAATTTGACCGCAAGCGAGCAATTTATCGCAAGTACACCTGAAGGCAAAGAAATGGTGCATGCGGCTAGGACGGTCCTGATTCAGGATCATTATTCCAATCATACCCCGGAGGGCATGGAAGAGCTGATCGGTGCAAAATTGGAGCATCTGTTTTCAGATATCAAAATCCAGGAGGATATTGCCGTTTCCGTGTTTATTTTTGACCGGAACATCGCCGGAAGCGATGAGGCGGCAAATTAATTGGAGGATAAGATGATACGGCTAAAAACAGCAGATATGTCCAAGGCAAAATTGATGCTGCACGAGGGCAGTCCGACATTTGCCCATGCGATAGCAGACGGAGTCACAGGCGGCAAAATATTTGCCGATCGATCGGATGTTCCGCGCACAGCGCTTTTTCAAACACCTTCGGGAATTTATTATCTTGCCGGGAGTCCCCCTGAAATGAAGCGGGACAAATGGCATCATTACTTGAATGAGCAAAGGAACGCCGGGCGGTTTACCGTCTTTTCCGGCTCGGCGGAATGGGACGCTTTTTTAAGAGCCGCCCTGGATGATATAAAACAGATGAAGCGCACCGTCTTTTCCTTTACAAAGGAGCCTGATCATGATGAGGAAGACGTCGGTGCAGTCGTTGAAATGTTTTCCGAAGGCGATCTGAAGCGCAGCGTGCATTTCGATGAACAGTATGCTGATGAATATTGGGGAGGAACCGCGAATTTTTTGAAGAGCGGCTTCGGTTTTAAAATCCTCTATGAAGGGCGGACGGTCAGCGAATGCGTCGCGATTTTCCGCTCGGAACGCTTCGCTGAGATTGATATCGCCACACATTCGGATTTCAGGGGACGGGGATTTGCCGCACAATGCGCCCGCGCATTCATCTCATACTGTCAGGATCTTGGGATAAAGCCGCGCTGGGATTGTGATTCGCAAAACAAAGCGTCCATCCGGCTCGCCGGGAAATTGGGGTTTCGCCCCATCAAAACCTATTCATTGTTTGTCGGATAAACGGGCGGATGTGAATGTTCCTGAGTCGAAAAGAACAGATTAAAAGCGTAGTATCAATCATTCAGAGAGAGTTTCTCCGTTGAAATTGACCAATCTCTTTTATATGATCGTATTATTGGCTTTTGGAGGTGAAACGATGAAAAAAATGTTTGCAATGGTCCTCGTTTTCCTGCTGCTTCTTTCCGGATGCGGAAAGGACGGCACCCGAAAAATCGTTGCGTTCGGTGACAGCAATACACGCGGTTCAAATTGGCAGTTTCGCGAATATCCAAAAGCGGAGAAGTGGGTCAATTTACTACAAACTTCTCTTCGCGGGAAGTACAGCATCGTGAATGCGGGTATCGGCGGAGAAACGACGGAAGACGCCAGATTTCGCTTTCGAAAGGATGTGCTCGACAAGCATCCGGCATACCTTTTGATCATGTTCGGAACAAATGATGCGGCAATACTTGCAAAAGGGGTTCCGCGCGTGTCGAAAAAAAGATTTAGAGAAAATCTGTCTTATTTCGTCAAAGAAAGCCGCCGCCATGGGATAAAACCGGTGTTGATGACATGTCTTCCGCTCGTTGAAGGAAGCGGGAACAACATTTTTTATTATTCGAGATACAGGGCTGCTTCGTTTGAAAAGTACGGAGGAGCGAGAAAGTGGCATGATTCCTATAATGAGGTCACAAGGAAAACGGCGCGCAAATTGGATGTGCCACTCATTGACAACTGGAAAAGCATCGTTGACAAGGCTGGCGGACAAACGGATGAGCACTTGATCAAATCGGGGTATATCGATCCGTCGGGAAATCACTTAACCCCAAAAGGCGCTCGGATCATTTTTGAAGACATCAAAAAAAGCGGCGTCATAAAAACTTCTTGAGAATCGGTCAACGGCCTAGCCATTTCTCCTTTTTGGTCATAGGCTGTTACTACAATAGTCTTAAAAGGAGGAATGATGTGATGGCCTTCGGATATCCGTATTCATATCCGGCTTATCCCGGCTACGCAGGTGCAGCATACGGCTATGCTTTTGTTGTCGTTCTCTTGGTCGTATTGCTGGTGATCGGTGGATTTTACTGGTTGAGTCCGTACGGATTCTTCAAATAGCACCTCTTCTGACAGAGGTGTTTTTTCATGAAAAACAGTAGTAAGCGTATTATTCAAGTGATATAATATCAACCTAAGTGAAAAAAGCGGCAAGAACGCCCGGAAGTGCCAACTTAAGAAGAGACGGAAAGCAGATGACCGAGCGACCTTCTTTTGATTTCAGATTCAATCAGCTCGATGAATTCGCGGTTTAAATTCATCTCATTTGCTTTAATGTATGATTCTATTAAAAGTTCATCAGACAGCTTTCTCATACTTGGTACCCATTTAATGGGGAAGACACCTCCTCATGAAAATTGGAATAACCAGTTTTGAAACTGCATAAAATGTTAAGTTATATGATCTTGTTTGAAGTACCTATAATCTATCATGAATATTGGGCAAGAACAATCGTTCTGTTATCCACACCAAAAAGTGGATAACTTGTGGGTATCATGTTTATAATTTAATAAAAGGTTGATGAAATAAGAGTGGATACTGTGTGTAATTTTATCCACACCTGTTGAAGAATCCTATTATATGTCGAAAACTTTTCGGACAGCCGATTTTTTAAGACACTTTTAGATTTGATTCGACACATAGAAAAAAGCAGTAAGTGAAAGGAAAGGGTGCGGCTTGTGTTAAAAAAGTTTTTTCTGCCGGATGAATTTGTTAAAAATATTTTTCATATTACCCCTGAAAAGCTGAAAGAGCGCAATGTTAAAGGGATTATTACGGATTTGGACAACACGCTTGTGGAATGGGACAGGCCAAGCGCTACACCGCGTCTCATCGAGTGGTTTGAAGAGATGAAGGAGAACGGCATTAAAGTTACCATCGTTTCCAATAATAATGAAAAACGGGTCAAAATTTTCTCGGAACCGCTGAATATCCCGTTTATTTATAAAGCGAAAAAGCCGATGGGCAGAGCTTTCAGGAAAGCTGTGAAAAATATGGGACTGAAAAAAGAGGACGTTGTGGTGATCGGGGATCAGCTCATGACCGATGTCCTCGGAGGAAACCGCAATGGCTTTCACACGATTCTTGTTGTGCCTGTGGCCGCTTCCGATGGCTTTTTTACGCGTTTTAACCGTCAGGTGGAACGGAGGATTCTCAGTTCGTTAAAACGAAAAGGCCATATTCAGTGGGAGGATTAAAGCATGGAAAAGGTAGTATGTATCGGATGCGGAGTTGCCATCCAAACCGAAAATAAAAATGAACTGGGCTATGCGCCTGAATCATCTCTCCTGAAGGAAGACGTGATTTGTCAGCGCTGCTTCAGACTGAAAAATTACAACGAAATCCAGGACGTCTCTCTGACGGATGATGATTTTCTAAACATCTTGCACGGCATTGGGGAAACGGATTCGCTTATCGTGAAAATCGTCGACATTTTTGATTTCAACGGAAGCTGGATTAACGGATTAAGCCGTATTGTCGGAGGCAATCCGATCCTATTAATAGGAAACAAAGCGGATATTCTGCCGAAATCGGTCAAGCGGGATCGCCTAGTTCATTGGATGAAACGCGAAGCGAAAGAGCTCGGGTTAAAGCCCGTCGATGTTCTGCTTGTCAGCGCAGGGCGCGGCCAGGGTATGAAAGAAGCGATCGATGCGATTGAGCATTACAGAAACGGCAAAGATGTGTATGTCGTCGGATGCACGAACGTCGGAAAGTCCACTTTTATCAACCGGATTATCAAAGAGGTGTCGGGAGAAGAAGACATCATCACAACATCCCAGTATCCCGGCACAACGCTTGACGCGATTGAAATCCCGCTTGATGACGGCTCATCAATGTACGACACTCCGGGAATCATCAATCACCATCAGATGGCCCATTACGTCGCAAAACGCGATTTGAAAATATTGTCGCCGAAAAAAGAACTGAAGCCCCGCACTTTTCAGCTGAATGACGGGCAGACGCTCTTCTTCGGCGGACTGTCAAGGCTTGACTTTGAATCCGGAGACAGGTCGCCGTTTGTATGCTATATGCCAAATGAACTCAATATTCACAGAACAAAGCTTGAAAACGCGGATCAGCTTTATGAAAAGCATGCGGGGGACATGCTGGCCCCACCTGCGAAAGAGGATCTTGAAACGTTTCCCGAGTTTGTCAGACACACATTCACGATAAAGGATCAGAAAACCGATGTCGTCTTTTCAGGGCTTGGCTGGGTGACGATTCAGGGCGCTAAGCAAAGAATTGTCGCACACGCTCCTAAAGGCGTTTCCGTCTTTTTGCGCAGATCATTAATCTGAAGATAGGGGGAGAGGATGATGAAACCGATTTACGGACTGATTGGAAATCCTGTCGCACATTCCATGTCTCCGGACATCCATAATGCCGCTTTGCAAGACCTTTCCTTGGACGGGCATTACCATGCTTTCCGTGTTGAAAAAGACGATCTGGAAGATGCGGTCAAAGGTATGCGGGCCCTCGGTGTGCAAGGATTTAATGTGACGGTGCCGCATAAGGTCTCCATTATGAAATACCTTGACCGCATTGATGAAAGCGCCAAAGCGCTCGGAGCGGTAAACACTGTCAGAAGAGAAAAAGACGGGCTTGTCGGATATAATACAGATGGGGAAGGATTTTTAAAATCGCTGAAACAGTCTCTTGATCGGCCGATTCGCGAGCTTTCTGTTTTGATTGTCGGCGCGGGAGGCGCGGCCCGGGCGATCTTTACGACGCTTGCGTCACAGCGGCCGCAGCGGCTTGATGTGGCAAACCGCACACCTGAAAAAGCAGAAGCGTTTACCGGGCTTTTTGAGGGAGAGGTGCAGGCGCTGACTTTGCAGGAGGCGGAAGCCAACCTGTCAGCGTACGATGTCGTGATTCAAACGACATCTGTCGGCATGCACCCGGACGTCGATGACGCCCCGATTTCTTTAGCGAATGCAAAAGAGGCGAGCCTTGTTTGCGACATCATCTACAATCCGCTCAAAACCGCTTTATTGAAAGAAGCTGAAGCAAAGGGATTGAAAATACTGGACGGTGTCGGCATGTTCATCGGCCAGGCCGCTTTATCATTTGAACTGTGGACCGGACGTGAGCCGAATATTGAAAAAATGAAATCCATTGTTTTGCGAAAATTAGGAGGAACAACATGTTAACTGGAAAACAAAAGCGCTATTTACGAAAAGAAGCGCATCATCTGTCACCGATTTTTCAAGTCGGAAAAGGCGGAGTCAACGATAATATGGTAAAACAAATCAGCGAAGCGCTTGAAGCCAGAGAATTGATTAAGGTAAGCGTGCTGCAAAACTGCGAACAGCCGAAAGACGAGGTCGCGGATGCTTTGGCAAGCGGAGCAGGCGCCGAACTGGTGCAAACGATCGGTAATATCATTGTGCTGTACAAGGAGTCAAGAGAAAATAAACAAATTGAACTTCCTTAGGCTCTTAAAAGGTGGTAGACATGAGGAAAATCGGGGTTTTTGGAGGGACGTTTGATCCTCCGCACAACGGGCACTTGCTGATGGCAAATGAAGTGCTGTATAAAATGGGTCTTGATGAAATATGGTTTATGCCCAATCAAATTCCGCCGCATAAACAGGAAAATTCGTTTTCGCAAAGCCGTCACCGTGTTGAAATGCTGAAGCTCGCCATCAAGGGAAAAAGGAATTTTAAACTGGAGACGATCGAGCTTGAAAGGGAAGGCCCTTCCTATACATATGATACGGTCTGTCTGTTGAAGAAGCGGTATCCGAATGACGAATTTTATTTTATCATCGGGGCGGATATGATTGAATATTTACCGAAATGGTCTAACATTGACAAGCTGATCGAAATGATCCAATTCGTCGGGGTCAAGCGGCCGGGCTTTCAAATTGAAACGCCCTATCCGCTTGTTTTCGTAGACGTGCCGGTATTTGAAGTATCATCGTCTTTACTCAGGGACCGCATCAAAAATCGTCAGCCGACCGATTATTTAATTCCTGACGATGTAAAGGTCTATGTAAAGGAGCATCATTTATATGAAACGTGAGGAAGCACTAGCTTGTGTGAAAGAGCAGCTGACAGAGCAGCGCTACATCCATACAATCGGGGTAATGGAAACGGCTGTGCAGCTGGCGGAACGGTTTGGCGCCGATGTGAAAAAAGCGGAAACCGCAGCGATTTTTCATGACTATGCCAAATTTCGTCCAAAAGAGGAATTGAAACATATCATTCAAAAAGAAGGCAGGCCCTTGGATGTGCTCGATTTTCATCATGAATTGTGGCATGCACCCGCCGGGGCGGCGCTTGTCAAAGCCGAAGTCGGAATCACCGATGAAGACATATTGTCGGCGATCAGATATCACACATCGGGGAGGCCGAACATGACCCTGCTCGACAAGGTGGTTTATGTAGCCGATTATATTGAACCGGGCCGCCGTTTTCCGGGGGTTGACGAGGTTCGTTCACTGGCTGAAGAAGATTTGGATCTTGCGCTCATTCAGGCGCTGAAAAATACGATTACCTTTTTACTATCAAAGAACCAAGCCGTTTATCCGGAAACGGTCGCGACATATAATGCTTTTGTAAAAGAAAGACAATAGGAGGAATTTGTGAATGGATCAAGCTTCAATATTAAAAATAGCTGCCGAAGCCTGTGATGATAAACGTGCAGAAGATATCATCGCCATGAATATGCAAGGGATTTCCCTTGTCGCTGATTATTTTCTGATTTGCCACGGAAATTCTGATAAGCAGGTTCAAGCCATTGCCCGGGAAATAAAGGATCAGGCTGAAGAAAATGGAATTGACGTAAAGAAAATGGAAGGGTTTGACGAAGCCAGATGGATCTTAATTGATTTAGGCGATGTCGTCGTTCACGTTTTCCACAAGGAAGAAAGAGGTTATTACAACCTTGAGAAACTGTGGGGAGATGCTCCTCTTGAAGACCTTTCATTCGGAGTCAATTAATGATTTATAAAGGTTTTTCCGGCATTTATGACAGCCTGATGGCCCATGCTCCTTACGATCAGTGGGTCGAATGGATAGAGAACGCGCTCAGCGAAAAACGGAAAGAAGATATTCGCATTCTTGACCTGGCCTGCGGAACAGGTGAAATATCTGTGCGCCTTGCCGAAAAAGGCTATGATGTCACAGGCGTTGACTTCAGTGAAGATATGCTGTCACAGGCCCAGCAAAAAGCGGCTGACCGCAGGCTGGAGATCCAATTTTTACAGCAGGATATGCGTGAGCTTGGGGGATTCGGCCGAGCATTTGACGCCGTTGTCATTTGCTGTGATTCATTAAATTATCTACCTGATGAAAAAGGTGTTTTCGCTACCTTTAAAAACGTTTTTTCGTTGTTAAAAGACGGCGGCCTTCTGTTGTTTGATGTCCATTCCGTCTACAAGATGGACGTTGTATTTCCGGGCAGCACGTACGCTGACCAGGATGAGGCCATCAGCGTCATCTGGCAAAGCTATGCAGGGGAAGAAGCTCATTCCGTTATGCATGACCTGACGTTTTTCGTAGAAAGCGGCGGCGTTTATGAACGGTTTGATGAATCCCATGAACAACGGACATTTGAGACTGAGGTATACATCCGCTTATTGGAGAAGGCCGGATTTGACATTCAAAAGATCACGGCCGATTTTTCCGGTCTTGAACCAGAGGCGGATACAGAACGGCATTTTTATATCGCTAAAAAAGCTAAAACCATCGTTTAATATGACGATGGTTTTAAAAATGCCATTTTCCATTGTTGAGCAGGCGTTCAAGATGTGAAACAATGGCTCAAACGGGAAATTGCTTTTTGACTGCGGCGATATCTTCTTCATACTTCAGATGCGTGTTGCGGAACAGCTGCCGGAACATATCCCCGACACCGTTTTCCAGCGCTTTGATGCCTTCCCCGGTGACACCTCCTTTTACACAAACCTTTTCCTGAAGAGCGGGCAGTGTGTAAAGCTCTGTTTCAAGGAGTTTCCCAAGACCTACCAGCATCTCCTTCGTCATCAAGATGGCGTCCTCTTTTGACACCGCCGTTTCTTCAACAGCGGCTTGAATGAATAATTGGGTTAAATAGCTGATGAAGGCGGGGCCGCAGCTGACGATATCTGAGGCGACTCGCGTAATGCCGCTTTCGATTTCCAGCGGAATCGAAATCTTTTTCATCATATTTGTGATTTTTTCTTTCGCCTCTTCGGTGCAGCTTTCGCCGAACGTTAAAAGTGAAACGCCTGAAAGCGCCCTGTTTGTGATGCTCGGAATCACCCTTGCCGCCTGGCAGGAAACGACCGCTTCCAGCTGTTCGACCTGTACCGGGCTGGTTATCGTGATGAGAATCTGATCTTTTGTGAACGCGGGTGCCAATCGTTTTAACAAAGGAAAAATGTCAAGCGGCTTCACGCAAATCAATACGGCTTCACTTTCGGAAATGACATCTTCCGGCCGCTCTGCAACCTGGATTTCCGGAAATCGTTTTTTTATGTTCAACGCTTTGTCGATCGTTCGGTTTGTGATTGTTAAAGATGAGGGAATGACCGCTTTGGATTCAATGAGCGCCTCAATGAGTATCGTCCCCATGTTTCCTGTTCCGATAAAGCCGATATTCAATCGTTCTCCCCTCCTTTTCAACCTGTATCTTTTAAACGATATGAAAGCGGCAGTTAATTTATGTATGAAAGCGGGTGAACTGTATGCTAAATTGGCTCAAACAATACAAATGGTTTGCGGCAGGGGGATTGGCGCTAGTGGTCATCATTGCCGCCGCAGTCGTCACAAAGGGCGGTGACGATCTATCCTCAGCTCATTCGAGTGTGCCGGATGAAGCTTTGCAATCACCTGAGAAGACGGCAAGTTTGCCAGAGGATAAGAAAAACGAAGAAAAAGAAGAAATCGTCATCGATCTGAAGGGGGCGGTCAAGCAGCCCGGTGTTTACGAAATGAAGGCAGGTGACAGAGTTCATCATTTACTAAAAAAAGCGGGCGGCACCGTGAAAAAAGCCGATCAAAAACAAGTCAACCTAGCCGCCATTTTACGGGACGGCATGGTCGTTTATATTCCGTTTCAAGGAGAAGAAGCCTCCGCTCATTCTGAATCAGGGGCGTATTTGGCAGAAGGAGAAGCGGAAAACATGATCAATATCAACACAGCTTCTGCAAAAGAGCTTGAGGACATTCCCGGTGTTGGCCCTTCAAAAGCGGAAGCGATCGTCACATATCGGGAGGAAAACGGCCCATTTCAGACGATAGAAGACATTACCAATGTGTCAGGTATTGGAGAAAAATCATTTGAAAAAATAAAATCGTCAATATCGGTAAAGTAAATTGACGTCCTTGGATAAACATATGTACACTTAGGGAAGCTTACATCGTATTTTTGGAGGGAAAACAAGTGGAACGCATTTCATGGGATCAATACTTTATGGCGCAAAGCCATTTGCTCGCGCTTCGCAGCACATGTACAAGGCTTGCCGTGGGAGCGACGATTGTCAGAGATAAACGCATCATAGCCGGAGGATACAACGGATCAATCGCAGGCGGCGTCCATTGTGCGGATGAAGGCTGCTATATCGTGGACGGGCATTGCATCAGGACGATTCATGCCGAGATGAACGCGATCCTGCAATGCGCAAAATTCGGCGTTCCGACAGAAGGTGCCGAAATCTATGTGACTCACTTTCCGTGCATTCAATGCTGCAAATCGATTATACAAGCAGGAATTAAAACGATTTATTATGCGAAGGATTATAAAAACCACCCTTATGCAGTGGAGCTGTTTGAACAGGCTTCCGTTAAAGTGGAGCAGGTTGAATTGGAAGAAATGATTATTGATTTGAAAAACCAGGAGAAATTATCATTTGTAGCCGATTTGATCAGGAAGCTGTCTGAAAAAGGGCTTGAGGAAGAGGAAATCAAAAACATACATGAGCAGGCCAACAAACTGTTCACAAGCTATGTTTAATCTGGAATGGACAAACACCGACTCCTCCCCTGCGGGGCAATTTCAGCGGCGGTTGGAATTGCCTTCGCCCACTCTTCATCATTCCTCTTCTTCGCCGTGTTCATATCGGTGCCGGCCGCCGTCAGCATGGTCAGAAAACAGTACCTCCTTTTTCTATTTTGCGCAGTGTGCTGCGGTTTTTACTCGATTTATTTTTTGGTGATTGACCATTTAAACGGCTCCATCTATCAAGAGGGTGCCATTCAAACGTCCGCATCAGTCGGAAATGTTCCAACAATCGACGGCGACCGCCTTTCTTTCAAAGCCGAAACCCCGGACGGAGAGTCCTTGAAAGCCCGCTATACCATTCAGTCACGGGAAGAAAAAAGAAAGCTGGCCGACCTTGGCCCCGGCAGTATATGTTTCATGAAAGGCGAATTGAAAAAGCCTAAAAACGCGACGGTCCCCGGAACATTTAATGAAAAAGAATATTTGCGCACACAAGGCATCCACTGGAACTTTGCCATTCAATCTATCAAAAACTGCAAGCAGAAAGACGCGCTTTCTTCCATTTTGTTAAACATCAGAAAATCAGGTCTCGATTTTATTGAAGATAACATGTCGGAAACCGCGGCCGGGGTTGTATGTGCGCTGATATTCGGCGATCGGTTTCTCATTGAACAGGAAGTCCTTGACGGATATCAAAGCCTTGGAATCATCCACCTGCTAGCGATTTCGGGTCTCCATGTCGGCATTTTGGCCGCCGCGCTGTTTTATTGCCTGCTGCGTCTTGGCATTACGAGGGAAGGTGCAAAATGGATTTTGATTTTTGCACTTCCCGCTGCCGCCGTGATCACCGGCGGAGCTCCGTCCGTGTTGAGGGCCGTGTTTATGTCGGACATCTATCTGCTTTCTTCATTGTCTAAAAAACGGCTGAAAAGCGCCGATGTTCTCAGCATAGCCTTCCTCGGCCTGCTGTTGTACAACCCGTATCTGCTCTTTCAGGCAGGTTTTCAGCTTTCCTTTGCAGTATCCTTCGTTTTTATTCTTTCAAAAGGCATATTGCTCAGACCGAAAAACAAAACGGCGCAGCTGCTGCTTGCATCTTTTCTTGCTCAGCTCGGCTCGCTTCCGATCCTCCTTTTTCACTTTCAGGAGTTTTCCTTTCTCAGTGTTCTGGCGAATCTATTTTTCGTACCATTTTATTTATTTGCCGTGATCCCGCTGTCGTTCGCCAGCTTGCTGGGGCTGATGTTGATTCGCCCCGCGGGGGAAATAGCGGCGGGAATCCTTGACATTTTACTTGGATGGAGCCACGAGGCTGTCAAAATCATATCTTCGGCAGATATGTTCACATTCGCTGCCAGCAAACCGGATGGGCTGCAGCTGCTTTTTTATCTCGGGTCCATCGGTATGCTCCTTATTGCTATGGAAAATGCGGTCTCCCTCCGAAAACTTTTCATCCCTTCCTGTCTTTTCATTTCCGTTTTTCTCTGGCATGTGATGCTGCCGCATTTCACACAAGATGGAGAGGTTACCATGCTTGATATCGGACAGGGTGACAGCATCTATATCAGTGGGCCCCGACAGAAAGGGAATGTTTTGATTGATACCGGGGGAATGGTTTCGTTCAAAAAGGAGCCGTGGAGAGAAAGAAAAAAAGCTTTTTCCCTGGCGGAAAACGCGATTATCCCGTTTCTCGCTACCAAAGGGGTTCAACAGCTTGATGCTTTGATTTTAACGCATGCCGACCAAGACCATGTCGGTGAAGCGGAAGTACTCATCAAAAAACATAAGGTGAAAGAGCTGGTTGTTCCGATAGGCTATGCGGCCGATCCGGCGGATGAAAAGCTGCTTCGCACTGCTATCGAACATGGGGTTGCTGTAAAAGCTGCCAAAAGAGGCGATAAGCTGAACATAGGCGGTTTGCAGTTTTATGTGCTTTCACCGGAAAAGGTGGATGGCGATAGCAAAAATAACAGCTCACTCGTTTTGTGGATGAAGCTGGGTGGTTTAACATGGCTTTTAACAGGCGATTTGGAACAGGATGGCGAAAGGGAGATCATGAAAGCCTATCCGGAACTGAAAGCCGATGTGTTGAAAGTCGGGCACCACGGGAGTAAAGGGTCGACAGGAGAGAATTTCATCAAACAAATCAAACCGAAGACAGCCTTGATTTCAGCCGGGGAACATAATCGGTACGGCCATCCGCACAAGGAGGTGTTAGACATCTTAAAACGCCATCGCGTCAAGGTATACCGGACAGATCGCGACGGAGCAGTTCAATACCTATTTGACAGGGGAAAGGGAACGTTTTTGCTCCATCCCCCATATGATAAAGTACATTCCACGCAATAAAAAAGACTGCCGCCTTGAGCAGTCGTCATAAAAAAGCCGGGCTGATAAAAAGCGAAGCTTTCGGCCGGGAACCCGTTCGAAGCAGCATCCGGATTTTCCGCCAAGTTCGATCTAAGCGGCGAGATGGATAACTGTGGCAATGATAAACATTGTAGCGAAAAATCCAAAAGTCACAATAAAGCCGACACCTGAATCTACAAGATCGTTGCGTTTGCTTTGTACGTCTTTTTCAAACTCATTCACAATTTACCCCTCCTATTGATATCCAGTATAATTCAATTCTTTACAAAAATCTAGAAGCTGTATGCAACCGTTTTCTACAATTTATGAACATCGTCTTTTATAAACTGACCCGGGGGTTTATAGAAGGCGTTTATTATAAATGAGAGAGCGGATGAGTCCGCTTCTCTCTTTACTAATTGCTGAACAGGATTTACGATATGAAGGGAAGGATGAAAAGAGAGGAAAGAGCAGATGATGGTATTTGATGTTTGGAAAAGCTTAAAAAAAGGCGATATTCATCCTGTTTACTGTTTGTACGGGAAAGAGACGTATCTTTTGCAGGAGACGGTTCAAAGGATTAGACAAGCTGTCGTTGATGAAGAGACGAAGGATTTCAACCTTTCCGTATTTGACTTGGAAGAAGAGGTATTAGACCTTGCCGTTGAAGATGCTGAAACCTTTCCGTTTATGGGGGAGAGGCGTCTTGTCGTTGCCAAAAACCCGTCTTTTTTAACAGCTGAAAAAAAGAAAGATAAACTGGAACATAACCTGGGGAGTCTGGAGGATTATATTGCACAGCCGGCGCCTTATTCCGTTTTTGTTCTGCTCGCCCCTTATGAGAAGCTTGATGAGCGTAAAAAGCTGACCAAGCTGTTGAAAAAACACGCCCAAATGGTCGAAGCGAAAGAGCTGAACGGCCGGGAAACGGCCGATTTTATCGCAGGGCTTGCAAAATCAGAAGGGAAGCTCATTGAACGAGAGGCGGCGGAGGAGCTTGTCATCCTGTGTAATGCCAGCCTGTCGGCCATTGCCCAAGAGGTGAAAAAGCTGAGTACATATATCGGTGATCGTGACTCGATCACGCTTGACGATGTCAAAAAGCTCGTTGCCAGAGGACTTGAGCAAAATATTTTTGAATTGATCAACAAAGTCGTGAACCGGAAGCGTACAGAAGCGCTGCAAATTTTCTATGACCTGTTAAAGCAAAATGAAGAACCGATCAAAATGATGGCGCTGATCGCAAACCAGTTCAGACTCTTAATGCAGACCAAGTATTTTTCGCAGCAGGGGTACGGGCAAAAGCAAATCGCCTCAAACCTCAAAGTCCACCCGTTCAGGGTTAAGCTCGCGATTGACCAGGCGAGGCTGTTTTCAGAAGAAGAGCTGAAAAGCATCATCGAGCAGCTCGCCGTCATGGATTATGAAATGAAAACAGGCAAAAAGGACAAGCAGCTTGTGCTTGAGCTGTTTTTGCTGAAGCTTTTGCAGTCCGATTGAAAAAACGGTTCTCTTAGATGAGAGAGCCGTCAGGCTGTTGAGATTTTCTCGACAGCCTTTTATTTGTTCTTTTGACGGCGGCAGAATTTTTCATAGTAATACGGTAAAATGTACGATGTATGTAAAATAAGAGTACTGCCGCGAATCTGGATGATATGGTAACGTAACTGATAATACCGAATCGGGAGTTGATATAGGTGAAGTCAAACGTCTAAGAAATGAAGACGACAGAAGGGATCATCATCACATTGGATGCCATAGGGGAAAATGGGATCACGCTGATCCTGGTTGATATTACTTCATGAAGGCACCAAACGCTTCGGAGAGCTGAGCCGGATGCTCCCTGGAATTACATAGGGTATGCTGACTAATCAGCTTCGGGAGCTTGAACATGATGTTTTAAGTGTGTCAGTAAATCCCTCCGAAGGTCGAATATAGTTTAACCGAGCATGGAAAACGTTGGCGCCGGTGTTGACCGGTATGTGCAGCTGGGGATATAAGCATCTCTACTTTGTGCGGCAAATAAATGATGAAGAGAGTTTGTCTTAAAAATCTTTACATACCTTCTATTTTTCGCTGCTTGTCATGTTCGAATAAATATAGGTCCGGCCATACATTTTGGTCTGCCTTTTATCAGAGCTTATGCAATTTTGCGCCCATTCAGCAAAGGATTGAACGTCTGCTGGAAAATAATAATTGAGAAAGGGAGAAATGTAAAAATGACAACCTCAAAAAAGAATTTAAGGACTTGCAGCAAAGGACACCAGTATTATAAAAGCAGTGATTGTCCTGTTTGCCCGATTTGTGAGCAAGAGCGCAAACCTGACAACGGATTTCTTTCATTACTCTCTGCACCAGCCAGACGAGCATTGGAACACAATGGAATAACTTCTTTGCAGCAGCTATCAAAATACAGCGAAAAAGAGATTTTGAAATTTCACGGTATGGGGCCGGCATCTTTACCTAAATTAAGGGCTGTTTTGAATGAAAATGGGTTAACATTTAAAAGCTAGACATCAAGAATGATTATATGTAACGAAAAGTTGTATAACCGAGAATTTATTTGCTGTCTTCGGACAAGAAAGGGAACTTCCAAAGGAAGTTCCCTTCATTTCTTAGAGAGCCGTTTTTATGATGGCAAGCAAAAAAGCTTGGCTTTGGCCAAGCTTTCTATTATGCAGAAAGTCCGTTCACTTTTTTTGCTAGGCTTGATTTGTAACGAGCTGCAGTGTTTTTGTGGACAAGACCTTTTTTCGCTGCTTTATCGATTTTCTTCGCTGCTGCAGAAAGAGCTGCTTTCGCTTTGTCTGCTTCGTTGTTGCTTACAAGCGTTTCAACTTGTTTGATCGCAGTGCGCATTGCAGATTTGATTGTAGCGTTGTGTGCGCGGCGCTCGTTGTTTGTTTTTGTGCGTTTGATCGCTGATTTAATGTTTGGCAATGTGTTTCACCTCCTAAGACATAACCTCTGTTCCTTTTCGATAGGTTAAATCTTCACAATAGAACAAATTGTATTCTATCAAACACACCTTTAGATTGCAATATAAATGTAAAGTATTTTTGTTTGAAAGCACCTCTTGAAGGGAATGTTTACAGATCGGCTGGGCAACACTAAACAACAGTTAATGTTTTGAAGGGAGTGCTAGTGATGGACAATCAAAAGCTCGACTTAAGTCAATATACCGTGCGGACAGATTTGGCCGTTGAGGCAAAGGATTTGGCGCAGGAAAAGGAAGCTGCCCCGACAAATAAGCTGAAAGGATTTACAATCAAAGAGTATGAAGAAGACGGCATCAAGATCCAGACGATGGATATTGATGAAGAAGGCGCAAAGCTGTCGGGAAAAAAAGCCGGCCGTTATCTGACGTTTGAGACCCAGGGCATCCGCCACCAGGACTCAGACATGCAAGACAATGTGATCAATGTGTTTGCAAAGGAATTTTCCGCTTTTCTGGACTATTTAAATATCCAAAAAGCCGCCAGCTGTTTGATCGTAGGGCTTGGAAACTGGAATGTCACGCCGGATTCGCTTGGACCGCTGGTCACCGAAAGCCTATTGGTCACAAGGCACCTGTTTAAGCTGCAGCCGGAAAATGTCGAGGATGGATATCGTCCGGTCAGCGCGCTTTCGCCTGGAGTGATGGGCCTGACGGGGATCGAGACGAGCGATATTATCCAGGGTGTGATCGACCGCTCAAAACCTGATTTTGTGATTGCCATTGATGCTCTGGCATCTAGAGCGATCGAAAGGGTCAACTCTACCATCCAAATTTCTGACACCGGAATCCATCCCGGATCTGGCGTAGGAAATAAAAGAAAAGAGCTGAGCAAGGAGACGCTCGGCATCCCTGTCATTGCAATCGGCGTTCCGACCGTTGTCGATGCGGTAACCATAACAAGCGATACGATCGATTATATGCTCAAGCACTTCGGCCGGGAGATGAAAGATGACAGTCCGTCCCGCTCCCTCGTTCCGGCGGGGATGAGCTTTGGGAAAAAGAAAGTGCTCACTGATGAAGATCTTCCTGATGAACAAGAGCGCAAATCGTTTCTCGGCATCGTCGGAGGCCTGGCAGAGGATGAAAAGAGACAGCTTATTTATGAAGTGCTTGCTCCGCTGGGTCATAATTTAATGGTGACGCCAAAAGAAGTCGATACATTTATCGATGATATGGCCAATGTCATTGCAAACGGGCTGAACACCGCACTTCATGAACAAGTGTCACAGGAAAACAAAGGGATGTACAACCACTAAGGAGAGGCGGCTGAACAGCCGCCTTTTTGTATTTTTTGCGAATCCCGAGAACTTGTTCTACTTCTTCTATCTTGTACATAGTCTATTTACTAGACAAGCTCTGGAGGGATAGATGATGAAAAGAAGAGGCAGAAACCGTCAGTTGGTTCTGGCTGTAAATGGAAGAAACGCGGTGAAGGCGGTCTTCCTGTTTATCGCAAGCCTTGTGTTGATTTTTATTTTGTCAGGAGCACTTACATCTCTCCGTCCTGAATTAAGGCCGTCTTCAACATTGTATCGGGTGGCGGATGAGCTGGGGGGCGAGACATTCGGCCGCATTTTAGGGATGGAAAACCACTACTTTGCTTCCGAGCTGCCTGAACCCCATAAGAAGTTCGAGCTTTCACCTCTGATCCTGAAGCTGGCGACAAGCATTAATTTAAAAGATCCGCGCAGCTTTCTCGGCCGCGAGCTCCCGGGCTTTTCCCATTATGATTCAGAAATTCTCGTGGCGGGGCAGGGGACGGATTATACGAACATGCCATCTGAATCTCAGCCGCCGACCGAAGTGTTAAAAGAAGAAAGAGAAGCAAACCTTGCAGAGCTTGAAGGGACCGGGAAAGAGAGAGAAGAGAAGAAAAGTCCGCCTGAGCAGTCCACAGGGGACCGCAAAGTCGTATTTATTTACAACACCCATAATACGGAATCCTATCTTCCCTTTTTAAAGGGTGAGACCAATCCGAATCTTGCCATTCATTCAAAGGCCAATGTTACGATTGTCAGCGATATGTTCGGTGATGCGCTGGAATCCCAAGGCGTCGGCGCGATGGTTGACAAAACGGATGTTCAGGCGAACCTGAAGAAAAAGGGCTGGGATTATTCGCGGTCATATGACCAATCTAGACCGGTTGTTAAAGAAGCGATGGCCGAAAATAAAAATCTCGAGTATTTTATCGACATTCACAGGGATGCGTCCCGCAAAAAAACGACGACAACGACGATCAACGGGAAAAGCTATGCGCGGCTCGCGTTTGTGATCGGCAAAAAAAGCTCCAATTTTGAAGCCAACTTCAAGCTGGCGAAAGAGCTGCATGACCGGCTTGAAAAAAAATACCCCGGCTTAAGCCGCGGCGTTATATCCAAAGGCGCTTCTGGGGATAATGGGGTCTATAACCAGGATTTAAATGAACGCTCCATTTTAATAGAGTTTGGCGGCGTTGACAATAACCGCAAGGAACTCGAACGGTCCGCGGACGCCATGGCGGACGTCTTCAGCGAAATGTATTGGGATGCTGAGAAGGTCGATGGCAATTCAGGTGAAGACGATAAGACAAAACAATAGGAGCAGGTGATGAAAGTGGCTTCTTTTCTGGGGAAATGCATACTGGCTTGCGCTGTCATGTTTTTCGGTGTGCTGTTCGGCATGCAGCAGGCGAATAACGGGATGATCGAAATGAAGGGCTATCAGGACCCTGATTTAAAAGGCGCCCTCACGGTTTCCGAAGGAGACGCAAAAGAGGCGTCCATCCTCGGCCATGAAGTCGATTTGGAAGAAAAACAGAAAGAGCTTGAACAACTGGAAGCATTCAACCTTTTTTCTTCTGCCGGCCGCGCGCTGTCCGATTTTGTTACAAACTCCGCCAGGTCGGTTTATGACTGGGTGAAAGAGAAAACCGAATAGCCGGAAAACGAGGCGCCCGCCTCGTTTTTTTTCTTTAAAAAACAGAGCACCGGCCACAAGGCTGTCACGTATTGAATCTTCATAACCCTATTGATATAATCTAAGCTAGCGCATGTTGCGTTTCATAGTAGGAGTGATAAGTGTGACAGACAAAGACAAACGATTGCAAAGACAGTCGAGAATCCGGAATTTCTCGATTATCGCCCATATCGACCACGGAAAATCAACCCTGGCTGATCGAATATTGGAAAAAACGGCGGCAATCACTCAAAGAGAAATGAAAGAGCAATTGCTCGACTCGATGGATTTAGAACGCGAAAGAGGAATCACCATTAAACTGAACTCCGTACAGCTCAAATATCAAGCAAAAGACGGAGAGGAATATATTTTTCATCTGATCGATACCCCGGGACACGTCGACTTCACCTATGAGGTGTCAAGAAGCTTGGCCGCCTGTGAAGGCGCGATTCTTGTCGTTGATGCCGCCCAGGGGATCGAGGCGCAGACACTGGCAAACGTCTACCTTGCCCTCGACAACGACCTCGAAATCCTGCCGGTCATCAATAAAATCGACCTGCCGAGCGCTGAGCCTGAGCGCGTCCGCCAGGAAGTGGAGGACGTCATTGGTCTTGATGCTTCGGAAGCCGTCCTTGCCTCGGCAAAAGCCGGCATCGGAATTGAAGAGATCCTTGAGCAGATCGTTGAAAAGGTCCCAGCTCCAAGCGGCGATCCTGATGCGCCTCTGCAAGCTTTGATTTTTGATTCGCTGTATGATGCCTACAGGGGTGTTGTCGCCTATATCAGGGTAGTGCAGGGAACGGTGAAGGCCGGTCAAAAAATTAAGATGATGGCGACCGGAAAGGAGTTTGAAGTCACTGAAGTCGGGGTGTTCACACCTAAGGCTGTTCCGGTTGACGAATTAACGGTCGGCGATGTCGGCTTTTTGACCGCTGCGATCAAAAACGTCGGGGACACTCGTGTGGGGGATACGATTACAAGCGCGGAGAACCCTGCGCCGGAAGCATTGCCAGGTTACAGAAAACTGAACCCGATGGTCTATTGCGGACTGTATCCGATCGATACAGCGAAATACAACGATTTGCGGGAAGCGCTCGAAAAACTTGAGCTCAATGATTCATCCCTGCAGTATGAAGCTGAAACATCGCAAGCCCTTGGATTCGGTTTCCGCTGCGGTTTCCTTGGGATGCTGCACATGGAAATCATTCAGGAACGGATTGAACGCGAATTTAAAATCGATCTGATCACGACGGCGCCGAGCGTTATTTATGACGTCTACATGACAGACGGTGAAAAGATCATCGTCGACAACCCGTCAAATATGCCTGATCCGCAAAAGATTGACCGGGTAGAGGAACCGTTCGTCAAGGCGACGATGATGGTGCCGAACGACTTTGTCGGAGCGGTCATGGAGCTGTGCCAAGGCAAACGCGGCCAGTTTATCGATATGCAGTATCTTGATGCAAACCGCGTCAGCATTGTTTATGAAATCCCGCTGGCTGAAATCGTTTATGAATTTTTCGACCAGCTCAAATCGAATACGAAAGGCTATGCATCATTCGATTATGAGTTAATCGGATATAAACCGTCCAAGCTTGTGAAAATGGATATTATGCTGAACGGCGAAAAAATCGACGCCCTTTCCTTTATCGTTCATCGCGATTATGCGTATGAGCGCGGAAAGGTCATCGTCGAAAAGCTGAAGGAATTGATTCCGCGCCAGCAATTTGAAGTGCCGGTTCAAGCTGCCATCGGCACAAAAATTGTCGCCCGTTCAACGATCAAGGCGATGCGGAAAAACGTCTTGGCGAAATGCTACGGCGGAGATATTTCCCGAAAGCGCAAATTGCTAGAAAAGCAAAAGGAAGGAAAGCGAAGAATGAAACAGGTCGGTTCTGTCGAAGTACCGCAGGAAGCCTTCATGGCTGTCCTGAAAATGGACGACAGCGGCCAGAAATCATAAATCCTTTTTCGCCGCAGCGTAACAACTGCGGCTTCTTCCTGTAAAGAAGGTGAAAACGATGAAATCAGCATATATCCATATACCGTTTTGCGAGCATATATGCCATTATTGCGATTTTAATAAATTTTTTATTCAGAGCCAGCCTGTTGACGAGTATTTGCGTTCGCTTGAGAAGGAAATGGCCAATTCAATGGAAGAAGCCGGACATCCGGAGCTAAGAACGATCTTTATCGGCGGGGGAACGCCGACATCTTTGTCAGCCGGCCAGCTTGAACAATTGCTTGATTCAATCCGCAACATTTTAAAGCCGTCTGAAAACATGATCGAATTTGCAGTGGAAGCCAATCCCGACGATTTGTCGTCTGAAAAGCTGAACGTCTTGAAAGCCGCGGGTGTCAACAGGCTGAGCTTTGGCGTCCAAACGTTTGAAGACGAGCTCTTGGAAAAAATCGGCCGGGTCCACAAGCAAAAGGACGTGCTCGTCTCCTTTGAGAGAGCGAGGAGCGCCGGCTTTGACAACATCAGTCTCGATTTGATGTTCGGCCTTCCGGGGCAACAAATCGATCATCTCGCCGCTTCACTTGACACTGCGCTCGCGCTCGGCGCCGAGCATTATTCGGTTTACTCGCTGATTGTCGAGCCGAAAACCGTCTTTTATAATTTGATGAAAAAAGGCCGTCTCCACCTCCCGCCGCAGGATCAGGAAGCCGAGATGTATGAGCTTGTCATGAACAAGATGGCTGAAGCGGACATCAGCCAGTATGAGATCAGCAATTACGCAAAAAAAGGCTGTGAAAGCAAGCACAACCTCACGTATTGGAACAATGAAGAGTACTTTGGTTTCGGGGCGGGCGCACACGGCTATATCAATGGAAAAAGGACCGTCAACGCCGGCCCTGTCAAGCATTATATCGACCTGATCGACAACTGCGGTTTTCCTTATAAAGAAACGCATCAGGTGACACGAAACGAACGGATTGAAGAGGAGATGTTTCTCGGTCTCCGCAAAACCGCCGGCGTCAGTAAGGTGAGGTTTTTTGAAAAATACGGAGAAGCGCTTGACAGCCTCTTTCCTGAAGTGCTCCGCACGCTCGAAGAAAAAGGGCTGATCCAAAACACGAGCAAAAGCGTGTGTTTGACACATCATGGAAAACTGTTGGGAAATGAAGTGTTTCAGGCATTCTTAGGTGAGTTATAATTGACATTTTGATTGCGGTTTGGTAATTTTGATATACAATTAGCACTCGTTGTCTGAGAGTGCTAACAGGGGTGATATGGATGTTAACAAATCGTCAGCTGTTAATCTTGCAGGTCATCGTTAATGATTTCATTCGTTCAGCTCAGCCGGTTGGATCAAGAACGCTATCTAAAAAGGAAGACATCACATTCAGCTCGGCCACGATCAGAAATGAAATGGCCGACTTGGAAGAGCTCGGTTTTATCGAAAAAACACACTCTTCCTCAGGCCGGATTCCTTCTGAAAAAGGCTACCGCTACTATGTGGATCATCTGCTTTCTCCAGGGAAGCTGAGCCAAACGGATTTGCGATTAATTCATTCCATTTTCAAAGAGAAAATCTTTGAACTTGAAAAAGCCGTTCAGAAGTCAGCCCAAGTATTATCTGACCTGACGAATTATACATCGATTGTCCTCGGTCCAAGACTGAGCGAAAACCATTTGAAGCAAATTCAAATTGTACCGATTCAGCCCAATAAGGCCGTTGCCATTCTTGTGACGAACACCGGCCATGTCGAAAATAAAACGATTAATTTTCCGGCCGAGGTCGAACTGTCAGATCTCGAAAAGCTGGTTAATATATTAAATGAGCGCCTCGCAGGCGTGCCGATCTCTGAACTGAGAGACAGGATTTTCAAAGAGGTTGTCATCTTTTTGCGGTCGCATATTCAAAACTATGACCAAATCCTGCAAGCGCTCGGCGCTACATTTGATTCCTCAGTCCATACCGACCGGCTGTTTTTCGGCGGCAAGATTAATATGCTGAATCAGCCCGAATTTCACGATATTGACAGGATAAAATCACTCTTGTCGCTGATCGAGAAAGAACAGGAGATTCTGAGGCTCTTTCAATCGACGGAATCCGGAATCACCATTAAAATCGGTAAGGAAAATGACTATGAAGAAATGGAAAACTGCAGCCTGATTACCGCGACATATACAGTCGGATCAAAACAGATCGGCTCGATTGCGGTCATCGGTCCGACGCGGATGGACTATTCGCGAGTCGTCGGCTTGCTTCAGCACGTATCGTCTGACTTGTCAAAAGCGCTGACTAGTTTGTATGATGGGTAAGGCAGTATTAGCAAACACCGAAGAAGGGACTGCTCCCTTCTCTTCATCATGAAACGAACCTTTAAGGGAGGTGAACACAGATGGCAGAAGAAAAACAAAATCAAGAAGAACGAATGGATCAAGAAGAACTGAACCAGACAGAGGCGGAAACAGCCGAAGCAGAGGATGCGGCTTTGGAAGCCGATGACCGGACAGAAGAAAACCAAACTGTGGAGCTTGAAAAACAATTAAAAGAGCTTCAAGAGAGTCTTGAAGAAAAAGAAAATAAACTTTTACGTGTTCAAGCAGACTTTGAAAACTATAAAAGACGTGCCCGTCTTGATCTTGAGGCAGCGGAGAAATATCGTTCACAGCGCATCATCGGCGATTTGCTTCCGGCGCTTGACAACTTTGAACGCGCCCTGCAGATCGAGCCTGACAATGAGCAGACGAAAAGCCTGCTGCAAGGGATGGAAATGGTGCACCGTCAAATTTTGGAGGCCCTTAAAAATGAAGGGGTTGAACAGATTCCTTCAGTCGGCGAACAATTTGACCCGAATCTGCACCAGGCCGTGATGCAGGTTGAGGAAGAAGGTTACGAATCCAATGCAGTCGTTGAAGAGCTGCAAAAAGGCTACAAACTTAAGGACCGGGTAATCCGTCCTTCTATGGTAAAAGTAAATCAATAACTACATAGCAGGAGGTTTTGAACATGAGTAAAGTTATCGGAATCGACTTGGGAACAACGAACTCATGCGTTGCAGTGCTTGAAGGCGGAGAGCCGAAAGTCATCCCAAACCCAGAAGGAGCCCGCACGACTCCGTCGGTTGTTGCATTTAAAAACGGAGAACGCCAGGTTGGTGAAGTGGCGAAACGCCAATCCATCACAAACCCAAATACAATCATGTCAATCAAACGCCACATGGGAACCGACCATACGGTTGAAATCGAAGGCAAAAAGTACACGCCTCAAGAAGTGTCCGCCATCATCCTTCAGCATTTGAAATCCTATGCTGAAAGCTATCTTGGCGAAACTGTATCAAAAGCGGTTATTACCGTTCCTGCATACTTTAATGATGCAGAGCGTCAAGCGACAAAAGATGCCGGTAAAATTGCCGGACTCGAAGTTGAGCGGATCATCAACGAGCCGACTGCAGCTGCGCTTGCCTACGGTTTAGATAAAACGGAAGAAGATCAGACGATTCTTGTATACGACCTTGGCGGCGGTACATTTGACGTTTCGATCCTTGAACTGGGAGACGGCGTATTTGAAGTCCGCTCTACAGCAGGTGACAACCGCCTTGGAGGAGACGATTTTGACCAAGTGATCATTGATCATCTCGTCTCAGAATTCAAAAAAGAAAACGGCATCGACCTTTCAAAAGATAAAATGGCGCTTCAGCGCTTGAAAGATGCGGCTGAGAAAGCGAAAAAAGACCTTTCCGGCGTATCTTCTACACAAATCTCACTGCCGTTTATCACAGCGGGAGACGCAGGTCCGCTTCACCTTGAACTGACGCTGACCCGCGCGAAATTTGAAGAGCTTTCTTCACACTTGGTTGAGCGCACAATGGGTCCTGTCCGCCAGGCGCTTCAAGATGCAGACCTTTCTGCAAGCGAAATCGACAAAGTCATCCTTGTCGGCGGATCAACTCGTATCCCAGCCGTTCAGGAAGCGATCAAAAAAGAAACAGGAAAAGAAGCGCATAAAGGCGTAAACCCTGATGAAGTCGTGGCTCTTGGTGCGGCGATCCAAGGCGGTGTCATCACAGGTGACGTAAAAGACGTTGTCCTTCTTGACGTAACTCCGCTGTCACTTGGTATTGAAACAATGGGAGGCGTGTTCACGAAGCTGATCGAGCGCAACACGACAATCCCGACAAGCAAATCCCAAGTGTTCTCAACAGCGGCTGACAACCAGACAGCGGTTGACATTCACGTCCTTCAAGGTGAGCGTCCGATGGCTGCCGACAACAAAACGCTTGGACGCTTCCAGCTTACCGACATCCCGCCGGCTCCGCGCGGTGTGCCGCAAATCGAAGTATCTTTTGATATCGATAAAAACGGTATCGTTAACGTAAGCGCAAAAGACCTTGGTACAGGCAAAGAGCAAAACATTACGATCAAATCTTCTTCAGGCCTGTCCGATGACGAAATCGACCGCATGGTCAAAGAAGCTGAAGAAAACGCGGAAGCGGATGCGAAGAAAAAAGAAGAAATCGAGCTTCGCAATGAAGCCGATCAGCTCGTTTTCACAACTGAAAAAACGCTCAAAGACCTCGAAGGCAAGGTCGACGAAGCGCAAGTGAAAAAAGCGAATGAAGCAAAAGACGCGTTGAAGAGCGCAATTGAGAAAAATGACCTTGAAGAAATCAAGGCGAAAAAAGAAGAATTGCAAACGATCGTTCAGGAGCTTTCCATGAAGCTTTACGAAGAAGCGGCTCAACAAGCTCAAGCCCAGCAAGAAGGCGGAGAAGCGAAAAAAGCGGATGACAATGTCGTAGATGCTGAATATGAAGAAGTGAACGACGACGATAAAAAATAAGAAAAATAGAATGACTGTGCGGCTCCGTTCCGCACAGTCATTATGACCTTACAGGCGCGAAAGTCAAAGTCAGGATCTCTTGGCTTTGACTTTTTTCTTCCCAGGGGACAAAAGGAATTGAAAAAACGTAATTTGAAATGATACAATCTAATTTATGTGAGAAAATCGGGAGTGTGAAAAGATGAGTAAGCGTGATTACTATGAGGTGCTTGGGGTAAGTAAGAGCGCTTCGAAAGATGAGATAAAAAAAGCTTACCGCAAGCTTTCTAAAAAATATCACCCTGACATTAACAAAGAGGCCGGAGCGGCTGAGCAATTCAAAGAAGTCAAAGAAGCCTACGAAACACTTTCTGATGACCAAAAACGGGCGCATTACGATCAGTTCGGCCACACCGATCCAAACCAGGGATTCGGCGGCGGCGGCTTCGGTGGCGGCGACTTTGGAGGCTTTGGGTTTGACGATATTTTCTCAAGCATATTCGGCGGCGGCACAAGACGGAGAGACCCGAATGCCCCGCGGCAGGGAGCGGATCTGCAATACACGATGACGCTGTCTTTTGAAGAAGCGGCCTTCGGAAAAGAGACGACGATTGAAATCCCGCGTGAAGAAACGTGTGACACATGCCGCGGTTCAGGAGCAAAACCCGGTACAAAACCGGATACATGCTCACACTGCGGAGGATCAGGCCAGCTGAACATGGAGCAGTCCACACCGTTCGGCAAAGTCGTCAACAGAAGAGTATGTCACTACTGTAATGGAACGGGCAAACAAATCAAACACAAGTGTTCAACATGCGGCGGCACCGGAAAAGTGAAAACACGCAAAAAAATCAATGTCACCATTCCGGCGGGTGTGGATGACGGCCAGCAGCTGAGGGTCTCCGGACAAGGTGAACCTGGGGTGAACGGAGGACCGTCGGGTGACTTATTCGTCGTGTTCCGCGTTCAGCCGCACGAATTTTTCGAGCGCGATGGAGACGACATTTACTGTGAAATGCCGTTGACCTTTGCACAAGCGGCGCTCGGAGACGAGATCGAAGTGCCTACTCTTCACGGAAAAGTGAAGTTAAAGGTGCCTGCAGGAACGCAAACGGGTACGAAATTCCGTTTGAAAGGAAAAGGCGTTGCCAATGTCCGCGGCTACGGCCAGGGCGATCAGCATATCGTTGTCCGCGTCGTCACGCCGACGAATTTGACGGAAAGCCAGAAAAATATTCTCCGCGAATTTGCTGAAGTAAGCGGAAATATGCCAGATGAACAGGAAATGAGTTTTTTTGACAAAGTAAAGCGCGCATTTAAAGGCGATTAATGATTGGATGAGGAGTTGGTAGTATGAAATGGTCCGAAATCTGCATTCACACAACACATGAAGCGGTTGAGCCCATCTCGAATATTTTGCATGAAGCTGGCGCAAGTGGAGTGGTCATCGAAGATCCGCTTGATTTAATCAAAGAACGTGAGAATGTGTACGGAGAAATCTACCAGCTCGATCCAAACGATTACCCGGATGAAGGGGTCATCATCAAAGCGTACCTCCCGATCAACAGCTTTTTGGGAGAAACGGTGGACGGAATCAAGGAAACGATCAATAACCTGCTGTTATATGACATTGACCTTGGGAGAAATAAGATCACCATCAGCGAAGTGAATGAAGAAGAATGGGCGACGGCGTGGAAAAAATATTATCACCCCGTCAAAATTTCCGAAAAGTTTACGATCGTTCCAACCTGGGAAGAGTACACGCCTGTTCATACGGATGAACTGATTATCGAAATGGACCCTGGAATGGCCTTCGGCACGGGGACGCACCCGACGACCGTTCTTTGCATCCAGGCGCTTGAGCGGTATGTAAAGGAAGGGGATTCAGTCGTCGATGTCGGCACGGGAACGGGCATTTTAAGCATCGCTTCCGCCATGCTGCGGGCAGGCAGTGTCGAGGCGTACGACCTTGATCCGGTAGCTGTAGAAAGCGCCCGCCTGAATTCAAAGCTGAATAAAGTCAGCGGCCAGATCGCCATCAAACAAAACAATCTGCTCGACGGTGTCGAGGGAGAAAAAGATGTGATCGTCGCCAATATTTTAGCTGAGGTGATTTTGCGGTTTACAGAACAGGCGCACAGCCTGTTGAAAAAGGACGGCTACTTCATTACTTCAGGCATCATTCAGCAGAAAAAACAGGAAGTGAAAGACGCCCTTGTAAAAGAAGGATTCAAAATCATTGAAGTTCTTTCGATGGAAGACTGGGTCAGCATCATTGCCCAAAAATAATCGTTAGTAGGTGTCAAAAAGCGTATGCAACGATATTTTATCGAACAAACAAAACAAGAGGTTCAAGCGGAACCTATGCTCTCCATTCAAGGAGAGGACGTTCACCATATCGTCAATGTGATGAGAATGTCGGCCGGCGATCACGTCGTTTGCTGTGCCAAAGACGGGCATGAGGCCAGATGCCGAATCGAGTCATTATCAAAAGAAGAGGTTGTGTTGAGCATTGTCGAGTGGACCGGTGACAATCGCGAACTGCCGGTTCGGGTCCACATTGCAAACGGCCTGCCGAAAGGCGATAAACTGGAATGGATCATTCAAAAAGGGACGGAGCTCGGCGCAAGTTCATTTATCCCCTTTGAAGCGTCCCGGTCTGTTGTCAAGCTTGATGATAAAAAAGCAAAGAAAAAACGGGAAAGATGGGCGAAAATCGCCAAAGAAGCTGCGGAACAGTCCCATCGAAACATCGTTCCTGAAGTGGCCGCCGTCCATACTTTTCAAAGCTTGCTGAACAGCCTTGAGGGTTTCGATAAATGTGTCGTTGCATACGAGGAATCATCTAAACAGGGTGAGAAGAGCCGGTTTCAATCCGCGGTCAAAAGCCTGCCGGAAGGTTCTTCGGTGCTCATTGTATTTGGTCCTGAAGGCGGATTTTCAGAAGCGGAAATCGAGGCGCTTAAAGAAAAAGGAGCCGCCGCCTGCGGTCTCGGTCCGAGGATATTAAGAGCGGAAACAGCCCCGCTGTACGCGCTGGCGGCAATTTCTTATCATACAGAGTTATTAAGAGGTGAATAACAATGGCAACCGTTGCATTTCATACACTTGGCTGCAAGGTCAACCATTATGAAACAGAAGCGATCTGGCAGCTTTTCAAAGAAGCCGGCTATGAAAGAAAAGAATTTGAAAGCACTGCTGATGTATATGTGATCAATACGTGCACCGTGACCAATACGGGCGACAAAAAAAGCCGACAGGTGATCAGACGGGCAATTCGCCAAAATCCCGATGCCGTGATTTGTGTGACGGGCTGCTACGCTCAGACGTCTCCGGCGGAAATCATGGCCATTCCGGGCGTTGACATCGTCGTCGGCACTCAGGACCGCGAAAAAATGCTTGGATATATTGAGCAGTATCAGGAAGAAAGACAGCCGATCAACGGCGTCGGCAACATTATGAAAGCAAGGGTTTTTGAAGAGCTTGACGTTCCCGCGTTTACAGACAGGACTAGAGCTTCTCTGAAAATTCAGGAAGGCTGCAACAATTTCTGCACATTCTGCATCATTCCATGGGCGCGCGGCCTGCTTCGCTCCCGCGATCCGGAAGAAGTCATCCGCCAGGCGCAGCAGCTGGTTGACGCCGGATATAAAGAAATCGTCCTGACCGGCATCCATACCGGCGGATATGGAGAAGATATGAAAGATTATAACTTTGCACAGCTTTTGAAAGAATTGGACAGCCGTGTGAAAGGCTTGAAACGAATCCGAATCTCCTCTATTGAAGCGAGCCAGATCACCGATGAAGTCATCGAGGTGCTGGATCGGTCCGATAAAATCGTCAGACATCTGCACATTCCTTTGCAGTCCGGTTCAAACAGCGTGTTGAAGCGGATGAGACGAAAATATACGATGGAATTTTTCGCCGACCGTTTAACAAAGCTGAAAAAAGCTCTTCCAGGGCTTGCGGTCACATCAGATGTTATCGTCGGCTTTCCAGGGGAAACGGATGAAGAATTTATGGAAACGTACAATTTTATTAAAGAGCACAAGTTTTCCGAACTCCATGTCTTCCCGTACAGCAAACGGACCGGCACACCGGCCGCACGCATGGACGATCAGGTTGATGAAAACGTGAAGAACGAACGTGTTCACAAGCTGATCGCCCTCTCAGACCAGCTTGCAAAAGAGTATGCTTCAGACTATGAAGGCGACGTGCTCGAAATCATCCCTGAAGAGCCGTTCACCGAAACAGGCGAAGACAACTTGTTTGTCGGCTATACCGACAACTATATGAAAGTTGTTTTCGAAGGGTCTGAAGACATGATCGGCAAGCTTGTCAAAGTGAAGATTATCAAAGCGGGCTATCCTTACAATAAAGGTTTGTTCGTCCGCATCGCAGAGGATGCGGCGGAGGAGAACATCCGCTTATCCTCTTAATATGAAAAGCCGGGTTCACAGCCATGTGATCCCGGCTTTTTTGCGGATTTACAGACGGCTGCTGCCGCGGTACCACAGTTAGAGCAAAACATTAGCGGGCCTGGCCGTTGTTTGGGATGAGGAACATGATAAACGAATGAAATAAATGGGTCAGCGGCAAAAACAACAGCGAAGTCACAACGTTAAACAGCAGGCTGAAATGGGCGATCTGCTGTGCCGGACTTGCCGAAAGGGCGGAAATAAATCCGGTTAAAGATGTGAGCAGCGGATAGACGGCCGCCACGCCGATCACATTGAACAGCACATGGGCATAAGCCGTTTGCTTGGCGGCGGGGCCCCCTTTGAAAGCCGCCATGACTGCAGTAATGCATGTCCCGATATTGGAGCCGAGGACAACGCTCATCGCCTCAGTCAGTCCGACGACCCCCTGATCCATAAAGCTCATCAGAATGCCAACACAGGCCGAGCTTGAATGTATGATGGCAGTCAGCACCGTGCCGATGACAAGTGCGTAAAGTGATGAATGTTCGACCAGGCGGACGATATAGGCGCCTGAGTCAAGCTGTGACAAGGGAACGGCAAGCCTGCTGAACCCGCTGATGCAGAAAAAAATCACACCCAAACCGATCAGGCTCACCCCGACATGCCGAAAGGGCGGTTTTCTGGTGAGGAAAAGGACCGCGCCAACCGCAAAAAGGGCGAAAATCAAAAATTCCAGCTTTACGGCCAAAAATTCAGTTGTGAATGTGGAGCCGATGTTTGTCCCCAAAATCAGCGGAATCGAGCGTTTAAAAGAAAGAGCGCCGATGCTGACAAACCCGATGACGATCACCATAAATGCCGAACTGCTTTGCAGAACGCCTGTAAACACTATGCTCACCAGGAAAGCCTTCAATGGATGATCCGTAAAAAAAAGCAGGCGCTTTTCAATCTTCTCGAACGTCAGGGAGATCAGGCCTTTTCTCAGCATGCCCATGCCCGCCAGAAAAAGGCTGATCAGCAGCACAAATAAGATCAAGATCAGCATCAGATTTTCGAACAGCCTCCTTTATAAATGTATACAGACAAGCTGCCGAAATGATGACTAAACAATAAAACAATCTCGTTTGGTTGACCTTGCCGAATGCTTATATTATAATGTCAAGGTACATGTTTAAATGTATATCTTTTTTTAAAGCAGTCGATTGGTGTATTCGGAGGGAGGGAAAGAGAATGTCAAAAACGGTCGTTAGAAAAAACGAATCGCTTGAAGATGCTCTTCGTCGCTTCAAACGCAGTGTATCAAAGACAGGTACTTTGCAAGAAGCAAGAAAGCGTGAATTTTATGAAAAACCTAGCGTAAGACGCAAGAAAAAGTCTGAAGCTGCCAGAAAGCGCAAATACTAAAAGAGGGTGGATTTATGAGTCTTCTTGAGCGTCTGAATCAAGACATGAAGCTCTATATGAAAAACCGTGAGAAAGACAAACTGACTGTCATTCGCATGGTGAAGGCTTCGCTTCAAAACGAAGCAATCAAGCTTAAGAAAGACAGGCTGACCGAAGATGAAGAACTGACTGTTCTTTCTCGTGAATTAAAACAGCGTAAAGACTCCCTCCATGAATTTTCAAACGCTAATCGTTCAGATTTAGTAGATAAAGTTCAAAAAGAGTTAGACATTCTGGAAGCTTATATGCCTGAACAGCTGACGGAAGAGGAATTGCTTGCGATCGTAAACGAAACGATCGCAGAAGTCGGCGCCTCTTCAAAAGCGGACATGGGCAAGGTGATGAGCGCGATCATGCCGAAGGTTAAAGGCAAGGCTGACGGCGGCCTCGTCAATAAGCTTGTCAGCAAACAACTGTCTTAAAGAAAAGGACATCTTTCACCATTTGAAAGGTGTCTTTTTTTATGCGCGGTCATAAATAGAAAAGGAGTAAAAATCTGAAACCTTTGATACATTTACAACGTATGTAATGTTAATGATAAAGGAGGAAGGAGGAGTCAAAAATCGGTGCTGTTGAAAAAAAGTAGAATTTTAGTTGCTGTGGCGTGCGGTTTTGTTTTATTCTTATTATTAAGCGTTCATTTGACCGTGAAAGCCGATGCCGATGGAGACAAAGTGTATGTGATCCCGGTCGAAGACACGGTTGAAAAGGGACTCTCAAAATTTCTTGAGCGCTCATTTCAAGAAGCAAAAGAGATGAATGCCAAGCATATTATTTTGGATATCAATACCCCCGGCGGAGCGGTTGACGCAGTCCTTGATATGGCTGATACGATACATAACTCCGACATTCCGGTGACCGCTTATGTCAACAGAAGGGCCCTTTCGGCAGGCGCGTACCTCGCCTTGAATGCAGACGACATTTATATGGCGCCCGGCGGAAAAATGGGAGCCGCGGCGATCATTGATGCAGAGGGAAACGCTGCTGATCAAAAGGCGGAATCTCTGTGGCTGGCGGAAATGGAAGATGCGGCCAAAAAAAACGGCCGTGATCCAAAATATGCGCTCGCGATGGCAGATCCGGACGTTGACGCCAAAGAAGTAGGGGCGCCAAAGGGAGAGCTTTTGACATTGAGCTCTGACAAAGCGTTGAAAGTCGGCTATTCGGAAGGCACGGTCTCAAGCTTTGACGACCTTTTAAAAAAGCTGAATTTAAAAGGGGCCGAAATCGAGCATGCTGAAGTGAGTTTTGCCGAAAAAGTGGCGCGCTTCCTCACACATCCGGTCGTGATTCCGATTCTTCTTTCAATCGGAAGCCTCGGGCTGATCGTCGAACTCTATTCACCGGGCTTTGGAATTCCCGGCTCTATGGGCCTTGCGGCGCTGATGCTCTTTTTCTACGGCCACCTTGTGGCTGGGCTCGCCGGAATGGAAACCCTCCTTCTGTTTATTGCCGGTATCATATTGATTATTTTAGAACTTTTTCTGCCGGGCGGCATCGCGGGAATTATCGGCCTCACAGCCGTTGTTCTAAGTCTCTTTTTAGCATCGGGAAGCGTGACGGTCATGGCCGTCTCGATTTTGATTGCAACCGCTGTTTCGATAGCGGCATCCATTCTACTGACAAGGGTGTTGGGGAAAAGAATGAAATTCTTTAAAAAATTAATATTAACCGACTCTACCAATTCGGAAAGCGGCTATGTCTCAAATGAAACCCGGCGCGATCTGATCGGGAAAACCGGTGTCACATATACACCGCTCAGACCGGCCGGAACGGTTATTATCGGCGATGAACGGCTCGATGTCGTTTCCGAAGGCTCGTTCACCGCAAAGGATAGGAAAGTCAAAGTGGTGAAAGTGGAAGGCTCGCGCATCGTCGTGAGAGAAATATAAACCATACTTTTTAGGAGGAATATTATGGATCCGTCAACTCTATTACTTTTGGTTATCATTGCAGCCGGCATCATTTTATTAGCTGTCTTCTTTACATTTGTTCCGGTGATGCTGTGGATCTCGGCCTTGGCCGCAGGCGTCAAAATCAGCATTTTTACACTGATCGGTATGAGGCTCCGCCGCGTCATTCCAAACCGCGTCGTCAATCCTTTGATCAAAGCGCACAAAGCGGGACTGGATGTAGCCATCAACCAGCTTGAAAGCCACTACTTGGCCGGGGGGAACGTCGACCGCGTTGTCAATGCGCTGATCGCCGCCCAACGCGCTAACATTGAATTGACATTTGCCAGATGTGCGGCCATTGATTTGGCTGGACGCGATGTGCTTGAAGCCGTTCAAATGAGCGTTAATCCGAAGGTTATTGAAACACCGTTTATCGCGGGTGTTGCGATGGATGGAATCGAAGTGAAGGCGAAAGCGAGAATTACCGTTCGTGCAAATATTGACCGCCTTGTCGGGGGTGCAGGCGAAGAGACAATCATCGCCCGTGTAGGTGAAGGGATTGTTTCGACGATCGGTTCGTCTGACAATCATAAAAAGGTGCTTGAAAATCCGGATATGATTTCACAAACGGTCTTGAGCAAAGGTTTGGATTCAGGCACGGCTTTTGAAATTCTGTCGATCGATATCGCTGACGTGGACATCGGCAAAAACATCGGCGCCATTCTTCAAACAGACCAGGCTGAAGCCGATAAAAACATCGCTCAGGCCAAAGCGGAAGAACGCCGCGCCATGGCGGTTGCCCAAGAACAGGAAATGCGGGCCCGCGTCGAAGAAATGCGCGCCAAAGTGGTCGAGGCGGAAGCGGAAGTTCCGCTTGCGATGTCCGAAGCATTGCGCAGCGGAAAAATCGGGGTCATGGATTATCTCAATATGAAAAACATCGATGCCGACACAGATATGCGTGATTCCTTTGGTAAAATGACGAAAGACCAAAATGAAGACGATCATAAATAAACAAGCCCCCGTAAAAAGGAGGGAGCGCATTGCTTGATTTATTGTTCGACAATCCGATCATCATGGCAGTCATCGTCGGAATCATTTCCGTCATTTTCAACAAGATCGGAAAAAATGATGAAAACGAAGAAAATAATCGCAAAAAAGCGCCTGAACAGCGCAAAACAAAAGCGCCGAAGCAGCAGGAAAAGCGCCATCAGACAGCGGAAAAGCCAACTGCAAAGCCCGCTGCCATGAAAAAGAGCAATGACCTCGTTCAGGAGCTTGAAAGAATCAAAGCGGATGCCGAACGGTCGATGCCGGCTGTGGAACGGGCTGTCAAAAAGCAAAGCAAGCGGATGTTAGAGCCGCATGCCGAACGGCTTGACATCAATAAGAAAAGTGTTGTCCAAGGAATTGTCCTCGGCGAAGTATTCGGTCCGCCGCGCTCAAGAAAACCGCATTACACGATGAGGCGCCGCCCTTAAAAATTAAAGTGTTAGAACCCCTTTCTCACTCATACATATGAGATGAAAGGGGGTTCTTTTTTTATGGCGCAAAAGAAAAATCGATTTAAAGCGTGGCTGACAAGAACATTGGAAATTCCCCCTGATGTCATGATGGATCTTCCGCGAATGACGATGATAGGGAGACTTCACATATATATCGAGAATCATAGAGGGCTTTTGCTTTTCAGCGACCGTGAAGTAAGGCTGCTGCTGAAGCAGGGGCAGTGCATCATCCAGGGCAAGGACTTTGTCATTAAAACGATCCTGCCTGAGGAAATTTTGCTTGAAGGCACGATAGAGCTCGTCCGCTATATCGATTCATAAGTCAGGGGGAAGAGACGTGAAGAATAAATGGCTTTCTTTTTTCTCAGGAAAGATTCAGCTTGAAGTGACGGGAATGGGAATCGAACGTTTATTAAATGAGTGCACAAGGCGCGGCATCCCGATGTTTAATGTGAAAAAAAAGAAAGACTCTGTCTTTCTTTATATTCTGCTTTCCGATGTACATGCCTTTCGAAAAGTCATCAGGACCTTTGACTGCAAATGCCGTTTTTTAAAACGGAAAGGCCTGCCTTTCATCATCAGGCAATCGATGCGAAACAGCGGGTTTACTTTGGGGATCGCAGCTTTTTTTATCATCATGTTCCTCCTTTCCAATATGCTGTGGAAGATTGACATCTCCGGCGCCAATCCGGAAACAGAGCACCAAATCAGGCAGCACCTTGACCAGATCGGAGTGAAAAAAGGCCGCTTTCAATTCACCATGCTGACCCCGGAGAACATTCAGCAGTCGCTGACAAAGAGCGTTGAAAATATTACTTGGGTCGGAATCGAATTAAACGGGACAGCCCTTCACATGAAAGTGGTGGAGAAAAATGAGCCTGATAAGGAAAAATACATCGGTCCAAGGCATATCATCGCCAAAAAAGAAGCGACCATCTCCAAGATGTTTGTTGAAAAAGGAGAGCCGCTCGTTACGGTGAATCAGCATGTTGAAAAAGGGGAGATGCTCGTTTCAGGGCTGATCGGAACAGAGGATGAGAAGCAAAAGGTCGGCGCCAAAGGCAAAATTTACGGTGAAACATGGTACAAGTCTAAAGTGACGGTACCGCTTGAGACATCATTTGATGTTTTTACGGGTAAAGTAAGGACAAAGCACAAGCTCTCCATCGGTTCACTTTCCGTTCCTTTTTGGGGATTTGCATTGAAAAAAGAAGAGCTTTTGCGTCCGAAGACCGAAGTCGAAAAACATTCGCTTCACTTCATGAACTTTAAGCTTCCCATCGCTTATGAAAAAGAAACGACGCGGGAAAGCGAACAGGTCAAAAGGGTGTATACTAAAAAAGAAGCGGTTCAGGAAGGCATCAAAATGGGAAAAAGGGACGTCCGGAAAAAAATTGGCGAAGATGGGGACATTATCAATGAAAAAGTTTTGCACGAAACGAGTGAGAATGGTAAAGTTAAATTGATCATCCTTTACCAGGTTATTGAAGACATTGTTCAAACAACACCAATCGTTCAGGAGACTAAAGAATGACAGAACACTTACTTGCGATTAATCAGCAATTGGAAAGTCCGAATGAAGCTCAGGCGCTGTTTGGAAATCAGGATTCGCATCTAAAAATGATGGAGGAAGAGCTGAACGTCTCGATTGTTACACGGGGTGAAACCGTTTATGTAGCCGGTGACGAGAACACGTTTCAAATCGTTGACAGCCTGCTCGCGTCCCTCTTGAATCTGATCCGCAAAGGAATTGAGATTTCTGAACGGGATGTCATCTATGCGATCAAGATGGCGAAAAAGCACAAGCTTGAGTTTTTTGAAAGTATGTATGAAGAGGAAATTACGAAAAATGCCAAAGGGAAGCCGATCAGAGTCAAAACCATCGGGCAAAGAGAGTATATCACGGCAATGAAAAAGCACGATTTAATCTTTGGCATCGGTCCCGCCGGAACGGGAAAAACCTATTTGGCGGTCGTAAAAGCCGTTCATGAACTGAAAAACGGACGCATAAAAAAAATCATCTTGACGAGGCCGGCCGTTGAAGCAGGAGAAAGCCTCGGCTTTTTGCCCGGTGATCTGAAAGAAAAGGTCGACCCTTATTTAAGGCCTTTGTATGACGCCCTCCACGATGTGCTCGGAACGGACCATACAGCGAGGCTCCTTGAAAGGGGAACCATTGAAATCGCGCCGCTCGCTTATATGAGGGGCCGGACGCTTGACGATGCCTTTGTCATTTTGGACGAAGCGCAAAACACGACGCCTGCACAAATGAAAATGTTTTTGACGAGATTGGGTTTTGGTTCTAAAATGGTCATTACAGGCGATATTACGCAAATCGATTTGCCAAAGGGAGTCAAGTCAGGACTTGCCGTCGCGAAAAGCATGCTCCTTGATATCGAAGGAATTTCATTCGTTGAACTGGATCAGACAGATGTGGTCAGACATCCGCTTGTCGCCCGAATTATCGAAGCATACGAACAGACAAAATAACTCCGAATGGCCCGATCGCCCGCTATCGGGCCATTTTTTAGTTTCTCGCCGGAAAGAGGTGCTATTGTTGAAAAAGAAAAAAAGAGGCGGTAAAAACCGGCTTACCCGAATGGAAAAAGCCCGTTTTCTCCCCGTTATTCTTTATACAGCCATATCAGCGCTGATGTTTATTCTGCTTTTTTTCCATGTCAGACCCGAGTCGCTTGATCTTGATTTGTTTTCAATCAGCGAAAATACGATTTATGCACCGGCTACGGTAGAAGACCAAAAGGCAACATCTGCCAAAAAACAGGAAGCAAGGGAAGAGGTCCCCGATCAGTACACCCTGAAAAAAGAGTACTCTGACAACAGGGTCGATCTTGTATCGTCTATCTTCGACATCATTAAAGAAGTCAAAAAAGAAAGCGGGGATCAAAAGGAAAAAAAACAGATTAAATCCGTGGAAGAAAAATTGACTTCTGATGTGACGGACTCCCTGTCAGAGGACTCTGTCAAAAACCTTTTGCGGGCGAGCGACGGAGAGCTTTCCATGACACAGGATTCGGTCATAACGGCCGTCAACGATGTGATGAGCAAAGAAATCCCTGCCGGAAAGCTTGACGAAGCAAAAGAAAATCTTACAAAGGAGCTGAAGGGCAACTCGGTCCCTTCAAAACTGAAGAATGCCGCCAATGAAATCGGACGCTTTGCGATCATCCCCAATTATGTCTATGATCCCGACAAAACGGAGCAAAAGCGCCAGGAAGCGGCGGACAGCGTTCAGCAGGTGCAGATCAAGCAGGGGCAGATTCTCGTTGAGGAAAATCAGCTGATCGACAGGGAAGTGTACCGGAAGCTTCAATTGACGGGGCTGTTAAGCGGAGCCAATATATTTAAACCGGTCGGCGGACTGCTGCTTTTGATCGCGCTTTTCATCTCGGCATTGATTTACTATTTTGAAAAACAATACAGCAATCGGCTGCCGAAGACGAAATCGCTGATGCTCTTTTCCTTGATAACAGCGATGGTATTGATCGTCATGGAAGTCATCAGCCTGTTTCAAGAGCTCGAATTCAGCCATATCGGCTATATCGTGCCCATTGCAATGGGCGTCATGCTGATCAAGCTGCTGATTAACGAGCGGCTGGCGATTCTCGCGAGCATGATCCTTTCCATCTGCGGAAGCATGATGTTTAACCAGGGTGTCACAGGCACTTTTAACTATGCGATCGGAACGTATTTCTTAATTAGTTCGATAGCGGGCATACTGTTTTTAGGAAAGCATAATGCCAGAACAAAGATCCTTCAGGCGGGACTGTTTGTTTCGTTTGTCAACATCGTTGTCATGTTCACCCTCCAGCTGATTCAAAATACGGCCCAATCCGGTCTGGAGATGGGCACATATCTCGTGATGGGAGCTGTTTCAGGCATTGGATCTTCCGTTCTTGTCCTCGGTTTCATGCCGTTTTTTGAAAGCGGGTTCGGGATCTTGTCGACGATGAAGCTTCTTGAGCTTTCCAATCCGAATCACCCGCTCCTGCGCAAAATTCTGACTGAAACACCGGGAACCTACCATCACAGCGT
Source organism: Bacillus sp. z60-11 (assembly GCF_046464135.1). Classification (NCBI taxonomy): domain Bacteria; kingdom Bacillati; phylum Bacillota; class Bacilli; order Caryophanales; family Bacillaceae; genus Bacillus; species Bacillus sp. z60-11. The sequence goes on along the minus strand of NZ_JBIYSN010000002.1, from coordinate 341,724 downwards.
CATGGTTGCCAATTTATCGGAGGCGGCGTGCGAAGCGGTCGGAGCGAACGGATTGCTCGCAAGGGTCGGTGCGTATTATCATGATATCGGTAAGACGAAACGGCCTCAGTATTTCATCGAAAACCAAATGAATATTGACAATCCGCATGACAAACTGTCACCGCAGCTGAGCAAAAACATCATCATCTCGCATGCGACAGATGGAGCGGACATGCTGAGGGAGCATAAAATGCCGAAGGAGCTCGTCGATATCGCCGAACAGCACCACGGTACATCCCTGCTCAAGTTTTTCTACTACAAAGCTAAGGAAAAAGGCGATCAGACGACAGAAGAAGAGTTCCGTTATCCGGGGCCGAAGCCGCAGTCAAAAGAAGCGGCGATCATTTCCGTGGCCGACAGCGTGGAAGCCGCCGTCAGGTCGATGCACAACCCGAATCCGGAAAGGATTGAAAAGCTTGTGCGCGGCATCATTTCCGATAAGCTTCAAGACGGGCAATTTGATGAATGCGATCTGACTTTAAAAGAACTGAACATCATTGCCAAGACGCTATGTGAAACGTTAAAAGGCATTTTCCATTCCCGGATCGAATATCCGGAGGCCAATCCAAAACAGAAGGTGAAACAATCATGAGTTTAAATCTCGATATCTCAGATGAAACAGGGCGTCTCTCAGAGGGGCAGCTCGAGGAAATTGAAAAGCTTCTTCAATTTGCGGCGAAGGAAGAAGGCGTCGCCGATCAGGCCGAAGTGTCCGTTACGGTCGTAGGGAATGAAGAAATACAGGAAATCAATAAAGAATACCGGGGGAAAGATTATCCGACAGATGTCATCTCATTTGCTCTTGAAGAGGACGGTGAGGGAGAAGTGGAGATTATCGGCGCCGACATGCCGCCCGTTCTCGGCGATATCATCATCAGTGCAGATAAAGCGGAAGAACAGGCGGAAGAGTACGGACATTCCTTGATGAGAGAGCTGGGATTTCTTGCGGTTCACGGCTTTTTGCATCTGCTCGGATATGACCATATGACAGAGGAAGAAGAGAAAATCATGTTCACTAAGCAAAAGGAACTGTTAAATCGCTATGGGCTTTCAAGATCATCATAAACAAAGTGAATGGATCAGGCTGAGAAAAAGCTTTTCACACGCCTTCACGGGAATTTTGAAAACGTTCATGTCCGAGCGCAATTTTCAAATTCACACCGGAGCCGCAATCGTTGTGATCGCTTGCGGCTTCATCTTCAGGCTGACCGCTTCGGAATGGGCCGTCATTTTGATCCTCATCGGCGGAGTGCTTGCATTGGAGCTCATGAACACCGCGGTTGAGCATGCTGTCGACCTTTTCACAAAAGAGAATCATCCGCTGGCAAAAGCCGCTAAGGATGCCGCGGCAGGAGCGGTTTGCGTGTTTGCCTTTGTTTCGTGTATCATTGGATTACTCATCTTTTTGCCAAAATTGTTTTGATCAGCGTATGCGCCCTGGCAAAAGATTCTTACAAAAATTTTACATTTTTGATTTGGGCGTGAAATAACAGCCATTTTTATGTAAAATAAAAGTGTTAGCGGTATCATCGCCGCTATAGGAAGGAATACACACATTGAACAAACAAGAATTGATTACAGAAGCGTTAAAAGCAAGAGAATATGCATATGTTCCGTATTCAAAGTTCAAAGTGGGAGCCGCCCTCTTGACGGAGGACGGCAAGGTGTACAGAGGCTGCAACATTGAAAATGCTGCTTACAGCCTGTGCAATTGCGCCGAACGGACGGCATTATTCAAGGCGTATTCCGAAGGTGAAAAAGCCTTTAAGATGCTCGCCGTTGCCGCTGATACACCGGGGCCCGTTTCACCGTGCGGAGCATGCAGACAGGTCATCTCTGAACTTTGTTCAAAAAACATGCCTGTTGTTTTAACCAATCTGAACGGCCAAGTGAAAGAAATGACGGTTCAAGAATTACTGCCAGGAGCTTTTTCATCGGAGGATCTAAATGACACAGAACAGCTTTAAATCAGGATTTGTGTCCATCATCGGACGACCAAACGTAGGAAAATCTACTTTTTTAAATCGCGTGATCGGCCAAAAAATCGCCATCATGAGCGACAAACCGCAGACAACGAGAAACAAGGTGCAGGGTGTTTTGACCACCGGAACTTCTCAAACGATTTTTATCGATACGCCCGGCATTCATAAACCGAAGCATAAGCTGGGCGACTTTATGATGAAAGTGGCGCAAAACACGCTGAAAGAAGTCGACTTAATTTTGTTCATGATCAATGCGGCGGAAGGGTATGGAAAAGGCGACGAATTTATTATCGAGCGCTTAAAAGGGCTGAACACTCCCGTTTTCTTAATCATCAATAAAATCGACCAGATTCACCCTGATGAACTGCTTCCGCTTATTGATGAATACAGAGCCAGATACCCTTTTAAAGAAATCATCCCGATTTCCGCCCTGGAGGGGAATAATACCGACACTCTTCTAAGGCAAATTGAAGATTATTTGCCGGAAGGTCCGCAGTTTTACCCGAGTGACCAGGTGACCGATCATCCAGAACGCTTTATCATTTCTGAGCTGATTCGGGAAAAAGTGCTGCATCTGACAAGGGAAGAGATCCCTCACAGCATCGCGGTCTCGATTGATTCGATTGAAAAACGGGAAAACGGGTCTGTACATGTGAGTGCGACCATTGTCGTCGAACGCGATTCGCAAAAAGGAATTGTCATCGGTAAGAGAGGCAGTCTGCTGAAAGAAATCGGCAAACGGGCACGGGTTGATATCGAAGCGCTGCTCGGCTCATCGGTTTATTTGGAGCTGTGGGTCAAAGTGCAAAAAGACTGGCGCAATAAGATGTCTCAGCTTCGTGATTTTGGATTTAGAGAAGACGAGTATTGATCGGCACACTTGACCGGGTAGTCGTTACAAAATCTCTCGAAATCAAAGCGATATTAGAAAAAATTGTTTAACATGAAATGGAGGATTCAAGGTCAAGATAATCTTAAGAATTTGGATGTTTGAAAAGCTAGTTATAAACAGAAAGGTGGGGCTTTTATGTTGAATTTTACTTGGAATGTATTTTCACAAACAGGAAACGTTGATACGTACCTCCTTTTCAAGGAATTGGAGAAGGAGAACCTGGAAAGACCCGAAGCACTTGACGAAGAGCTAGCAGAAGTTGACTTTCCAATTTTGTGATCAAGCTTGACCCCTCCGATTTTTGGATGGTGCACATATGCTGACGAAATGTGAAGGTATCGTCATTCGTACAAATGATTACGGAGAATCAAATAAAATCATTACACTGTTAACGAGGGAAAATGGGAAAATCGGCGTGCTGGCCAGGGGGGCAAAAAAGCCGAACAGCCGCCTGTCCGCCATTTCCCAGCCGTTTCTTTATGGCTCGTTTTTATTCAGAACGTCATCAGGTCTCGGCACATTGGAGCAGGGCGAAATGATCGATAGCATGCGGAATATCCGGGAGGATCTTTTTTTAACGGCATATGCCGCATATATCGCAGAATTAATTGATAAGGGGACTGAGGAAAAGAAGGCGAATCCGTTTTTATTCGAACTGCTTCTTCAGTCGATGAGAAGGCTGAATGACGGTACAGATCCCGACATCATCACCAATCTCATCGAAGTCAAAATGCTCGGTGTGCTCGGCCTGTATCCGGAATTAAACGAATGTGTCCACTGCAAAAGTAAGGAAGGCACATTCCACTTTTCCATTCGGGACAACGGCTTCATTTGCCATCGCTGTTTTGCGAAAGATCCGTACAGGGTTCCGCTGTCTCCTGCATCCGTAAGGCTCTTGAGGCTGTTTTTTTATTTTGACCTTTCAAGGCTTGGCAATGTATCGGTCAAACAGGAGACGAAAGAGGAGCTGAAAACAGTCATCCAGCTTTATTATGATGAGTACTCCGGGATTTATTTGAAATCACGGCGCTTCATGGAGCAAATGGACAATATGAAAAAAATGCTGGGGAAAGAAAACAAAAGTTGACATCCTCTTCATATTTTTATAAGATCATGTCATAAAGATTGCGGGATCTAAAAGTCCGCTTATAAGTTTCAATAATGTGTTGCGGCGACGGAAAGAAGTAGTTGCGCCCCCTCATTGAAGCGACCCCGGGACGGTGAAAGCCGGGGATGAGAGCGTAATGAAAGGCATTCCATGAGCAACTTTTAAAAAAGAGGCTGGGACGAACCTCTCAGCAATTAGGGTGGAACCGCGGGAGAACTCTCGTCCCTATGTTTGTGGGAAAACAAGCATAGGGACGGGAGTTTTTTCTGCTTAAAACTTTAGCCCTATGCCAATATGAAAAAACGAAACACGTTCTGTGGAGGTGCTTGATTTGAATATTCAAGAAATGATTCTGACACTGCAAAAGCATTGGTCTAATGAAGGCTGTGTCCTTTTGCAGTCGTACGATGTTGAAAAGGGCGCGGGAACAATGAGCCCCTATACATTTTTGCGGAGCCTCGGGCCGGAGCCGTGGAAGGTAGCGTATGTTGAGCCGTCAAGGCGCCCGGCTGACGGAAGATACGGCGAGAATCCAAACAGGCTTTACCAGCATCATCAGTTCCAGGTCATCATCAAACCGTCTCCGGACAATATTCAGGAGCTGTATTTGGATTCATTAAAAGCGCTCGGAATTGATCCTTTGGAGCATGATATCCGGTTTGTTGAGGACAACTGGGAAAACCCGTCACTCGGCTGCGCAGGGCTCGGCTGGGAAGTATGGCTTGACGGCATGGAAATCACCCAATTCACGTATTTCCAACAGGTCGGAGGTCTTGAATGCAAGCCGGTTTCCGTTGAAATCACATACGGGATTGAGCGGCTTGCTTCATACATTCAGGATAAAGAAAATGTCTTTGATCTGGAATGGACAGACGGCTATACGATCAGAGACTTATTCTTGATGGCCGAATACGAGCATTCAGTCTACACGTTTGAGACATCTGATGTGGAGATGCTGTTCGAACTGTTTGCCACATATGAAAAAGAAGCGATCAGGCAAATGGATCAGGGACTCGTTCATCCGGCGTATGATTATGTCCTGAAATGCTCCCACACGTTCAACCTGCTTGATGCCAAAGGAGCCATTTCCGTTACGGAAAGGACAGGATACATCGCAAGGGTCAGAAACCTGGCTAGAAAAGTAGCCAAAACGTATTATGATGAACGCGAAAAGTTAGGCTTTCCAATGCTGAAGGAGGAAGAGGCTTCACATGAGTAATCAAGATTTGCTTTTAGAAATCGGACTGGAAGAAATGCCGGCTCGTTTCATGCACGACAGCATGACCCAATTGGGGGAAAAGCTTGAAAGCTGGCTGAAAGACAAAAAAATCGCGTACGGGGAAGTCAGGCTTTTTAACTCGCCGAGAAGGCTTGCCGTCCTTGTCAAAGATGTTGCTGAAAAACAGGAAGATGTGAAGGAAGAAGCCAAAGGACCGGCAAAGAAAATCGCCCTTGATGAAAACGGTGAATGGACGAAAGCGGCAATCGGTTTTTCACGGGGACAAGGGGCGAGCCCGGAAGACCTGTATTTTAAAGATGTAAAGGGAACAGAGTATGTATTTGTACAGAAATTCCAAAAAGGCCAAGAGACGATGACACTTCTTCCCGAGCTCCGCGATTTGGTGACAAGTCTCCATTTTCCGAAAAATATGCGCTGGGGCAGCGAGGAGCTGAAATACATCAGGCCGATTAAATGGATTGTCGCCCTTTTCGGCAGCGAGATTGTTCCGTTTTCTGTCGCCCATGTTGAAAGCGGCCGGGTGACGGAAGGACATCGCTTCCTCGGCAAAGCGGCGGAGCTTGGTTCGCCTGCAGAATACGAAACAAAACTGGAAAGCGAATTTGTCATCGCTGATCCGGCAAAGCGAAAGCAGCTGATCACGAAGCAGCTGGATGAATTAGCCGCGGAAAAATCATGGGATATTCCGAGAGACGAAGGTTTATTGGAGGAAGTCAACCATCTGGTTGAATATCCGACCGTTCTGTTCGGAGCATTTGAAGAAGAGTTCCTTTCCATTCCTGAAGAAGTCCTTGTGACAACGATGAAGGAACATCAGCGCTACTTCCCTGTCAAAGACGAAAACGGCAGTCTCCTCCCTTACTTTGTGACGGTGCGCAACGGGAATGACCGCGCTCTTGAAAACGTTGCGAGAGGGAATGAAAAGGTGCTGAGAGCCCGCCTTTCAGATGCAGCCTTCTTCTATAAGGAAGATCAAAAACTGAATATCGAAGAGAATGTTGAAAAGCTTGAGAAGATCGTCTTCCATGAAGAGCTCGGTTCGCTCGGAGACAAGGTAAGGCGTTCAAGCGCAATCGCAGAACGAATCGCCCGGAAAATCGGTGTCGATCAAGAAACGCTTGAGCTGATTCAACGCGCTTCACACATTTCCAAATTCGACCTTGTGACCCATATGGTATACGAGTTCCCTGAGCTTCAAGGTATCATGGGTGAAAAATATGCGCGGATGCTCGGCGAAAAAGAAGAAGTGGCGCTTGCGGTCAATGAGCATTACATGCCAAGGCAAGCCGGCGGACAGACGCCGTCATCAGTCATCGGTGCCGTTGTCGCTTTAGCCGATAAGCTTGATACTGTGGCTTCATTTTTCAAAATCGGTGTGATTCCGACCGGATCTCAAGACCCGTACGGATTAAGACGGCAGGCGAGCGGAATCGTGCAAATTCTGCTGGACCGGAATTGGGGAATTTCCTTTGAGGAGCTCGCCTCTTTTGCAGGGCAGGAAGAAAACAGCGAACTGCTTGATTTCTTCAAACTGCGCCTTAAATATGTCCTGACAGCTGAACACATCCGTTATGATATTGTCGAAGCCGTGCTTGAAAGCACCGGTCTTGAGCCGTATTCAGCGCTCAAAAAAGCCGTTGTGCTGGAGAATGCAGCCGCCAAGCCGGACTTTAAAGAAACGGCCGAAGCGCTGGCCAGGGTCATCTCGATCAGCAAAAAAAGCGGAGACGGCCATGTGGATGCGTCCCTGTTTGAAAACACTCAGGAAGAAATGCTCTTTAAAGCTTATGAGGAAAGCAAACGTCGGATTGAAGGCTTTTATGAAGCAAAAGATTTTGATGGTGCCTTCAGCGAACTGTCTAAGCTGAAAACACCGATTGAAGCATATTTTGATCATACGATGGTTCATGCTGAAGATGAAAGATTAAAAGAAAACCGCCTGGCGCAAATGGCAAGTCTGGCGGAGCTGATTCGCTCTTTTGCAAACATCGATGCCATCATTGTAAAATAAACGGCAAAAGACGGTTGCTGACAGCCCGGCAATCGTCTTTTTTAAACTAACGGTATCGATTTTTCACATCCCTGTCAAAATGCGCCTGTCTTTTTCATAGAATCCAAATATAATTGCTGTTATTTTCGCGGCTTTATGCGTTATAATATGTTATCGACTTTTATACATATTGCACGAAACACGGGGCTGACTTAAAGGTGGTGAGTACAATCGAACTAAATAAACGTCAGGAGCAAATTTTGCAGATCGTCAAAGAGAACGGACCGATCACAGGGGAGCATATAGCGGAGAAATTGAATTTGACAAGGGCCACTCTCCGCCCGGATTTGGCGATCTTGACAATGTCGGGTTTTTTGGAAGCAAGGCCGAGAGTCGGCTATTTTTATACCGGAAAGACAGGCACGCAGCTCTTGGCAGATAAGCTGAAAAAGCTGCAGGTAAAAGACTTTCAGTCCATCCCGGTGGTGATCCATGAAAATGTTTCCGTCTATGATGCGATCTGCACGATGTTTTTAGAGGACGTAGGAACGCTTTTTGTCGTTGATGATAATGCCATCTTAGTCGGTGTACTTTCACGAAAAGACTTGCTCAGAGCAAGCATCGGCAAGCAGGAGCTCCCTTCAATTCCCGTCCATATTATCATGACGAGAATGCCGAACATTACGCTGTGCAGGCGTGATGATTTCATTTTGGACATTGCCAAAATGCTGATTGAAAAACAGATTGATGCATTGCCTGTTGTAAAAGATACGGAAAAAGGCTATGAAGTGGTGGGGAGAATCACCAAAACGAACATGACAAAAATCCTTGTCAGCTTATCTGAAAATGAAATCATGTAGAGCAAACAACAAATGGGGGGATATCATGAGTAACCGCACGATTTATGTTGTATCCGACTCTGTCGGCGAAACCGCTGAACTCGTAGTCAAGGCGGCGATCAGTCAATTTAACGGTTCATCTGAACATACCAATATCAGGCGGATACCTTATGTGGAAGACCGCGGAACAATTAAAGAAGTGATTGCACTGGCCGAAGCGGACGGCGGCATCATCTGCTTCACCCTCGTCGTGCCGGAGATTCGCGAATTTTTAATTGCCGAAGCAGAGAAAGCGAATGTTGTCTATTATGATATTATCGGCCCCTTGATCGAAAAAATGGAATCCGTCTACGGTTTCAATGCAAAATATGAACCGGGCCGGGTTCGTAAGCTTGATGAAGATTATTTCAAAAAGGTGGAAGCGATCGAATTTGCCGTGAAATATGATGACGGCAGAGATCCGCGGGGCATTCTGAAGGCGGACATCGTGCTGATCGGCGTGTCAAGAACGTCCAAAACCCCTTTATCGCAATATTTGGCCCACAAGCGTCTCAAGGTGGCCAACGTGCCGATCGTTCCGGAAGTGGATCCTCCTGAAGAACTTTTTTCGGTTGACCCCGCCAAATGTATCGGGTTGAAAATCAGCCCTGACAAGCTGAACCATATCCGCAAAGAGCGCCTGAAATCGCTCGGTCTCAACGACAAAGCGATCTATGCCAATATCAACCGCATCAAAGAGGAGCTCGAATATTTTGAGAAAATCGTGAACCGCATCGGCTGTGAAGTCGTAGATGTATCGAATAAGGCGGTCGAGGAAACGGCCAACATTATCCATAACATGATGACAAAAAGGGCCTAACGAACAAAACTCAGGACACCCCATCCTGGGTTTTTGCTTTGACGGTATCGGGAAAGTTGAAAATGATAGCATCTTTTACCCATTTGTATTATAATAAAAAATTGTGATAAAATAATTAACTTTTAGGTTTAAGCTAAGTACAGAACGAATAAACTATTATGGGTATCGTGTCAAGAATTTCAAGAAAAAAACTTTCGACAAATTCTTATAGCTCGATCGTTTTTAAACCTGTGTGATTTTGCCTGTATTTATAGCAGGAGATTGATGGAGGGATGGAGAATTAGTCTTCTTGAAAAAGAAAGGACGATTTTTGTCGATGCAGACGCATGCCCGGTAAAAGATGAAGTGTTAAAAACAGCAGCGGACTTCCGAGTGAATGTCGTTTTTGTGGCCTCATTTGAACATTTTCAAGTCACGAGGAAGGAAGAAGAGAATTGGCATTATGTCGATCCTCATAAAGAAGCTGCCGATCTGTATATTGCCAACCATGTTCGTCCCGGCGATGTGGTCGTCACACAAGATATCGGGCTTGCATCGCTCTTGCTGGGCAAAAAGGTCTTTGTGATGTCGGAGAGAGGCTTTCTTTTCAAAGAGAGTTCCATCGACCATGCTCTATACCGCCGTCACGTCTCACAAAAATTGAGAAGAAGCGGACGCCATACAAAAGGCCCGAAAAAATTGGTCAAAGAAGACCGGGAGCGATTTGTCAAAGAGCTGCAAAAAATCTTGTCGAAAAATGAAGGATTTACGTATTAAGCAGCGAATTATGTACGACGGAGTGTTGGAACATGGGCAATCGTATACCAGATGAAATTGTGGAACAAGTACAAAAATCAGCCGATATCGTTGAAGTAATTGGAGAGTACGTCCAGCTAAGAAAACAGGGGCGTAATTATTTTGGGCTCTGTCCATTTCATGGTGAGAACACACCATCTTTTTCCGTTTCTGGAGAAAAACAGATTTTCCATTGTTTTGGATGCGGAGCCGGAGGAAACGTTTTTTCATTTTTAAGACAGATGGAAGGCTATTCATTTGTTGAAGCGGTGTCCCACTTGGCGGACAAATACCGCATCGATCTTCCTGAAGCGGCTATTTCAACAACCGCCGCTACCGGCAGCAGCTCAAATGAACAGAAAATGGCGGAAGCCCATGAGCTGTTAAAGAAATTTTACCATCATTTGCTGGTCAATACAAAGGAAGGTCAGGAAGCGCTCGATTATCTGCTCGAGAGAGGCTTTAAGATGGAACAGATCGAGCAGTTTGAAATCGGATATGCTCTTGATTCATGGGATTTCATAACGAAATTTTTGGAACGGAGAGGTTTTGATGCCGCACTGATGGAAAGAGCAGGGCTCATTATCAGGCGCGAAAACGGGGACGGTTATTTCGACCGCTTCCGAAACCGGATTATGTTTCCGATACATGACCATCACGGCACAACCATTGCTTTTTCCGGCCGGACGTTCACGGGTGAACAGCCGAAATATATGAACAGCCCGGAAACGCCGCTCTTTCGAAAAAGCAGGCTGCTCTATCATTTTCATCAGGCTCGCCTTCATATCCGCAAAGAAGAGAGGGCGGTCCTGTTTGAAGGATTTGCCGATGTCATATCAGCCGTTAGTTCGGGTGTGAAAGAATCGATCGCGACGATGGGGACATCGCTCACTGAAGAGCATGCAAAAATCATCCGGCGCAATGTCGGTGAAGTGATCCTGTGCTATGACTCGGATCAGGCCGGCTATGAAGCAACGCTGAAAGCGGCCGACATTCTTCAGAAAAAGGGCTGCACGGTCAAAGTGGCCATGATACCGGACGGACTGGACCCCGATGACTACATCAAAACATTCGGAAGCGAAAAGTTTAAGCGGGATGTAATAGGGGCCAGCGTCACCTTAATGACCTTTAAAATGAACTATTTCCGCAAGGGGAAAAACCTTTCAGATGAAGGAGACCGCCTGGCCTACATCAACGATGTGCTCAAAGAAGCCAGCATGCTAAGCGGGCCTTTGGAGCAGGAAATATATCTCAAGCAGCTGGCAAATGAATTTTCAATTTCATTCGATTCCTTAAAGGATCAGCTATCCGTCTTTATTAAGCAGGCTGCGGGGCGCAATAAGGAGAGCAGCCGTCAGGAATCAAACGAAAAGCGCGCAGCTATCTCGCGCTCCCCGCGAAAGAGAACGGGGCTGCGGCCGGCACATGAGAATGCGGAACGGATGCTGCTCGCCCACATGATTCATGACCGCGATGTCATCGGTAAGGTGTTGGAGCGGGTGGGTTTGGAATTTAACCTTGACCAGCATCGCGCTGTTGCCGCTTATCTGTATGCCATGTATGAAGAGGGGGCTGAGATTTCCACCCAGCAGCTCTTCAATAGAATCGAGGATCAGGAGCTTGCTCAGCTCCTGACGGATATTTTAATGCTTCAGGTAAACGAAGAACTGAGCGAAGCAGAATTATCTGATTATGTAAAAAAAGTGTTGAATTATCGAAATTGGTCAATGATAAAAGAAAAAGAAGCTGAAAGGGCTGAAGCCGAAAGGCAAAAAGATTTCCTCAAAGCGGCTGCATTGGCTCAAGAAATCATAAAGTTGAACCGTTCGCTCAAATAAAACGTTATATCTAATAGGATGGGCTTTTGGCAATGAATCCTTACGGAGGAGCAAATGCTTGTCCTAATCACATATTGTCAATTTATGATTGCTTTTACGTGAAGCTCTAGACTAGAAAGAAGGCTTTCAACGTGAAATAGGAACAAATAAAGCGGGATGCTTTTTAGAATTCGTCTATAAGTTTGGAAGGAGGGATCCATGAATGGCTGATAAACAAGCGCACGAGACCGAAACTGAATTCACGTTTGAACAGGTAAGGGACCAATTAACAGAGGCCGGAAAAAAACGTGGTGTGCTCACATATGAAGAAATTGCTGAGCGCATGTCCAGTTTCGATATCGAATCAGACCAAATGGATGAGTATTATGAATTTTTAGGAGAGCAAGGTGTTGAATTAATTAGTGAGAACGAAGAAACTGAGGATCCTAATATTCAACAGCTGGCCAAGGCCGAAGAAGAATTTGACCTGAATGATTTAAGCGTGCCCCCGGGCGTTAAGATAAATGATCCTGTCCGGATGTACTTGAAGGAAATCGGACGGGTAAACCTTTTATCCGCGAAAGAAGAAATTGAATACGCGAAAAAGATAGAAGAAGGCGACGAGGAATCAAAGCGGCGTCTGGCTGAAGCGAACTTAAGGCTTGTCGTCAGCATCGCAAAGCGCTACGTCGGCCGCGGAATGCTTTTCCTAGACCTGATTCAAGAAGGAAACATGGGTCTGATGAAGGCTGTTGAAAAGTTTGACTACCGCAAAGGATACAAGTTCAGCACATATGCTACATGGTGGATCAGACAGGCGATCACAAGAGCCATTGCCGACCAGGCGAGAACAATCAGGATTCCTGTGCATATGGTGGAAACCATCAATAAACTGATCCGTGTGCAAAGACAGCTCCTTCAGGATCTCGGCCGCGAACCAACGCCTGAGGAAATTGCTGAAGACATGGATCTGACACCGGAAAAAGTCCGTGAAATCCTGAAGATCGCTCAGGAGCCGGTATCACTCGAAACTCCGATTGGTGAAGAAGACGATTCACATCTGGGTGACTTCATTGAAGATCAGGAAGCAACGTCTCCGTCAGATCATGCAGCATATGAACTTCTGAAGGAACAGCTGGAAGATGTGCTTGATACGCTGACAGACCGTGAAGAAAACGTTTTGCGCCTTCGCTTCGGTCTAGATGATGGACGGACAAGGACATTGGAAGAAGTTGGTAAAGTATTCGGGGTAACAAGAGAACGAATTCGTCAAATAGAAGCTAAAGCACTTCGTAAATTGAGACACCCAAGCAGAAGCAAACGTTTGAAAGATTTTCTCGAATAAGTTGAACGGGTCACAAGATCCGTTCTTTTTTCAATCTTTTTTATGAAAGCGCTATTATTGGTAAACTCGATTATATTTTACTTAATTTCTTTCGATATTGCAAATACTTGTGGAAGTTCATTTTAAGCCATTATAACCTTGAGATTGCCGGAAAAGCCCTTTATAATTGTTACTGTAACCGTATTCAAAATATGGTTTTCAAATGGCAAATCAAAAAATCAGGATGATCGGCTTCTTTGTTCATCATTTTGTCTAAAGTGTGAACTTCATCAGCTTTTGTTTCATAACCGGTTTACTTTTTGTAAAATTAAAGTAGAATTAGAAGTGTTTACATAAGGGGCTGGGTTAATTAAAAAGGGGGATGTAAAATGAACCGCAATCCGTTGATACCATTTCTGCTTATTGCCATTATGGGCATTGCACTAGTTTTTTTCCTTTCATTCAAGGGACTGAATGATGCAAAAGAAATTGCGGGTGAAGGAAATAAAACCGCTGAAGAAAGCAAAGCGGATGCGTCGCCTGAAGAAATTTACAAGGCGAACTGTGTGACTTGTCATGGTGAAAACTATGAAGGTGTTTCAGGTCCCAAGCTAAAAGGAGTCGGCGATCACATGGATACAGCTGCCATTAAGGAGAAAATTCAAAAAGGCGGAAACGGAATGCCCGCCGGACTTGTACCGCCTGAAAAGCTTGATGAGATGGCCAAATGGGTGTCAAACATTAAATAGGTATCCAAAAAGTCCTTTTACAAAGGGCTTTTTTATTTGGCGGCAAGGCGCTTGGAAAAAAAGCGATTTTTTAATATGATGGTAAGGGATAAAATGAATATAGAAAAGTAGTGATGGTGTAGTGAATGAAGTAAAGTTGTCCAAAAGACTTGAAACGGTCGCAAAATACATACCTGAAAACGCGGTGCTTGCCGATATCGGATCAGACCATGCGTATTTGCCGTGCTATGCGCTTTTAAACGGTTTGGCCAAGCGGGCGATCGCAGGCGAAATTACAGACGGCCCGTTCAATTCCGCGAAAAATCAAGTGGAGCGCTTGGAGCTGTCCGACTTGATATCGGTTCGAAAAGGCGACGGACTAGAGGTCGTCAAGCCCGGTGAAGCGGATACGGTGACGATTGCCGGAATGGGCGGGGCATTGATCACAAGCATTCTCGAACATGGAAAGGGGAAGCTCAGCGGGGTGAAGCGGCTTGTTCTGCAGCCGAATATTCACGCTTATCATATCAGGGAATGGCTCTATCAAGAGAATTATGAGCTAATCGGCGAGGAGATTCTTGAAGAAGACGGCAAGTTTTACGAGGTGCTCGCCGCCGGCCCGGGAGACAAAGCGCGTCCGTACCAGGGAGTTGATTTTGAAATCGGTCTGTTGACAGGCCCGTTTTTGTCCAAAGAAAAAAACGCCGTTTTTATAAAGAAATGGTCAAAGGAGCTCAGCCATTTGGAAGGCATTAGCCGCGGGTTGGAGAAAGCGGCTCCGACTGCGGAAAATAAACTGAAGCATGAAGACGTGCTAAAGCGCATAAAGCAGCTCAAGGAGGTTCTCGAACGTGGTTAAAACGATCAACGGAAATGAAATCATTCAATTGTTTGAACAATTTTCGCCAAAGTCTTTTGCCGTTGAAGGAGACAAAATCGGTCTGCAAATCGGTACGCTTAACAAAAAAATCAAACACGTCATGGTTACGCTTGATGTGCTTGAAGAAACGGTGGACGAAGCGATTGAAAAGAACGTCGACTTGATCATCGCCCATCATCCCCCGGTTTTCAGGCCGCTGAAACATGTCATAACAGACCAGCCGGGCGGAAGGCTGATCGAAAAATGCATCAAGCATGATGTTGCGGTCTATGCGGCACATACAAATCTCGATGTCGCGGACGGCGGCGTCAATGATATGCTCGCGGAAGCATTGGGGTTAACGAAAACAAAGGTGCTCATTCCAACCTATGAAGAGCCCTTTAAAAAGCTCGCTGTCTACGTTCCGAAGGATTACGAGGATCAGGTCCGGGCGGCGCTTGGAGATGCGGGAGCGGGCCATATCGGCGCATACAGCCACTGTGCGTTTTCCTCTGAAGGCATCGGCAGCTTTCGTCCGCTAGATGAAGCCGACCCATTTATCGGCGAGACCGGCAAGCTTGAGCGAGTTCACGAAGTCAGGATTGAGACCGTCTACCCTGCCAGTCTTGAAAAAGCGGTGATCAAAGCGATGAAGAAGGCTCATCCATATGAAGAAGTCGCCTTTGACATCTATCCGGTCGAGCAGGCGCCGCTGCAAAAAGGGCTCGGGCGGATCGGCGAGCTGGAGGAAGACATGACGCTTGAACAATTTGCCCGCCATGTGAAGGAAAAACTTCAGGCGAATGGCGCACGGATGGTTGGGAAGCCTGATGCAAAAGTGAAGAAAGTCGCCGTACTCGGGGGAGACGGAAATAAATATATCCACCAGGCAAAAAGAATGGAGGCTGATGTCTACGTTACAGGTGATCTTTATTTCCATACGGCGCATGATGCGATGATGATCGGTCTGAATGTCGTTGATCCAGGCCACTACGCCGAGCAAATCATGAAAGAGGGCGTCACAAAAAAGCTGTCGGTCATGTGTGAAAAGAAAAAATACGATGTCACCATTTTTCCGTCAGAAACAAATACAAATCCGTTTACTTTTATATAAAAAAGGCTGTGGATTTCTCCAGGCTAGTTGCAGATTGAGGGGAAAACGGAACCAGTTTTCTTCACAGCCCTGTGCCAGAAGTTTTTAGAAACATGAATCAAGATATGAAATAACAAAAAAGCTTGTAGAAAAAACATGGGTTTCTCTACAAGCCCAAAGCAGACTGCGGGCGGTCTGCTTTTCTGTGTTTGTTAATGGTCATTTTCCAAACGAACGATTTCATCAATGATTCGCGCTTGCTCTTGTTCAGCGACTTCGTTTGAGATGATACCTTCCTTTGATAAGTTCTCGATCGCTTGATGTTGGGCGTATAACGAATGTTTTTTCAAGATGGTTTGCTGTTTGTTTTTGAGTTCCGGATATGTGTCGAATAATTTGTTGGTTTGTTGATGCAGCTGGCTGATCTCTTCTTTGTACTGATCTGTCAGTTCGCTGGAGACAGCTTCGTGTATAAGCAAATTGCGTTTGACTTGCTGGACTTCTTGAATGGCGGTTTCTAAGCGATGTCCTTTTGCAAGCAATTCCTCATATTCCTGATTGCCTTCTTCTTTTTGATTCACGCCTAACCGTTCAAGAAGCGGTTTGATCGTGAGCCCTTGAACAACAAGGGAGAACAAAACGACACTGAAGGCGAAAATGAGAATGTCTTCACGCCCTGGGAAGTCTCTCGGCAGGCTCAGCACGAGTGCAATGGACAGAGAACCCTTCAGCCCGCCCCAATTGATGGTATGTTTCCATGTAACCGGGAATTTCTTGATAAAGGCCAGACTGATATAGACGGCGGCACTTCGGGCGATGAGCACTATCACAATCGCCATCATGGTCAACCCCCATTTGTCAGTCAGGTCAATTCTCGTGATCTCGAGCCCAACCATTAAAAAGACAAGGGAGTTCGCGAGCAAGGCGGCGACATCCCAAAAGTTACTGATATTCAGCTTTGTCGTCGGGCTCATGCCAATTCTGGCGCCATAATTGCCGAAAATAAGCGCTGCGACAACGACGGCGATTACCCCGGAGGCTCCCGCCATTTCAGCTAAAAGAAATGAACTGTAAAACAGAATAATACTGAAAATAATTTCTAAAGGGTAATCATCAAAATACTTGGTGAGCTGGGAAAAGACATATCCTAGAACGCCACCGATGATAAGTCCGAGAGAAATCACTTTGATGAACTCCCACAAGCCTAAACCGGCGCCTTGGATGCCGAGATCCAAATAAGTCATCAAGTAAAAAGCGGAAATGTTGAACAGCACAACCGCCAGCCCGTCATTGAACAGACTTTCTCCTTCAACAACGATCGCAAGCTTTTTTGGCGCGCCGACGCTTTTGAAAATCGACAATACACTGACAGGATCTGTGGCACTCATCAGTGCGGCAAAGACAAATGCTGCCGGAATGGCCAAATGCATCAGCCACATGGAAGAAAAGCCGACGATCAGAAACGAGATGAGCGTACCGCCGAAAGCAAGTGCCAGAACGGGCCGTTTGTTTTCTCTCAAATGGGAAAAAGGAAGCTTCAGCGCCGCTTCCCCTAATAAAGCCGGCAAAAACAGCGTGATGATGACGAAGTTAAAGACTTCTCCTTCAGTAATAAAATCTTTCAATGGTTCAAAGAGCGGAATATGTACAAGTCCTATGATCGTCCCGACAATCACAAGCGCGATCGGATAAGGCTGCCTGCACTTCTTGGCGATCGCGGTGATTCCTGCTGCAATCATGACCAACAAAAAACCTAGTTCAAATATATGATGCAAGTCTAAGTGTTCCATCGAGACCTCCTTTTGTTAATGCGAACTAAAGAATTACCCTCATGTTGTCATTTGTAATCATATCATATGTAAGACAGCCCTTTGTCAGTCTGCAGAAAACAAAAAACGCCATATGATGCTGAGGTAAAAAGTTCAAAGCAGAAAAATACGCTGGCATCAAAACCATTTAAAACAACAAAAAGCTTGCAGAAAAACATCGGTTTCTCTACAAGCTGACCTGAAGCTTCAGTTTTTTGCTTTAACTTTAGGCAATATTTTTTGCAGCGGCACATCGTGGCTGACGGACCATGTGGACGGATCTTCATGGTCAAACTGTTCTAAAAAGCGGATCACTTCTTTTGTGATCGGCGTCGGTGTTGATGCGCCGGCGGTCACTGCCACCGTTTCGACACCTTCAAGCCATTCCAGCTTCAATTCGCTTAAATCGCCGATCCGGTATGCTTTTGTACCGGCGATTTCTTCAGACACTTGCGCGAGGCGGTTGGAATTATTGCTTTTCGGGTCGCCGACGACAATCGTCAGGTCGGCTTTTTTCGCCTGTTCAGAAACCGCTTCCTGCCGAACTTGGGTGGCCAGGCAGATTTCCTGGTGAAACTCGACATGAGGATATTTTTCTTTTACCTTTTCCATAATATCGTGGACATCCCATTGGGACATTGTTGTTTGATTTGTAACGATCAGTTTGTCTGAATCCACATCCAGCCGCTCTACATCTTCTTCGGTTTCGACCAAATGGACGATGTCAGGGGCGACGCCCACAGCGCCTTCTGGTTCAGGATGCCCTTTTTTGCCGATATAGATGACATGGTAGCCTTCAGCTTTCATTTTCAGGATTAGATCATGCGTTTTCGTCACATCGGGGCATGTTGCATCAATGGCGACCAGCCCTTTCTCTTCAGCCGCTTTGCGGACTTCCGGAGATACGCCGTGTGCGGTAAAAATAACGGTTCCTTTGTCAACCTTATTTAAAATTTCGAGTCGGTTTGGACCGTCAAGCGTATAGATGCCCTCTTTTTCAAATGCATCTGTGACATGCTTGTTATGAACGATCATTCCTAAAATATATATCGGTCTTGGCAGACTTTTATCAAGAGCCGCGTTTTTTGCGATCACCATGGCATCGACGACACCGTAGCAGTAGCCGCGCGGCGATATTTTAATAACGTTCATTCTTTAGTCCTCCTATAACGTTAAGACCGGGCATATAAAAAGCCGTAAAAACGGCTTATTTTCTTGCAGTCTCTTTGCCCTCATTATATCTGATCCAGGAGGAGATATCAAAGAATGTTATATATACAGTTTTGGTTTAGAGTCTCCGGTTTTTCTTTCCTTTTTAGGGGCGGAACGTCCTGATTGCGGAAGGCTGTCTTTGGATTTCGCTTTTTCCGGTTTGGAAGCCTCTTTTTTGACACTTGTTTCTGTCTTTTTTTCCGGTTCTTCTTTTTCCTCTTCTGCGTTCTCCTCAGCGCTGTCTTCCGAATTCAGCTGTCTGAACATTTTCACCATTCCCGGCAGATTGCGGACAAGCGGCCCGTATTGCTGTATCATCGGGGTCACTTGCTGAGCGACGCCCAGCGCCTTTTGCACATTGCCGAGCATGTTTGAAATAGAAGACGGGTTGGCAAGCCCCTGAATTCCGCCGAGTCCGCTTCCTGCACCTCCGCCTCCGAATCCGGCGCCTGTTCCTCCTCCTGCTGCTGATCCGCCCGGCAGCAATTTGGACAGGAATCCCTGAATTCCGCCTCCGCGGGCGGCGGGCTGCTGCTGAACGGGGCCGAGAGGGTTAAAAAACTGCTGAAACCTCTGTTGTCCGGGAGGCTGCTGGTACATCCTCATTCCCGTATTTCGCTGCATTAAGGTTCTGGATGGCCGCTGCGGCCCAAATCC
The DNA here is from genome assembly GCF_046464135.1 of Bacillus sp. z60-11. Classification (NCBI taxonomy): domain Bacteria; kingdom Bacillati; phylum Bacillota; class Bacilli; order Caryophanales; family Bacillaceae; genus Bacillus; species Bacillus sp. z60-11. The sequence continues at coordinate 322,503 of NZ_JBIYSN010000002.1, read as the reverse complement.
CGGCCGATTTCTCATCGGCTGTTGTTGATACATACTTGTACCTCCTTTCCAAATCCTTCTCTTGATAGGGTATGCAGCCTCTGTCTAAAGTGCTTTTGTCTCTGGCGCCCGAGCTGCGTTGGCAAAGATGGTTTTTTTTCGCGGTATCAGTTATAATTTAATGATGGACATGATACCAGCCTTTTTTGGCGCTGCGGCATAAAAAAGCATACATAAGCGCACAATTCAGCCATATAGGATAATGCTTGGAGCGTCTTTTGACGCCTTCCAAGAAGGAGTTGGGAAAATGAAACAAACGAAATTTGACATGTACGATTTAAAGCCGTTTATCATAGAGGCCGTACACCAGCTAGGTTTTTATGAGCCGACAGATATTCAAAAACGATTGATCCCTTCAGCTCTCAAAGGGGAGAGCGCCATCGGGCAGTCGCAGACAGGGACGGGAAAAACCCATGCCTATCTGTTGCCGATTTTGAGCAGAATCGATCCTGAAAAAGATATCGTTCAGGCCGTGATTACGGCTCCGACAAGAGAGCTGGCAAATCAAATTCATCAGGAAGTGCTGAAAATCACAAAATTTTGCCGTCCGGATGAAGCGATTCGTTCAAAATGTTTTATCGGCGGTACTGATAAGCAGAAAACGATCGATAAACTGAAAACACAGCCTCATCTTGCAGTCGGGACGCCGGGAAGGATCGCCGATCTGATCAGAGAACAGGCGCTTGACGTGCACAAAGCGGAAACGCTCGTCATTGATGAAGCTGATTTAATGCTCGATATGGGCTTTTTAGAGGATGTTGATTTTAGCGGTTCCCACATGCCGGAAAATCTGCAAATGCTCGTATTTTCCGCGACGATTCCCGAAAAGTTAAAACCGTTCTTAAAAAAATATATGGCCAATCCAAAATATGCGCATGTTGAACCGAGGCATATTACAGCCGAAAAAATCGAGCACATTTTGATCCCTTCACGGCACAGGGATAAACATGAACTGTTGCTGGAGGTCATGACACACTTAAACCCATATTTGGCGATCGTCTTTGCCAACACAAAAACAACCGCTGACGATATCGCCGCGTTCCTTTCTGACAAAGGGATGAAAGTGGGGCTTCTTCACGGCGGGCTTACCCCGAGAGAACGCAAAAAAGTCATGAAGCAAATCGGCGACCTTGAGTTCACCTACATCATTGCGACTGACTTGGCGGCAAGGGGCATTGACATTAAAGGCGTCAGCCATGTCATCAACTATGAGCTGCCGGAAGACCTTGACTTTTACGTTCACCGCGTCGGCCGTACAGCGCGCGCCGGGTCATCGGGAACGGCGATGACATTTTATGATACATCTGATGAAGACGCGCTGACAAGGCTTGAGCAAATGGGGATCGTCTTTGAAAACAAGCGGCTTGAAAAAGGCGAATGGAAAAAGATCGATGACCGAAAGCGCCGGCAAAATCGCAAAAAAAAGCCGGATGAAACGGATGAAATCGCCAAGCGGCTTGTGAAAAAGCCGAGAAAGGTCAAGCCCGGCTATAAGAAAAAAATGAAAACAGAAATCAATAAGATCAAAAGACAGGAAAAAAGAAAACAATTCAGAAAAGGAAAGTAGGGGAAACCATTTTGTTAAAAATCGGTTCACACGTTTCAATGAGCGGAAAACATATGCTGCTGGCGGCCAGTCAGGAGGCAAGTTCATACGGCGCCAATACGTTTATGATCTATACGGGAGCGCCCCAAAACACCCGCAGAAAAAAAATCGAGGATTTGAATATTGAAGCCGGACGAGCCCACATGGAAGAGCACGGGATTAGCGATATTGTCGTCCATGCGCCATATATCATCAATATTGCCAATACGACAAACCCGGCGACATTTGAGCTTGGCGTCGACTTTCTCCGGTCTGAAATTGAAAGGACGGCAGCCATCGGGGCGAAACAAATCGTCCTTCACCCAGGCGCTCATGTCGGTGCCGGAGCTGACACAGGCATTAAAAAAATCATTGAAGGGCTAAATGAAGTAATCGATCCTGAACAGGACGTGCAAATCGCTCTGGAAACCATGGCCGGCAAAGGTTCGGAATGCGGCCGGACATTTGAAGAGCTTGCACAGATCATCGACGGCGTCACCCACAATGAACATTTGTCGGTCTGCTTTGATACGTGCCATACACACGATGCAGGCTATGATGTCGTTTCAGATTTTGACGGGGTGTTGAACGAATTCGATAAAATCATCGGGATCGACCGTTTAAAAGTGCTTCATATCAACGACAGCAAAAATGTCAGAGGAGCGAGAAAAGACCGTCATGAAAACATCGGGTTCGGGGAAATCGGCTTTGATGCGCTTCAATACGTCGTTCACCACGATCAGCTTGAAAGCATCCCGAAGATCCTTGAAACACCTTATGTAGGAGAGGATAAGAAAAATAAAAAGCCTCCATACAAATTCGAAATCGAAATGCTTAAAAATAAAGCGTTTGATGAAGAGCTTTTGGAAAAAATTAAAGCGCAATGATGAAAGGGGCCTTATAGAGCCCCTTTTATGATACATATTGTGCGAACAGCTGATTTAAAAGCTGGACGGCTTCCTTTGAAGTAACAGCCTCAACTTGCCGCAGCAGTTTTTTTCGCTCTTCTTCATTGAAAATATTAATGTTTTTCCCGTTGACGAGCTTTTCGACCTCGAGAGCCTGTTTTCGTGTCACATCAATTCCGTATTGTTTAGCATACTTCAGCACATCATCGGCCGTCACCTGGTTTAAGCGCTGAAGGACCATTTTCTGAAATAAAATCACGTCCATTCCTCCCCTCTGAACTAATGTATGGCGGAGTACGGAAAATGTGTCTTTTTTTTATTTCATTCTGTTAAATGATATGATGATAAGAAAGGACAGTTCAGCTCAAAAGGAGAGACAGCATGGCAACGAAAAAACAGCATAAAAAAGAATCAGCGGTCCGGATGCTATTTCGGATCATCATGATTCTGATCGGTGCTGCCTGTGCAGCCGCAAGCATTGAATTATTTTTAGTTCCAAACAACATTATCGATGGGGGCATCATTGGGATTTCTCTAATTTTAGACTACCTTTTTAAAGATACACCTTACATCAACTTCGCCCTTCTTGTTGTGGTCCTGAACATTCCATTCATGGTTTCCAGCTACAAGCATATTGGGAAAACGTTTGTTATTTCTACACTGATCGGTATATTCAGCTTGTCCATTATTGAAACACTGTTGCATCATGTAGAAGGGGTTACGACTCAGCCTATATTGGCTGCTGTTTTCGGCGGACTTTTGCTCGGATTCGGCGTAGGGCTTGTGATTCGTAACGGCGGTTCTATGGATGGAACGGAGATTCTGGGGATTTTGCTCACAAAAAAACTGCCGTTTTCAGTCGGCGAATTTGTGATGTTCGTCAATGTTTTTATTTTTACGTGGGCCGGCTTTGTGTTTGGGCCTGAACAGGCGATGTTTTCCGTGATGACGTACTATATCGCGATGAAAACGATCGACGCCGTAATTCAAGGGCTTGATGAGACAAAAGCCGTTATTATCGTATCAGACCAATACGAAGAAATTTCTGACGCGCTTTTGCACCGTCTTGGACGGGGGACAACAAAGCTGAAAGGAAAAGGCGGCTATTCTGATGAAGATACAGAAGTGATTTACGCTGTCGTCACAAGGCTTGAGGTGACGAAGCTTAAATCGATCGTATTCGATATTGACAAACAGGCGTTTATTACGATCATGGACACGCATGAAACGCGGGGCGGACGGTTTAAAAACGCGATTCATTAGGCTTTTATTTACTTTTTTTATGATTCTATGTATAATTTAAGAATGAACTGTTCAATCGGTTGAAAATGGCTTGCTGGCATCCGGCTGCCATTTTCTTTTTGTGTGTTAAATCGTAATGATTCTGGAGAATTTGAAGGTGAAAGAAAGTGAAACAACCCATTATCGAAATGAAAGATGTTTCATATTCCTATGAACATCGAAATGTGATAGAAGATATCAATTTAACGGTTAATGAAGGCGCTTTTCTCGGGTTGGTCGGTCCGAATGGTTCGGGAAAAACAACCTTGTTAAAATGTATACTCGGATTAATAAAGCCGCAACAAGGTGAGTTGAAATTATTCGGCGTCCCGATCAAAAAATTTAAAGACTGGAATAAGATCGGTTTCGTTTCCCAAAAGGCAAACAGCTTTAATACCGGGTTTCCCGCTTCGGTATATGAAGTGGTGGCCAGCGGTCTGACCGCCAAGCTCGGCCTGTTTAAACGAATGTCAAAAGCCGATAAACAGAAAGTGGCTGAGGCGATTGAAGCCGTCGGGATTACACAATTGAAAGACAGAAATATCGGCGAGCTTTCCGGTGGACAGCAGCAAAGGACATTTATCGCAAGAGCGCTAGTCAGCGAACCGAAACTGCTCATTCTTGACGAACCGACGGTTGGCGTCGATCAAAAAACGGTTGAAGGCTTTTATCAGCTGCTGGAAAGTTTAAACCGGGAAAAAGGGATCACATTGATTCTTGTCACACATGATGTCGGGACGGTTTCCGATAAAGTCACACATGTTGCCTGTATGAATAAGCATCTTCATTTTCACGGCAATGCGGAAGAGTTTGAGTCGATGACAGATCAGGACCTCTCGCAATTTTACGGTCATGATGTCCAAGCCATCAGCCATAACCATCATCATGGAGGACACGAATAATGCTGACACCTTTTTTTCAATATGATTTCTTGCAAAACGCGTTTATTTCAGGAATATTGATCGGTTTGATCGCACCGTTGCTCGGCGTCTTTATTGTTGTCAGGCGCCTGTCACTCATCGCAGATGCGCTCAGCCACGTTTCATTAGCCGGAATTGCTGCAAGCCTTTATTTGGGAAAGCAGTTTACGATGCTGGCCGGTGTCAGCCCGATCTATTTCGGGATGATGTTTTCTGTGGGCGGTTCTTTGATTATCGAGAGGCTCAGAACGGTTTATAAGCATTATCAGGAGCTGGCGATTCCGATTATTATGTCGGGGGGCATCGGTGTTTCCGTTATTTTTATTTCGCTTGCACAAGGATTTAATACAGATCTGTTCAGCTATCTGTTCGGAAGCGTCAGCGCGGTCTCGCGCGAAGACCTGCTGGTGATCGTCGGCATCTCGGCCGCTGTTCTCATCGTGATTTTTTCTCTTTTTAAAGAGCTGTTTTTGCTTTCGTTTGATGAAGAGCATGCCAAAGCATCAGGCATTTCCGCGAAATGGATTCATTTTATTTTTATTTTGATCGTGGCACTTGTCATTGCCGCCTCGATGAGAATCGTCGGTACATTGCTTGTTTCCGCGCTGATGACGCTCCCTGTCGCCGCAAGCATGCGCATAGCGAAAGGGTTTAAGCAGGCGATTTTCTTTTCCGTACTGTTTGGGGAGCTGTCCGTCATTATCGGGCTTGTGCTCGCTTACCATCTGGATCTTGCACCGGGCGGAACGATCGTGCTGCTGTCTATTTTCATACTGATATTATGCATCAGCTTTAATAAAATCAAAAGGAGGATTCGCCGTGAACGTACAGGAAGCGCTTGATCTGTTAAAGGAGAAAGGGTATAAATACACAAGCAAGCGGGAGGATATGCTTCAGCTTTTTAGTGATTCTGATAAATATTTAACGGCGAAGAATGTACTGAACGCTTTGAATGATGATTACCCTGGTTTAAGCTTTGATACGATTTACAGAAATCTGTCCCTGTTTGAGGAGCTTGGCATATTGGAAACGACAGAGCTTTCAGGTGAAAAGCTGTTCCGTTTCAAATGCTCTTCCGTTCATCACCACCATCACTTCATTTGCATGGTTTGCGGCAAGACGAAAGAAATTAAACTGTGTCCGATGGAGAAGCTCACCGATGATCTTGACGGTTATCAGATCAGCGGTCATAAGTTTGAAATTTACGGCACATGCCCGAACTGTGAAGAAAGCGGCATCGAGGTGTAGACATCGTTCGGCAATTGCCGGTTTATACTTGCAAAAAAGCATGTAAGTCTGACTTACATGCTTTTTTTTGATTCGAGATATTTTTTGTTTTTTCTGAGCCAGTCTGCGGCTTCAAGCCAACTGTTGACTCTGATAATATTTGAATCGGACGGCAGCTGATTGTAAGGTGTGTTAAACAGAAGGACAGGGATATCAGCTTCTTTGGCGATCATTGTGGCGTTTCCATGATGATCTTCAAAAAAAACATCAATGCCGTGTTTTAACACAGCTTCAAGTTTGTCGTGTCCGCCGACAAGTTCGATGTGATCGTAATGAATATTGTGTTGGCGGAACCAGTTAAAGGTAATGTCCTTGAGGTGGTTCCTTCTCGCTGTAATATATATCAGCCTGTGCTGCTGTTTCAGCTCGTCAAGCGTCTGTTTGGCGTATTGTGCAAGCAATGCTTCCTGATATATGCGGGGCTCATTTTCATTCATCCATTTCCAAAAATCCTCATCAGAAATGTTCAAAAGCTTTGTCAAGTCATAGTCTTTGATATCGTCCAATGTGATGGAAAGGCTGAATGACTCGTTTAAGTAGGGAACAAAAGTATCCTGAGCTGTGATCGTTCCATCAATATCGATTCCTAAATGTAACATGTCCACACTCCTTCTCATCCATTCCTTCAGTTTATCATAAACTTTTAACATTTACAGTAAAGTTTAGCAAACATGAATTCGTCCAAGAATGCTTACACTATAAATGCTCCTTTATGGATTAAAGAGGGGGGATAACGAATGGACCGAGATCAAAAAACCCGTAACCGTGCTGGTTATGATGCAGACCTAGTCGATGCGACTTTAGGTGATAATGATGAATATTTAGAAGAAACGGCCGCAGAAGTTGCCCCGCAGCCGTATCGTGCGGAAAACGGCCGCGATCGAGAAGCTGTTAACGGTGATGCCGATGCAGCAGGCGGACGTGTAACCGGATATATCGCATTAGCGCTTTCCATTATTTCATTGTTTATGCTTCCCGTATTATTGGGAATCGCAGGGATCATTGTCGGTTATATAGCCAGAAGACAAGGAGCAGCTGGCTTAGGAGCCTGGGCAATGGGTATCGGTGCAGTTTCTTTAGTACTTGGCATATTTATAGCGCCATTTTTCTAAAGCAAAAGCTTGACGGATTTCCGTCAAGCTTTTTGTTATGTGTTTAATTTTTCTTTTTCAGCCTCTTGTTTGGCATAATGCTCTTCGGCAAGCTTGTCGATTTCTTTCTTCAGCTCTTCGACCATCGTTTCCTCAGGGACTTTTCGAACGATTTCCCCTTTCCGGAAAAGAAGGCCTTCGCCACGGGCGCCCGCAATGCCGATGTCAGCTTCCCGCGCTTCCCCCGGACCGTTGACTGCACAGCCGAGTACGGCGACTTTGATCGGGGCTTTAATTTTGGCGATATAATCTTCCACTTCATTGGCGATCTTGATCAGGTCGATTTCGATCCTTCCGCAGGTCGGGCAGGAAATCAGTGTTGCGGCATTTGAAGCAAGCCCGAAAGATTTCAGCAATTCCCTTGCCACTTTTACTTCTTCAACCGGATCCGCGCTTAAAGAAATGCGCAGGGTGTTTCCGATGCCTTTGGAAAGGATGGCACCGAGGCCGGCAGCGCTTTTGACTGTTCCGGCAAACAATGTGCCTGACTCTGTGATCCCCAAATGGAGAGGATAGTCGAATGCCTTCGCCGCTTTTTCATAAGCTTCAATAGCCAGATTGACATCTGAAGCCTTCATGCTGACGATGATATCGTGAAAATCAAGGTCCTCAAGGATTTTGATATGATGGAGGGCGCTTTCGACCATACCGTCAGCCGTTGGATAGCCGTATTTCTCAAGAATCCGCTTTTCAAGAGATCCCGCGTTGACACCGATGCGGATCGGAATGCCTTTTTCCTTTGCCGCATTAACGACGGCTTCGACTTTTTCACGTCGGCCGATATTTCCGGGATTGATGCGGATTTTATCGGCTCCGCCTTCGATTGCTTTTAACGCGAGTTTATAGTTGAAATGGATGTCCACGACAAGCGGAATGGAGATCCGTTTTTTGATCTCAGGGATCGCGTCGGCAGCCCGTTCATCAGGACAGGCAACGCGGACGACTTGACATCCGGCTTCAGCCAGCCTGTTGATTTCGGCGACCGTTGCTTCGACATCGTGCGTTTTTGTTGTTGTCATGCTTTGGATGACGACTTCATTGTTGCCGCCTATTGTTAAAGGTCCCACTTTGACGGGACGCGTTTTTGTACGATGTGTGATTTCACTCACTTGAATTCGCTCCTTAAGTATAATTCTGGAGCAGAAAGCCCCATTTCTTATACCGAATCGTTTACAAGTCTTATTGTAACGCCCGTTCATGAAACTGACAAGAAATTAACGTTTACTCCTGATAAACGGGGAATTTGTAGGTGGCTCCTGCCTGTATGCTGCCTGCTTTGACATTCGGATTCAGCGCTTCAAAGTCCTGCGCGATTTTGTCAGCGGGAATATGCTTTTCGCCGATGATTGAAAAAACCGTTTGTCCCGGTTTTACGGTAACCGTTTTATAGTGAAGGGCACCGGCGGGTTCTTGGGCTGCAGCTGTTACAGGCAGAGCCTTTTGCGGGATGGTGCCTGATTTGATGTCATAATAAACAATGAACAAGGTCAGCAAAATAGAAAGGAACACGATAAGACGCTTCATTTTAACTTGTCCCCATTTCGTTTGTTTTTTACTATTTTACGCTTGTCCTTTTTTTAACATGACAACAAAAAGGCTTATCCCGCTGTTTTTTGGGAAGGCACTTCTTTCACAGCAAGAAACAGCATGATAAAATTGACAGCCCAATTTAATAAAAACTGACTCGGGACAAGGGCTTGCAAGCTATCCATCACCATGAAGAAAACGGTGGCAAGCGTCATGGCATAAGCCGACATCACCCACAGCTGTTTATAGGACAGCTTTTTCTTTTGCGCATTCCGAATCAAAAGTCCGATGACAGCAAGGACTGTCACATCAATGAATTTGCCTGCAGCAGTCGCCAAAAACAGCAGCGCGCACAATACGGGAACGATCACCGATTTGTTTTGTTCGATGAGCGACAATATATCCTGTTTTGTCATGTCTTCCGGCAGCATGGTGTAAGGCATTTCCTGAACTTGTCCATCGATTGCGATCACGAATTTGTCTTTTAAAATGCCGAGGGAATTGCGCTTATCTTTAATCTGTTTTGTCCCGTAAGAATCGGTTGGATCAAAGACGACGACAAATCCGAACGACTGTGCTTCCTTCGCTTTCTTTGCATCCGTATCCAAAGTGCCGTTTTTAATGGAGAAATCGGGAATTTCTTTAACCGCTGTTTGAAAGCTGTTCATGGTCTGCACCATGCCTTTGCTCGTATGGTAAAGGTTGGGCAGAGCGGCGATGATGCTGAGCAGAAACACGTATAAAATGGATTTTCCTATCCCCTGAAATCGCGTTTTGGCGACGGCGGGCGGGGAGTATGTACTTTTAAATAGCAGCTGGAATAACTTCATTCAGACTTCACTTCCTATTTCTATAATGTATCTGCATTATTGTATCGTCACAAATGAATGAACACAAGGAACTTTATCGATCAGGAAGAGTGTTTTGGGGGGAAACAAGGTATAATAAAAGCAAATTTTTAGACAGGAGGCGACATAAAAATGGACGTTTTATACTGGCTCATTATTGCGGCCATGTTTGCCGTTGCTTTTGCCGGGCTTGTTTTTCCGATTATTCCGAGTGTCGTATTTATCGTTGCTGGCTTCGTGCTCTATGGGTTTTTATTTACATTCGGCGATTACTCATACATATTTTGGATTGTGGAAGGGATATTTACGGCCGTCTTATTTGCAGCCGACTATGTAACAAATCTTCTCGGAATCAAACGTTTCGGCGGCAGCAGGGCGGCGATATGGGGCAGCACGGCTGGGCTTTTGATCGGACCGTTTGCGATCCCTGTGGCGGGCATTATACTCGGTCCCTTCATCGGTGCTGTGGCCGGAGAGATGATCGTCCATCGAAAAGACATCAAAACCGCGGCGAAGATCGGAGTCGGGTCGCTCATCGGTTTCATCTCCGGTGTGTTTGCAAAAGGTGTGATCCAGCTGATCATGATCGGCTTTTTCCTCTATACAGTTTTGAAATAATCCCGAAAAGATGTTTAAAATAAAGAAGGAAGGGATAAAGTTGAGTATGTCCGCTAAAGAAATGTATTTGTGATCATTTTGTGAGCATTTCCATTGAAACAAGCCCTTTCTTTTGATAAATTGAAAGAGGAAAGGCTTGCTAAATGGCGGCATTTCAATACATACAATTTTAAGGAGGAATTGATAATGGCTTACAAACTTCCAGAATTACCTTATGCTTACGATGCGTTAGAACCGCACATCGACAAAGAAACGATGAATATTCACCATACGAAGCACCATAACACATATGTTACAAAATTGAATGAGGCGGTGGCAGGCAAGCAAGATCTTGAAAGCAAGTCTGTTGAAGAGCTTGTAGCAAATCTTGATGCTGTTCCGGAAAGCATCCGCACAGCGGTTCGCAACAATGGCGGCGGACACGCCAACCACTCTCTTTTCTGGACGCTTCTTTCACCAAACGGCGGCGGCGTTCCTAGCGGTGAACTGGCTGAAGCGATCGACAAAAAATTCGGCAGCTTTGATCAATTCAAAGAAGATTTCGCTGCGGCAGCTGCAGGACGCTTCGGCTCCGGCTGGGCATGGCTTGTCGTAAATAACGGAGAGCTTGAAATCACAAGCACGCCAAACCAGGATTCCCCGCTTTCAGAAGGTAAAACACCTGTTTTAGGCCTTGACGTTTGGGAGCATGCTTACTACCTGAACTACCAAAACCGTCGTCCAGACTACATTAAAGCGTTCTGGAATGTCGTCAATTGGGATGAAGTTGCCCGCCTATACAGCGAAGCAAAATAATATTGACCGCAGGAAAGGTCCGCGAAAGCGGGCCTTTTTTGTTTTTCGTTTCTTTTGGATCTTGGTACATAACTGACTTTTGATGTGACAGACTAAGGTGTATCAGTAAAGGGGAGTCAGTTATGAGCAGAATCAAAAACATTATAGGCGATGTTGAAGTAAACAGAGACCTGCTGCTTTTGCTTACTGTCGGCGGCCTTTATTCGCTGAGCATTGCGCTTTCAAATACGTTTGTGAACGTGTATCTCTGGAAGCAGTCGGGAAAGTTTCTTGACTTGGCGATTTATAATCTGTCAATCGTTGTCATGCAGCCGCTTACCTTTATGTTAGCCGGGCGCTTGGCAAAAAAAATCGACAGAGTCTTTATTTTAAGGTTTGGCGTATCTTTTTTAGCCGTGTTTTATTTAACCGTTTTAGTGGCGGGGGAAAATGCCGGATCGCGATTGGTGCTGCTCGGCGGTGTCCTTGGAGTCGGATACGGATTTTATTGGCTTGCTTTTAATGTACTGACATTTGAAATCACTGAACCGGAAACGAGAGATTTTTTTAACGGGTTTCTCGGCGTTTTAAATTCAGGCGCCGGCATGATCGGACCGATCGTCGCCGGTTATGTCATCTCGCGACTCGCTGACAATACGGGATATACGGTGATCTTCAGCCTTTCGCTGGCTTTGTTTACAGTAGCTGTGATCACCAGCTTCTTTTTAAAGCGAAGGGAGTCGCGCGGCCGGTATATGTTGAAAAGAATCTGGGCGGAGCGAAATGCGGATGCAAACTGGCGCAACGTTACCAATGCCCACTTTTTCCAGGGGCTTCGTGAAGGGATTTTTGTTTTTTTGATCAATGTCTTTGTCTTTATTACGACAAAGAGCGAGATGGCCCTGGGGAAATTCGGACTGTTGAATTCGGCTGTTTCTTTTTTTGCTTACTATTTTGCGACAAGGATGATTAAAAAAAACACGCGCAAAAAAGCCATTTTAATCGGAGGCCTTGTTTTATTCGGAGCCCTTTTCCTTATATTGTTTCATATGACATATGTGACACTGCTTCTTTATGCCATAGCGATTGCGATCGGCTATCCGATTTTGCTTGTTCCGTATTCATCGCTGACCTACGATGTGATCGGCAAAGCGAGGTACGCGAGGAAAGCAAGGATTGAATATATCGTGGTACGGGAAGTTTTTTTAAACATCGGGCGGATTGCCTCCATTTTGGTTTTTTTGCTCCTTGTCTCATTATTAAAGGAGGACTTGGGAATACCCGTTTCTTTAGTATTGCTTGGGGCCGGCCATACGCTGATTTACTACTTCGTCAAAGATATTCAACTGGCAGAACCCGCCCGGGAAACGGTCGGAAAGGATGCGCAGAAGCAAACGGCCGAACCGAGCTATATCGAAGGCAAAAGGTGAATTTTTTAATCTTGAGGGAAATTAGTAGAAAAATGCCGAAAAAAACTTTACAATATATGTGGCACCTTTTCATAAGGTGTCTTTTCTTTATTTAAAGAAGGTGATGCAATTGATAAAAAGGAAACCGAAAACAGAAAAGCGAAAAACGCTGCCCATCAGGCTGAATATATTGTTTTTTCTTGCGTTTGTGATTTTTACAGCAGTCGTCGTACGCCTTGGCGTGGTACAAATCGTATACGGGGAAGACTATAAAAACGAAGTTCAGCAGGAGGATAACGTCGGCGTTTCAACTGTTCCAAGAGGAAAAATCTATGACAGGAACTTAAATACGATCGTCAAAAATAAGCCGCTGAACGCAATTACATACACAAGGACGTCCTCAACCCCGCAGAAGGAACGCCTGGAAGTTGCACGAAAGCTGGCGGAGATGATCGACGTAGACACGGATAAAATAACGGAGCGGGATAAAAAGGACTATTGGATATTAACGAGGCCGAAGGAAGCTGAAAAACTGATCACCGCAAAGGACCGGAAGAAAGTCAAAGACGGTACATTATCCGAAGACGATCTGTACCAGCTTCAGCTCGACAGAATTACAAAAGACATGCTGAACGAATTAACGGACAAAGATTTGGAAGTGCTCGCGATTAAACGGCAGATGGATTCCGGTTATGCGTCGACACCGCAATATATTAAAAATAAAGACGTGACTTCAAAAGAAATGGCTGTTGTCAGCGAACACTTGGACGAGCTTCCGGGAGTTGACGTGACGGCCGATTGGAAGCGCGACTATCCGTATAACGGGCTGCTCAGAACGATGATCGGAAGCATTTCCGATTCGAATGAAGGTCTTCCGAGAAACCAGCTCGACTATTATTTGTCACGCGGCTACAACCGAAATGACCGGGTCGGAAAAAGCTATCTTGAAGCGGAATATGAAGATGTGCTGCAGGGTCAAAAATCGAAAGTGAAAAATATAACCGATAAAAACGGGGAAATCGTCGACACGGAAATCTTATCAAAGGGCGAAAGCGGCAAAGACCTGGTGCTGACGGTCGATGTCGAGATGCAAAAGGCGATTGAAAAGATCATCGGGGATGAGCTGAAAAAAGCCAAAACCCAGCACAGCGCACCTTTTCTCGACCGCGCCTTCGTCGTCATGATGGACCCGAGAAACGGCGAAGTTTTATCGGTTGCCGGCAAGCAGCTTAAAAATAAAAACGGCAATTTAAAAGTCGAAGACTATGCGCTCGGCACGATGACGTCTTCGTATGCAATGGGATCCGCTGTCAAAGGAGCCACCGTTTTAACAGGGCTGCAAACGGGAGCGATTAATTTAAATACGACGTTTTATGATGAACCGCTTTATATCGGGCAAGGCAAACCGAAAAAGTCCTGGTCCAGCAATCTCGGAACATTGGGCATCCAGGGAGCGCTGGAACAGTCTTCGAACGTATTTATGTTTAAAACAGCGATAGCGGTCGGAAAAGGGCAGTATAAGCCCCACCAGCCGCTGGACCTTAATACGAAAGCCTTCAGTACATTCAGGTATTATTTCAATCAATTCGGTCTCGGTGTTAAAACCGGCATCGACCTTCCGAATGAAGCAACGGGATACCAAGGCTCCAAAAAGCTGCCAGGTTTCCTGCTCGACTTTGCCATCGGACAGTATGACACGTACACACCGCTGCAGCTGGCACAGTATGTGTCAACGATTGCCAATGGCGGCTACCGCATGAAGCCCCAGATCGTGAAGGAAATCAGAGAGCCTGATTCGAAAAAAGGCATCGGAGCCGTGACGGAATCGATTCAGCCGGAAGTATTGAACAAAGTGGACATGAGCAAGGAAGAGATCGAAACCGTCCAAAAAGGTTTCAGACGGGTTATGACGAATGGGACGGCAGCAGGAGAGTTTGCATCTGCATCGTATAAACCCGCCGGTAAAACGGGAACGGCCCAGTCTTTCTATGACGGACCGGATAAATCGAAGACGGGAATGCCTACGTATAATACGACACTTGTCGCTTATGCGCCTTACGACAACCCGGAGGTCGCCATTTCCGTCGTTGTTCCTTGGGCCTACAATGATTACAGCAAAAGATACTCCATTACGAATGATATTGGCAGAAAAGTGCTGGATAAGTATTTTGAGCTGAAATCAAAACAGGACAAAGAGAACACAAAAGAAAAAAATAAGGACAAAATTGAAAAAGAAGCAACCGAATAGGTCTTAAGTTCCTTTTTTGAAAGAAGCACCCGCATCAAGCATGCGGGTGCTTTTTTTTTGCTTCTTTTCCCTTTCTTTCCTGCTTTTATACAATATTCAAGCTTAATTTACAAAACCTTAATAATTCATTTAAACAAGATTAATACAAGAAAGGTACGCTATACACGTAGGACAAATTACACATTTACGTGGGAGGATTAGAAGTGAAACCATTTAAAAAGATCACACTGATGTTCATCATGTCCGTTTTAGTTGTCTTCGCAGCAGCATGTGGGAGCAATAATACAAACGGTAATGCAGAAGAAGGCAAACAAAACGATAAAACAGAAAATAAGGCTTCAGGCTCTTTAACGATTTCCGGATCTTCAGCGATGCAGCCTCTTGTCTTAGCCGCGGCGGAAAAATTCATGGATGAAAATCCAGATGCCGACATTCAAGTGCAGGCGGGCGGTTCTGGAACCGGCCTTTCCCAAGTGGCTGAAGGAACCGTTCAAATCGGAAACTCTGATGTATTTGCTGAAGAAAAAGAAGGCATTCCTGCCGATGAGCTCAAGGATCATCAGGTAGCCGTTGTCGGTATGGCAGCAGCCGTCAACCCTGAAGTAGGCATCGATAATCTTTCATTAGAGGATCTGAAAAAGGTATTCACGGGTAAAATCAAAAACTGGAAAGAGCTTGGCGGGAAAGATCAAAAGATCACTCTTGTCAACCGTCCCGATTCTTCAGGAACGCGCGCAACTTTTGTGAAGTATGCGCTTGATGGAGAAACTCCTGCTGAAGGAATCACTGAGGATTCTTCAAACACGGTGAAGAAATTAATCGCTGAAACACCTGGAGCGATCGGATATCTCGCATTTTCATATCTGACGGACGATAAAGTTACAGCACTTTCAATTGACGGTGTGAAACCGACGGCAGAAAATGTGCAAAAAGGTAAATTCCCGATTTGGGCTTATGAGCATTCTTATACAAAAGGTGAACCGGAAGGATTGGCTAAAACATTTTTGGATTATTTAATGAGTGACGAAATTCAAAAAACGATTGTGACAGAACAGGGCTATATTCCGGCAACACAAATGGAAGTCAAACGTGACGCAGATGGAAAGCAAACTGCAAAATAATGAAAACAGAAGATGGGAAAGTGTGCTGCTTAGCCACTTTCCCTATTATGACTTGTATTTATAGGAGTGTAAAAAATGACTCAACAAATAGAGAAAATGTCCGCCAAAGAGCGGCTGATCAGCTCCAAGCAAAACCGCAAAATGGATGAAGTTCGCGGAAAAATTCTGGTTTCAACGTGCGCGTTAATCATGATGGCAGCAGCGATTTCAATCACGATTTTTCTGGGAAATAAGGGGTTGCAATCTTTTCTGACTAGTGGTGTAAGTCCGATTGAATTCTTAACCAGTCTAGATTGGAATCCAATGAATGATCACCCCAAATACGGGGCGCTTCCGTTTATCATCGGATCATTTTCAGTGACCCTTCTTGCATCTCTGATTGCGGCGCCGCTTGGCATAGGAGGAGCGATTTTTATGACGGAAATCGCACCTTCATGGGGAAGAAAAGTGCTGCAGCCGGTAATTGAATTGCTTGTAGGCATTCCTTCCGTCGTTTATGGATTCATAGGCCTTACAGTATTAGTTCCGTTTATTGGGCAGTTTAAAGCAAGCGGATCAGGACACAGCCTGTTGGCGGGAACCATCGTCCTGTCCGTCATGATTTTACCGACGGTGACATCCATTTCAACAGATGCGCTCATGTCGCTTCCTAAAAATCTCCGCGAAGGATCATATGCGCTGGGGGCTACGCGTTGGCAGACGATCCGAAAGGTTTTGATTCCGGCAGCGCTGCCTTCGCTTCTGACAGCTGTCGTTTTGGGAATGGCGAGGGCATTCGGCGAAGCGCTCGCCGTGCAGATGGTGATCGGAAACTCCCGGAATCTTTTCGAGAGCCTGTTGGATCCAGCGGGAACATTGACCACGATTATCACGCTGAACATGGGTCACACAACGTATGGCAGCGTGGAAAACAATACGCTCTGGTCAATGGGGCTTGTTCTGTTGATCATGTCATTCTTATTCATTCTGCTCATCCGTTATCTGTCATCCAGGAGGAAACTGTAATGAACAGCAAAGTAACAGATCGTCTAGCAACCGGTGTTTTTGGATTGATTGCCTTGATTATCTCCGCCATTCTTGTCGGACTGTTCGCTTATATTTTGATCAACGGTGTTTCACAAATCAACCCCGACTTTTTGACATCGCGTTCCAGCGCGCTTTCAAGCGGAGGGGGCATTCGTGATCAGCTGTTTAACTCATTTTATATTTTAGTGCTGACGATGCTGATCACTGTTCCGCTAGGTGTCGGAGGCGGTATTTACATGGCGGAGTATGCGCCAGACAATAAACTGACCGATTTTATCCGAGTCTGTATTGAGGTTTTGTCATCCCTTCCTTCCATTGTCATGGGGATGTTTGGGATGCTGATGTTCGTCAACCTGACGGGCTGGGGATACAGCATTATCGGCGGAGCGCTTGTTTTAACGATCTTTAACCTTCCCGTCATGGTGCGGGTGACAGAAGATGCGATTCGTTCCGTGCCGAAAGAACAAAAAGAAGCTTCCTTAGCATTAGGCGTATCAAAATGGCATACGATCAAAACCGTTTTGATTCCGGGGGCTGTTCCATCGATCATCACCGGTGCGATCCTTGCGTCAGGGCGGGTTTTTGGAGAGGCTGCAGCATTGCTGTTCACAGCCGGACTGACAACACCGCGATTGAATTTTGCTGATTGGAATCCATTTTCGGAAACGTCTCCGCTTAATATTTTCAGACCGGCGGAAACGCTTGCCGTCCACATTTGGAATGTCAACACACAGGGCATTATTCCCGATGCCGAGGCGATCGCAAACGGCGCTTCAGCGGTTCTTGTTTTATCCGTTTTGGTCTTTAATCTGGCTGCAAGATGGCTGGGCTCCTTTATTCACAAAAAATTAACGGGAAATAAATAGGAAGGGTGAAATCATATGGTTCAGGTCCCGACTTTGGAAATTGTGCGTGACGATATCGGATTGGCTCCGCTCCCTGAAGTAAAAGAGCATATTTTGAAAGTGCAGAATTTAAATATCCATTATGGGGAAAAGCGTGCGGTCCAAAACATTTCTTTCAATATTGACAAACAGGCCGTAACCGCGCTGATCGGTCCTTCGGGTTGCGGCAAATCGACTTTTTTAAGAAGCATCAATCGGATGAATGATCTGATACCGTCCGCCAAAACAACGGGCAACATATTGTATGAAGGGCTGAATATCCTTGATTCCAATATTAACGTCGTCAACCTGCGCAGAGAAATCGGAATGGTGTTTCAAAAGCCGAATCCTTTTCCAAAATCGATTTACAACAATATCACCCATGCGGTGAAATATGCGGGAGAGCGCAAGAAATCGGTGCTGGATGATATCGTGGAGGAAAGCTTGACGAAAGCCGCGCTCTGGGATGAAGTAAAAGACCGGCTTCACCAATCCGCTCTGTCTCTGTCAGGAGGCCAGCAGCAGCGCCTCTGCATCGCAAGGACGCTTGCCATGAAGCCGGAAGTGCTCTTATTGGATGAGCCCGCTTCTGCGCTGGATCCGATTTCAAACGCGAAAATCGAGGAATTGATCGTCTCGTTAAAAGAGGAATATTCGATTATAATCGTTACTCATAATATGCAGCAGGCATCGAGAATTTCCGATAAAACAGCCTTTTTCTTAAATGGCGATTTAGTTGAATATGACAGAACGGAAAAAATCTTTATGAATCCGTCGGAAAAAAAGACAGAGGACTATATCAACGGCAGGTTCGGATAAGGAGGACGGCATCGTGAGCGCTGCAACAGCAGTAAAAACAAAAAATGTGTACCAGATCAACGATTTGAATTTATGGTACGGTGAGCATCACGCTTTAAAAAACATTCATCTGACCATTCCTGAATATGAGATCACCGCCATTATCGGACCGTCGGGATGTGGAAAATCAACGTTCATTAAGACGCTGAACTTGATGATCAATATGGTTCCGAATGTCAAAATGACCGGTGAAATCAGCTATAACGGCAGCAACATCCTAAACAGCAAAGTCGATCTTGTCGAATTGCGAAAGAAAGTCGGCATGGTTTTTCAAAAAGGAAACCCATTCCCGCAGTCGATTTTTGATAATGTCGCATACGGCCCGAGAATTCACGGACAGAGAAATAAAAAAGTTTTACATGAAATAGTGGAAAAGGCGCTTGTTGATGTGGCGCTGTGGGATGAAGTGAAAGATCGTCTTCATTCTCAGGCGCTCGGCCTCTCAGGGGGCCAGCAGCAGCGACTCTGTATTGCAAGAGCGCTGGCGACAAATCCGGATGTATTGCTGATGGATGAACCGACATCTGCCCTTGACCCTGTATCCACTTTAAAAATTGAAGAACTAATGCTGCAGCTGAAAGAAAAGTATACGATTGCCATTGTTACTCATAATATGCAGCAGGCGTCCCGCATCTCTGATCAAACCGCTTTCTTTTTAATGGGAGAGCTCATAGAGTGCAATGATACAGTCAAAATGTTTTCAAGCCCAAGTGACCATCGGACAAAAGACTACATTACCGGCCGTTTCGGTTAAAAAACAGGCCGCCGATTTGATCGGCGGCCTGTTGATATGAGCAGCGAAACATATGAAAAAACCAGGCTGAAATGAAACAGCCTGGTTTTTTATTTGGACAGTGTTTTGACGATGTTTTTCAAACTGTCTCCGCGTTTTAATTCAAATTTGCCGGCTTTGATTTTGGATTCATATCCGGTCTTTTTCACATAATCTTTGAAGTCGTCGGCGGATGAGATGACTTTTTCTTTTTCAAGGAGGTCTGCGATCTCTGCAGTGCTCATGCCGCTTTTAATTTCAAGCTTGTATTTGGTTTCTTTTTTCTTCTCGTTTTTTTGCTCGTTTTCTTTGTCTTTTTTCGTTTGGGAGGCGTCAGCCTGCTTAAGCGCCGTCTCTTTGTAGTGCAGAAGCTCCTGGTATTCTTCACGTTTAACAGAAACCTGCTGGTTGTCTTTCAAATAGGTTTTGACATCCGCGTCACTGATTTTCTGACCGTCCTTTGAAGCTTCGGCCTTGCCGTTGTCAGTCAGATAAAATGCGCCTGCAAGAACCGCCGTCGCCAAGATCATGCCTCCGGCAAAAGCCTGTATACTTTGTCTGGTCATACAAGCACCCTCTCGTTGTCTTTGATGATCGCCCTGACATCCTCAACAGAGACATGCTCCGCTTTTGCAATGGCATCCACTGACATGCCGTTTTGGTATTTTGAAAGAATCTGCTTTGCGATATGCTGGCTGATTCCTGCGTTTGGCCTGCGGACGACAACGCTTGAATCGAGAAGCTCTTCCTCGAGCACCGTCATTTTCTTTTTCAGCTTATAAATTTCCTGCATGGCGGACAGCTGAAGGGTTTCCAATTCCTGTTCGACTTCTTTAATCGGTTCTCTTTGAAAATATGAGAATGCGATCAGCGCAATACTGACAACAAGCAGCGCAATGATAGCAACTTCCACGTTCATCACCTTCAATTCTTATTTTCTCCTTCTTTTTTATACCATAAAAACGCTAGCTTCAAAAGGAGTTACGCAAAAAAATAAAAATTTTGCCGAAAAAATTAATTTCTATTGCATCACAAGGGACCTTTCCAATAGGATAGGAAATAAAAAACTTTCCCTGGGAGGGCGTGGCGGTGAAAAGGACAGATGGGAAAAAACCTTTTCAAGAAAGTATTCGAAACGACTTGTCGTTTTCTAACGATATTTTAAAAATAACGTCAGATGATCAAGCAGCACTGACCGTAACATGGGAACTGACGGACGCCCTCCTTTCGGCTGCTGAAGCCGTGCTATTAGAAGACAAAAGAGATATCAAAAAGCAAATACGGCTGACTTGCATAAAAGACGGGCAAAAAATGGTGCAGACGATACATATCGAATCGTTCAAAGGGGAAGTGACCGTTTCTCAGGCTGCAGGCGGCGCTTATTACAAAGCGGAGTACAGGCTTTATAATGCGCTGAACATATCGCTGTCGATTCTTAGCTCTGACCGCTTCTATCTGGAGAAAAACGGGATCGCAGCCGGCCGGCTCTTTTACCCGGAGGACAAAAGGCATGACTGGGTCGATCAATTTTCCGCATATACGGGATATTCTTTAAATGAAGGAAAGGGGTCTGCCACATGATGAAGGTGCTGATGCTGTCGCTTGAAAATCCTTGTGCCATCAAAAGCGGAGCAGGACGGTATTTGCAAAACCAGCTTGACCTATTAAAAGAGGACATCATGTTTACGGTCTTAACGACGCACAGAGGAGAACGGTGCTTCGATGGCGGCGGTCAATGGAAAACGCTTGAGATTCCGCTCGAACTTGCAGCACACGCTTCTTTTGAGGATGCGCTGGCAGAGATGAATATTCAGATGATCAAAAAAACGTTTGAATATAAAGGCAGCTTTGACATCATTCATGCTCATGACGATGTCACGGCTCCCGCCGCCGTTTACCTCAAACGCGCCTTAAATCTCCCGCTCATTTCCACCGTACACGGCTTTGAAAGCGACCGGCAAAAAGCGGCTGGCCGGAAAGCGCACCCCTACAGGCTGCTGCTTGAGCGTTTGCTATTAAAAGAAAGCGGGCGCATCATCGTGTTGAGCAGCATGATGAAAGACTTCGTGAAAGAAAGATCTCCAGAAGCGGCGGAAAAAGTTCGAATCATTCCCAATCCGTGCCGAAAAACAAAAACGGTAAAAAGCCGGCCGAAAACCGCCCCATATCTTTTTTCTTACGGCCGATTCGTTCCGGAAAAAGGTTTTTTGCAGCTCATCCGCGCCTTTAATGAACTCGCGAGGCTACAGGACGGTCTTGAACTTGTCATAGCCGGTGAAGGCCCTCTCAAAAGCGCATATGAGAGAGAAGCCAGATCGTTAGGCATGGAGGATCGCCTCACAGTTCTCCCTTTCCTCTCAGATCAAGAAAGGGAGAACTGGCTCGGATTCTGTGAAATGGCTGTTTTTCCAAGCGGATATGAGCCATTCGGCATCGCTGTTCAGGAAAGCATGGCAGCGGGCGTTCCCGTTGCTGTCGGAAAAACCGGAGGATGGAACGATTTTGTCATGGATTTTAAAACAGGCTTTCACATCGATTTTACGGATGCGTATGAAGCCGGCCGCAAGCTGGACGGACTTCTTCGCAACAAGGCGGCTTTGAGAAAGGTCAGACAGGCGGGAAAAGCATTCATCTTCGATCTCCATCACCCGGAGAGGATAAAAAAATCGTTTTTGAAAGGTGTGTACAGCCCGTCATTTGAATAAACCGCGGACAAACGAAAAAAACGCCTGGCATTCCGGCGCCAGAAGTGGTATTATAGATAAGTCTGAACAGCAAATGATATATAGTTTGGAGGGAAAAATAAATGCGCGTAAATATTACTTTGGCTTGCACTGATTGCGGCGAGCGTAACTATATTTCTACAAAGAACAAGCGTAACAACCCAGATCGCGTTGAATTCAAAAAGTATTGCCCACGTGACAAAAAAACAACTTTACACCGCGAAACAAAGTAAGCAGCAGGGATTTTCCTGCTGTTTTTTCAATTTTAAAGGGGGGAGAAAAATGAAGCGCGCTTTGCGGAATGAAATGAAAACGAAGCTTGCACAGATGACGGACAAAGAATATCAGCAAAAAACAAATGCCATTCACGAGGCTTTTTTCAGCTCAAAACAATGGAAGGAAGCATCCGTCATCGCCCTTACGATCTCGAGAAAGCCCGAGGTGGCGACAAAGCCGATCATTGAGCGGGCCTGGAAAGAAGGGAAGACGGTTTGCATTCCGAAATGTCTGCCGGAAACAAGTGACATGCATTTCCGCCGCTTTCAAGACGAAAGCGAATTGGAAGTCGTTTACTTCGGTTTGCAGGAACCGATTGTACATAAAACCGAGCAGCTTGCGCCCGAAGACATCGATTTTATTCTAGTTCCGGGGATATGCTTTGATCCGCGGGGGTACAGAATCGGCTATGGAGGAGGATATTATGACAGGTATTTGGCCGGATTTACAAAAGAGACGGCTTCTCTCGCATTCCACTGTCAGATCATCGACAAGGTTCCCCATGAGGCACACGACATCCCTGTCAGTCAAATTTTCACGGAAAAAACGACTCTCATTTGTCAGTGAAGTCTCCTGAATAAATATAAAAAATTGAGACACGATACGGTTATAGGAGGGATCATATGAGAAAAGTTACGTTTATTCTATTAGGCACACTTGCCGCTCTCATTCTTTTTCAAAACCGCTATCGTGTAATCAATGTCATTCTTGGCCAAAACCGGATCCGCCATTATTTTATCCACTGGATCATGAGGATTCCGTTTGTTCGTAATAAATTTATCCAGCAGGCTTTCTAAACCCCGTTTTGAATAACGGGGTTTTTTAAAGGGGCAATCAGACGTGTTTCCTGATATAATGGACAAAAATAATGATGGAGCGTCTAAAGATGTATTCAGTTGATTATATGTACTGGAATTTAATCGGTAATCTTTTAAAACGAGATTTTGAGCTTGTACAGACTCACCCTTCGTTTGAAGAAGCTTGGCTTGAAGCGAGGGGGAATGCCCCGTATGATTTGATCCGCATCTACAGGCGGGATGTCGATTTCAGGCAGGAGCTCGTCCGCGATCTTGAAGATCTTTTTGAAAGGGCCGAACGTCTGAGAACGGCTTCGGGAAGACGCAAGCTGTCCATATTGAATATCTACTTATCGGAGCAGGCGCCTGTTGATGAATGGGAGGATGTCACAAGCCAGCCGGTTGCGGATCAGCGCGTCAGCATCGTGCCGATTTTTATCGAACAGACTTCAAGAGCAGAAGGCTTACATAAGATTGCCCTTGCCTTAAATATAAGTCCTGATGATCTCACAGGCCTGATCCGGGATGCATCATACGAAGATGTTGACCAGATCAGAGCCGAGGTATTGGCTGCGGCCAAAAAGAGAGATGAAGAAAGGCGGCGTGAAGCGGCGGTATTTGAAAGAGGAAAGCCTGTTTTTACATGGTTTTTCGCGGTTCTTCAAGTTTTGATGTTTCTGCTTTTGGAAATGTCGGGCGGAAGTCAAAATACCGATACCCTTATTCGGTTTGGAGCGAAGGAAAACAGCCTTCTTTTAGCCGGTGAATGGTGGAGGCTTGTGACGCCGATCATCCTCCACATCGGACTCGTCCATCTGATGTTTAACACCTTTGCATTATTGTCGGTGGGGGCAGCCGCAGAAAGAGTATTCGGTTCACTTCGTTTTCTTGTCATTTATATATCAGCCGGCATATTTGGTTCGATCGGCAGCTTCCTGTTCAACCCGTATCCTTCAGCAGGAGCGTCAGGGGCCATTTTTGGCTGTTTGGGCGCTTTACTATATCTCGCCTTTTCAAATCGCAAAGCCTTCTTAAAAACGATCGGCACCAACATTATGGTGATGATCATTCTGAATCTCGGCCTCGGCTTCGCCATTTCAAATGTTGACAACGCGGGCCATATCGGCGGATTGATCGGCGGACTTCTGACGGCGCTGGCAGTCGGTCTGCCGGGAAAAAGACAGCCTGTCCATCGCTTGGCCGGCTGGGTGCTATTATTGCTTATTGGAGGCTGTTCTCTTTACTGGGGGACACATTCAGCGCCGATTCATGAAACCTCCATGCTGTATCAGGCGGGAAAATGGTATGAACAAGGCGAGTATGAGAAGGTAAAAGAGGTGTTGAAGGAGGCAGGCGACGACCCGAATGCTTCGATCGAAAGCCTGAAGCTGCTTGCCGTCTCTGAAATGCAGCTCGACCAATATGAAGGTGCAGAAAAACACCTGAAAATGGTTGTCAAAAAAGATCCTTCAGACCATGCCTCCCATTATAACCTGGCCGTTGTTTACGCGAGACAAGGCGAATGGTCAAAAGCGGAACAATCCGTCCGAAAGGCCTTAAAAGAAAAGCCTGATGAAGACATCTATCAAACGCTGCATGACAAATTAAAAAAGAAACGGCTTAGGTGATCAAGTATGAAAAGCTTCCGTTATGTTAAAAATGGTCTAACAGAGAACAGACTCATTTGACGGGAGCTTTTATCATGGAAAAAAAGCATGTTGTGCAAAAAGATTTAGCTGAAAACATTGAGTTTTTAAACGAAAAGCTTGGAGTCGATAAGAGCTTTGACATGATCAGGCTCGATGTGGTGTACGCGGGGAGAAAGATGGCGTTTTACCTTGTCGACGGGTTTGTAAAAGACGATATCATGCACTATCTCCAAAAAAATCTGTCAAAGCTCTCACCGGCTTGTTTGGAAGAGGATCCGCTCGAACATCTGATTAAGACGTATATTCCCTATGTGGAAATTGCAACTGAGGACGATCTGGACAAAGTAGCAGACCAGGTCTTGTCAGGTCCGACCGCGCTGCTTGTCGACGGCATTGATCACGCGATTATCATAGATGCCAGAACATATCCGGCCAGAAGCCCTGAAGAACCCGATAATGAGCGGGTTGTCAGGGGATCGAGAGACGGTTTTGTCGAAACGATTGTGTTTAACACAGCGTTGACAAGAAGAAGAATCCGCGATCGTTCCTTGAGGATGGAGTATATGCAAATCGGACGAAGAAGCAAAACAGACGTCGTCGTCTGCTATCTTGAAGACATCGCTGATTTGGAGAATGTCAAAAAACTAAAGCAGTCATTGGAAGCGATCGACACGGACGCTTTAACGATGGCTGAAAAGACGCTGGAGGAATACATCGGCGGCCGGCACTGGAACCCTTACCCGACGGTCCGCTATACTGAAAGACCGGATACTGCTGCCGTTCATTTATATGAAGGCCATATCCTCGTCTTTGTCGACGGTTCACCGAGCGCACTGATTACTCCGGCTACTTTCTGGCACCATTTGCAGCATGCCGAAGAGTATCGGAACAAGCCTCTTGCCGGTGCCTATATGCGGTTTGTCCGTTTTATATCAGTATTAGCTTCGATCTTTTTGCTTCCGCTCTGGTTTTTGCTGTCCGTTCATCCTGAACTGCTGCCTGATGCCCTTCAATATATCGGGCCTGAAAAAAAGGGGGCCATCCCTTTGCTCGCGCAGTTTCTGATCATCGAAATAGGGGTCGACATGATGAGAATGGCTGCAATACATACGCCGTCATCGCTTGCAACAGCACTCGGACTTGTCGCGGCGTTAATGATCGGAGAAGTCGCGGTGCAAGTCGGACTGTTTTCGCATGAGGTTGTCCTTTATCTGGCCGTCGCCGCCATCGGCACATTTGCCACGCCAAGCTATGAAATGAGTGTTGCGAACCGGCTGGTCAGGATCGTGCTGCTCCTCACAGCCGGCGCATTCGGACCGATTGGATTTGTCATCGCCATCTTCTGCTGGATTGTTTATTTGGTCAGAATGAAGTCCTTCCATGTCCCATACTTATGGCCGTTCATTCCCTTTGACTACAGAGCGTTTCGCGATATCGCGATTCGCACGCCGATGCCTCTCAAAAATAGACGGCCCGTATTTTTAAATCCTCAGGATCCCGACCGTTAAAAGCTTGCTTTCATTTCCGAAAGCAGGCTTTTTTTTGCTTGACGCAGGCAGGCATTATTTATAACCTATTGTTAGACCTCAGGAAGCTTGGTGAATAAAATGAAAACCGTATATGATGTACAGCAGCTTCTGAAACGATTCGGATGCTTCGTATATTTCGGAGATCGAAAGCTCGAGATTGAGTTCATGATGGAAGAACTGAAAGAAATCTTCCTTTCAAATCTGATCGAAAAAGAACAATGGATTCAAGCCATGTCGATTTTGCAGAATGAACTGACGAATATAAAGAAAAAATAAAACAGTTGGACTAGGGGGATTTATAAATGAATGACAGCTGGCTGGTCGGGATCGATCTTGGAGGAACGACTGTAAAACTCGCTTTTGTAAGCGCTTATGGAGAGATCCAGCATAAGTGGGAAATTCCAACCGATAAATCGGGTGACACCGTTACATTAAGCATTGCAAAAGCGATCGACAGCAAACTGGAGGAAATCGGAAAGCCGAAGCAGATATTGAAGTGGATCGGTATGGGAGCGCCCGGCCCGGTCGATATAGAGACAGGCATTGTTTATAAAACAACCAATATGGGCTGGGAAAACTATCCTTTAAAAGACCATTTGGAGGCTGAGACAGGTTTGCCTGCGGCCATTGAAAACGACGCGAACATCGCGGCTCTCGGCGAAATGTGGAAAGGGGCCGGAGACGGCGCGAAGGATTTGATTCTCGTCACGCTGGGAACGGGAGTCGGCGGCGGCATTATTGTCAATGGAGAAATTGTCCACGGAAAAAACGGAGCCGGGGGAGAAATCGGCCACATCTCATCGGTTCCTGAAGGCGGAGCGCCATGCAACTGCGGAAAAACCGGCTGTATCGAAACGATCGCGTCTGCAACAGGCATCGTCAGAATCGTCAACGAGAAAATCGCAGCCGGCTGTGATTCGGTTTTAAAGGACATTCCTGATGTAACGGCTCGTCATATTTTTGAAGCCGCTGAACAAAACGATCCGGCCGCCTTGGAGGTCATCGATTATGTGACGAACCATTTGGGCCTTGTTCTCGGCAACTTGGCGAGCTCATTGAACCCAGCAAAAATCGTGATTGGCGGCGGCGTTTCAAAAGCAGGTGAAATCCTGCGTTCAAAAGTGGAAAAGTCGTTTCAGCGATACGCCTTCCCAAGAGCGGGCAAGGCCGCTGAAATTGTCATCGCCTCCCTTGGAAATGACGCGGGAGTCATCGGCGGCGCATGGATTGCGAAAAACGCATGGCTTAAAAATCAAGCAAAGCCTGTGATATAAACCTTTTCCGCGGTTAATGGAAGCAGATATTGAACACTTTGAAACAAATATTAAAAAAGTTTGATTTTTTTGTCCAATCAGGTTAAGATATCGTTTAGTCATTTTGTTAATTTTCTAAAAACAGGATGTGGAAATAGTATTTCCCGGAATTATGCGTCTTGCTGTAGAGGGAGGTTTGGCATGAGAAAGCCATTTTTTTCGAAAGTATCATTTTTGCTGCTTGCGACATTGCTGATGTGGCTGAAAACATATGTCGTTTATAAAACCAGCTTTAACATTAAAATTGAAAACTTCATGCAAGAGTTTATTTTGTTCATCAACCCGTTAAGCTTTTTGCTTGTTGTTTTCGGAATCGGCTTGTTTTTTAAAGAAAAAAATAGAAACCGCTTCATTATCGGAACGAGTATCGTTTTGACACTTATTCTTTTGGCCAACATGGTTTTCTATCGTTTTTACAACGATTTCTTAACGATTCCTGTCTTATTCCAGACGAATAATATGGGGGATTTGGGAAGCAGCATCACATCTTTGTTTATGCCTGCCGACCTGCTTCTTGTCGTAGACATCGCGATTTTGATTTGGCTTCACAAACGCCATGCCGCCAAATCCGGCAACACGTTAACGAGAAAGGAGCGAGCGGCATATTTTTTGTTTGCCGCAGCCGTTTTCTTTTTCAATTTGGGAATGTCAGAGGCTGAAAGGCCGCAGCTCTTGACGAGATCGTTCGACAGAGAGGTGCTTGTCAAAAACATCAGCCTTTACAACTACCATATCTATGACGGCCTCATCCAGTCGAAGCAGTCCGCCCAGCGCGCTCTGGCAGACAGCAACAGCCTCACAGAGGTTGAAAACTTTGTCAATGCGAACAGGACGGAAACAAACAAAGATTTAGCCGGTATCGCCAAAGGGCGAAATGTGATTCTCGTATCTTTAGAATCGACCCAAAGCTTCGTCATCAATCAGAAGCTGAACGGCAAGGAAATTACGCCATATTTGAACGACTTGATTAAAAAAAGCTACAGTTTTGAAAACTTTTATCATCAGACAGGCCAGGGAAAAACCTCAGATTCAGAATTTATCGTCGATAATTCCCTTTATCCGCTGGGAAGGGGAGCGGTCTTCTTTACGAATGCCGGAAATGAATATACGGCAGCTCCGGAAATTTTGAAAAATCACGGCTACTATTCCGCGATATTTCATGCGAACAACAAAAGTTTCTGGAATCGGGATATCATGTATAAGTCTTTAGAATACGACAAATTTTATGATATCAATTCATATGAAGTCAATGAGGGAAACTCTGTCGGCTGGGGGCTGAAAGACAAAGAATTTTTTGAGCAGACGTCAGAGCTGATGAAAGATCTGCCACAGCCTTTTTACACGAGACTGATCACGCTGACGAATCATTTTCCGTTTGAACTTGATGAAGAAGATAAGATGATTGACGAATATGATTCAAAGAGCCGCACATTAAACAGATATTTTCCTACAGTCCGCTATCAGGATGAGGCGCTCAAGCGTTTTATTGAAAAGCTGAAAGAGGACGGCCTTTATGAGAACTCCATCATCGTGTTATACGGAGACCATTACGGCATTTCCGAAAACCACAATGAAGCGATGGGGCAGTTCCTCGGAAGGGAAGTAACGCCTTTTGAGGAAGTCCAGCTTCAAAGAGTGCCGCTGGTGATTCACATTCCAGGCGTAACCGACAAAGAACCGAAAACAATTGATACCGTCGGCGGGCAAATTGACATCAGGCCGACTCTGCTGAATTTGCTTGGAATTGACTCAAGCGATCAAATCCAGTTCGGAAATGACTTGTTTTCCAAAGATAAAGAGGAGTTCACGGTGCTTCGCGACGGAAGCTTTATTACGAAAGACAAAGTTTACACAGACGGTGTATGCTATGATAAATCAACGGGACAGCCTGTGAAGAATCAAGAGAGCTGTGAGCCCTACATCGAAAAAGCCAAACAGGAGCTTTCACTCTCAGATCAGATCATATACGGCGATTTGTTGAGATTTTACGACAGTGAACGATTGAAAAAACAGCCGGCTGCCGGTCAACAAAAGGGCAGCCAAAAAGAATAAAAAAGCTTCCGTTCTTTAACAGCGGCAGCTTTTACAGGCCGGTTTTCGACAGATCCGGCCTGTTTTTTCCGTTCTGTGAAGTTCGCTCACTTTACAAAAAACAGTGTGTCAATCATACTTTCCATGGTATAATTGATAATGATTTTCTTTATCATATAAACATTGAAAGAAGGTATGACAGATGACGTTTAAGTGCAAGAAAATCGGAGCTGCATTGTTTGCCTTACTCATGATTGCGGCTTTGGCGGCATGCGGAAATCAATCAGAGAATAAAGGATCTTCTTCTGATGCAAAGCAGGAAGAGACCATTACATACAAGGCTGAAAACGGAACGGTTAAAATCCCTAAGCATCCGAAAAGAGTAGTTGTCATGGCTGACGACTATTACGGATATTTCAAGACGCTTGGGATCAACGTGGTCGGGGCGCCTGACAGGGTATTTGAAAACCCGTACTTCAAAGGGAAAACCGATGGCGTGACAAACATAGGAGACGGTGTTTCCGCTGAAAAAATCATTAAATTAAAGCCGGACCTGATTGTGGTTTGGACGACGCAGGATGCAGATATTGAAAAGCTGGAAAAAATCGCCCCGACGGTTGCCTTGAAATACGGCAAGGACAGCCTCGAACAGCTGAAGGATTTCGCTAAAATGACCGATACGGAAGATAAAGCGGAAAAATGGCTGGCTGAGTGGGACAAGAAGGTTTCCGCGGCAAAAGCAAAAGTTCAAAAAGCCATCGGCAACAAAACGGTTTCCATTATGCAAACGAATGGCAAAGAGATCTATGTGTACGGCGATAAATTCGGAAGAGGCGGAAGGATCGTCTATCATGACCTCGGATTGAATGCAACAAAGCTGACGAAAGAAAAAACAATCAAAGAAGGTCCGGGATATACGAGCATTTCCCTTGAAAAGCTGCCTGATTTCGCCGGAGACTATATTTTTATCGGGCCATGGCAGTCAGGCGGTGAAGACGGCGGTGTATTTGATACTTCCATCTGGAAAAATCTCGACGCCGTCAAGCATGATCATGTGTATCAAATCGATCCGGTGGCTTTCTATTTTTCTGATCCGATCTCATTGGAAGGCCAGCTGAAGTTTATCACTGAAAGTTTAACAAAGTAGAATAAAAAGCTGTCTTAAAGTTTCCGGAGGAGAGGCCGGAAGCTTTTTTCTTTCGTTAAGGAAGCGTTCACAAAGACGCTTTTTCATTTGGAAACGGGGAGAGTACATATGTTCATTATTAAGTAAGACTTAATTTGCACCTATTTCATTCGACATATTTAACGATGAATAGCCTCTCTCCTATCGCAGAAAGACTAGCGCAATGGAAATAATGACTGAGGCAAGAGCTTTTGAATCAACTTCTGAGAGCAGAGCGAAACGTCAAAAAATCGGTTTATCTCTATCTCAAAGACAATGAACAATTTGACTGTGAATTAATCAAAGATGAAACCGGGAGCAAAGATGAATCAAAGGATGACGGATCAAAAGAAGATGATGAAAAGAATGCATCGACCTCTTTAAAAGCATACACAGAATCCGAATTGAAAGCCGTGACGAAGGCAGGAAAATCACGTTTATAACCATAAATTGGTTGTGGATATAAGCCTGCTCTTTTACGTTGAAGAGGCACTTTAAATGTTCATACATGTAAACAAAATCGTTTACAACGTAATGAAATTTGATTACTATTAAATAAAGAATGTAATGCATTACATGGTTTATTCTTATTCATCTTTGCATAAACTAAAAAAGACCCGACTGCGCCAACAGTCGAGTCAGAAGTACAAAGCGGCCCTCAAGGGGCTGGCTCAAAGCGTCTTTTGAATAGACTTTCCCTGGAACTTTGCGGGCTCAAGGGAAGTCTATTTCTTGTTTATATACGACAACAAGGCAAGAATAAACGTGCCAAAAGCGATCATTAAATAAATCGCATGAAAAGTTGCCATTAGCATCACCCCCTTTCATAGGGGATGAGCCAACTTCCCTTGAGTGAGCCAAAACTTTGTACAATGAATATTTTACCATAACACTTTCAAACACTGAGAGTGTTTTTTCATTATCCAATGAGCAAATATTGATGAGAAGTCCTGCAATTCATATGAAATGCATTACAATTTTTGTCTTAAATATTGCTAATCGTTAGAAACCTAAGAAGACATCAATAGTTAGGCAACTTCCAAGACTTGAGTATGGTGATATTTGAATTCTCAACACTTTTATGTGCTAAACAATCGGACAAGCCATTCAAAACTGAAGGAGCCCTAGGTTGTATAGGTGCTGTTGGTGACGTACTGGCCAGCTTAGTTAAAGCGGTTAAAGATCAAAAAAGCCATAAAAGCTTTTGGAGGAGTCAAAACTCACTAAAACATATTCGTACGACAATTATTATAAGAAAACATATCGAAGCAAAAAAACTGCTTGGAATAAAAACAGTTTCTAATGAGTAAAGCCCTTTCTGCTGAAAGAAGGACTTACTTCATTTCTACACCTGCAACATCCTCAAATTTAATGAGGTTAGTGTCTCCTTTGAATCCGCGGCATGAAAAACCTTCTTGATCTGATGTATGTAATGAATTTTTAAATGATTTCCCCGGTTTCTGCCCCATTCAAAAAGGGCAGCGGTTTAAATACGGCAAATGGCCAGGGGTACATTGACTCACATATAACTCTTCCCATAACGAGTATCGACCTTTTTCGTCTATCGCAGAGCATGTTGATATGTTCCGGCAGCAAAAACGGCAACTGATAAGTAACAAAAAAACAACACGAACAGCAAAATAAAGCAGGGATCGAAAGGGAATGAAAATCTGCGAAAACCATTTGAATCATCGGTCATATGCTATTGTGGGAGGGATCATTGATGGCATTTATCAAAATCAAACCGGAGTTAAAACAAAACTTGTCAAGGCTGTCTGACATCCTGAACATACCCGAACAACTTTTAATCAGCGCAAACCTTGGCGCTTCTGTAGAAGAATTTTATTTTCCGGGAGCATCTTTAGAAGCAGGAAATAACACCCCAACAGCAGAAACATATGAACAGATGAAATTATTGGTAAAGGAACGGGGAAACTTCGATGAACAATGGCTGACAGAAACGGCCGTGTATGATTCAACAGCGCTGACAAACGAAATCGAAAAGCTGACGTCTTGCTTCCCGTTTATCACAACCCGCGTGATTGGCCGCTCCGTGCTGGGGCAGCCGATTTATGAACTGCGCCTCGGATCCCGGGATGCAGAAAAAACGACTCATATCAATGCTTCATTCCATGCCAACGAATGGATTACCACCTCTGTGCTGATGAAATGGCTTAAAGAATATTGCCTTTATTTATGTACCGGCCGCCAACTGTTTGATTACTCACCACCGGCGCTTTTTTGCCAGACTAAGCTTTCAATCGTGCCGCTCGTGAATCCCGACGGAGTTGATCTGGTGTTGAACGGTCCCGAGTCTCTGGGAATAGAGTCAGGCGCACTTGATGACATAAATGAGCATCAGCCCGATTTTAAGGAATGGAAAGCCAATATCAACGGGGTCGATTTAAATAATCAGTTTCCGTCTTTTTGGGAAATCGAGAAACAGCGCAAGCCTCCTAAAGGACCGTCGTACAGAGACTATCCCGGTGATGCGCCGCTGACCGAGCCGGAGGCGGTCGCCATGAGGGATTTAATCGCCAGCCGGCCGCCTGATCGTCTTGTGGCGCTTCATACGCAGGGTGAAGAAATTTATTGGGGATATAAAGGCTTTGAGCCTTCTGAATCTTTCAGTGTCATCCAAACGTTTGAGCGTCTCAGCGGATATCAAGGAGTCAGATATATTGACAGCTATGCGGGTTTCAGGGATTGGTTCATTCATTTTTATCAAAAAGAAGGGTATACAGTTGAACTCGGCAAAGGGAAAAATCCTTTACCGTTGAAACAATTTGACGATATATATTGTAAAAGCAGAGGAATCTTGTGGGCATCCTGTTTTTTTGAGAGCTGAAACCTTTTTGATGCAAAACCGTAATGTAAGACAGAGAATCATTGATGGAGGGAGAATGGCCGGTTTGAGAGTTTCATTATGTATCATTGCCGCTGTGATGACGGGTTTGTCAGCTGCCTGTACGCCCTTTCACATGGGCGGCTCGGAAAACGTTCATCAGGAACATTCTGAAAAAAAGCGGAAAAACGATGAAGTAGTCGAGGAAAAAAAAGTTGCAGCACTCAAGGACCGGCATTTTGATGAAGCTGCGGGTTGGCTCGATCATGAAACCATTTTATATACGCGAACACATCCGGTTGCAGGCAGTGAAATCAGATCATATGATATATTTAAAGGGACGGGTGAAACGATCTACAAAACAGATAAAAGACTGATATCACTGGAGTTGAACAGGGAAAAAGGCATGATGCTCATTCAAACCGCCGGCGACGGGTCTGAAATCAAATTAACGCTGATGAATGTGCAGGGAGATGAGCTTTTTTCAAGAGGCTTTCGCACACATGAACTGCAGGTGGACTGGAATGAGCACGATCCTTACCTTTTATATGTGACAGCTTTTACGAAAGATTGGAATTATGAATCATATTTGCTCAATGCAAAAGAAGCCAAAATAAAAAGAGACATCGTCCAGGCCGCTTTTATTCACTGGACGTCTCCCGACTCTTTCGAATTCTTGAAATGGAATAACCAGGACCGGCAAAAACCGGCTCCTGTTTATTCCTATGATATGGCGGACGGACGGGAAAAGAAAATCGCTGATCAAGCTGTGCTGCTCGACGTCTTCAACAACGTGCGGCTGGTTGTTAAGACATCCGCAGACAGCAAAAACGGGACCTACATATTTTCAGATGTTTCCTCTTCGGAAAAGCTGCGCTCGTTCACGCTTCCGCTGTTCTCCGAATATTCAAGTCTTTCGCCAGCGGAATATGGCTATGATGATCAACATCAATTGTTTTACACATATCAGCCGAGTGAATCAGGATCTCTGTTTGATCTGATATCCGTCAATCTCAAGTCCGGAAAACGGAAGGTCATTGTTAAGGATATCGATATGCTTCCGATTGAATTGTCTCCTGACGGGAAATATGCATTATACGGGTATACACGGGATCAGATCATTTCACTCCGCACCAGTCAATACGAGCCCCTTGTGATCAAGGAATAGAAAGGAGTATTAAACAGTGGCAATAGCAGATGTAACCATTATACCGATCGGAACGGAAACGCCGAGCGTAAGCGAGTATGTGGCAGAGATTCAGACGATTTTAGAGGGATTTCAAAAAGAAGGAAAAATCAAATATCAGCTGACACCGATGAATACGTTAATCGAAGGGGAACTAAGCGCTTTGTTCGAGGTGATTCAAACCATTCATGAAGCGCCGTTTCAAAAAGGCATACACAGAGTGGCGACAAACATCAGGATTGATGACCGGCGCGATAAGAAAACGACAATGGAAGGGAAGCTGTCAAGCGTACAAAATCGCTTAAAATGATCAAAGACGGCAGAGAAAAAGCCTTGCTCCGCGTTTTCCGGTGCAAGGCTGTCCTATTGTCCAAAAGGAAACAGCTTAGTGTACCGTCGGATATCCGCTGTTTATAATCGTCATGACCGTAAACCAGCCGAAGACTAAAAAAGCAGCTCCGCCGAACAAAATGCCGAGCACATTGATTTGTTTAAGCGAACGAAGAACACCCAGAGCTGATAATATCGTGACAAGACCGAATATGATCACGAGCAACATCAATATAAACCCCCTTCGTTTGGATCCCCTGCAGTTTATTTCCAATAATTCAATTTTAACCGTTTTCATTTGTTTTGTCGAGGGCAACCTGATTCATTGAAAGTTTTTCACAAAACCTTCATAATGGAACAAAGAATGATCAATCCGAGGTGAAAGAAATGAAGTGGAGAAGAATGCCTTTAGGCCCTATTCAAACAAACGCATATATCTTAGCAAAAGAAGACGGCGCATGCCTGATCTTTGATCCCGGAAGCGAAGCCGGAAAACTAAACGAATACATAAAAGAAAAAGGGCTTAAACCGCTTGCCGTCTTACTGACGCATGCCCATTTCGACCATATCGGCGCGGTGGACAAGGTAAGAAAAGAATGGGACATTCCTGTATATGTACATCAAAATGAAGCAGAGTGGCTGCAAGATCCATCATTAAACGGATCAGCTCTGTTAACCGGACAGACGATTACAGCTGAAAAAGCCGACCATCTGATCGAAGAAGAGCAGGTGCTTGAAATCGGTCCGTTTCAGCTGCGTGTTTTCTTCACCCCGGGACATTCCCCTGGAAGTGTTTCCTATTATGTGGAAGAAGAACAACTCATCATCTCGGGAGATGTTTTGTTCCGAGGAGGCATCGGCCGTACAGATCTGCCGGGAGGGAACCATGAAGTTTTAATTAAAAGCATTCATCAAAAGCTTCTTACCCTTCCTGAAGAGACGCTGGTGTTAAGCGGCCACGGCCCTGAAACAGATATAGCGACAGAACAGGAACAAAATCCGTTCATTAACGGGTTTACGATTTAACATAAAAAAGAGACGCATCCGGAGGATCGTCTCTTTTTTTCTTAATGGCCCCCCTGACCGGGAACCATGATAAAAACAGAATAGTATGTAAAAGCGGCAAAAAAGATCGTCAAGTATGCCCCGAAAATATAAATATACATTCGTTCGGTCAAGTTAAGATACGATAAGAAGACGAAGAAAACCGTTTGACCGAAAAACAGCAGTGACGCATCTTTCATATCTCCTAAATAAAACATGACCGCAAAGATACCTGTCCAGAAACCTAATACGCGGAACATGCGATTCATTGATATCCCTCCCAAAAAGCCCCTTTGCATCTATTATAAATCAATTGAACTTTAAATGTAAACATTTTCATTTTGAGAAAAACAATTCATTTTTTACAATTTTGTGATGAAATGACGGATAAAAAATTCACTTTGCCGTGTTTAAGGCAAAAAGATCAAGGGTACTACACATAACAAAGGCAAACATAACAGGAGGAGGGGACATCATATGGGAGACTTGATCTTTTATTCATACCCGAGCTGCACATCATGCAGAAAAACAAAACATTGGCTGAAAGCCAATCAGATTGATTTTAAGGAGCGTCATTTATTCAAAGAGACGCCCAATCAAGAAGAACTGAAAGAGATTCTGGCTCTGACGACCGAAGGCATTGATGAAATACTGGCAACAAGAAGCCAGGCGTTTAAAGAGCTCAACCTGAATATTGAAGAATTAACAGTCAGCGAAGTATTGGAGCTGTTAATTCAAAAACCGAAACTGTTGAGACGTCCGATTATCGTCAATGGAGAAAAGCTTGTTGTCGGATATAATCCCAGCGAACTTTTGAAATTAAAGAAAAACACGCTGCATCGATCAGTATCCTGAAAAAAACGAAGATCTGCTGAAAAGCCCATTCAGCAATCTTCGTTTTTTCGCATGGAACAACTGGGCTAGCTGGATTCGAACCAGCGCGTCACGGAGTCAAAGTCCGTTGCCTTACCGCTTGGCTATAGCCCAACGTACTGTAGGAATAGTGTTGGACAATATCTGTTGTTTTATACATATGGATGAAAAACTCTCAGATCCAGGTGAAACATTCTGAATTTGTGAGCAATTTTAGTGAGGAGGATTGAAAATGGATAGCACGAATTCCGCTCTTTATCATTATTTGATGAAACAAGCGGATCAAATCGCTGATGAATGGATGGCTCAAATTCCTTCGGAAAAAGACAACATCGCGGCAGAATTTCAATATTTTGTACACGCGGTCTCGAATGTGCTAACAGAGGAAAAGACGGAGAAATATTGGGAAAAAGCCGGCATTTGTCTGAAACAAATGGCCAGGGACAGAGCCGCAAGGCAAATGCCTGTTATGGAAAGCGTAAAGGGATTTAAAATCTTCCGCTGTATTTTAATGGATAAGATCCAAGCGTTTTCAAATGATCATGACTGTTCAAAAAAACATCTATTTGCTTGGAACAAACGGCTTCACTCGCTGATGGATGAAATCATTGAACATTTTCTTTCTGAATATGATCAGGCGACAGCAAGCTGTTTGAAAGCGCAAAAAGAGATGATTCATGAATTGAGCGCTCCGGTTATTCCGATCTCAGCGCAAATCGGCATTTTACCGCTCATTGGAGAAATCGATACACATCGGGCAAAAGTGATTATTGAATCGGCACTCAGCCAATGTACAGCACTTCACCTGTCCCATCTGTTTATCGACATTTCAGGTGTGCCGGTCGTCGATACAATGGTTGCTTATCAATTGTTCAAGGTCGTTGACAGTACAAAACTTTTGGGGATTGAAACGATTATTTCGGGAATTCGCCCGGAAATCGCCCAGACGGTCGTGAAGCTCGGCATCGACTTTTCTCATATTAAAACAGAGCAAAGTTTGGCTAAAGCTCTTGGAAAAAAAGGCTTTTGCATCAGGGAAGAACACGGCTTGCAGGAAAATAAAGCCGGCAGCGACCTAATGTAGACGCGTGATGAATTTTATAAAATGAGCTTTGAAAGCTATCTAAAATAGAGAATTGCGCCTTCCAAAACTTATTTTTTTCTGCCGGTTTCAGCTGATTTTCATTTTTTTGTGGTTTGATGCTGCTGGTGTTTTTCGTTTAAACTGCGGTTAGAAAGGAGGCGCAAGGTTTTTGCAGACGACTGAATCATTTAGCGGGAAATTAATCGAAGAGGCATTCATGATGAAAGCTTCGGATATCCATATTGTTCCGGGAGAAAAAGACGCGCTGATACGCTTCAGAATTGATGGTGAGCTGTTTAGAAAGCATCGATTAACGAAAAATGAATGCTCGAGGCTTATTTCTCATTTTAAATTTTTGTCTTCCATGGATATCGGTGAACGCAGGCAGCCGCAAAGCGGGTCCTTGACCTTGCACATGAAGGGGGAGCCCGTTCATTTAAGAATGTCCACATTGCCAACCATAAATGAAGAAAGCCTGGTGATCCGCGTTTTGCCGCAGACAAGCAAACAGCCGCTCAAAAAGCTTTCTTTGTTTCCAAGCGCAACATTCAAGCTCCTGTCTTTCCTGAAACATGCTCACGGTTTAATGATCTTTACCGGTCCGACCGGATCAGGCAAGTCGACAACACTTTATTCGCTGATCGAATATGCCAAACGCCACTTTAACCGCAACATTATTACATTGGAGGATCCGGTTGAATCGAGAAGCGAAAATATTTTGCAAGTACAGGTGAATGAAAAAGCGGGAATGTCGTATTCGGCCGGTTTAAAGGCGGTTCTCCGCCATGATCCGGACATGATCATACTGGGGGAAATCCGTGATGCTGAAACAGCCGAAACCGCAGTCAGAGCTGCGCTGACAGGACATCTCGTCCTCACGAGCATGCATGCGAAAAATGCAAAGGGAACGATTTACAGGCTTCTTGAGTTTGGTATTGACATAACAGAAATTGAACAGACGCTCATCGCAGTAAGCGCTCAGCGCCTGGTAGGGCTTGTCTGCCCGTTTTGCGGCGACAGATGCTCTTTGTTTTGCCGATTGTCCAGGCCTGTGAGAAGAGCAAGCATTTTTGAGCTGCTTTATGGGAAAAGGCTTCACCAATGTGTAAAAGAAGCAAAAGGTGAATATGCCGTTGTCCGCGATGAAACTTTAGGCATGCTGATTCGAAAAGGAATTGCGCTCGGCTATCTGCCGGCGGAAGCCTATGAGCGCTGGGTTGATCATGAGTCGGAATAAAGGCAAATGGCCTGTGCGGGAACAGGCGGAGCTTCTTGAAAAGCTCGGCGAGATGATAGTAAACGGCTATACGCTGCTGGACGCTTTAAGCATGCTGGCGCTGCAATTGAACAAACATCAAAGAGCGGACATCTCGTTTGGAATACGGAAGCTTACTGAAGGACACCCTGTTTTTCAAGTTTTGAATATGATGTCATTTCATCAAGACGCCGTCAGCATTGTCTATTTTGCCGAGCAGCATGGGAATTTGCCCTTCGCTTTCTGCCAAAGCGGAGAGCTGCTTCACCGTAAAATCGGCCAGGCCGAAAAAATCAAGAAAGCCGCAAAGTATCCTTTATTCTTAATTTTGACGGTCTGTCTCATCTCTTATATTTTAAAATCGGCCATTCTGCCGCAATTCTCAGCGATCTACGATTCGATGAATATCGAGAGAACTTTTTTGACTTCCTTCATATTTTTGTTTTTTGACAGTTTCACATGGCTGTTCATCCTCATGCTGCTGTTGGTCGCAGTTTTAGCTGTGTACTATGTTTGCCGCTTCCGGCATAAGCCTCCTGAAGCCCGAATGCTTCTTTTCATCAAAATTCCTCTGCTTGGCAGAATCCTCAAATTATTTAACAGCTATTTTTTTTCACTTCAGCTGAGCAACCTTTTAAAATCCGGTTTGTCTATATACGAAAGTCTAAAAGCATTTGAGAGCCAGCCTTTTTTGCCGTTTTATCAGCACGAGGCCAAGTGTTTGATCAAGAGGCTGAAACAAGGGGAAGCGATCGATGAAATGATAGCCGGACGCCCCTATTATGAAAAAGATTTGTCCAAAGCGATTGTTCACGGCCAGTTAAACGGTCATCTTCACAGAGAACTATATTCGTACAGCCAATTTCTGCTCGATCGTCTCGAAAAGAAAGCGGCAAAGTGGACAGGCATGATCCAGCCAATGATTTACGGACTGACCGCGCTGATGATACTCATTCTTTATCTGTCTATGCTTTTGCCAATGTATCAAATGATGAATCAGCTATAAAGGAGGGCGACAGTTTGAATGAAAAGGGATTTACTTTGATCGAAATGCTCGTCGTCATGCTCGTTGTATCCATTCTGCTTTTGATCACAATCCCCAATGTCACAAAACATAATCAAAGCATCCAAAAGAAGGGCTGTGAAGGGCTGAAAAATATGATTCAAGCGCAAATCACAGCTTACCAGATGGACCATGACGGCAAGACGCCAAGCTTGAGCGAGCTTGAATCAGAAGGATATGTTAAAAAGAATGTAAGATGTCCAAACGGGAAGGCGATTGTAATTTCCAACGGCAAGGTGCAGTCTGATTAATGGAGATGGATGAAAAAGGGTTTACTCTTTTAGAAAGCTTAACGGTTTTGATGATCAGTTCACTGATGATGGTCATTTTATTTGCCGGACTGCCTCCCATTTATGAAAAAAAAGCCGTTCAGAACTTCGTTTCCCAGCTTGAGGAGGATTTGCTTTATGCGCAGCAGACAGCGCTCGCACAAAATACGAAGGTAAAGGTGCAGTTTGATTTTGACCATTTCAAATACGTTATTCTGCCTGCTGATAA
Source organism: Bacillus sp. z60-11 (assembly GCF_046464135.1). Lineage (NCBI taxonomy): Bacteria > Bacillati > Bacillota > Bacilli > Caryophanales > Bacillaceae > Bacillus > Bacillus sp. z60-11. The sequence continues at coordinate 281,586 of NZ_JBIYSN010000002.1, read as the reverse complement.
ACGTTCTGACCCTTATCTGACAAGAACCTATGATCGTAAAATCTCCATCAAAAAATCGACGCTGAAACGGCAGCTAACCTACAGTCCAAACGGAGCCCCGAATCAAGGAGGGAAAATGGTGATTGAAACAGGTGATGCTTATTTTGAATTGACGATTTATTTAGGAAGCGGCAAAATCAATGTTCAAACGAAATAAAGGTTTTACAACGCTTGAGGCCGTCTCCGCTTTCAGTATTTGGACGATGATCACCGTCTCGTTTATCCCAATGTTTCATCAGATTGCATTACATCGGGACATGATAGAAAAAGAAGAGGAGGCGTATCGCATACTCGATGAAAAGATCAGCCGCTACATGCTGACAGGCCGGTTTCAGCCGCGGGAAACCGAGGTGTATCAGGGGACCCGTTTTAATATTGATTGGAAGGAGAAAGGGGATGACTATAAAGTCTGTATTTCCATCGAACCTGGAAAAAAGGAAAAACACTGCTTCACCATTTTACAGACAAAAGGGCTTTACCCTTCTTAATGTTTTATTCTCATTTACGGTTTACCTGTTTATAGCCGGAACAATGGCATCCATTTTTCAGCTGTTTTTATCTCCCGCAAGACAAGGAGATCTCAATTTGCAAGAGTGGACCATTACAGCCGAGCAGCTTGTAAAAGAGTGCAGGGCTGCCGTTGATGTCAAAGTGAAAAGCGGTCGTCAAGCATTGGAGATGATCAACTCACTGGGACGGACGGTCCGCTACGAACAATATCAAACAATCATCCGCAAAAGGGTCGATTCAAAAGGCCACGTGCCGATTTTACAAAATGTCAAACAGATCACATTTCAGGTTCAAGATCATCAATTGAACCTTGAAGTGACAAGTCTGAGCGGCAAGGCATATCATACAGCATGTCCGATCTATCATTCAGCTTAGAGGGTGGTCAAGTGTGAACAATTCAAATGGGTTCATTTATCCCGCATCTGTTTTTATGGCTGTGATCTGCATGCTTTGCGCTGTCCATTCGGCTGTTTCATTGATCACCAGGTCTGACTTTGCAGAACAGACAAAAGAATTTTATACTCAGCAAAACCTTCTCCAAAACGGCATACTGCACGCTGTTCGGAACATTCGCGAAGAGACGGATGGAGAGGTTGAAACGGCTTATGGACTTGCGACATATACTGTTACCCAAGCTGATCAACAGATGAAGCGTGTGAAGATCACGGCCAGGACAGCGGAGGGAGCGGTGAAACATGCCGAATTTCTGTTTCGTTTCAAGGAAAATAACATCCTTCAATGGAAGGAGTATTAGACCTTTCAAGCATGTATAAATAAAAGGCCGGGTGACAACACTTCTTCATATAGGAATGATGAGGTGATTTGATGAAAACGAACGATTATGTAAAATATATGACAGAACAGCTTGTGAAGTATATGGACACGCCAAAGGACGAAAGAAAACAGATGAAAGAGAGGCGCAGGGAGAGCAAACCTTCGTCAAGAATTTACCGCTGGTTTGGCATATTGCCGGTCGGCTGTGCCATGTTGTTTAAACGCCGCGATAAATAAAATGTCAGTCGGCAAAATCCTTTCCACCTGAGAAAACCGCTTCCCTTTCGTTCAACATGAAAGCCGCTTTGCATCGCAAAGCGGCTTATTTGTATTCTTCTACGACGACCACTTTATTAATTTTATGTGTTGTGGGTTCATATGAAATGGTGACAAAAACACCAAAGTTTTTGTTTCCTTCGCTAAGAGTCACATGGTATTGTTTGACCGCTTCGTCTGTGCGCTTTCGATCCCATACTTTTTTCGTGAGGCGCACTTCTGCTGACGGATACCTTTTTTTTGCTTCCTGAACCGCTTTTTCTTCCCATTTTGACATGTGGGCTGTGTCTTGAGCTGCCGCTTGTTGAAGCGGCCCGAAACCTGCCAGCAATAAAAACAAACATAAGATGGAGTTTTTCAGCATGGGGTTATCATCCTTTCTTCACTATTTTTTCCTTGTCAACACGGTTTATACAAAAATTAAGAAGAAATTGTGTACATTATAAAGAACTTCAAAGTTTTCAAAAAGATGAGAATTTAAGAGGTTTTTTGAGGAATTAAACGATAATGTTCTGTAAAACGAACTTAATCGACTATTTTGACAGTTTTCAACCTTACCCCTGTTCTTTATACTCTAACTATAAGGTTCTTTAAAACGAACGGGATATACTTTGACTCGCTAGGAGGGTGGTCATGATCCGATTTTCTCGCACTAGGAGATGCCGAAAAAGAGACAAGAAAATAGTTATCGGTTTTCAAATGATTTTGATCATTTACCTTTTAATTGGATTGGGGAGTCAGCTGAATCAATATACGAACGCATCGTTTCATGATGTCGAATATTACAGCATGCCCTTGAAAGCGTCTGCAAAGTTTGATCAAGCAGATGATGTCCTTTGGGATGGAAGCGATTTGAAGCTTCAGAAACAGACCGAGACGAACAAGACAGTGTGTGCGCCTAGCGCCTTATATGCCGAATATAAAAACAGCGGTGACAAGATAACCAGCTCGGAATGGAAATGGGAGCTTCACAAACTGGAGAATCCGGCGAAGACACCGAAGGACGGAACTGTCATTGATAAAGGTGTGGTTTCAAAAGAAGGAAAAGGCGGCGTGTACAGGATCGAGTCAAAGCGGGCAGTAAAGGAAGGAACATACGCGTTTAAACTGATCAAGCCTGAAGGCCACCCTGATCAAAAACAGGGAAAAGCTTTCATCTGGTCTAAAGCAATGGTTCTTCAAGATTGCAAAGAAGAAACACCTAAGCCACCTAAAAAAGCAACATCAACAGAAAAAGACAAGACAGACGTACAGAAAAAATCTAAACAAGACACACATAAAGAAACAACAGACGGCAGTCAATCGGTCAATGAAGAAAAAAATAACGAAGACCATTCATTAGAAAGCGAGGAATCGTCATGAAAAGAGTAATGAAATGGGTCAGCAACATTTTGTATGTGATTATTTTCACGCTGATCATCGCGGCGGTGATCGTTGTGATTTCAACGAAATCGTCCGGCGGAGAGCCGCAGCTGTTCGGCTATCAATTGAAAACGGTTTTATCCGGATCGATGGAGCCGGAGTTTATGACAGGCTCTGTGATCGCCGTTGAAAAGGTGAAAAATCCCGCCTCATTGAAAAAGGGAGACATCATTTCATTCATGCAAGACAAAGACACAATGGTTACCCACCGAATTATCGGTATAACAAAAAATAAATCAAATCTTATCTTTCAAACAAAGGGTGACAACAACCAAAACCCTGATTCTGATCCTGTTTTGGCGGAAAATGTAGTAGCAAAATATTCGGGTTTTACGGTACCGTATGCCGGCTATGTGCTGGATTTTGCTAGCAAACCAATCGGCACGGCCATCTTGTTAATCGTGCCTGGACTCTTATTGATTCTTTACGCAGTCATTACAGTATCAGCGGCTTTAAGAGAAATAGATCAAAAAGCAAAAGCGATCGAAGCTGCCGGAAAAGATCAATCAGTTTCCATGTAATCTTCGTTGGCAACCTGATATTCAGGTTCCATATATAGAGTTTTTATTATAAAAGGAGGAGTTTATCAATGGGTACAAAGAAAAAAATCGGATTAGGCGTTGCTTCCGCTGCGCTGGGACTGGCATTAGTAGGAGGAGGAACTTGGGCTGCGTTCAACGATATCGAAACAACTCAAGCCACTTATGCGGCAGGTACACTTGACCTAAACGCTAAAGATACATCTGCAAGAGTGAACTTGTCTAACCTGAAACCAGGCGACAAATTCACCAAAGATTTCGAATTCAAAAATGATGGCTCACTTGCTATTAAAGAAGTACTGATGCAGCTTGGCTACAGCAATTTCATTGACGGAAACGCGAAAAACGGCGGGAAAAACTCTGCTGAAGACTTCCTGAAACAATTTAAAGTCAGCGTTCTGACTGTCGGAGTTGAAGGCGGAAACGGCTATCCTAAAAACATCATTTTAGATGAAGCGAACCTGTACGACCTGTACAATATGTCTGCGAAGAAAGATAAAGCGGCAATGGAAAAAGTCAAAAAAGCAATTGCGCCGGGCTTCCTGCATGACAACGGCAAAATCAATGTCGCGACAATCGACGGCAAAACTGCACCTGAATATGACGGCATTCCTAAAGATCCGTATGACTTTGACAAAGTGCAGCTTGTTATTGAGTTTGTCAATGACAAAACAACGGATAAGGATGGCAGAATGGTGCAGAACAAATATCAAGGAGATTCTGTGCAGCTTGACTTCTCATTCGAAGGCACTCAATGGAACGGCCTGACAATCGACGGCAAAAAACATGCTGACGAAAACGGATATGTAAAAGAAAACGAAAGAGCTCACAGTGAAGATAAGTAATATGGAGCAATGCGAAAAAACGGATCTGAATGATCCGTTTTTTTATGTTTATTAAAGAATTGGCTCAGTATTCGCGTAAAAAGACCAAAAGGGAGTAAGAGATGTGCACTTACTCCTTTTCTTGTCTTTTCTTCCACTTTTGATAATCTAAAAATTCTCGAAATTGTTTTTTAGAAACCCCTGAAGCCATAGCGTCACGTACTAGATTCTCCCATTCACTATCTAATTGACCATCGTATTCGGTTTCATCTTTTTCATCAAGCAGGGTATGAACCGAGACGTCCAGAACAGCGGAGACTTTTTCTAGAAATTGAATGGAGGGGTTTGTTTGTAAGTTTCTTTCTATAGAACTTAAATAAGACTTCGCTACCCCAGCCTTTTCAGCTAGTTCAGATAGTGAGTAGCCTTTTTCTTTTCGATATTGTTTAATACGCTGGCCAATCAATGTCATCACCTTCCTTTCGATATTATAGCACATTCAGAAAGGATTTATTGAATGACTTCTTTCAATTGATGTGGAAGCTTCGGAAGACTTCTTTCCTAAACGAAGAAAAAACCGTATTTCTTCTGGACTAATGCCTGCTTTCAGGGCATTTTTGATCAGCTCTGCCCATTCCTCATCCCATTCTTCTTTCTCATTTTTATCTTTATTCATATATTTCCCCCCTAAAATACTTGATTATGTATTTCAGTCAACTGTGATGTCATAAACAAAGATAAATCTCAAGGCTCACCACTTTTCCATCCTTGTCCAAAAAATGAAACAATAGTTTGTCTCCATAATTTCATTATAATTCCCCGCTTTTGAATAAAAACAAGAACGATGTCGAATCGGAAAATTTATCCTGAAATTTTTTTCTGCAAATAAAATAACCCGCCGCTTTCCACCTTTATTTCAATTTTCGGCTCGTAAAGCGATTGGAGCGCCTTTTTTTCAATTTCATACTCTTCCGGTTTTTCCTCTGTTTCTTCATAAAATTGATTCAGCAGTGCAAGGTCACTCTCCCATCTTTTATGGGAAGCCTCCGCCCAGTCGAGCGGCTCATTTCTGGCCGCCTGTTCGATATACCGCTCAATCCGTTTGATGCCGCTCTCCGGTTTGATCAATGGCGACATCGTAAAGCAGTAATCGGATATTTGCGAAGAAAGAGCTCTCTCCTCCATTTGCTCTTGAAACTCTTCTATGAGCTGACCGCTGATCAAGTGAAGGCCGAGAGACAAAAGCTTGTCTTTTTTCTTATCAGACTGATAAGAGATCGTCACATTCATCCCCAGCCAGGGCTCAAGTGGAATTTGCGTTCCTTGAGAATGGATTTTTTCATAAAGGCGGATGAATCTTCCGTTTTTCTTGACCGCTTGAAAAATTTGAAAAAGTCTTGGCGAGCCAAAATGAATGAAATCGCCTTCGATACCGTCCGGCGCCAGATCTTCATTTGTAATCAGCGTGATTTTCATCGGGTTTGGCTCGCCGCCCGTCTTTTCAAGCCAATGCCAGTAAAACGGCCTGTTCATGATTTGTTTATCGACTTCGGGCGTCAGCTGTACGGTTAAATGGCCGTCGCTTTTGTCGGTGATATCACATCCGTTTGCCGTGAAAAAGCGTTCCAAAAAGCGGTGTATTTCTTCCTGACGCATCTGTCAGCCTCCAATCTGTTTATGGCTTCCTGCCGCGTCATTTCCATAGGAAATGAATGACGCCAGGTTTTCCATCTTGATCTTCATTTCATCGTCAGTAGCCGAATAAAAAAGGATGTCGTGCAGATGCTCTTCAAAATTGCCGACCTCTATTTTTGTTAAAATATCATCCAAGTCCCCGACTACTTTTTCGAACAGGTGAATTTTTTCATAGAGCAGTTTTAAGATATGTTCTTCGACCGTATGCTTTGTTGCCATATTATAAATGTAGACGTCCCGTTCCTGGCCGAGGCGGTGAATCCGTCCGATTCTTTGCTCAAGGCGCATCGGATTCCACGGCAGGTCATAATTGATAATTTTGTTGCAAAATTGCAGGTTGATCCCTTCACCGCCCGCTTCAGTTGCGATCAATACTTGCACTCTGCCGCGGAAGAGCTCTTTCATCCAGTCTTTTTTCCCTCTTTTAAAACCGCCTCTGAACGGTACAGAGGTGATGCCGTTTTGCTGGAGGAACCATTGCAGATAGATTTGCGTTGCTCTGTACTCTGTGAAAATAATGACTTTGTCATCGAGCTCCTGGATGAGCTCGACGACTTTCATGGCTTTGGAGTTCTGCGCCACTTCATTTACTTTGTCGATCAGATGATGAATCGCAGACTCTCCGATAACAGGCGCTTCTCTGTCTTTTTTGTCAAGCATGTTTTTCAGCGTCATGTAGACCGCTTCTCTGCTTGAACAGCATTCCCGCTCCAAGGTCATGATGGAAAACATGCTTGATGAATGCAGATGGTCTTTTTTCAGCTTTCGAATCTCGTCATATAAAGCCTGCTCAGTCGGTGAAAACGAGATAGGTACGGTTTCGACATGGCGTTTTGTCCACGTGATGCCCGTATCCTGCCGTCTGTTCCTGATCATCACTTTGTTGATCAGCGATTTTAAGCGCTCATGCGTTTCTTTTGAATTGATCTGCTTTGAATAGTCTTTGTTGAAATTGCTCTCATTGCCTAAATGGCCGGGTTTTAACAGGGAGACGAGGTTGAATATTTCGTCAATCTTGTTTTGGATCGGTGTCGCCGTCAGCATCAGGCAATATTTTTTCTTGAGATTGCGGACGAACTCGTAGTTTTTGGTTTTATTGTTTTTCAGTTTGTGAGCTTCATCGATGATAACGACATCATATTGAATCGACAAAACGGTTTCTCTGTGCGGTGACCGTTTGGCCGTATCAAGAGAGGAGACGACAACATCGCACTGCTCCCATACATAGCTTTTTTTCTGTTCTACGGCCGGGATCAGAAATTTTTCGCGCAGCTCTTTCACCCATTGAGACACTAAGGAAGCGGGGACAAGGATCAAAATTTTTTTTGCCAGCCCCCGAATCATGTATTCTTTTAATATCAGCCCGGCTTCAACCGTCTTGCCGAGGCCCACTTCATCGGCTAAAATGGCTTTTCCGTTCATCTCCTCCACCACTTTCTGGGCGACTTCAAGCTGATGGGGAAGCGGGGTGAAATCAGGCAGATGAAACGGAGCCTGCAGTCCTTCAAAGGTTGGAATCGCCAGCCTTTTTTGCACCTCGCAGGAAAGCTGGTAAAGCTCCCAATTCGCCCAAGGTCCGTCTTCCTGAAGATGTTTTTTGAACTGTTCGGGCCATTCATTGTCAAAATGAATGTCTGGTTTCATCGTAACGCCGCCTTTCCTCGATACTAAATCAGATAAATGTTCTCTTTTTTTAGAAAATCTTTTCTGTTTAAAGATGATTTCATACAGAAATCAATAAAAAACGAACATTGAAAACAAAAAATAATAAAATGTTAATGGTTTTTTCTATTGCCCAAACGCTTTGATGATGGTAGGATATTTGTAGATCATCAGCGAAAATATCGTGAGCTTTATCTAGTATGTCCATGAAAAGAAATGAATATGAGCGAATGAGAGCAAGGGGAGAGACCGAAGGGGAACGTAACCGACGGCGCCGAAGGAGCAAGCTCAAAAAATAGCGAATCTCTCAGGCAAAAGAACTCTTGCTTGACGCAACTCTGGAGAGAGTTTGTATCATCTTCATGTTTAGCAAACCACCAAAGGGGACATCTTTGCGTTTTTTAGCAAAGTAAACTTTCAGGTGCCAGGACAGAGAACCTCCGAACTGACTAAGGGGGTTCTCTGTCCTTTTTTGTGCCGTCAAACGGGATTTGATGACGGAATCTTTCGCGTTTTCTGATGATTGGCAAACTTGGTTTAGATTGAAATCGAAGGGGGAAGCAGAATGCTTAAACGAACGCCTTTATTTGATCTTTATAAGGAGTATGGCGGGAAAACGATTGACTTTGGCGGCTGGGAGCTGCCTGTTCAGTTTTCATCGATTAAAGAAGAGCATGAAGCGGTGAGGACGAATGCGGGGCTGTTTGATGTTTCACATATGGGGGAAGTCGAAGTCTCAGGAACCGGCAGCCTTCCGTTTTTGCAAAGGCTTTTGACCAATGATGTTTCCGCACTGACTGAAGGCGGGGCGCAATATACGGCCATGTGCTATGAAGACGGCGGAACGATTGACGATCTCTTGGTTTATCAAAAAGGACCCAATCGCTATCTATTGGTGATCAATGCGGCTAATATCGACAAGGATATCGATTGGATGAACAGGCATGCCGAAGGCGATGTTGTGATCAACAATCTGTCTGACGATATATCTTTGCTTGCCCTTCAAGGACCGAAAGCCGAACGAATTTTAAAACAAGTAACAGACATTGACCTCTCCGCGTTAACGCCGTTTACCTTCCGTGATGAAACAGCGATCGGCACCGTGCGGGCGCTTGTCTCCAGAACGGGCTATACAGGTGAGGACGGTTTTGAAATCTACTGCCGAGATGAGGATGCCGCATACATTTGGCAGCTTCTTTTAGAAAAGGGCAAGGAAGAGGGACTTGTGCCGTGCGGCCTCGGCGCGAGAGACACCCTCCGCTTTGAAGCGAAGCTGCCATTATACGGACAGGAGCTTACAAAAGAGATCACTCCGGTTGAAGCGGGGATCGGCTTTGCCGTCAAAACGAATAAAGAAGCTGATTTCTTCGGAAAATCCGCTTTGGCAGCCCAGAAAGAAAACGGGCCGGACAGAAAGCTCGTCGGTCTTGAAATGATTGATAAAGGGATTCCGAGACACGGATACGCCGTTTATTACCAGGGTGAAAAAGCCGGTGAAGTGACAACGGGAACACAGTCGCCGACTTTGAAAAAAAACGTCGGTCTCGCCTTGCTGAAAAAAGAAGCCGCCGCAATCGGCACCGAAGTCGAAGTGGAAATCAGAAAAAAGCGGCTGAAAGCAAAAGTTGTCAAAACCCCATTTTATAAACGGCAGCCATAAGTTTGCCATGATCATGAAAGGAGACTGAAGATGAAGCACCGCTACCTTCCAGCGACAGATCAGGATAAAAAAGAGATGCTCGAAGCCATTGGAGTTGAAAAGATCGACGATTTATTCTCTGACATTCCGGAAAGCGTCAGATTTAAAGGCGAATATCAAATCAAAAGGGCGAAGTCCGAAACAGAGCTGACGAAAGAACTCGTCAAGCTCGCGGCCAAAAATAAAGACACAGGCGCATACGCTTCATTTTTGGGCGCCGGCGTCTACGATCATTACCAGCCGGTGATTGTCGACCATGTGATTTCCCGGTCTGAATTTTATACGGCTTATACACCGTATCAGCCGGAGATTTCTCAAGGGGAGCTTCAGGCGATTTTCGAGTTTCAGACGATGATCTGCGAATTGACCGGAATGGATATCAGCAATTCATCGATGTATGACGGAGGAACAGCATTGGCGGAAGCCGCGATGCTGGCTTCAGGGCATACGAAAAAGAAAAAGATCGTCGTTTCCGAAACCGTTCACCCCGAATCGCGCGACGTTTTAAAGACATATGCAAAAGGACAGTACATCGATGTGCTTGAAGTGCCTGCGAAAAATGGCATGGCAGATCTTGAAGCCCTTGATGCTGCAGTTTGTGAAGAAACCGCTGCCGTGGTCGTGCAGTATCCAAACTTTTTCGGCCGGATTGAACCGTTAAAAGACATTGAGCCGATCGCCCACAAAGGAAAATGCATGTTTATTGTCTCCGCCAATCCGCTCGCTCTCGGGCTTTTAACGCCGCCCGGAGCATTCGGTGCCGACATCGTCGTCGGGGATGCCCAGCCATTCGGGATTCCGGCCGCTTTCGGAGGACCGCACTGCGGCTTTTTCGCTGTCACGAAAAAGCTGATGAGAAAGGTTCCGGGCCGTCTTGTCGGCCAGACGGAAGATGAAAACGGCAAGCGAGGCTTCGTTTTAACCCTTCAGGCGAGAGAGCAGCATATCAGGCGCGATAAAGCGACATCGAATATCTGCTCCAACCAGGCGCTCAACGCGCTTGCCGCTTCCGTCGCCATGACGGCGCTCGGCAAACAGGGTGTCAGGGAAATCGCCTGGCAGAACATGCAAAAAGCGGCGTACGCCAAAGAAGCTGCCAAACGGGCGGGACTTACAGTCGCATTTGAAGGGCCGATGTTTAACGAGTTTGTCGTCAGGCTGAATGAGCCCGTCTCAGAAGCGAATGAACGCCTGCTTGAAAAAGAGATCATCGGAGGCTTCGATCTCGGCGCTGCATACCCGGATTTAAAGCAGCACATGCTGATTGCCGTCACAGAGCTCAGAACGAAAGAAGAAATCGATACACTCATGAACGAATTGGGGGATCGCCATGAATAATCACGATCAATCGCTTATTTTTGAAGTGTCAAAAGAAGGCCGGATCGGCTATAGCCTGCCTGAGCTGGACGTCCCTGAAACAGATGTATCAGACCTCCTTGATGATGCCTATCTCAGAGAAGAGCCGGCCGAGCTTCCGGAAGTGTCTGAGCTTGATATTATGCGCCATTACACCGCTTTATCAAAGCGCAACCACGGCGTGGATTCGGGCTTTTACCCGCTCGGTTCCTGCACGATGAAGTACAATCCGAAGCTGAACGAAAAAATCGCGAGAATTCCCGGTTTTTCTTCGATCCATCCGCTTCAGGATGAACGGACCGTCCAGGGGGCGCTCGAGCTGCTCTACGATTTGAGCGGGCATTTGGAAGAGATTACAGGCATGGACGAAGTCACACTGCAGCCGGCGGCCGGCGCACACGGAGAGTGGACGGGGCTGATGATGATCCGCGCTTTTCATGAGGCAAACGGCGATCATAAAAGGACAAAGGTCATCGTACCCGACTCGGCCCACGGCACAAATCCTGCATCGGCAACGGTTGCCGGCTTTGAAACGGTTACGGTCAAATCAAACGCCGACGGGCTTGTCGATCTTGACGATTTAAAGCGGGTTGTAAACGAAGAGACGGCAGCATTGATGTTGACCAATCCGAACACACTCGGCCTTTTTGAGGAACATATTTTAGAGATGGCTGAAATCGTTCACCAAGCCGGAGGGAAGCTGTATTATGACGGTGCCAACTTAAACGCCGTGCTCAGCAAAGCAAGGCCCGGCGACATGGGATTTGACGTCGTGCATTTAAACCTCCATAAAACCTTTACAGGCCCCCACGGAGGAGGAGGACCGGGCTCAGGACCGGTAGGCGTTAAAAAAGAGCTGATTCCTTATCTGCCGAAGCCTGTTTTAGTCAAAAAGGACGGCCGTTATACATTTGACTATGACCGCCCGCAGTCAATCGGCAGAGTCAAGCCGTACTACGGAAACTTCGGCATTAATCTGAGAGCCTATACGTATATTCGTTCCATGGGTCCCGACGGGCTGAAAGAGGTCACGGAAAATGCGGTGTTGAATGCGAACTATATGATGAGAAAGCTTGCATCACATTACGATCTCCCGTTTGACCGCCACTGCAAACACGAATTTGTGCTGTCAGGCAGACGTCAGAAAAAGCTCGGTGTCAGAACGCTTGATATCGCCAAGCGCCTCTTGGATTTCGGCTTCCATCCGCCGACCATATACTTTCCGCTCAATGTTGAAGAATGCATCATGATTGAGCCGACGGAAACGGAGTCAAAAGAAACGCTCGATGCGTTTATCGAAACGATGATCCAGATTGCAACAGAAGCGGAGGAAAACCCTGAAATCGTTCAGGAAGCCCCCCACAAAACCGTTGTTAAGCGAATGGACGAGACAAAAGCGGCACGCCAGCCCGTGCTTCGCTTTCAAAAGAACTGACCAAAAAGCGGCGAGTTGATCTCGCCGCTTTTTTTATATTTGTAAGCGGATTCTATAGCGGTCCAACAGGATTTTACCTTTCTGGAATAGTAAAAACGAGTAAATTAAAATGAAAAATGATAATTATCTTTAAAAACGTGATAGTTTCAAGGGTTTTTCATAAGGTAATGGTTTAATTTACCTTAATAAAAGAGGATACCGGAGCATTTAGAAGCATTCGCAAGGTTACAGGGGGACAGCGAGGTATATGAAGGTATGATACAAAATTAAAGAGAATATGCCGTTTGTCTGATATGTTACATAAGTGTTACGGTATATAAGATTGCTTAGAACGGGAGGAGAAATATGAATTTAGATGATAAACCGATTAAAATAAAAGTCGAAAAAGTATCAAAGGTTTTCGGAAAACAGACAAAAAAAGCGCTGCAGCTGCTTGCCGCCGGCAAAAGAAAAAAAGAAATCTTAAAAGAAACTGGGGCAACCGTTGGTGTGAACCAAGCAGATTTCAGCGTGTACGATGGTGAGATATTTGTCATCATGGGTCTATCAGGGAGCGGTAAATCAACTTTGGTGCGGATGTTAAACCGCCTAATTGAACCGACTGCCGGAAATGTGTACATAGATGGTGACATGATAACAAATATGTCCAAAGACCAGCTTCGGGAAGTCCGCCGGAAAAAAATCAGCATGGTCTTCCAAAAATTCGCCCTCTTTCCGCACAGAACCATTCTGGAAAATACGGAGTATGGTTTGGAGCTTCAGGGGGTAGACAAAGCGAAACGCCAGGCAAAAGCGCTTGAATCATTAAAGCTTGTCGGTCTTGAAGGGTATGAACACCAATATCCGGATCAGCTGAGCGGCGGGATGCAGCAGCGCGTCGGACTTGCCCGCGCATTAACGAATGATCCCGATATTCTGCTGATGGATGAAGCATTCAGCGCTCTTGATCCGCTGATCCGCAAAGATATGCAGGATGAACTCTTGGATTTGCATGAATCTGTAGGTAAAACGATTATTTTCATCACGCACGATCTCGATGAAGCATTGCGAATCGGCGACCGCATCGCGCTGATGAAGGACGGGAACATCGTGCAAATCGGCACGCCGGAAGAAATCCTGATGAATCCATCGAACGAATATGTTGAAAAATTCGTTGAGGATGTTGATTTATCCAAAGTGCTGACGGCCGGCCACATTATGAAGCGCGCGGAAACCGTGCCCGTTGATAAAGGTCCCCGTGTTGCATTGACGCTGATGAAAAACCTGGGGATTTCATCCATTTACGCGGTTGATAAGCACAGCAGGCTCCTTGGCACAATTGATGCGGAGACTGCCAAGAAAGCGGCTGAAAAAGGCCAGCCTCTGGAAACGGTCATTTCAAAAGACATAAGGACGGTTCAACATGATGTCGTCCTCACTGACATTTTTGAAATGGTTTCAGACGCCAGCATTCCAATCGCTGTTGTCGATGAAAATGAGCGGATGAAAGGCATTATCGTTAAAGGCGCTCTGATCGGGGCCCTCGCCGGTAATGACCAATATATCAACGCAGATCATCAAGCAGCTGAAGAAACAGAAGCTGTCATCCAGGAGGTGAGATAAGATGTTTACACTATCCTCGCTTCCCCGCATTCCTTTGGCCGATTGGATCGATCAGTTCGTCGACTGGCTGACCATGTCGTTCGGAGGCGTGTTCGACGGAATCGCCAACGGGCTGGAAACGTTTGTTGATTCGATTGTTCAAGGGCTCGGCATGATTCCGCCGGTCATTTTGACCGTCATATTTGCCGCGCTCGTTTGGCTGATCAGCAAAAGAGGAATCGCACTTTTCACATTGATCGGATTTTTAATTATCGATTATCTCGGGTATTGGGACGCGATGCTTGAGACATTGGCGCTCGTCGTCACATCCGTTTTGATTTCCGTCATTATCGGGATTCCCGTCGGCATTTGGGGATCTCAAAAGAAAACGGTCCAAAGAATCGTTACGCCTATCCTTGATTTAATGCAGACGATGCCGGCGTTCGTTTATCTGCTTCCGGCCATTTTCTTCTTCAATATCGGGGTTGTTCCGGGTGTTGTGGCTTCCGTTATTTTTGCGATGCCTCCAACCATCCGGATGACGATCCTGGGCATTCAGCAGGTGCCTGAGGATTTGATCGAAGCAACGGAAGCATTCGGGTCGACGACAAGCCAAAGGCTCTTTAAGGTTCAGCTGCCGCTGGCGACAAAAACGATCCTTGCGGGTATCAACCAAAGCATCATGCTTGCCTTATCAATGGTTGTCATCGCCTCAATGGTGGGCGCGCCAGGACTCGGAGAAGAAGTCTACCGCGCAGTGACACAGCTGAAAACGGGAACTGGTGTTGAAACCGGCCTTGCGATTGTCATTATCGCAATCGTACTTGACCGGGTTACACAAAATATAAAACTGAAAAAAAACGGGGGGAATGCATAATGTGGAAAAAGATGGCCGGAATCGGCGCCGCGGCTGCTCTGACATTAGGGCTGGCCGCTTGCGGAAGCAGCAATAATGAAAATGCTTCAGTAGGTGAGCAGGTCGATCATAAAATTACCGGTATTGATCCGGGTGCAGGCATCATGACTGCGACGGATAAAGCGGTGAAAGACTATGATCTGAGCAAATGGACGGTAACATCTGGATCAAGCTCGGCGATGACAGCCGCCCTCAAAAAAGCGTACGACAAAAAAGAACCGATTATCATTACGGGATGGACACCGCATTGGATGTTCGCAAAATATGATCTTAAATATTTAAAAGACCCTAAAGGTTCATACGGTGATGCCGAAGAAATCCATACCGTAACACGCAAAGGATTTAAAGACGATCACCCAGGCGCAAACAAGCTGTTAAGCCAATTCAGCTGGACGGAAGATGACATGGGTGAAGTGATGCTTGCCATCCAGGAAGGCAAAAAACCTGCAGACGCTGCAGCTGATTTCGTGAAAAAACATCAAGATCTCGTTGAAAAATGGACAAAAGGCGTTGAGAAAGCCGACGGCGAAAAAATTAAGCTTGGCTATGTCGCATGGGACAGTGAAATCGCCAGCACAAATGTAGTCGCGAAAGTTCTTGAAGATCTGGGTTATGACGTCACACTCAGCCAAGTGGAAGCCGGCCCGATGTGGACTGGAATCGCAAACGGAAGCATCGATGCTTCAACAGCTGCATGGCTGCCGAAAACACACAAAACATATGCGGAAAAATATGAAGGCAAGTTTGAAGACATCGGAACAAGCATGACCGGAGTCAAACTCGGCCTAGTCGTTCCAACATATATGAAAGATGTCAATTCAATTGAAGATCTGAAGAAATAATGCAGAAGCCGGCGGTTGCGCCGGCTTTTTCTCTGCGTAAAAAAGCTGTGTTCCCGGTATTTTAAAAGGGCCAAGCCGGGTGAATAAACATAACAAAATCCTAAAACGTTTAAGCTTTAGGATTTTGTGCAGTCTGCTGTCTAAAGGGACAGCTCGCTTCATTATTTTTTTGCTTTAATTTTTCCGCTCCACTTTTTGAAGCCGCCCTTCAGGTTGTAGATTTCCTGACAGCCGTGCTTGCGCAGCATCTGTGCGGCGCGCCCGCTTCTGACATTGTTTTGGCAGTATAGATAAACGGGTTTGTCAGGGCGGATTTCAGCTTTTCGCTGTTTCATCTGTGAGAGCGGTATGTTTCGTGCCCCTAAAATGTGACCGCCTTCATATTCGTTCGGTTCACGCACATCAATGAGCTGCGCCTTCCGGTAACCGGCCCTGAATTCTTCTTCTGTCAAGGTTTTCATAATCCGCTGCTGATAGATGTATGAAACGACCGCATAGACAATGAGCGCGGCGCAAATGATGAGAATGATAATACTGCTGGTAGACAATCTGATCCGACTCCTTTTTCCATCATCCCTGTAAGCGGGATTTTTCGATATGTAAGACAACTACTATTATAGTAAAGGCACAGAAATCTGTCATCTGATTAAGCTGAATTTATTTTCAATTTTCAAAGGGAATGGTAGACTTATTTTATACCAAAGAAAAAGAGGGTATGTGTTGATGGAAAAGGAAACTTGGTGTTTTATCGATTCGGGGCGACAAGACCCCGCTTATAATATGGCACTTGACGAGGCGCTGCTTTATTGGCACAGCGAGCAGAAAATTCCGCCGACCATCCGCTTTTACGGATGGAATCCGCCAACGCTATCGGTCGGCTATTTTCAAAACATTGAAAAGGAAGTCGACCTCGAAGCCGTCAAAAGACACGGTTTAGGTTTTGTCAGAAGGCCGACGGGAGGAAGGGGTGTTCTCCACGATCAAGAGCTTACATATAGTGTCATCGTCTCTGAAGAACATCCGGAAATGCCGAAGACGGTGACGGAAGCCTACAGGGTTATTTCTGAGGGCATCCTTCAAGGATTCAGGGAGCTGGGGCTTGACGCGTATTTCGCTATCCCGAGAACAGAGAAAGAAAAGCAGAGCCTCAAAAGCCCGCGGTCATCCGTATGTTTTGACGCGCCTTCCTGGTATGAGCTCGTCGTCGAGGGCAGAAAGGTTGCCGGAAGCGCCCAGACGAGACAAAAAGGGGTCATTCTTCAGCACGGGTCGATTCTCCTTGATCTTGATGAAGACAAGCTGTTTGATTTGTTCATTTACAAAAACGACCGCATCAGAGAGCGCATGCAGCGAAGCTTTAAGGAGAAGGCGGTCGCCATTAATGAGCTCGCGGCCAAACGGGTGACGATTGAAGAAGCGAGCGCTGCGTTTAAAACAGGGTTTGAAAAAGGGCTGAACATCCATTTGGAGCCCTATGAACTCTCACGGGAAGAAACCGAATTTGTCGAGGAACTTGCCCGGACGAAATATGTGACAGATGAATGGAACTATAAGAGATAACTCTGTGAAAACGTTATCTGATTGCTTGTTTTTTACATGCACATAGTGTAAACTTGTTATGATTTGAATAGGTGTGATTTGGAGGGATTTGATGACAACACCGAGTATGGAAGATTACATAGAACAAATTTATATGCTGATAGAAGAAAAAGGATATGCCAGAGTCTCAGATATTGCAGAAGCTTTAGCCGTCCATCCCTCCTCGGTTACAAAAATGGTTCAAAAACTCGATAAAGACGAATATTTGATTTATGAGAAGTATCGCGGACTTGTGCTGACGCCTAAAGGGAAAAAAATAGGCAAGCGTTTAGTATACAGACATGAATTATTGGAGCAGTTTTTGCGAATCATTGGTGTTGACGAAGAGAAAATATATGATGATGTCGAAGGCATTGAACATCATTTAAGCTGGAACAGCATCGATCGGGTCGGAGATCTTGTGCAATACTTTGAAGACGACCGCAAAAGAATCGACGACTTGAGAAGCGTTCAAAAAAGAAATGAACAGGAAAACCAGTAAAAAAAGCCGACCGGATCACCGGCGGCTTTTTTCATTTGCCGGCCTCCTTGTCTTATGGTCTTTTTTTACCGATCCCTTCTTAAAATGGTGTTAGGGCCATCTTTTAAGGGGGGAGAAGGGCATGTACATAGACGGGGTTTTTTCAGGCGGCGGAATGAAAGGCATCGCACTGGCAGGGGCATATGAAACGCTTGAAAAACGGGGCTTCCGTTTTAAGAGACTGGCCGGAACAAGTGCCGGCTCAATTATTGCATCGTTTATTGCAGCCGGGTATACGAGTCAAGAGATCCGCAGAATGTTGGAGGAACTAAATGAAGGCGATCTTCTTGATCCGCGTTTTTCGTTTTTGCCTTTAAAGCTGCTGCAGTGGGTCTCGATTTATTGGCGGTTAGGGTTATATAAAGGAGATAAATTAGAAAACTGGATTTCCGCGAAATTAAAAGAGAAAGGCATTTCCGTGTTCGGCGATTTTGAAAAGGGAAAGCTCAAGGTGATCGCTTCCGACTTGACGAACGGTAAGATGCTTGTGTTGCCTGACGATCTTCATCGATACGGTTTGAATCCGGATCGTTTTTCGGTTGCGAGGGCGGTGCGGATGAGCTGCAGCATCCCTTATTTTTTTGAACCGGTTAAACTGAAATCCTCGGCCGGCATTAGTACAGTTGTTGACGGCGGGGTGCTGAGCAATTTTCCGATTTGGCTGTTTACCGCTGAAAAAAAGCGCCCGGTTTTAGGCGTCACATTGATGCCCAATGAAAAAGAGAGGCCGAAGAAAACGATCAATAATGCGTTTGAGCTGTTCGGGGCGCTTTTTGAAACCATGAAGGAAGCGCACGATGCCAGGCATATTTCCACGAAGCATGAACGGAACGTGATTTTTTTGCCCGTGGAAGAAGTGCTGTCGACTGAATTTGCGCTTTCAGCAGAAAAAAAACTAGCTCTGATTGAGCTAGGTAAAAAACGAACAGAATTATTTTTGAAACAGTGGACGTATTAAAAGAAAGCCCTGTTTTTCTTTTTGCTTTTTTTGCCTTCAATCACTGTCAGCTGCGTCTGGCTTTTTTTCTTGACCAGTACAGGCTTTGATTTATTGATAGAAGGCACGCTTCTAAGATGATTGACACGGCCTTTTGAGGAGCGTTTTTTATGGTCCTGAAAACGCCTGTTGGATTGTTTGGCTGCCTTTTTAAAAGCGGCTCCTTCACTGCCCATAGCACGATTGGAAATACGCCTGATCACAAAGTAGATGATCGCGCCGACTGCAGCAAACACGAGCAGGTATTGCAGCAGCTGGCCTGGACTTGTGAAGGCAAAATAGGCAAAGCCAAAAATTCCAAACGCCATAATTAAAGCTGAGACAGGATGTACGCGTTGCTTCATAATTGTCCACCTCCCAAAAAATTAACCGATTCGTTAAAATTCAAATTACGATATTAGAAGGTTCCTTCTGTTCGTCCTCTGCTTTGGTCTCCATCTGAAGAAGCTCGTTAAAGCTTGCGATTGCCACTTCCACCTGATCGTTTGCCGGCTCTTTTGTCGTCAAAAGCTGCAGCCAAAGGCCCGGGTAGCCCAGCACTTTCAGCACTGGTATGTTTCTCGCTTTGTTGGTCAGCTGCAGCACTTCAAAGGAAATGCCGAGAACAACCGGTATCAGTGCGATTCTATTCAAAATACGGACCCAGAGAGGGTCAGCAGGAACAAGCAAGTAAACAAACATGCCCACGATCACGGTAAATAAAATGAAGCTGCTTCCGCATCTATAGTGAAGTCTTGACTGGCGCTGAACATTTTCAACCGTGATCGGCAGATTTTGTTCGTAACAGTTTATGACCTTGTGTTCGGCTCCGTGATATTGAAAAACCCTTTTAATAAAAGGGGTGCACGATATCGCGTATATATAGCCCAAGAGAAGGAGCAGCTTAAAAAAGCTTTCGATCACAATCTGTGCGACGTCGGACTGAAATACCGGCCTGGTGAGCTCCGCGAGAAACACGGGAACAAGCGTAAAAACAAACTTACTGAAAACAAATGAAAGCACACCGACTGCGGCAAGACCGAAAATCATCGTCAGTTTCGACGGCTTCTCCTCTTTCAATTGCTCATCTAAAGAGGGGTCACGGTCATAACGTTCACTGGAGAAATTCAAATGCTGCGTCCCGTTTGCGCTTGCTTCGATAATGGCGATGATCCCTCTGAGAAAAGGGATTTTCTTTAACCTGTCAAGCATCGGGTTCGTTTTGCGCGGCAGCTTGAAAAATTCAATGCTCCGGTCTTTTCTGCGGATCGCTGTTACATAATGGCGCCTGCCGCCAAACATGACGCCTTCGACGACAGCCTGCCCTCCGTATGCGGGGCGTTTTTTTTGATTTGACATATGCATCAACCTATCTGTATCAATCTATGATTACATTAACCATTTCCTTACACCTATTGTACAGGAAAAATGCTGAAACCTCTAGATTGACGGGCCTAAAAAATCAAGAATTTCACACCCGGCGAATGCCAAATCTAATTTAAGTATACCCGCCTGTGCAATTTTTACACTCCGGTTTAAAAATATTGGCAAAATGATGTTGCCTCCGCTGTTTTTGGACATACTGGAAATGGAGGTGATCGAGAGCATCATGAGCAATGAAGACAATCAGAAACAATCGGAAGAGTTGGAGCAGAATAAGCGGGAAAGTCCGATGTCCTTCAGCGGCAGGGTGATCACTACGGGATTTTTCGGCGGACTGATTTGGGGAACCATCGGTGAACTGGCATATCTGTTTAAATTTTCGGAAGTCAATCCGAACATGATTCTTCAGCCTTTTGTCATCGGCGATTGGAAAAACGGATTTCTCGGCACGGTGATCAGTATTCTATTGATCGGAGTTATCTCCATCGGAGCTGCACTGATTTATTTCGGCTGTCTGAAACAAGTGAAAGGCATCTGGGGCGGTATGGCGTATGGGGTTGTTTTGTGGCTCATTGTCTTTTATCTGTTTAACCCTATGTTTCCCGATGTCCGGACTGTCCCTGAGTTAAAGAGGGAAACAGTGGTGACGACGCTCTGTATCTATCTGCTTTACGGCTTGTTTGTCGGTTACTCGATTTCGTTTGAGTACAATGAACTGAATGAGGAAAAGCTTTCGCGGGCGCTGGGGGAAACAAGGGAATAGTGTTGATGCCGGATCAATATGATAAAATGTTCACTGTAAGTGGACATTTTTTTTGGCGTGAGAATGTTTTGAGTGAAAAGGGGGGAAGAGAATTGCCGCACATTTTAATAGTGAACGGTCCGAATTTAAACCGTTTGGGCAAACGCGAACCGGAAGTATACGGGAAAGACACATTGACTGATTTGGAGCAGAAGCTTTTTCAATTTGCTGAAGGCGTGCATGCCGAGCTGACTTTTTTTCAATCCAATCATGAGGGGGATATCATCGACGCTCTTCATGAAGCAGATGAACAGTATGATGGCGTTGTTTTAAATCCCGGGGCTTTTTCACATTACAGCTATGCGATCCGCGATGCGGTGGCAGCGATCGGGATTCCGGTGATCGAAGTCCATCTATCAAATCCTCATGCAAGGGAAGAGTTTCGCCGCCGATCGGTCATTGCTCCTGTCACAAGAGGCCAGATCACCGGGCTTGGATTTGAAGGTTATAAGCTTGCTGTCTGTTATTTTTTGAACAATAACCAATAGGGGGAGTCAAAAATGAAACTGAACAAATTGAGAGAGCTTTTCGGCGGCCTGGGAATCGAAGGGCTTTTGGTGACGAGCGGCATTAATTTGCGTTACATAACAGGCTTTACCGGATCATCGGGACTTGCGGTCATTTCAGAGGACAGAGCGGTGTTCATCACGGATTTCCGCTACACAGAGCAGGCGAAAAAGCAGGTCGCAGACTTTGAAGTCGTCCAGCATACAGGCGGCATCGTCCAAAAGGCAGCCGAAGTGATCAAAGAAATGGGATTAAATAAAATCGGTTTTGAGCAGGATAAAATGACATACGGGACGTATGCTTCTTATAAAAAGCAGCTTCCATCAGCCGAGCTTGTTCCGGTTTCACAATCTGTGGAAAAGTTGCGCTTGATTAAGTCAAGTGAAGAGATTAAGATATTAAAGGAAGCTGCAAAGATAGCAGATGATGCATTCAGCCATATTCTCACGGTTATACGGCCCGGCATGACGGAAATCGCCATCGCCAATGAGCTTGAATTTTACATGCGGAAGCAGGGAGCCGATCATTCCTCATTTGATATGATCGTCGCTTCCGGATTGCGTTCGAGCCTCCCCCACGGAGTGGCAAGCGAAAAAGCCATCGAGAAGGGCGACTTTGTGACGCTCGACTTTGGGGCCTACTATAAAGGATACTGCTCGGATATGACGCGGACGATCGCGGTGGGCGAGCCGAGCGACGAGCTGAAAACAATTTATCAGACCGTATTTGAAGCACAGGCCATCGGCATGGAGACTATCAAGCCGGGAATCACCGGAAAACAGGCTGATGCTTTGACAAGGGACTACATTACTTCAAAGGGCTACGGCGATTACTTCGGCCACTCAACAGGCCATGGCCTTGGCATGGAAGTTCATGAAAGTCCGGCGCTTTCTGCGCGTTCAGACCAGACGCTTGAAAAGGGCATGGTCGTCACGGTTGAACCGGGAATCTACATACCGGGTAAAGGCGGAGTCAGAATCGAGGATGATATCGTGCTGACCGACGGCGGGAACGAATCCCTTACCCATTCCGCAAAAGAATTAATTATTTTATAATCCGTTGATTGGAGCAATAGGAGGATAATCATGATTTCAGTAAACGATTTTCGCACAGGTTTAACAATTGAAGTAGACGGAGGCATCTGGCGCGTTGTTGACTTTCAGCACGTCAAGCCGGGAAAAGGTGCTGCTTTTGTCCGCTCAAAACTGAGAAATCTCCGCACAGGCGCGATTCAGGAGAAAACCTTCCGTGCAGGTGAAAAAGTAGCGCGCGCTCAAATTGAAACAAAAACGATGCAGTATTTATATGCGAACGGCGATCAGCACGTTTTCATGGATACAACAACCTATGAACAGCTTGAGCTGAATGCTTCCCAAATCGAGCACGAACTCAAATTCTTGCTTGAAAACATGTCCGT
Organism: Bacillus sp. z60-11; assembly: GCF_046464135.1. NCBI lineage: Bacteria > Bacillati > Bacillota > Bacilli > Caryophanales > Bacillaceae > Bacillus > Bacillus sp. z60-11. Next base: position 258,812 of record NZ_JBIYSN010000002.1, on the reverse strand, counting down.
TCAAATCATGATGTATCAGACAGAGACTCTCGGAATTGAACTTCCGAATACAGTCGAGCTGAAAGTTGTTGAAACAGAACCGGGCATAAAAGGCGATACAGCCTCTGGCGGAACAAAACCAGCAAAAACTGAAACAGGTCTTGTTGTCAACGTGCCGTTCTTCGTGAACGAAGGCGATACGCTCGTTGTCAACACTTCTGACGGATCCTACGTATCAAGAGCATAACATCAGGATAAAGAGCCGGCTTTTAAAGCCGGCTCTTTTTTTTTGCCTTCATTCTACCTTCAAATGGAAAATTTAGAAGACTACTTTTTCAAAAGAGAGCATAGATTGTAAAAAAAGCCGGAAGTGTTACTGGAGGTTTAAGATGATGAAGTTTTTCTTTGGACAAGTCAATCCGACGGTTTTATCGATGGCTGCGTTAAGGGTTGTCTCCTCCCTGATTGAGCTGACGGCCGCCATCGTGATGCTTTTGATGAACGATGTCCGCAAAGCGGTGGCGGTTAACAGCGTTCTGGCAATGGTCGGACCGCTGATCTTTATTATTACGATGACAATCGGAATATATCAAATTGCAGGGCAGCTGTCATATGCCAAACTTGTTTTGATTTTCATGGGTGTTGTTTTTATTATTGCAGGCATCTACAAATAGCCAAAACAGCGGGGAGAGACGGACTTGTCATAAAGTCTTCCTTTGAACATACATTTTTATAGAAGACAAGCTTGGAGAAGGAGGGAGTGTTTTTGCACCACATCACAGAGATTCTCCCTGACACGATAAAACGCGCGCTCAGCGGACTTAAAAAACAAGAAGCAGATCAAATAGAAGAAATTCGGATAAGGACAAGTCGTCCGCTGGAACTGGTCCGCCAGGGGCATTCGCTTTTTTTGAATTATACCGCCACACATGAAGATGCGGCGCTGTTTTTGACCAGACTGGGCGATTACAGCATGTATACGCTTGAAGAAGAGCTGAAAAAAGGCTATATCACCATCAGAGGCGGACACCGGGTCGGCCTGGCCGGCAGAGTTGTCGTGGAAAACGGGGCCGTCAAAGGAATCAGGGACATTTCATCATTCAATATTCGCATTGCCAAAGAAAAAATCGGTATCGCCAAGCCGTATGCATCCCATTTGTTTCAACACATGTGGCTCAACACGCTGATCATCGGTCCCCCGCAAACAGGCAAAACAACCCTGCTTAGAGATCTTGCAAGGCTGATTAGCGCGGGGAACGGAAGCATCCCCGCCAAAAAGGTGGCGATCGTTGATGAAAGGTCGGAAATTGCCGGCTGTGTTAACGGCATTCCTCAATACCGGTTCGGCGATCGCATCGACATTCTTGACGCCTGTCCGAAGGCGGAAGGTCTGATGATGATGATCCGTTCGATGAGCCCGGACGTTGTGATTGCAGATGAAATTGGCCGAATGGAAGACGCTGAAGCGCTTTTGGAAGCGGTGCATGCAGGAGTGACAATTATTGTGTCCGCCCACGGATTCACATATTCAGATATCGCCAAGCGCCCGTCGCTGAAGCTGCTCAGGGAATACGGCGTATTTCAGCGAATTGTCGAGCTTTCCAGAAAGAACGGCCCGGGCAGCTTAAACCGCATCTACAATGGTGATGGAGAACCGCTCGGGGCGAATCAGAGGGTGTTATCATGCTGAAGCTTTTGGGAGCAGCGCTGATTTTGGCAGCTGCCACATGGACGGGATTTGAAATGGCCAAACCTTTCAGGGAAAGGCCGAAGCAAATCCGTCAGCTCTTGGCCGCCTTGCAGTCGCTGGAAGCTGAAATCATGTATGGACACACACCGCTCCGCACGGCTTCCCATCATATCGCAGAGCAGATGCAAGAGCCCGTCGCTTCCATATTTGCAACCTTTTCTGAAAAACTGGAAGAAGGAAGCGTCTCGGCCGGAGCGGCGTGGGAAGAAAGTTTGCAGAAAGTATGGCCGCAAACGGCTCTAAAGAAAAAAGAGCTTGATATTTTGCGGCAATTTGGAGAAACCCTTGGCCGTCATGATCTGATTTCTCAGCAAAAACATATCAAACTGGCGTTAACCCATTTAGAAACAGAAGAAGCTGAAGCGAATCTGGCGCAGGCGAAAAACGAAAAGATGGTCAAAAGCCTTGGGTTCCTGTCAGGACTGCTGCTGATTCTTCTATTGATGTAATGAAGAGGGGAGCATACATGAAATGGGAATAGACGTAAACATTATTTTTCAAATAGCCGGCGTCGGAATCGTCGTCGCATTTCTCCACACCATACTCGACCAAATGGGGAAGAAAGAATATGCCCAATGGGTCACGCTTTTAGGATTTATTTATATTTTATTCATGGTGGCTACTGTCGTCGATGATCTGTTCCAAAAGATAAAAGCTGTCTTTCTATTTCAAGGATAGGGGGGCTTACTCATTGAAATCGTTCAAATCGTAGGATTGGGAATGATTGCAACCTTCCTCAGCTTGATTGTCAAAGAGCAGAAACCGACTTTTGCTTTTCTCATTGTCGTTTTTGCAGGCTGCACTATCTTTTTATTCCTAATGGATCAGGTCTATGAAATCATCCGCATGATTGAAAAAATAGCCGCCAATGCAAATATCAACATGATGTATGTCGAAACGATTTTGAAAATTATCGGTATCGCGTATATCGCGGAGTTTGGCGCACAGCTGGCCAAGGACGCCGGGCAGGGGGCGATTGCTTCGAAGATCGAACTGGCAGGAAAAATCCTCATTTTGGTCATGGCCGTTCCCATTTTAACCGTCATTATCGAAACCATCATCGGGCTGATCCCTTCGATGTCCTAGTCAGAAAGGAGGATGTTCTTTAGTATGAAGCGTTTTCTGTTCTGGCTGTTTGTCATCGGGATGATATGCTTCGGAGCGCGGGATGTACAAGCAGCGGACGAGGAGCCGCAGGAAGCAGGCTCAGCCCAAGAAACGGAAGAATCCGCTGAAGCGATGGCAAAAGAGCAGGCCGAGGCATTGGAACTCGACCGTGTGGGAGAGTTTTGGAACAAGATCATGACAGACTATGGGGGCTATCTTCCTGAAAGTCAAAAAGGAAGTTTATTGGATTTTATAAAAGGAGAAAAGCATTTTTCCCCTGAAGAATGGGTCAAGGCGCTGTTTTCCTACTTGTTCCATGAAGTGCTGGCTGGCGGAAAACTCCTGGGGACCTTGATTCTCTTAACGATATTTTGTGTGCTGCTCCAGCTGCTGCAAAATGCGTTCCAGCAGAGCACCGTCAGCAAAGTCGCCTATGCGATCGTTTACATGGTCCTGATTATTCTTGCGCTAAACAGTTTTCGGATCGCCGTCACGTATGCGAATGAAGCGATTCAATCGATGACAAGCTTTATTCTGTCGCTCATACCCCTGCTCCTCGCCCTGCTGGCAAGCTCAGGAGGAGCCGTTTCAGCCGCTTTTTTTCATCCTGTGATTCTCTTTTTAATGAACTCCAGCGGTTTGTTTATCCAATATGTCGTCCTGCCGCTCTTGTTTTTATCAGCGATCTTAAGCATCGTCAGCACGATGACAGAACAATACAAGGTCACACAGCTCGCCCAGCTTTTAAGGAATGTGGCAATCGGGACGCTGGCCGCTTTTTTAACCGTATTTCTCGGGGTCATATCTGTACAGGGCGCCTCAGCTGCGGTTACGGACGGAATCACCCTGAGGACGGCCAAATTCATCACCGGCAATTTCATCCCCGTCTTGGGCCGCATGTTTACAGAAGCGACAGATACGGTGATCAGCGCTTCTCTTCTGCTGAAAAACACCGTCGGAATCCTCGGTGTTGCGATCTTGATCTGCATCGCCGCTTTTCCCGCCATCAAAATCCTCTCGCTGGCATTGATCTACAAAATAGCCGCCGCTGTTCTGCAGCCGCTTGGGGGAGGGCCGGTGATCAGCTGCCTTGATGTCATCAGCAAAAGCGTGATCTATATTTTCGCGGCGATGGCTATCGTCTCGCTGATGTTTTTCTTAAGCTTAACCGTCATTATTACAGCCGGGAATCTGACCATGATGATGAAGTAGGGGAGGGGCTCATGTGGAATTTTTGACGGAGTGGCTCACAAATATTATTTTATTTATTCTGCTTGCCATCGTCATCGATATGCTTCTGCCGAATTCCAGCATGCAAAAATACGCGAAGATGGTCATCAGCCTGCTGTTGATCGTCGTCATCCTGAAGCCGATCTTCACGCTGTTCCGCACCGATCCGGAAGTCATTTTCGAACATCTGACCGAGAATGGACAAGTTCAGTCAGGAGAAATAAAAAATCAGCTGAATTCAGAAAAAAAAGAAATACAAGCCTCACAGCAAGCATATATTTTAGAACAGATGGCTGTTCAATTAAAAAAGAGGGCGGAGGAGATGTTCAATCATGACCAATATATGATAGAACAAGTCAAAATCTCTTCAGACGAACACCTGAAATCTGAGAAAGACATCGCTGAACATATGAAGGTTGCAGTCTTCATGGGCTCCGCTTCCGAAAAAACGGTCCAAGCCGTCGCCCCGGTGGACATCAACCCGGGGGAAAGCTACAGCTCGAAGCGCGATCAAGAGGAGAAAGAAGCGGAAAGAATCGCCGAGCAGCTGGCAGACATATGGGAAATGGACCCCGGCAAGATCACAGTTCATTTAGAAGGGGGAGAACAAAGCGGCCATGAATAAAAATTGGATCGGAAAGCTGATCGGACAACTGCTCCCGAACGAAGAGAAAGAGGGAAAGAAGCTCACAAAATATCATTACTTTCTGCTGTTGTTTGTTCTCGGTGTCTCCTTCATGCTGGTAAGCCAGATCTTTTCTGCCGAACCTTCTGAAGATCACAAGACCGAGCCCGCATCATCGCAGCAAGCCGGCACTGAAACGAGCGAAAAGGGCCGGGAAAAAGAAGTGTTTAAACCGACGGGCAATGAGAAGCCGAAGGAGTCTATCGATGATTATGAACAAGAATACGAGAATCAGCTGAAAGAAATTTTGGAAACGATCATCGGTGTTGACGATGTCTCGATCGTCGTCAATGTTGACGCAACATCGTTGAAAGTATTTGAAAAAAATCAGAAGACGCAAGAGACATCGACAAGTGAGACGGATAAACAGGGAGGCAAACGGACGGTGACGGAAATTTCTTCAGACGAAGAGATCGTCATGATTAAAAACGGCCAGGAAGAAACACCTGTTGTCGTTCAGACGAAAAAACCCGAGATCAGAGGTGTCCTCGTTGTCGCTCAGGGAGTCGACAACGTTCAAATAAAAAAGACCATTATTGAAGCAGTGACAAGGTTTTTGGATGTCCCGAGCCACCGCGTCGCTGTCGCCCCTAAAAAAATGAAGGAGGATTCATAAATGATGCTGAAAAAACAAACGGTCTGGCTTTTAACCATGTTAAGTCTTGTCGTTGTGCTGAGTGTCTATTACATCATGTCACCTGAAGGAGAGAACGTCGTTTCCGTGGATCAAGAAGGACAAGTAGCCGCGGAAAAAGAAAAGCAGGAAGCACCGGCGAAAGAGGAACCTGCAAAAGAGGAACCTGGGAAAGATAAAGGCACAGAGTCCGAAAAAGGAAAGACCGAAGGAAAAGATAAAGAAACGTCAGCCAGTGAACAGAGCGGCAGCAATGGAGAGGTTGTCACAGAGGAATCATCCGGCGACGATGTATTTACGACATATCGGATGGAAATGGACGATCAGCGCAGCAGAGAGAGGGAGCAGCTAACCGAGATCGTCAGAAGCGACAAAGCGACAGCTAAGGAAAAAAGCGAAGCCTACGATAAAATGAATGAGCTCAGCGAAGCGGAGGGAACAGAAAAAACGCTGGAGACATTGATCAAAACAAAAGGATACAAGGACGCTCTTGTAAATGCTGACGGCGACAAAGTCAACATTACCGTCAAAGCGAAAGAACATTCCAAATCTGCCGCTGCTGATATCATCGATATCGTCGCAAAAGAAGTCAAAAACTTAAACGATGTGGCCGTAACGTTTGAGCCTGCTGATTAAACCGTTTCCCGCTTGCAGAAAGCGGGATTTTTTGCGCCTATTAGCCGCGGGCTGACAAGGCGCCTTTATGATTGTAGTTGAATTCGGCATTCCTCTCCTGTAAGATGAATATAGTATGTACTTTTAGTACTAACTGATAAACATGATAAATCTTTTCATTAGGAGTGCGATAGCATGTTAAAAATTGATGAAATTAAAGAATTGATAAAATTAATTGATGAATCTTCGATAAATGAATTTACATATGAAAACGAAGGATCGAAGGTTGAACTGAAAAAACAAAGCGGTGTCGTACAAACCATCCAGCAGGCGCCGGCCGTTCCTGTTCAGGCTCCGGTACAAGAAGCTGCTGTTCAGGCAAAGCAAGCGCCCGTCCAGGAAGCGCCGGCTCAACAGGAAGCCGCCAACGCCAATGAAAACCTTCATAAAATCACCTCCCCTATGGTCGGGACGTTTTATGCATCGTCTTCGCCTGAAGCTGATCCTTATGTAACCGTCGGTTCAAAGGTGACGGAATCTTCCGTTGTCTGCATCGTCGAAGCGATGAAGCTCTTCAATGAAATCGAAGCTGAAGTAAAAGGTGAAATCGTTGAGGTGCTGGTTGAAAACGGCCAGCTTGTTGAATACGGACAACCTTTATTTTTAGTAAAAGCAGAGTAAGGAGCAATTGAGATGATAAAAAAGCTATTAATTGCGAACAGGGGAGAAATTGCTGTCAGAATTATCAGAGCGTGTAAAGAACTGGGAATCGATACAGTTGCCGTCTTTTCAGAGGCTGACAGAGAGGCGCTTCATGTACAGATGGCCGATGAAGCATTCTGCATCGGACCCAAGCTTTCAAAAGACAGCTATTTAAACATCACCAACATCGTCAGCGTTGCTAAAATGACCGGGGCGGACGCGATTCATCCAGGTTACGGCTTTCTTGCGGAAAACTCAGATTTCGCAGAGCTTTGCGAAGAAGTAAACGTCACCTTCGTAGGACCGACCGCGGACGCGATCTCCAAAATGGGAACAAAGGATGTCGCAAGGGAAACGATGAAGCAGGCCGGCGTTCCGATCGTACCGGGCTCTCAAGGAATTATTGAGGATATAGAAGATGCGGTTTCATTGGCACGCGATATCGGGTATCCTGTGATTATAAAGGCAACTGCCGGAGGCGGCGGAAAAGGAATCAGGATTGCCCGGACGGAAGAAGAGCTGATCAACGGCATCAAAATCACCCAGCAGGAAGCCGCGACAGCGTTTGGCAACCCCGGTGTGTACATCGAGAAATATATTGAAGATTTCCGGCACGTCGAAATTCAAGTCCTTGCAGACACACACGGAAACACGATTCATTTGGGTGAGCGTGACTGCTCGATCCAAAGAAGGCTGCAAAAACTGATTGAAGAAACCCCTTCGCCTGCGCTTGATGAAGGAATCAGGGAGCAGATGGGTCAGGCGGCGGTCAAAGCGGCTGAAGCCGTTCAGTATACGGGAGCGGGAACAGTCGAGTTCATTTATGACTACCGCGAACAAAAGTATTACTTCATGGAAATGAACACGCGGATTCAGGTTGAACACCCGGTGACGGAAATGGTGACCGGCGTCGATTTGATCAAAGAGCAGATCAAAGTGGCTTCAGGCGAGAAGCTGAGCCTGACCCAGGATGAAGTCGCCTTTAACGGATGGGCGATCGAATGCCGGATTAACGCGGAAAATCCGGAGAAAAACTTCATGCCTTCTCCGGGAAAAATCGAGATGTACCTGCCTCCGGGCGGTCTCGGCGTCAGAGTGGACTCAGCTGCATATCCGGGCTATATGATTCCGCCGTACTATGACAGCATGATTGCCAAGGTCATCACATATGGAAAGTCGCGGGAGGAAGCGATCCAAAGAATGAAGAGGGCGCTGAGCGAATTCGTCATCGAAGGCGTTCATACGACGATCCCTTTCCATTTGAAGCTGCTTGACCATGAAACATTTGTAAGCGGAGAATTTAATACGAAGTTTTTAGAAATATATGATGTAATGGGGTCGTAATTTATACGGAGGTGAGCAGATTGAAAGACGACAACAGCTTATTGGAAATGAGCCATGAAGAAGATCATTTAGGAAAAGTGGAGATCGCTCCGGAGGTCATTGAGGTGATTGCCGGAATCGCCGCTTCCGAAGTTGAAGGCGTTGCCGGAATGCGCGGCAATTTCGCAACAGGTGTTGTAGAACGCTTTGGAAAAAAGAATCACGGCAAGGGCGTCAAAGTTGATCTGACCGACGACGGCATTATCATTGACGTCTACTGTGTGATGCTATTCGGCGTTTCCATTCCTAAAGTTGCAAATGCCGTCCAGGATAATATCCGCCAGACGCTCCTGAATATGACGGCTCTGTCGATTAACGAAATCAACATTCATATCGTTGGAGTCCAATTTGATTCAAAAACACAAGAAGTGGAAATCGATCAAGAGATGTAGCACTTTTTTGGGAGAACCAAGGGGAATGTCGGCCCTTTGGTTTTTTCATGTTCCGTGTGTTTAAAAAATCATTTTTCATAAGCATCATTCCGGTGGTATCGATCAAAAATAAAAGCAATGAAAGACCCGGCGCAAAAATAAAAACGAATGTTGTTGGGAGTTTATTGTTTATTATTCGGTTATTGGCGATAAAATCACGATTTTCGCATGCGAAAACACTAAAAATATGATATGATCTCTTTGTGGCTTAAGCGGCAGCAGCAAAGAGGATTAAAGGAGAAAAAGTAAGGATGAAAAGAAGAACAGCAAGAGAAAAGGCTTTGCAGTCATTATTCCAGATTGATGTCAGCGATATAGAACCGAAAGAAGCAATGCAGCATGCCCTTGACGACCTTGAAAGCGATGCTTTTTTCGAACAGCTTGTTTACGGGGTCTTAGAGAACAAAAGCAAAATCGATGAGATGATCAAGCGTCATCTCGTCAATTGGAAGCTCGACAGGCTCGCCAATGTCGATCGCGCGATTCTGCGTTTATCCGCTTATGAAATGCTGTTTTTGGACGACATACCTGTCAACGTCTCTATGAATGAAGCGATAGAACTGGCAAAGCAATTTGGTGATGACAAGTCAGCGAAGTTTGTAAACGGTGTTCTTTCTAACATTAAATCAGACCTTGAATAATTTAGGAGGAGAGCAAATGACAGCAACCATCATCGACGGAAAAGAAACAGCGAAAGAAAAGCGCGGGCAGCTGGCCAAGGAAGTTGAAGAGCTTAAAAAACAGGGAGTTACCCCGGGATTGGCCGTTATTTTAATTGGTGATGATCCGGCGTCTCTTTCATATGTACGCGGAAAGAAAAAAGCAGCTGAAGCTATGGGGATGCGCTTCCAATTGGACCATTTTGACGCAGATTTCTCTGAACAGGAACTTCTTGAAGTCATCGACCAGTACAACAAGAATGACGACTTTCACGGAATTCTTGTCCAGCTGCCTCTTCCGGATCATATTTCCGAACAAGCGGTGATTGAAAGGATATCTCCTGACAAAGATGTTGACGGTTTTCATCCGCTGAACGTAGGAAAGATGCTGCTCGGCGAAGATACATTCCTGCCTTGCACACCGGCGGGAATCGTCGAATTGCTGAAGAAAACCGGCATTGATCTGTCAGGGAAAGAGGTTGTTGTCGTCGGCAGAAGCAATATCGTGGGGAAACCGGTTGGCCAGCTGCTTTTGAACGAAAACGCAACCGTCACATATTGCCATTCAAGGACGGCCGATATAACGGCGCACACGAAAAAAGCCGATGTGCTGATCGTAGCTGTGGGGAAAGCCAATTTTATCAAAGCGGATCAGATAAAAGAAGGAGCCATTGTCATTGATGTCGGCGTCAACCGCCTTGACAACGGAAAGCTCACCGGAGATGTGGCGTTTGATGAGGCAAAAGAAAAAGCATCATATATCACGCCTGTACCCGGAGGCGTCGGTCCGATGACGATTACAATGCTTGCCCATAACACGGTAAAATCAGCGAAACGTTCCCTTTAAAAAAACGTTCACCCGCCGGATGATGTCCGGCGGATGAACCTACCTGTGCCTCTAAGAAAGGAGACTGTGCCATGAGTGAAGTATCATTTGTCACGGTCACGGCTTTGACAAAATATATTAAACGCAAGTTTGACGTCGATCCCCATCTTGATGATCTTTGGATCAAGGGCGAGCTGTCAAATGTGAAAATACATAGCAGAGGACATATTTATTTTACGCTCAAGGATGACAATGCCCGCATCCAGGCCGTTATGTTTGCCAGACAAAACAAAGGTCTCGGCTTCACCCCTGAAAACGGGATGAAGGTGTTGGTGAGAGGCGGCATTTCGGTTTACGAACCGAGCGGCAGCTATCAGCTCTATGCGAAGGAAATGCAACCAGACGGCATCGGTGCGCTTCATCTGGCTTATGAAGAATTAAAGAAAAAACTTTCACAAGAAGGTTTGTTTGACGAAAAACATAAAAAATCCATCCCCGCCTTTCCATCTGTCATCGGTGTTGTCACTTCTCCTACAGGAGCGGCTGTACGGGATGTCATCACCACCATTAAAAGAAGATATCCCCTTGTAAAAGTGATCGTCCTTCCAACTCTCGTTCAGGGAACAAACGCGAGCCAGTCTATCGTCAACAGCATTGAAGAAGCCAACCGCAGAGAGTTGTGCGACGTATTAATCGTCGGACGCGGCGGCGGGTCGATTGAAGAGCTGTGGGCTTTCAATGAAGAGATCGTCGCCAGAGCCATTTTTTCGTCCGACATTCCGATTATTTCCGCCGTCGGGCATGAAACGGATTTTACGATCAGCGACTTCACAGCTGATTTGCGGGCTGCAACTCCGACGGGTGCCGCCGAGCTTGCGGTCCCAAATATCATTGATTTGCTGGAGCGCTTAAAAACACTTGAAGCAAGAATCACAAACACGATGCAACAGGATCTAAAAAAAAGACAGGAGCGGGTGAAACACCTTCAGTCGTCCTATGCTTTCCGCTATCCCAAAAGGCTCTATGCCCAAAAAGAACAGGAGTTTGATCTCGCGTTTGACCGTTTTCAAAAACAGCTGGCCTTGACACTGGAGCAAAAAAAACAGATGCTGAACGAAAAGACGTACAAATTGGAAATGCTACATCCGGCTGAACAGCTGAAACAAGCGAAAAGGCGCCATGAGGAACAGACAAACCGGCTGAAACGGAACATGAGAGTGCAGCTTAAGCACATTCACTCGCAGTTTCAAACGGTTCTTGGTAAACTGAATGCATTGAGCCCTCTTGAAGTCATGGAAAGAGGGTACAGTTTGACATATAAGGAAAACGAACTGATTAAAAGTATTGAACAGGTCGAGGAAAAAGACGAAATCCTTGTCAAATTAAACGACGGGACTTTGGCCTGTGAAGTACGGCAAAAGAGAGGCGAAACAAATGGCTGAAGATAAGAAAAGAAACCAGGAGGACGTTACGTTTGAAGAGGCCATGAAAGGTCTGGAACAGATCGTAGCAAAGCTTGAAGAAGGGGATGTGCCTTTGGAAAAAGCGATCGATTACTTCCAGGAAGGCATGACTCTTTCAAAAATGTGCCACGAAAAACTGCAAAATGTTGAAAAGCAAATGGACTATATTTTGCGGGAAAATGGCGAATTAACTCCTTTCAGTGTCCGGGAGGAGGAAAAAGGTGAGCGTTAATCTGGATGTTTTTTTAAAAACGAGAAAAGCATTGATCGAAGAACGCCTTCCTATATATATACAAGAACTGCAAGCGCCGACATCCCTGAAAGAATCCATGCTTTATTCTTTGGAAGCGGGAGGAAAAAGGCTGAGACCGATTTTGGTGCTTGCGCTTCTTCATGCTTACGGCAAAAATGAAGCGGACGGAATTCCGGTCGGATGTGCGGTCGAAATGATCCACACCTATTCGTTGATCCATGATGATCTTCCCTGTATGGATGACGACGATTTAAGAAGAGGAAAACCGACAAACCATAAAATTTTCGGAGAAGCGACAGCGGTTCTGGCAGGAGACGCATTATTGACCGAGAGCTTTAAATTGATTGCTTCGCAGATGCCGGCAGACGTCTCCGCCGAAAAGCGCCTGAGACTGGTAAATGAGCTGGTTTCAGCGGCGGGGGCCGAAGGGATGGTCGGCGGCCAAATTTTAGATATGGAAGCTGAATCAAGATCCATTTCCCTTGAGGACCTGCAGACGATTCACGAAGGAAAAACGGCCAAGCTCCTCAGCTTCAGCGTGATTGCCGGCGCCGTTCTGGCCGATGCACCTGAAGATGAAATCGAAAAGCTCCGCGAATTCAGCCATCATATCGGCATCGCTTTTCAAATCAGAGACGATATTTTGGATTTGGAGGGGTCCGAGGATAAAATCGGCAAGCGGATCGGTTCTGACACGACAAACGGGAAATCGACCTATCCAGCAATCCTTTCTGTGGATGGCGCTAAACAAAAGCTCAGCGAGCATATTGAAAAGGCGAAAGAGCTAATCTCGACGCTTTCTTTGGAAAAAGAACTCCTTTATGATTTTTGCGAGATGATTGCCCGCCGGGATCACTGATGCCTTTGTTTCCATTTGAGCACACAAGGCTGATTATGCTAAAATAGAAGCAGTTGAACCGGAAACGCCGCGCCGTTATCACGATGTGTTAGCGGCTGTTTTTTCAGATTAAAAAGCGTCCCGATATGCACGTTTGCGCATGAGGATGTTTTCATCATATAATAATCCAAGCTGATCATAATGAAAGCAGTCCTTAAAATGCAGTTGAAAATGAGCAAGGCGCATACTTGCAGAAATCATGCTGAAAGTGAGTTGATCCGATTGGATCTGTTATCTATAAAAGACCCCAAATTTTTAAAAGATCTTTCCCTTCAGGAACTGGAGGATTTAAGCGCTGAGATTCGCCGCTTTTTAATTGAAACGCTTTCCGAATCAGGGGGGCACATCGGTCCGAATCTCGGCGTCGTTGAGCTGACCATTGCTTTGCATAAAGAATTCAACAGTCCGAAAGATAAATTTTTATGGGATGTCGGGCATCAATCTTATGTACACAAGCTTTTGACCGGCCGCGGAAAAGATTTTGCGACTTTGCGCCAGCATCTGGGATTGTGCGGCTTTCCGAAACGAAATGAAAGCGAACACGATGTCTGGGAAACAGGCCACAGCTCAACTTCTCTTTCCGGTGCGATGGGAATGGCAGCTGCCAGAGATTTAAAAGGTACAAACGAGTACATCATCCCGATCATCGGCGACGGCGCTCTGACGGGCGGCATGGCGCTTGAAGCGCTGAACCACATCGGACACGAACAAAAAGATATGATTGTCATTTTAAATGACAATGAAATGAGCATCGCTCCAAATGTCGGAGCGATTCATTCCATGCTCGGAAGGCTGCGCACAGCCGGAAAGTATCAATGGGTGAAAGATGAGCTCGAATATTTGTTCAAAAGAATACCCGCTGTGGGCGGAAAACTTGCCTCAACGGCTGAGCGAATCAAAGACAGCCTGAAATATCTGTTGGTGTCAGGGATGTTTTTTGAAGAGCTTGGTTTCACGTATTTGGGGCCTGTTGACGGGCACTCATACGAAGAGCTGTTCGAAAACCTGCAGTATGCGAAGAAAACGAAGGGGCCTGTCCTTCTCCATGTCATCACCAAAAAAGGAAAAGGCTACAAACCTGCGGAAACCGATAAAACCGGAACTTGGCATGGAACCGGCCCTTATAAAATCGATACGGGGGATTTTGTCAAGCCAAAAGCCGCCGCTCCGTCATGGAGCTCACTTGTCAGTGAAACGGTCCGGAAGCTTGCGCGCGAAGACGAACGGATTGTGGCCATCACCCCGGCCATGCCGGTTGGCTCGAAGCTTGAAGGGTTTGCAAGCGAGTTTCCGGAGCGGATGTTTGATGTCGGCATTGCCGAACAGCACGCTGCCACGATGGCTGCCGGTCTTGCCACACAGGATATGAAGCCGTTTTTGGCGATCTATTCCACTTTTCTTCAGCGCGCATATGACCAGGTTGTCCATGACATCTGCCGGCAAAATTTAAACGTATTTATCGGTATTGACAGAGCAGGGCTTGTCGGCGCAGACGGAGAAACCCACCAAGGCGTATTTGATATTGCCTTTTTAAGGCATATTCCAAATCTGGTGCTGATGATGCCGAAAGACGAAAATGAAGGCCAGCATATGGTCAATACGGCTGTCAAATACAATGACGGTCCTATCGCCATGCGTTTTCCGCGCGGAAACGGACTTGGCGTCAAAATGGATCAAGAGTTGAAGACGATTCCGATCGGGACATGGGAAGTGTTGCGGCCCGGAACTGATGCCGTGATTTTAACGTTCGGCACAACCATTCCGATGGCGCTTGCCGCGGCGGAGGAGCTCCAAAAAGAAGGGCGCTCCGTCAGAGTAGTGAATGCCCGCTTCATCAAACCGCTTGATGAAAAGATGCTCAAGGGGATTCTGAACGAAGGTCTTCCGATCTTAACGATCGAGGAGGCTGTCCTTCAAGGCGGTTTCGGCAGCTCGATTCTTGAATTTGCCCATGACCATCAGTCATACAGTCCGATGATTGACAGAATGGGGATTCCTGATCGTTTCATCGAACATGGAAGCGTTGCAAAGCTGCTTGAAGAAATCGGCTTAACGAAAGAAGAAGTCATCAGACGAATAAGGATGCTGACACCTGTAAAGACTCATAAAGGAATTGGATCATGACAGCAAAAAAAGAACGGCTTGATGTTTTATTAGTAGAAAGAGGGTTAATGGAAACGCGGGAAAAAGCGAAAAGGGCGATCATGGCCGGTATTGTCTATACGAATGAAAACAGGCTGGACAAGCCGGGTGAAAAGGTCGACCGCACGATTCCGCTGACCATTAAAGGGAACCCGTTAAAATACGTCTCTAGAGGCGGATTAAAGCTTGAAAAAGCATTGAAGGAATTCCAACTTTCCGTCCGCGGCAAATTGATGATCGATATCGGTTCGTCAACGGGCGGATTTACCGACTGCGCCCTGCAAAACGGTGCTTTGCGCTCCTATGCGGTGGATGTCGGCTATAATCAGCTTGCCTGGAAATTAAGGCAGGATGAGCGGGTGATCGTGATGGAGCGCACGAATTTCCGCTACTGTACTCCAGCTGACTTTACGGCAGGAATGCCGGAGTTTGCCACCATTGACGTCTCGTTTATCTCGCTGAAAATCATATTGCCAGTGTTGAAAAACATTTTGGTGGCGGACAGCGATTGCGTCGCTCTGGTCAAACCGCAGTTTGAAGCCGGCCGTGAATCAGTTGGGAAAAAAGGCATCGTCCGCGATCCTCTCGTCCATAAAGCTGTGCTGAACGATATCAGCCAATTTGCCGCCCGGGAAGGATATCATTGCAAAAATGCATCATTTTCTCCGATAACAGGAGGAGACGGCAACATTGAATTTCTGCTTCATTTGCATTGGGAAGGGCCAGATAAGCCCGGAACACCGATCGCAGAACATATGGTCAATCAAATTGTCGAAGAGGCTCACGACACATTAAAAGCGAAAAAGTCGGATGAAAAGGAATAATAGTGGGCTATTATTCCTTTTTTGCTGCAAACGTGTACTTTTTCGGCAAAATCATATAACATAAATGTATAAACATACACAATGTGTGTATAAGCAGAGGTGGAATATGAACAAAGGTCAAAGGCATATTAAAATCAGGGAAATTATCACTGCAAATGAGATTGAGACACAGGATGAGCTCGTCGATATTTTAAAGAAAGACGGATACAATGTCACACAGGCCACCGTTTCACGCGATATCAAGGAGCTTCACCTGGTGAAAGTGCCGACAAATAACGGCTCCTATAAATACAGCCTGCCTGCTGATCAGCGGTTTAATCCGCTCTCCAAGCTCAAGCGATCATTGATGGATGCGTTTGTCAAAATTGATTCGGCAAGCCACATGATCGTCCTGAAGACGATGCCCGGCAACGCCCAGGCAATCGGTGCGTTGATGGACAATTTGGATTGGGAAGAAATCATGGGGACGATCTGCGGCGATGATACGATTTTGATTATCTGCAGAACTCAGGAAGATACGGAACATGTTCAGAAAAAAATTCTGGAACTTTTATAAATAGGCCCGAAAAGAGGTGTCACAAAAGTTTGTTAGCTGAATTATCGATCAAAAACTTTGCCATTATTGAAGAGTTAACCATTTCATTTGAAAAAGGGCTTACTGTATTAACCGGAGAGACTGGAGCTGGAAAATCGATCATCATTGATGCAGTATCGTTGCTTGTCGGGGGCAGAGGGTCGAGTGAATATGTCAGATATGGAGAGAAAAGGGCCGAATTAGAAGGGTTGTTTCTGCTTGACAGCGGACATCCCGTTTTTGATCTCTGCGCCGAACTTGGAATTGAAGCCTCGGATGATATGATCGTTATGAGAAGAGATATTAATGCAAACGGCAAAAGCATCTGCCGCGTCAATGGAAAACTTGTGACGATCGCAGCTCTCAGGGAAGTCGGCAGACTTTTATTGGACATCCACGGCCAGCACGACAACCAGCTTCTAATGGAAGATGATCAGCATCTTCAGCTGTTGGACAGATATGCGGGCGAAGAAATTGATAAGGCATTAAAAGCTTACCAAGAAGTATACGACCGCTATATGAATGTCGTCAAAAAGGTCAAGCAGCTTTCTGAAAGCGAACAGGAAATGGCGCACCGGCTCGATTTGATTCAATTTCAGCTTGATGAAATCGAATCCGCCAATCTTCAGCCGAAAGAAGACGAACTGCTGCAAGAAGAACGCCAGCAAATTGCCAATTATGAGAAAATATATGAAGGGCTTCAGCATGCCTATAACGCCCTGCGCAATGAGCAAGCCGGGCTCGATTGGGTCGGGATGGCCTCAAGCGAGCTTGAGAATGTATCAGAGATCAATGGCGGGCTCAAAAAAATCTCTGAGTCAGTGGCGAATGCCTATTACATTCTTGAGGATTCAACATTTCAGATCAGAAACATGCTCGATGAATTGGAATATGATCCCGAACGGCTTGATTTCATCGAATCACGCTTGAATGAAATCAAGCAGCTGAAACGGAAATACGGCGCCACTGTCGAAGACATACAAGCCTACTCAGCCAAAATAGAGGAAGAGATCGACCGCATTCAAAATCGCGACAGCCATCTTCAGGCATTAAAGGCAGAGCTTGAATCAGTCGGCAAAGATGTTGCGATTGAAGCGGTAAATGTCTCAGACATTCGTAAATCATGGGCGAAGAAGCTCGCCGGACAAATCCAGCAGGAGCTCAAAGAGCTTTATATGGAAAAATCGACATTTGACACACAATTTCAAATCAAAACGGCAGATGCCCGCGATGACGCTCCTACCGTCAACGGCGTACCCGTCCAGCTGACGAAACAAGGCATTGACAGCGTTCGCTTCTTAATATCGACAAATACGGGAGAACCGCTCAAATCCTTATCAAAAGTTGCTTCAGGAGGAGAATTGTCAAGGATTATGCTGGCGATGAAAAGCATTTTCTCCGCGCAGCAGGACGTCACTTCGATCATTTTTGATGAAGTGGACACAGGTGTCAGCGGAAGAGTGGCCCAGGCGATTGCTGAAAAAATCCACCGTGTTTCAATCGGTTCACAAGTGCTGTGCATCACCCATTTGCCGCAAGTGGCCGCCATGGCGGATACCCACCTTTTGATCACGAAGCAATCGAAAGCCGGAAGGACGACGACGAGCGTCACTCCGCTGTCAAAACAGGAAAAAATAGCTGAGATCGGCCGGATGATCGCCGGCGTTGAAGTGACAGATTTGACAAAACGCCACGCCAAAGAGCTTCTGCATCAAGCAAAACTTGTCAAAACGGGCGGATAAGCTGTTCAATCTTTTGAACAGCTTATTTTTTGTCTCATTTTCTTATTCCAACGTTTCTTTATCATTTTATCCAATGTTTTTCTTCTCTTCGCAGTTATAAATCACTGTCAGGAAGGCAAAAGTAATGAATGTAGCGAAAGAATTTAGATGGTGTGGGTTAGGTGCGAGGAGAGTGAAAAGGTGGATGTTGAAAAAATCAGAAAAGCTGTGGGTATAATTCTCCTTGTTTCTTTAATAAGTGTAGGATTTTACAAACCGGTGAAAGAATACATTGAAATACCAAAAAACATGAACATTTTTGAGACGGGTTCAAGAGCAATAGAGACAAGCTTAGCCGTCCATACTCCTCAAGATGAATCATCAGAGGCATTCACATTAAAAGAGAATAAACATGAAGTCGAGATCAAAGGTGAAAAAAACGGAAAGGCAGAACTCGTTTATGACTTTGCCGGATTTCCAGTTAAAAAAACAAAAGTAAATGTCCTGCCGGATCTTAAGGTCGTTCCAGGAGGGCAGTCGATTGGCGTCAAGCTACACTCTGTCGGCGTACTGGTCGTCGGGTTTCATCAAATCAATACGCCTGATGGCAAAAAGTCCCCCGGCGAGGCTGCCGGAATCGCGGTAGGCGATATCATCACCGAAATCAACGGCACGAAAATAGAAAAAATGAATGACATCACCCCTTTCATTCAAAAAGCAGGGAAAACAGGTGAAACGCTAAATCTGTTAATCAAAAGGGACAAACAGGAGATCAAAACAAAACTGGTCCCGAAAAAAGATCAGGCTGAGGATAAATACAGAATCGGTTTATATATCAGGGATTCTGCCGCAGGGATCGGCACCATGACATTTTATGAACCAAAATCAAAAAAATACGGAGCGCTCGGCCACGTGATTTCCGATATGGATACGAAAAAGCCGATTGTCGTGGAAAACGGTCAGATTGTGAAATCGACTGTCACCTCCATCGAAAAAGGAAAGGGCGGAAACCCCGGTGAAAAACTGGCGCGCTTTACTTCTGAACGAAAAGTGATCGGCGACATTAACAGAAACAGCCCGTTTGGGATATTCGGGACGCTGCATGAATCGATCAAAAACCATGTGGCTGACAAAGCGGTGCCGATCGCATTTTCAAATGAAGTCAAAGAAGGGCCTGCGCAAATTTTAACAGTCATTGAAAACGATAAGGTCGAGAAATTTGATATTCAAATCGTCAGCACAACACCGCAAAAGTTTCCTGCAACAAAAGGAATGGTGCTGAAAATTACCGACCCCAAGCTCTTGAATAAGACAGGCGGTATCGTTCAAGGAATGAGCGGCAGTCCGATTATTCAAAATGGAAAAATCATTGGGGCGGTCACACACGTTTTCGTCAATGATCCGACGAGCGGCTACGGCGTTCACATCGAATGGATGCTGTCCGAAGCCGGGATCGATATTTACAAAAAGGATCAAGCAAGCTAACTGCCGGGAATCCCCCGGCAGTTTTTTGTTTTCACCTTTCATTCTCCCGCACTGTGAGTTAAAATAAAACAAGAAAGATTTTTCGACAAATTCGCGTTCTTCCGTTTGTCAAACTGCATATCAAGTCGAAAAATCAAGAAAATCTGAGAAAAACGAAAAAAAAGAGAGATAAACCACTAATATTGGAAAAATCATTTTTTAAAAAAGGGAATAAAGTGGTCTTGTCGAATTAAACATATTAGAAAAAGATTAATGAAAATGATCAACATACACATTGGGGAGGAAGAAACGTGGAGAAAATTAAAGTATGTGTTGCTGATGATAACAGAGAACTTGTCGGACTGTTAAGCGAATATATTGAGGGGCAAAACGACATGGAAGTGCTCGGTGTGGCTTATAACGGGCAGGAATGTCTTTCTTTGTTTAAAGACAAGGAGCCCGACGTGCTCGTTCTTGATATTATCATGCCTCATCTTGACGGCCTGGCTGTGCTTGAAAGGCTGAGGGAGTCACAGCTCAAAAAACAGCCGAATGTCATTATGCTGACGGCGTTCGGACAGGAAGACGTGACGAAAAAAGCTGTTGATTTAGGCGCGTCATATTTTATCCTAAAGCCGTTTGATATGGAGAATCTGGTCGGCCATATCCGCCAGGTCAGCGGAAATGGTTCACAATTGACGCACCGCGCGCCGTCTTCGCAAAGCAGCGTGCTTCGTCCGCAGCCTGAATCGCCGAAGAAAAACCTCGATGCCAGCATCACGACGATCATCCATGAAATCGGTGTTCCCGCTCATATAAAAGGATATTTATACTTACGTGAAGCCATTTCCATGGTGTATAACGATATTGAACTTTTAGGCAGCATCACAAAAGTGCTGTATCCAGATATCGCTAAAAAATTCAACACAACGGCAAGCCGAGTCGAACGGGCCATCCGCCACGCGATCGAAGTCGCATGGAGCAGAGGCAACATCGATTCGATCTCATCGCTGTTCGGCTACACGGTCAGCATGTCAAAAGCAAAGCCTACCAACAGCGAGTTCATCGCGATGGTCGCCGACAAGCTGCGCCTGGAGCATAAGGCGTCTTAAGCCCGGATATTGCTGATTGATTTACCCAATAAGTGAAGACCTCGTCTTTGATAGGCGAGGTTATTTTTTGTGAATCGTAAACAACATGTGCAATGTGTCATTTGTCTCATTTGTTAAGCAAGCCCTAACTGCCCACTTGCGAAATGCCGAAATATTGTAATTGCAGCACGTTTGATACATGCCCGAAAGCTATATGATGGAATTCAGTAATGCCTTTGATACCTGGGGGAATTCTCCTTTGTTTTTGCCTTAACATCCTGTCTTTTCGGACGGGATTATTTTTTTGACATGGACTAAAGACCTCCGAAAAACCGATCACAAAGCAGGATGATTGTGTTAAAATTATGAAAAAAGTGGGTGACGATGTGATCTTAACGAAAACTGATCTTCGCTATTATCTCGAACAAGACAAAAAAGCGTTGGGAATCTCCAAACGCAAGCGGGCTAAATGGTTTGGCGATGATATATGGAAGTATCAGATAGCCCTTCGCAAACATGAATATTATACAAATACCAATTCCAAGGTGTTCAAGCACATCTACCGGTATCTGCATAAAAAGAAAGGATTGAGGCTCGGCTATGATATCCCGGTGAATGTATTCGGCCCAGGGTTGAGAATCAACCATTACGGCATGCTCATCGTCAACAGCAATGCTAAAATAGGCGCAAACTGCGACATTCATCAAGGGGTTAACATCGGGCAAAATCATGATCATCATGATGTTCCTACGATTGGCGACAATGTCTGGATCGGACCTGGAGCCAAGCTTTTTGGCAACATTCACATTGCCGACGGCATTTCGATCGGAGCGAACGCCGTAGTCAACAAATCTTTTACTGAAGCAAACATAACGATCGCCGGCGTACCGGCCAAAAAAATTAAAGGGAAACAGGTTGTGCAGCAGCAAGGATAAGCCCATTTTTCAGCATGGCAACCCAACAGAAACCGTATGTTTCAGACAGCTGACTAAATGGCGATAACGGTCGCACGCCATCATAACCTTTACATAAACTGAAGGATATAAAGCCAAGCCGTGTTAAACGTCTTTTTGAAAAGAAAAAAGGCGTTTTTTTCATACAAAAAAATCGCTTATTGAACTTTTCAGCAAAAAATGATGAAAAAGATTGGCTCCCTTCCATTTTTCATCCATTTTCCGTCCGGGATAGATCATTTTTCATGGACGAATCAGAGCGGATGGCTGCTAACAACCGGAAATCGCTGAGCCGTTGGAAGGTGGAATTCAAGAGTGATGGGCCGGAGTGATGAGCTTTACAGCTAAGGAGGGTTGAAGATAAGGTACAGGTGTACAAAATCCAGCGGATGAGGTGATCGAAGTGAAAAAAGGAGTCGTTCTGATTTTGTCCGCCATACTGTTTTTGACAGGCTGCGGCACTTCTCAGCACAACGGCCGCAACGAGGATGAAACGGGCGCGGAAATCATGACAAAGGAAGGTACATTTGTCGGTTTGGCTGATCAGCATACCGTAGCCGTCAATATTGATGGCAAAGAGACGATGCTGCAGGTCCCGCCTGATAAACGGGACAGCTATAAAGGAATCGAAGAACAGACAAAGGTGGAGGTCAATTATACGAAAGCTGAGGACGGCACATTGCAGCTTGAAGATATCAAAAAGAAAGAATGATGGATCGTAAAATGGAGATGTGGGAGGAAGAAACGGTGAAATGGCTAGTAAAGAGCTTATTTATAGTGCTATGTTCTTTTGTGATGGTTCTTCCCGGTGCTTTTGCGGCAGAACCGCTTTCCGGAAAAACGGTTTATGTCGATGCAGGGCATGGGGGAGAAGACAGCGGAGCGGTCGGAAACGGACTTTTGGAGAAGGATGTTAATCTTGATGTATCCAAGTTGCTGAATGAAAAATTGCAGGATGAAGGGGCAGACACAGTCATGACGAGAACGGATGATACGTTTTTGACCCTTGACGATCGTGTGGCAAAGGCGGATGCCGACGGCTCAGATCTTTTCATCAGCATTCATGCAAACTCTGCTGTACCTGAAGCTTCAGGTACAGAGACGTATTTTGACTCGACGTATCAAGCGGCTGAAAGCGAGCGCCTGGCATCGGAAATCCAAGAGCGGCTTCCCGGTGCGTTGGAAACCGCGGACAGAGGAGTAAAAGAGTCGCCGTTTTATGTCATCAAGCATTCAAAAATGCCGAGTGCTTTAGTTGAACTGGGTTTTATCACAAATGAATCTGATGCCGATAAACTCATCAGTTCACAATATCAAAAAAAAGCGGCCGATTCGATTGCTGAAGCTGTCGTTTCTTATTATGAATAACTTCTTTAAGCCCCGTTAGCACCGGGGCTTTTTGCATGTCATCGAGGCGAAGAGGTTTTTGATGTTAAAAAAGGGCTTAAAGGTGGAAAGAAAGCAGTAAAGTATTCATAATGAGGAGTAACGTTTATTTCATTTTTAGAGGTGAAACCTACATGACGAAAATTTTTGCACACAGAGGCGCTTCAGGGACGTTTCCTGAAAATACAATGACGGCATTCGAACATGCGGCCGCTTTAGGCGCCGACGGCATCGAGTTGGATGTGCAAATGACGAAAGACGGCCGGCTTGTCGTGATTCACGATGAAAAGCTTGACAGAACGACATCGCTGACAGGTTATGTTAAAGATTATACATATCAGGACCTCAAAACGGGAGACGCAAGTCATCGCTTTTCTGAAAAGACCGGTTTTGTCCCGGTCCCGACTCTTGAAGAGGTGTTTGATTGGGCGGCGACAGGCGATTTTTTCGTGAATGTTGAACTGAAAAACAGCATTGTCCGCTATCATGGAATGGAAGAAAAAGTGATGGCGCTGATTTCCGAATATCAGCTTCAGGATCGGATGATTCTTTCTTCTTTTAATCATGAAAGTCTCGTTCTTTGCCGGCGGCTGAACCCTGAAATCGAACTGGCCGCCCTTTATATGGATGTGATTTATCAGCCTGAACAGTATATTGAGATGATTCCCGCCTCCGGGTTTCATCCCTACCTCCGCTCCATGTCGGAACATACGATCAAAAACGCTCACCAGAAGCAGAAAGCAGTCAGGCCGTTTACCGTCAACCGCGAGGAGGATATGAAAAGACTGATGGAAGCCGGTGTTGACGGTTTCTTCACCGATTTTCCCGAAAAAGCGCTCCAGCTCAAGAAAACCATGTCGTAAAAAAACCGCGGAGATTGATCCGCGGTTTTTTTGCCGTTAATTGTTCTGTTTTTTTCTAAATCGAGGGCTCACCTGGTTTCGCTTGCGGTCTCTGTAAAAAATAAATCCGCCCAACAAATACAGTCCGCCGGTAAAACAAATCATACCGGTAAGCCCTTGAAGCCAAAGGATTTGAAAAGGATCGATTAAAACCCCGAAAACCGTGTCCCGCATTAATTTGATGCCTGCAGCAGCCAAAGCGCCGGGAATCAGCAAAATCAGCAGTGCGATCAGTCTCCCCATACACGAATCCCCTTACCAAAGATTTACCTTTATTGTCTATTCGAAAAAAAAGTTTGTCAAGAATGGAAAACATGATAACATAGATGTTGTGCAAATTGTTGCAAATGATGATTATGGTATGCAAAATTTTTCATACAAAGGGGTTAAGGGATGATACAAAAAGTACTGATTGTTGGTGCTGGAAAAGGGGGAACAGCTCTCTTAGATTTGCTGTTGAAAACAAAGTCGCTCAATATCGCCGCAGTCATTGACAAAAACCCAGCGGCTCCCGGGCTCATCTTTGCTCAGGAGAATAAGATCGAAACGGCTCTGGACTGGACGCCATACATAACAAAACAGATCGACATCATCATTGAAACAACCGGTGATCCTGATGTATTGCAGCAAGTGATGCGGAAAAAACACGACAGAACGATTGTTGTGCCGGGTTCGCTCGCATATATCATCTCCCAGCTGATGAATGAAAAACAGCAGCTGATCCAGATGCTCAAAGAACAAACCTATAAGCATGACCGCATTTTTAATTCAATGAATGACGGCATGATTTTTATCGACATTCGTGAAGAGATTATCCTGTTCAACAAAATGGCTGAAGAAATGACCGGAACAAAGCGCCGTGAAGCGATCGGTCAGCACATCAAGAATGTCATTCCGACTACGAAGCTTCCCCGCATCCTGAATACGAGGGAGCCTGAATACAACCAAAAACAGTTTTTGCATCCGAACAGACAGATTGTCACGACGAGAATTCCGATCATCGATGACGGAGGGACGCTTTTAGGTGCGCTCAGCATATTTAAAGACATTACCGATGCGGTCGAACTGGCTGAAGAGGTGACGAACCTGAAGGAAGTCAGAACGATGCTTGAAGCGATTATTCAGTCTTCTGATGAAGCCATTTCTGTCGTCGATGAAAACGGAAACGGAATGATGATCAACAGGGCGTATACAAAGATGACGGGCCTGACGAAAGAGCAGGTGATCGGCAAACCTGCGAACACGGATATTTCAGAAGGTGAAAGCATGCATTTAAAGGTGCTTGAAACAAGGCGGCCGGTCAGAGGCGTCAGAATGAAGGTCGGACCGAATAAAAAGGAAGTGATCGTCAATGTCGCGCCGATTATCGTTGACGGTATCCTGAAAGGCAGCATCGGCGTCATCCACGACGTTTCAGAAATCCAATCGCTGACGAACGAGCTCAACAGGGCTCGTCAAATTATCCGTACGCTTGAAGCGAAATATACATTTGCCGATATTATCGGCTCAAGCGAGCAGATGCTTGTCGCGCTTGAACAGGCAAAATTGGGGGCGAAGACCCCTGCGACGATTTTGCTGAGAGGCGAATCCGGAACGGGGAAAGAGCTTTTTGCCCATGCCATACATAACGAAAGTGACCGAAAGTATAATAAGTTTGTCCGGGTCAACTGTGCGGCCATTTCAGAATCGCTGCTGGAATCAGAGCTGTTCGGCTATGAGGAAGGCGCCTTTTCCGGAGCGAGGCGCGGCGGAAAAAAGGGCTTTTTTGAAGAAGCGAACAACGGCAGCATTTTCTTGGATGAAATTGGGGAACTCTCGTTAAATACACAGGCAAAGCTGCTCCGTGTGCTGCAGGAGAAGGAAATCGTCAGGGTCGGCGGGACGAAGCCGATTCCTGTAAACGTCCGAATTATTGCCGCAACAAACGTTAATATTGAAAAAGCGCTGGCAGACGGCAGATTTCGCGAAGATTTGTACTACCGGATCAATCGTTATCCGATATCGATACCGCCGCTCAGACAGCGAAAGGAAGATATCGAAGCCTTGAGCCGGCATTTGATCGGAAAAATCAATCAGGAATACGGCCGCAATGTAAAGGGCCTGACGAAACATGCGCTCAAATCCTTAAAAGCGCGAAAGTGGCCGGGCAATGTCAGGGAGCTTGAAAATGTCCTGGAGCGGGCCATGATTTTTTTGAAGCCGCAGATGGAATTAATCGATCTCCAACACTTGCCTGAAGCAGACCTCCCGAAAAAGAAAACAGAAATCGGATACGCTTTTCCGGATATCGAAAATGAAAAGCTTTCCGACGCCGTTGAACGGTTTGAAGCTCATGTGATTAAAGAAATGCTTGAAAAGCATCAATATAACAGGACGAAAACAGCAAAAGCGCTTGGCGTCAGCATCCGCAACCTTTATTACAAAATGGATAAATACAATCTTGCAAAAGGCGGCATGCAATAAGTTGCAGTTAAACATGCAGAATCATGCAAACTTTAAAACAAGATCATTGAGCCGATCCGCTTTATTGACAGTGGCACGAATCTTGCATGATAAAGAGTGCGGATGTTTGCTTAGAAAGGTGGGTACTATGAAGCTGAAACAACTATTTCAAAAAGCGGCGGAGCTCGACAACAAAACGGTCGCCGTCGCACATGCAGAAGACGATCAAGTGCTTCAAGCCGTCAAGCTTGCGGTTGACAAGCAATTCGCCCGGTTTTTGCTGATCGGGCACAGAGAAAAAATCAGACATATGATGACAGAGCAGAACATTTCAAAACAGCATGTTGATATCATCCATTCGGAAACGCCCGCAGATTCAGCAAGAATCGCTGTTCAAGCTGTAAAAAGCGGGAATGCGGATGTACTCATGAAAGGAAATGTGCCGACAGCCGTCCTGTTAAAAGCCGTTTTAAATAAGGAATACGGGCTGCGCTCCTCTCACGTGCTGTCACATGTAGCGGCATTCGAAGTCAGCGGGTTTGACAGGCTCATCTATGTAACCGATGCGGCTATGAATATCAATCCGAAGCTTGAAGAGCTGAAGCAAATTTTAGAAAATGCCGTCCGCGTCGCAAGATCAGTCGGAGTCCAAATGCCGAAAGCCGCCTGTCTGGCTGCTGTTGAAACGGTGAATCCTGCAATGGAAGCCACATTGAATGCAGCTGCTTTAACACAGATGAATCACAGAGGACAAATCAAGGACTGCATCGTTGACGGTCCGCTGGCTTTGGATAACGCGATTTCAGAGATTGCTGCCCGGCATAAAAACATTTCCGGGATTGTGGCGGGCCAAGCGGATATCCTGCTTGTTCCTTCAATTGAAACAGGCAATGTCCTCTATAAATCATTGATTCATTTTGCGGGTGCGAAAGTGGGAGCCGTTTTAGCAGGGGCAAAAGCGCCCATCGCTTTAACAAGCAGGGCCGATTCCGCAGAAAACAAGCTGTATTCGATTGCTTTGGCGTTATGCACGTCTGAAGGACGACATGAGGAGGAATAAGAAATGGAACTATTTCGATATATGGAACAGTATGACTATGAACAATTGGTGTTTTGCCAAGATAAGCAGTCCGGTTTAAAAGCGATCATCGCGATTCATGATACGACGCTCGGACCCGCTTTGGGCGGCACGAGAATGTGGACATATGAAAGCGAAGAAGCCGCAATTGAAGATGCGCTTCGCCTGGCGCGGGGGATGACCTATAAAAACGCGGCGGCCGGATTGAATCTCGGAGGAGGCAAAACGGTCATCATCGGAGATCCGCGCAAAGATAAAAATGAAGAAATGTTCCGGGCATTCGGCCGCTACATTCAAGGACTGAACGGAAGATACATTACCGCAGAAGACGTCGGCACTACTGTTGAAGATATGGATATCATTCATGATGAAACAGACTTTGTCACAGGCATTTCACCGGCTTTCGGTTCCTCGGGCAATCCGTCGCCTGTCACAGCCTACGGTGTGTATAAAGGGATGAAAGCCGCAGCGAAAGAGGCGTTTGGAACGGATTCACTTGCAGGAAAAACCGTTGCTGTCCAAGGCGTCGGCAATGTTGCCTACAATCTTTGCCGCCATCTTCACGAAGAAGGCGCGAAACTGATCGTCACCGACATTAACAAAGAAGCTGTTGAGCGCGCCGTCGCGGATTTCGGCGCCCGCGCCGTCGACCCTGATGATATTTATTCGCAGAATTGTGATATCTATGCACCGTGTGCACTCGGAGCGACGATCAACGATGATACGATTCCGCAGCTGAAGGCCAAAGTCATTGCCGGAGCAGCCAACAATCAGCTGAAAGAGACCCGCCATGGGGACCAGATCCACGACATGGGCATCGTCTATGCACCGGATTATGTCATCAATGCCGGGGGCGTCATCAATGTCGCCGACGAACTATACGGCTATAATGCAGAGCGCGCGCTGAAAAAAGTCGAAGGGATTTACGGAAACATCGAACGGGTTCTGGAAATCTCTAAGCGCGATCGAATTCCAACTTACTTGGCGGCGGACCGTCTGGCTGAGGAGCGGATAGAACGGATGCGCCATTCCAGAAGCCAATTTTTGCAAAACGGCCATCACATTTTAAGCAGACGTTAATTACACCCCCTATATACACTGGAGGTTCAAGGAAATGCAAATACAGGAAAAGCGTATTCTCGTCATCAATCCGGGATCAACATCTACTAAGATCGGCGTTTTTCACGATGACCGTTCCATTTTTGAAAAATCAATCCGTCATGACGAGGAAGAGCTAAAGCAATTCGAAACCATCATTGATCAATATGCGTTCAGAAAGCAGGCTGTTTTGGAGACGCTGCATGAACAGGGCATCAATATTTCAAAACTGAACGCCGTCTGTGCAAGAGGAGGTCTGCTCCGCCCGATTGAAGGCGGCACATATGAAGTGAACGCCGCGATGATCGAGGATTTGAAAAACGGCTATGCCGGCGAGCATGCTTCAAATCTTGGCGGGATCATCGCCAGGGAAATTGCCGACGGCTTAAATATACCGGCCTTTATCGTCGACCCCGTTGTCGTCGATGAAATGTCTCCCGTCGCAAAAATTTCCGGAACCCCGGCAATCGAAAGAAGAAGCATCTTCCATGCGCTCAACCAAAAAGCGGTCGCCCGAAAAGCGGCCTGGCAGTTTGGAAAGCGGTATGAAGATATGAAAATGATCATCACCCATATGGGTGGCGGGATTACGACAGGCGTTCATTACAATGGACGTGTCATCGATGTTAACAACGGCCTGCACGGGGAAGGTCCGCTCAGTCCGGAGCGGGCCGGAACCATTCCGGCCGGAGATCTGATCGATATGTGTTTCTCAGGCGAATATACCCGTGACGAGCTCATGAAGATGCTCGTTGGCGGCGGCGGGCTTGCCGGCTATCTCGGCACGACCGATGCCGTAAAAGTGGAAAAAATGATCAAGGAAGGCGATCGAAAAGCCGCGCTCATCTATGAAGCGATGGCTTATCAAATCGCCAAAGAAATCGGGGCTGCCAGCGCCATTTTAAAGGGTGAAGTCGATGTCATCATTTTGACGGGCGGGCTGGCTTATGGAAAATCATTTGTTGCCTCGATCAGAAAATACATAGACTGGATTTCGGATGTCGTCGTCTTACCCGGTGAAAATGAGCTGCAGGCTTTGGCTGAAGGCGCTTTTCGTGTATTGAACGGCGAAGAAAAGGCGAAACAATATCCGAACCAGAGGAGGGAAAGTCATGGCAACTGAATACGATCTCGTCATTCTTGGCGGTGGTACAGGCGGCTATGTGGCGGCCATCAGAGCATCTCAGCTGGGGCTTAAAACAGCTGTTGTGGAAAAGGGGAAGCTTGGCGGCACATGCCTTCATAAAGGCTGCATTCCGTCAAAGGCGCTCTTGAGAAGCGCAGAGGTGTATCGGACAGCGCAAAAAGCGGAAGAATTCGGAGTGGTGATTCCTGAAACCGAACTGCGGTTTTCCCAGGTTCAAACACGAAAACAAAGGATTATTGACCAGCTTTATAATGGTGTCAAACATTTGATGAAAAAAGGGAAAATCGACGTATATGAAGGAATCGGGCGGATTCTCGGACCGTCGATATTTTCGCCGATGCCGGGCACGGTATCTGTCGAGATGGCGAACGGAGAAGAAAATGAAATGCTCGTCCCTAAAAACGTCATCATCGCCACCGGTTCAAGGCCCCGTTCGCTCTCGGGGCTCGAGCCGGACGGTGAACGGATTATGACATCTGATGAAGCGCTTGAGCTTGAGCGTCTTCCGGAGTCCATCTTGATCGTCGGCGGCGGTGTCATCGGAATTGAGTGGGCTTCCATGCTGTCCGATTTCGGTGTTGACGTGACGGTGCTTGAATATGCCGAACGGATTTTGCCGACGGAAGATGCAGACGTTTCAAAAGAAATGCAAACCCTGCTGACGAAAAAAGGCATCAAGATTGTCACGGGGGCAAAAGTGCTTCCTGACACTCTGGAAAAAGGGGAGTCTGTCACCATACAGGCAGAAAAAGGCGGAGATACGCAACACTTTGCCGCTGAAAAAATGCTCCTTTCAGTCGGAAGGCAGGCCAATGTCGAAGGAATCGGCCTGGAAAACACGGATATACAGGTGGAAAACGGCTTTATCGCGACAAACAGCATGTATCAAACAAAAGAGTCCCATATCTATGCGATCGGTGACGTCATCGGCGGATTGCAGCTTGCCCATGCGGCTTCCCACGAAGGGATCACCGCTGTTGAACACATCGCCGGCAATCAGCCTCATGCCATTGACTACTCGCTTGTTTCCAAGTGCATCTACTCCAGTCCAGAGGCGGCGTCTGTCGGCTTGACTGAGGAAGAGGCAAAGGCGGCAGGCCGGAAGATCAAAATCGGCAAATTTCCGTTTCAGGCCGTCGGCAAGGCGCTCGTCTACGGCGAATCAGCCGGCTTCGTCAAAATTGTCGCTGACGAGGACACAGATGACATTCTCGGCGTCCATATGATCGGCCCGCATGTGACGGATATGATTGCTGAAGCGGGGCTCGCCAAGGTGCTCGATGCGACGCCGTGGGAGGTCGGCCAAACAATCCATCCGCACCCGACGCTATCTGAAGCCATCGGAGAAGCCGCTCTTGGCGTGGATGGAAAAGCGATTCATTTTTAACAAGCATGAAGGAGTGAAAAACATGAGCAATAATCGTCATGAAGCAGTGGGATTAACGGATGAACAAGCAATCGAAATGTACAAAACCATGCTTTTAGCCAGAAAGCTTGATGAGCGGATGTGGCTCTTAAACCGCGCCGGGAAAATTCCTTTTGTTATTTCCTGTCAAGGACAGGAGGCGGCACAGGTTGGTGCAGCTTTCGCTTTAGACCGCGACAACGACTATGTCCTCCCGTATTACAGAGATATGGGGGTGGTGCTCGCTTTTGGCATGACGGCAAAAGATTTGATGCTGTCCGCCTTTGCGAAAAAGGAGGACCCAAACTCCGGAGGCAAACAAATGCCGAGCCACTTCGGCCAAAAGAAAAACCGGATTGTCACAGGGTCTTCACCTGTGACGACACAAGTGCCCCACGCTGTCGGCGTAGCGCTTGCCGGCAGGCTCGACAATCAAAATATCGCGACATTTGTCACATTTGGAGAAGGCTCTTCAAACCAGGGGGATTTTCACGAAGGGGCAAACTTTGCCGCTGTTCATAAGCTTCCTGTTATTTTCATGTGTGAAAACAACAAATACGCGATTTCCGTCCCTTACGAAAAGCAAGTGGCCTGTGAGAACATTTCCGACCGCGCCGTCGGCTACGGTATGCCCGGCCAGACAGTTGACGGAAATGATCCTCTTGAAGTTTACAAAGCGGTGAAAGAAGCGAGGGAACGTGCCGGAAGAGGTGAAGGCCCGACATTGATCGAAACGATTTCATACCGGCTGACCCCGCACTCAAGTGATGATGATGACAGAAGCTACAGAGAGCGCGAAGAGGTAGCGGAGGCGAAGAAAAACGACCCGATCATCAAATTCGCACAATACTTGAAAGATGCCGGCCTGTTGGATGAGCAATCTGAAAAAGAAATGACAGACGAGATCACAAATGTTGTCAATGAAGCAACAGATTATGCCGAACATGCCCCATATGCCGATCCTGAAGAGGCGCTGCGGCATGTTTACGCAGAGTAAGGGGGAATCACAAATGGCTGTTATGTCATATATAGATGCTGTCACTTTAGCTTTGAAAGAAGAAATGGAAAGGGATTCCCGCGTCTTTGTTTTAGGCGAAGATGTCGGGAAAAAAGGCGGCGTGTTTAAGGCGACTGCCGGCCTTTACGACCAGTTTGGAGAAGAGCGGGTCATGGATACGCCATTGGCGGAATCCGCGATCGCCGGCGTCGGAATCGGGGCTGCCATGTACGGGATGAGACCGGTCGCCGAAATGCAGTTTGCTGATTTTATCATGCCCGCTGTCAACCAGATTATTTCCGAAGCGGCAAAAATCCGCTACCGCTCTAACAATGACTGGAACTGTCCGATCGTCATCCGCGCACCTTACGGCGGAGGCGTGCACGGCGCGCTGTACCATTCACAGTCGGTTGAAGCCGTGTTTGCCAACCAGCCGGGGCTGAAAATTGTCATGCCGTCAACGCCTTATGATGTGAAGGGGCTTTTAAAGGCGGCGATTCGCGATGAAGATCCGGTGCTCTTCTTTGAACATAAACGGGCCTACCGCCTGATCAAAGGCGAAGTGCCGGATGACGACTATGTACTGCCGATCGGCAAAGCGGATGTCAAACGGGAAGGCGACGATATCACCGTGATTACGTACGGGCTTTGCGTCCACTTTGCGCTTCAGGCGGCAGAAAGGCTTGAAAAAGACGGAATTTCCGCCCATATCCTTGATTTAAGAACGGTTTATCCGCTTGATAAGGAAGCGATCATTGAAGCGGCATCGAAAACGGGCAAAGTTCTTCTCATCACCGAGGATACGAAAGAAGGCAGCGTCATGAGCGAAGTGGCGGCCATCATTTCAGAGCATTGCTTGTTCGATTTGGACGCGCCGATTAAGCGGTTGGCCGGACCGGATGTCCCGGCTATGCCGTATGCGCCGACAATGGAAAAATATTTTATGGTCAATCCTGATAAAGCAGAAGCGGCAATGAGAGAACTGGCCGAGTTTTAAACACATAAGGAGGACAATCGTATGGCAGTGGAACAGATGACAATGCCCCAGCTCGGAGAAAGCGTCACCGAGGGGACGATCAGCAAATGGCTCGTCAGCGTCGGGGATCATGTCAACAAATACGACCCGATCGCCGAAGTGATGACAGATAAAGTCAATGCTGAAGTGCCTTCCTCTTTTACCGGGACGATTACCGAGCTCGTCGGAAAAGAAGGAGAGACCTTGCAGGTTGGAGACATTATCTGCAAAGTCGAAACAAATGAAACAACAAAAGAGGAGACCCCTTCAGCTTCAGAAGAACCGAAAGAAGCGGCAGGGCGGCAGCAGGCACCCGCGGATACATCGAATAAAAAACGCTTTTCACCTGCCGTTTTACGGCTTGCCGGGGAGCATAACATTGATTTGGAGCAGGTGGAAGGCACCGGCAAAGGCGGGAGGATTACAAGGAAGGATATTCAGCAAATCATCGACTCCGGTGTGACACCTGCAAAAGAGCCGGCAGTTGATCATCAGCCGGCCGAACAGGCGGCGCCGACCCCAGAACCTGCGCGAAAAG
This sequence comes from Bacillus sp. z60-11, assembly GCF_046464135.1. Classification (NCBI taxonomy): domain Bacteria; kingdom Bacillati; phylum Bacillota; class Bacilli; order Caryophanales; family Bacillaceae; genus Bacillus; species Bacillus sp. z60-11. The sequence goes on along the minus strand of NZ_JBIYSN010000002.1, from coordinate 225,420 downwards.
AGAGCCCTGCGCCTCAAAGCGCAGCGGGCGATATCGAAATTCCGGTCACAGGCATCCGCAACGCCATTGCTTCCAATATGGTCAAGAGCAAGCATGAAATTCCCCATGCCTGGACGATGATGGAGGTCGATGTCACAAGCCTTGTCAGCTACCGCAACAAAATAAAAGACGAATTTAAAAAGAAAGAAGGCTTCAACCTGACCTTTTTTGCTTTCTTCGTCAAAGCGGTTGCGCAAGCGCTGAAAGAATTCCCGCAGGTCAACAGCATGTGGGCCGGCGATAAAATCATTCAGAAAAAGGACATCAACATCTCCATCGCCGTGGCGACGGAAGATGCCTTGTATGTGCCTGTCATCAAACATGCCGATGAAAAAACAATCAAGGGCATCGCCAGAGAAATCACCGAGCTGGCGAATAAGGTGCGAACCGGTAAGCTGACAAGCGCTGATATGTCAGGCGGGACGTTTACGGTGAACAATACCGGTTCGTTCGGCTCCGTCCAGTCCATGGGGATCATCAACCATCCGCAGGCGGCCATCCTCCAGGTTGAATCGATTGTGAAGCGTCCGGTCGTTATGGACCACGGCATGATCGCTGTCAGAGATATGGTCAATCTCTGTCTGTCACTCGATCACAGGGTGCTCGACGGTCTGATCTGCGGTCGATTCCTGGCCCGAGTAAAAGAGATCCTTGAACATATCGATGAGAATACATCTGTTTATTAAAGAAAAGGCTGATCCCTTTAACGGATCAGCTTTTTTCTCTATTTGCCGGTGCAAGCATCCGCAGATGCCCCTTAAGCACATCAATCGAAGCCGGCGCTTTTGTGCAGATTTCCCCATCCGTATCAGCGTCCATTTCCGCTGCCGTTTCTACTTTGATGGACTTGCCTTGATAGTATGAAAGCTCTCCTTTAAATGGTTCCAGCTCTGGTTCTTCCATGGAGAAGAGCTCTTTTAATGCAGCCAGATTCGTATTTCTGCATACAAGGATTTCGGCTTTGCCGTCACAAATGCTTGCCCCCTGAAGCGGAATGCGGCTCGTGCCGATAAAATGGCCATTCAGCACCATAATCATTACCGCTTCATCTGTCAGATTTTCTCCGTCAATGGACATCTTAAAGGGGAATGGCTTAAGGCCGGAGATTGTCCGCAATGCACTTGTGAAATAGCTAAGCCTCCCCAACAGCGCTTTTTCCGTTTGATTGATCCGGCTTGAGGCTTCCGTAATCAAGCCGATGCCCCAAAAGTTTAAACAGTAATGGCTTTCCGTCTTGAGCACATCGACGGCAACGGTGTGACCATTGACAAGTGTTTCCGCCGCTTGCCCGATATTTTGCGGAATCTGGAGCGCCCGTGAAAAATCGTTGCAGGTCCCGCCGGGAAGAATGCCGATCTCAGGCTTCACCGCAAGCGGACTGAGACCGTTGATGCATTCATGGACCGTCCCGTCTCCGCCTAAAATATAAATCTGCTCGATATCTTCGCTGATGTGCCGGCAAAAACGGAATGCATCATGCTTTTGTCTTGTCTGCTTTACAATCAGCTCATCTATGGCTTGGGAAAGAATCGGCACCGCTGTACCGAGCGTTTTTTCAACGTTTTTTTGTCCGGCATTGCCGTTATAAATCAATAAGGCTTTCCGTCGATCCATTTTGCTCTCCTTTGTCTGTAAGTCGTCTGTTTGTTTATTTTTCCCCGATTGCTTAAACCGATAAACCCTTGAAGGGGAAATGAAACACCTGATTTGCGGTATGAACGGTTTCCAAGTATCATTAGAAAAGATGGATCATACAGCTGCTTGGTTCTAAAGCGGCTAAAAAGGAGAGATCTTAAGGTGAACATGGATTTTAATTTATTTATGAATGATGTCGTCCGCCAAGCTAGACAGGAAATAACGGCAGCCGGCTACCAGGAGCTTAAAAGTGCAGAAGAAGTGGACGAGGCGCTGACGAAAAAAGGCACTACACTTGTCATGGTCAACTCAGTCTGCGGCTGCGCCGGGGGAATCGCACGCCCTGCCGCATATCACGCAGTTCATTATGACAAGCGGCCCGACCAGCTTGTCACCGTATTTGCGGGGCAGGATAAAGAAGCCACCGCAAGAGCAAGAGAATATTTTGAAGGGTATCCGCCTTCCTCCCCGTCATTTGCTTTATTAAAGGACGGCAAAATTGTAAAAATGGTGGAACGCCATGAAATAGAAGGCTATGAGCCGATGGCTGTCATCACGAAGCTTCAAGGATTGTTTGAAGAATATTGCGAAGAAGTATAAGAAAACACGCCTGCCGATCATTTGCGGCAGGCTTTTTTTATGTATAAAAATTCTATTTATATGCAATATGACATGCGGGTAAGGTTCTGTTTCGGTTGTTTCAACAAGGCATATAAAAGGGTTTTTAAGTAATTTTTCAAAAAGTATTGCAATAGGCTCGAAAAATGTTTAAAATACATAACAACGAATAAATATTCAAAAGAATTGCAGGGGGATATACAACATGAAAAAATGGATGTTGCTGTTGGTAACAGCTTGTATCACATTGGCTTTAGCAGCTTGCGGGACAAGCAGCTCTGAAGATAAAAAAACGCTGGTCATGGGAACTTCTGCCGATTATCCGCCGTTTGAATCGAAGGACGGAGACAAGATCGTCGGTTTTGACGTCGATTTGGCCAAAGCGCTTGCCAAAAAAACCGGTCATGAAATCGAAGTCAAGGACATGGACTTCAACGGTTTGGTGACAGCGCTGAAAACAAATAAGGTAGACATTGTGCTGTCAGGCATGACACCGACTCCAAAACGGAAAAAGCAAGTTGATTTCTCAAAGGTTTACTATACGGCCCACAACATGATCGTCACAAAAAAATCGAGCGGCATCAAATCGCTTGATGACCTGAAAGGTAAGACGGTCGGCGTGCAGCTTGGCTCCATCCAGGAAGAAAAAGCGAAGGAACTGACTTCTGACTACAACTTAAAAGTGGAAAACCGCAACCGCATCTCGGATTTAACGGAAGAAATCAAAGCGGGCCGCTTTGACGCAGCAATCATTGAAGATATCGTTGCCGAAAAATATATTGATAAAAATGAAGAACTGGTTGGCTACAATCTGCCGAAAGAACCGGATGAAAAAGCCGGCTCTGCGATCGCCTTCAAAAAGGGAAGCGATTTGACCGAGAAGTTCAACAAAGCGCTTGAAGAAATGGAGAAAAGCGGAGAACTTGATAAGCTGAAAGAAAAATGGTTCGGCGGAGAAACAAAAAAGTAAGCATGAAAAGTTCAACTTTTTGTTGAACTTTTTTTTCTAAAGTGATTGTACGCCTCTTTTACCTGAGGCGGGAGAGGGAGAGTCATCATCATGAATTTTCTTGATTTTTCTAGTACAATACCTGAGATGCCTTTCATCCTGGAAGGCTTGGGTGTTACCTTAAAAGTTGTCGCTGCTGCGGCGGTGTTTGGATTTTTGCTAGGGGTTTTGATCACGCTTCTGAAAATCAGCTCGATAAAACCGCTCGCTTGGATAGCGGATTTTTACACGTCAATATTCAGGGGGACACCGCTTGTTCTCCAGCTGATGATCGTTTATTACGGTCTGCCGCAATTACTGGGCTTTGATATTGACGCCTATTGGGCGGCCGTGACAGCATTTGGCTTAAATTCCGCTGCTTATGTATCAGAAATCATCAGAGCCGGAATCAATGCGATCGACAAAGGGCAAAAAGAGGCGGCGATGGCTCTTGGTGTGCCGTATGCAAAAATGATGAAGGATCTGCTGCTTCCGCAGGCATTTAAAAATATTATGCCGGCTTTGATCAACGAGTCCATTACACTGACAAAGGAATCAGCCGTTGTGACAGTCATCGGACTCGGCGATATTATGAGACGGAGCTATCAGGCGGGGGCTGCCATCTACAGTCCGCTGGAACCGATGCTTTTCGCCGGCCTTATTTATTATGTGCTCGTCCTGATTTTGACGTTTATCGGTAAAGCGATTGAAAGGAAGCTGAATGTCAATGATTAAAGTTAGCCAACTCTCGAAATCCTTCGGAAAGAATGAGGTGCTCAAAAATATTTCCGTTTCCTTTGAAAAAGGCGAAGTAGCCGCAGTTATCGGCCCTTCAGGCTCAGGCAAGTCGACATTTCTAAGATGCTTGAACCTGCTTGAGAAACCGACTGAAGGAAGCATTTTCATCCAAGGCGAAGAAATCACAAATCCAAAAGCAAAGGTGCTCAAAGTCAGAGAAAATATCGGAATGGTCTTTCAGCATTTTCACTTATTTCCGCATAAAACGGTTCTTGAAAACATTACCTATGCGCCTGTTAATGTAAAAAAAGAAAGCAGACAGGCTGCAGTCAAAAAAGCGGAAGAACTGCTTGAGAAAGTCGGCCTTCTCGATAAAAAAGATGATTATCCAAACCGTTTATCAGGCGGACAAAAGCAGCGCGTCGCGATCGCCAGGGCGCTGGCGATGAATCCGGATATCATGCTGTTTGACGAACCGACATCAGCCCTTGATCCGGAGATGGTCAAAGAAGTGCTTCAAGTGATGCAGGATCTGGCGAAAACCGGAATGACGATGGTGATTGTCACACATGAAATGGGATTTGCCAAAGAAGTCGCCGACAGAGTGCTTTTCATGGATGGAGGAACCATTGTCGAAGACGATGATCCGAAAGCGTTTTTTTCTTCTCCAAAATCGAAAAGAGCTCAAGACTTTTTAGAGAAAATACTATAAAATAAGCTGAAGAAGATGCTGATCTTCTTCTTTTTTATTCACTAAGACTAGCAGAAAAGATTGGGGTTAACGATGTTTAAAATAGGTTATCGCACATTAAAAACAGCGCTTGGAACAGCATTGGCCATCTATATCGCACAGCTCATCGGCCTCCACAATTTTGTTTCAACAGGCATTATTACAATCCTTTGTATTCAAGTGACGAAAAAACGGTCTCTTCAAGCTTCATGGGCCCGTTTTGCGGCATGTTGCCTGGCGATTGTTTTTTCCTACTGCTTTTTTGAACTGATCGGCTATCATCCGATTGTCATCGGGATCATGCTGCTGTTCTTTATTCCGACAACCGTTTTTTTGAAAATAAAAGAAGGCATTGTGACGAGCTCGGTCATCGTCCTTCATCTTTATATGTCAGAGGGAATCACCCTTCCGTTGATCTGGAATGAATTTTTAATCATCGTCACCGGGATCGGGGTCGCTCTTCTCATGAACTTGTATATGCCGAGCATGGACAAACAGCTTAAGGGGTATCAGCAGAAAATCGAAGATAACTTTGCCAAAATCTTCGAAGAGATCGAGCGCTATTTGCTGACAGGAGAGCAGGATTGGACGGGAAAGGAAATCCCTGAAACGCATCGTTTGATCGACGAGGCGAAAACATTGGCATACCGCGATGTCGAAAATCATGTCCTGCGCCATGAAAATATTTATTATCACTACTTTAAAATGCGGGAAAAACAATTCGAAATTATCGAAAGGGTGCTGCCGAAGATTACATCGATCTCGATGACGGTGGAACAGGGCCATATCATCGCAGCGTTTATTCATGATTTGAGGGGAGCCATCCATCCGGGAAATACGGCTCACAAATTTTTAAAGCGTCTCGTTGAGATGAGAGAGGCATTCGAAGAGATGGAGCTGCCGACGACGCGCGAGGAATTTGAAGCGCGCGCAGCCCTTTTTAACTTTCTCGGTGAAATGGAAAGGTATTTGGTGATCAAAAGTTATTTTAAAGGGATTAAATCTCCTGCATGATCGCATGAGTTTCTCCTTCATTGGCCAATCTAATGAAGGAGAAATCGATGCGGTCTTTTTTTGTCTGGCGGATCAGTGATCCATACGATCTTTTAAAACATGTATCGTTTAAAATATCATGCTGATTCCTGTAAGCACGCTCGTCAGTACCATAATACTGATCATGACAATCACCATGATTTTGATAAATTTTTGGGACAAGCTGTTCACCTCTGTTTTCTATTCTTCCACTATTTTATCCTGCTTTTCTTCATCGGACAAGCGAAGGCCACGAGAACACAATCTTTTTAGAGAAGGAGCAGAAATAATGGACATGTTTGAAAGAGTCGATGATTTAGCTCAAACCCGCCGCATTGCCTCTCTCGGCGGAGGGAAGGAAAGGATCGACAGGCAGAAGCAAAAAGGGAAGCTGACGGCCAGGGAGCGAATCGAGCTCTTGCTTGATGAAGGCAGCTTCACTGAACTGAACGCCTTTGTCAGAAGCAGGCAGTCCGGCGGGCCTCTAGGAGATGGGGTTGTGACTGGATTCGGAAAAATCGACGGCCGGCCGGTGTATTTATTTTCACAGGATTTTACCGTCACCGGAGGGGCGCTTGGAGAGATGCATGCGAAAAAAATTGCCGCCGTCATGGATCTGGCTCTTCAAAATAAAACCCCTTTCATCGGTCTGAACGACTCAGGTGGTGCGAGAATTCAAGAGGGTGTGCTATCATTAGATGGATACGGTCATATTTTTTATCGAAATGTCCTTTGCTCTGGCATCATTCCGCAAATCTCTGTCATTCTCGGACCTTGTGCCGGAGGCGCCGTTTATTCACCGGCGCTGACCGATTTCGTTCTGATGAGCGAAAAAACCGGACAGATGTTTATTACCGGGCCGAAAGTGATCAAAAAAGCAACGGGAGAAAATGTCACAGCCGGTGAATTAGGAGGTTCGTCCATACATAATTCAATCAGCGGAAACGCGCACTTTTCCGGGGATTCCGATGAGGCCGTCCTCAAGGATGTGCGCAAGCTTTTATCCTACATCCCGCAGAATCACGAAGAAAAACCTCCTGTTCAAATGAAGCCGGCAAAAGACGACGATATGAGGCCCACTCTTTTGACGATACTGCCCAGCGATGGCCAGCGGCCGTACGATATGAAAAACATCATCCATGAAATCGCAGACTGCGGGACATTCTTTGAAGTACAGCAGCATTTTGCCAAAAACGCCGTGATCGGCTTTATACGGATCGCCGGTGAAGTGACGGCCGTTGTCGCCAATCAGCCGAGACATCTGGCAGGCAGTCTGAACATGGATGCGGCTGATAAAATTGCTCGATTCATCCGTTTTTGCGATTCGTTTCAGATCCCCATTCTGACGCTGGTCGACGTACCAGGGTTTCTTCCGGGAATCCGCGAGGAGCACGGAGGGATGATCAGACATGGAGCAAAAATCCTTTATGCCTATGCAGAAGCCACCACACCCAAAGTGACGGTTATTATTCGAAAAGCGTACGGAGGAGCTTATGTGGCTTTAAACAGCAAGGCCCTTGGGGCGGATGCCGTATTTGCCTGGCCGAATGCCGAGATCGCGGTGATGGGAGCCGAAGAAGCCGCTGACCTGCTGTTTGCCGAAGAAATTGAAAGCTCGGCACATCCGGAGGCGGAAAGGGCTCGCAAGGTCCGGCGGTGCAAGCAGGCTTCAAGTCCGTTTATCGCCGCCCGTCACGGGATGGTCGATGATATCATTGATCCGAAAGAGACGCGGAAAAGACTGATTCAGACGTTTGACATGCTGAAGAGCAAGCAGGAGATTCGGCCGATAAAAAAGCATGGAAATATACCGCTTTAAAAATGGAGGGGGAACAAGCATGAACGAAAAACGACTGTTGGAAGAGTTTTTAGAGCTTGTGCAAATCGACTCGGAGACAAAGCACGAAGCAGACATCTGCAAAGTGCTGAAAGAAAAATTTACGGCTCTGGGAATGGAGGTCGTTGAAGATGACAGTGCGTCATCAACCGGACATGGAGCCGGCAATTTGGTATGTACACTTCCCGGAACAAAAGAGGCGGACACGATTTACTTTACATCGCATATGGACACGGTTGTCCCCGGCAAAGGGGTAAAACCTGTCATTGAAGACGGCTATGTCAAAACCGACGGTACGACGATCCTGGGAGCCGACGATAAAACAGGGCTTGCGGCCATGCTTGAAGCCGTGAGAGTCTTGAAGGAAAGGAACATTCCGCACGGTACGATCCAATTGATCATCACGGCCGGAGAAGAATCGGGGCTTGTCGGAGCGAAAGCTTTGGACCGGTCGCTCATTAAAGCGGAGTATGGCTATGCCCTTGATTCAGACGGCAAGGTCGGCAATATTATCGTGGCTGCGCCGACACAGGCGAAAATCAGGGCATCTGTCTACGGAAAAACGGCTCATGCAGGAGTTGAACCGGAAAAAGGCGTTTCCGCTATTACGATCGCTTCAAAAGCGATAGCTAAAATGCCGCTTGGCCGCATCGACGAGGAAACGACGGCCAACATCGGCCGCTTTGAAGGCGGAACACAAACCAATATCGTGTGCGACCAGGTCGAAATCCTGGCGGAAGCTCGGTCACTCGTACCTGAAAAAATGGAGAAGCAAGCGGAAAAAATGAAGCAGGCTTTTGAAACGGCTGCCGCCGAAATGGGCGGAAGAGCCGAGGTGGAGATCGAAGTCATGTATCCCGGATTCAAGTATCAAGACGGGGATCCCGTTGTGGAGATTGCCAAAAAAGCTGCCGAAAAAATCGGCCGTCCATATGAGCTGTTGACTAGCGGCGGGGGAAGCGACGCCAATGTCATCGCCGGTCACGGCATTCCAACCGTCAATCTTGCGGTAGGATATGAAGAAATTCACACAAAAAATGAAAAAATGCCGATTGAAGAACTTGTCAAAACAGCAGAAATGGTGCTTGCGATTATTGAGGAAGTGGCCAATCCGTCATAAAGCGGCGGTTGACATGGAAATCAACATGCCAACCTTTCTGCCAGTAAAACTCTTCCGAAACATCGAAGGAATGTAAAAAAAGGTTGCGCCTTTTAAAGGCGCAACCTTTTTATTTTGATGTTTGTTCAGCCGGCTGAACCGCGTGCTTGTTTTTTCGGTAAAGGTGATGAAGAACGACGGACTGAATCGTCAAAAACAGCCCGCTTGTCATCCAGTAAAGCGGCAGTGCTGCCGGGACGTTGAGAGAAAAGATCGTCATCATCACCGGGAAAAACAATCCCATGATCTTGGCGGACTGTTGAGCCGCCGGGTTAGACTGAGCAGAAGTCTGCGCGTTCATCTTTTGCGTCACATAAAACTGGATGAAATACATCAAGCCTGCACATAAAGACATGAACACATCAGCATGCCCAAGGTTAAACCAAAGGAATGAATGGGATGCAATTTCAGGTGTCGACCGGATGGCATAATATAAACCGACCAAAATCGGAAATTGAATCAGCATCGGCAGGCATCCGATCGCCAGCGGATTAATGTTGTGCTTTTGATAAAGCTTCATCATTTCCTGCTGAAGCTCCTTTTGCTTGGCAGGGTCTTTCGTTTTTTTCAATTTGCTTTGAATCGCATCCATTTCAGGTTTGACCAGCGCCATTTTTTCCTGCATGACCCGCTGCTTTTTAAACTGGTTGGCAAACAGAGGCAAGACGAGAAAACGGACGATGATCGTCACCAGAATAATCGAAAGCCCGTAGCTTCCGTGAAACAAACCGGCGATTCCTTTGATCAGATCTGAAAACGGAACCACGATATAATGTTGGAAGAAGTTGCCGTCTCCCGCCGGGGAGCTGCCTGTGGCAGCCGAGGCATGCCCTCCGATCAATAGCGTTGAAAGCAGCAGCAAGGCTGCTGTAAAGAATTTTTTTAATGTCGTGTTCAACACGTTCTCCTCCTTCTTTTGGGCTCTTTTTAAGCCCCTTGTCCAATTGAAAATCAAAGAAGAAGGAGACGATGGTCTTCATCATCATTCGATGAAGTCTTCATGCGTATGACTTTACTTATCCATACCGTAATGCGATGATATAGGATAACGAGAAAATCGATTTTGTAAATAAAATGAATCGCTTTATATTCTTCAATCCGTTTGTTTTTCCAATCGTTATCCGTACAGCAATCCTTTAAAATCAGGGCGATTCCAATGGCGGTCAATGCGGGAAGAATGATTGTGAAAAACTCAAACAGAAAAAAAGCATCGTTAAAAGTTTCAAGAATCAACATGATCACTTCCGTTTCAATAACCATCTTACTATATGAACGTTTCGATGTCTAATGGGACAATCAGGAGGGGGACGCTTTGACTGCAGGAAAACCAAAAGGAAGAGTCATCTTTCATATCGATATGAACAGTTTTTACGCTTCGGTTGAAATGGCGTATGATCCTTCCTTGAGCGGCAGGCCGCTCGCCATTGCGGGAAATGCGAAAGAGCGCAAGGGGATCGTTGTGACATGCAGCTATGAAGCAAGAGCCCGCGGAGTAAAGCCCCCGATGCCGCTTTGGGAAGCGAAGCGCATCTGCCCTGAACTGATCGTGAAACCGCCGAATTTTGACCGTTATCGCAGCTCTTCAAAAGAAATGTTTCAAGTGTTGAGGGAGTACACCGATCTGGTCGAACCCGTTTCCATTGATGAAGGCTATATGGATTTGACCGAGACACCTTACCGCAATCAAGCATATGAAACCGCACTGGAAATCCAAAAGCGCCTCCAAAAAGAACTGCTTCTCCCGTCAAGCATTGGGATTGCGCCTAATAAATTTTTGGCGAAAATGGCTTCAGACATGAAAAAACCGCTCGGAATTACGATTTTAAGAAAACGGGAAGTGCCGCAATTGCTCTGGCCCCTTGATATCAGCGAAATGTATGGAGTTGGGCAAAAAACGGCCGAAAAGCTCAGAGGGCTGGAAATTGAGAAGATCGGGGATCTGGCCGCGGCAGATGAGCACGCTTTAAAACAGCTGCTCGGCATCAACGGTCCAAGGCTGAAAAGACGGGCCAATGGAATCGACACAGGCGAGGTGAACCCGGAGAGAATTTATGAATTTAAAAGCGTCGGCAATTCCTCGACGCTTCCGCATGACTCTACAGATGAAAGAGAGCTCGCCGGCCTCATCGACAAGCTGTCCGTTTCGGTCAGCAACAGGCTGAGACGAAAAGAAGTCATGGCTTCGAAACTGTTTATCATGATCCGTTATGCTGACTGGACGAATATCACAAGAAGCAAGACCCTTCTCAATCCGACCGATGTCGCAGACGCGATTGCCGAAGAGGCGAAAGCGCTGTTTAAACAGCATTGGCAAGGAAGCGCCGTCAGGCTTTTAGGTGTGACGGGGACAGATCTTGTCAAACGGAAAGAAGCGGTCAAACAGCTTGATTTGTTTTCTTTTCAGCAGGATGCCAAAGATGAGCCGATCCAAAAGGTGATCGAGGAGCTGAACGGGAAATATGGCACGGATCTTATCCAAAAAGGAATCAAAATCGCAGGGAAAGAGAGCCGTACAAGCGGAACAAGTTTCAACAAAGATTTTTTCCAAGACGGGAGAAAAGATCAATAGCTTGAAAAGATGGGTCAAAGTGTGGTAATTTCAATTTAAATAAAAATTAAACTATAATGCTAAACGCTTTAGAAGGGACGTTAGACATGGCAAAACAACAAATTGGTGTAGTTGGTTTAGCAGTAATGGGAAAAAACCTCGCTTTAAATATTGAGAGCCGCGGGTTTTCGGTTTCTGTATACAACAGATCAAGCGAGAAAACCGACGAATTTCTCAAAGAAGCAGAGGGAAAACAGGTTGTCGGCACATACAGCATAGAAGAATTCGTTGAATCTCTAGAAAAGCCGCGTAAAATCCTCCTAATGGTCAAAGCCGGAACACCGACTGATGCTACCATTCAATCACTTCTGCCTCACCTTGAGAAAGGCGATATTTTGATTGACGGCGGAAATACATATTATAAAGACACGCAAAGAAGAAACAAAGAGCTTGCCGAAAGCGGTATTCATTTCATCGGAACCGGCGTATCCGGCGGTGAAGAAGGCGCCTTGAAAGGCCCGTCCATCATGCCGGGCGGACAGAAGGAAGCCCATGAGCTTGTCAAGCCGATACTTGAAGCGATTTCTGCAAAAGTCGACGGAGAACCATGTACGACTTATATCGGTCCGGACGGAGCCGGCCATTATGTGAAAATGGTTCATAACGGCATCGAATACGGAGACATGCAGCTGATTTCTGAATCCTACTTTATTCTTAAACACCTTGTCGGCTTGTCATCTGATGAGCTTCACGAGGTATTTTCCGAGTGGAACAAGGGAGAGCTTGACAGCTACCTGATCGAAATCACGGCTGACATCTTTACGAAAAAAGATGATGAAACCGGCAAGCCGCTTGTTGATGTGATTTTGGACAAAGCCGGCCAAAAAGGTACAGGAAAATGGACGAGCCAAAGCGCCCTTGATCTTGGCGTTCCGCTTCCGATCATTACCGAGTCCGTTTTTGCCCGCTTTATTTCCGCGATGAAAGACGAGCGCGTCAAGGCAAGCAAGCTTCTTGCAGGCCCTGAGGCGAAAACAGTTGCGGAGAACAAAGAAGAATTGATTGAAGCCGTCAGAAAAGCTCTCTTCATGAGCAAAATCTGTTCTTACGCGCAAGGCTTTGCCCAAATGAAAGCCGCTTCAGAAGAATACGGATGGGATTTGAAATACGGTGACATCGCGATGATCTTCCGCGGAGGATGCATCATCCGTGCGGCCTTCCTGCAAAAAATCAAGGAAGCGTACGACCGTGATCCTGAGCTTGATAACCTGTTGCTTGATCCTTATTTCAAAGACATTGTTGAAAGCTATCAGGGGGCTCTCCGCAAAACGATTGCCCTTGCTGTTGAACAGGGAATCCCTGTACCTTGCTTCTCAAGCGCTCTCGCTTATTTTGACAGCTACCGCACTGCGACACTGCCGGCCAACTTAATCCAGGCGCAGCGCGATTATTTTGGAGCACATACTTATGAGCGCACAGACAAAGAAGGCATTTTCCACACCGAGTGGATGAAATAAACAAGCAAAAACCGCAGCCGAGAGGCTGCGGTTTTTTTGATGACTCCGGAAATGCATGCTTTCAGCGGTTATGTGGAAACATATGAAACATCAGCATTCATAAGGAGGAATCAATACGATGTATCCAAGTTTAGAGGGAAAAACGGTTGTCATCACCGGAGCCGGGACAGGCCTTGGAAAAGCGATGGCGCTGCGTTTTGGAGCGGAAAAGGCCAATGTTGTCATCAATTACTTTAAAGAAGAAGAAAATCCGGGGGAAACGGTGAAAGAAATAGAAGATGGCGGCTCCCGTGCGGTTGCGATTCAAGGAGATGTCTCAAAAGAAGGAGATGTGAAAACGCTCATCAAAAAAGCGGTTGATACATTCGGTTCAGTCGATGTGATGATCAATAATGCGGGAGTGGAAAACGAAGTCCCTTCTGAAGACTTATCTCTTGAAGATTGGAACCGCGTCATTTCGACGAATTTGACCGGTATGTTTTTGGGCTGCCGGGAAGCGATTGATTATATGCTTGCGCATGACATCAAAGGGTCTGTGATCAACATGTCATCCGTCCATCAGCAAATCCCGTGGCCTCATTTTGTCCATTATGCAGCGAGCAAAGGAGGCGCCAAATTATTGACGGAAACACTCGCCCTTGAATACGCTCCGAAAGGCATTCGGGTCAATGCGATCGGACCGGGCGCAATCGATACGCCGATCAACGCCGAGAAGTTTGCCGATCCTGAATTAAAACAAGGGGTGATTGAACTGATTCCAATCGGCTATATCGGAAAACCGGAGGAAGTCGCCGCATGTGCGGCCTGGCTGGCGTCAGATGAAGCGAGCTATGTGACGGGGCTGACCTTGTATGTGGACGGCGGAATGACAAAATACCCGGGCTTTCAAGCCGGAAAAGGGTAATGAAAAAGAAGGCGAAAGGCCTTCTTTTCATCATAAGACAACAATCATTACATAAGATTAATAGACAGAAAAAACCCTGTTAACATTGCGGTGATAAAGTAAGGGGTGTCAACAAATCAACAGCTTTGGAGGGGGTACATAATGGGTTTTTTGCGCAACAGAATCATCGGCTTTACATTGGCGGGCGCTGTCGCATTAGGTTCAGCTGGAACGGGCAGCGCGGCAATGGAGACAGCGAAAAAAAAGGAACCGAAAGCAAAAAACGTCATCATGATGGTCATGGACGGAACAAGCTCAACGGCGACGACTTTGGCGCGCTGGTATAAAGGCGAGCCTTTAGCGCTGGATCAAATCGTCACCGGCGGTGTCAGAACGTTTTCCGCTGAATCGGCGATCACAGATTCAGCACCGGCTGGAACGGCGATGGCAACCGGGAGGAAATCAAATTCTTCCTATGTCGGTGTACTGCCTTCAGTCGTCAATTCGCCTGGTGCAGAGCCCGTCAGTGAGAAAGACCATTACCGCCCTGTGGCAAATGTCCTCGAGGGAGCGAAACAGACAGGCAGAGCAACCGGAATTGTCGCGACATCAGAAATTCAGCATGCGACACCTGCCTCTTATTCCGCGCACCATTTGAACCGAAACAATTTTGAAGTGCTGGGCGAACAGCAGGTTTATCAAAACATCGATGTCGTTCTCGGCGGCGGAAAAGAATCGCTAAAGCCGGGTAATCGTGAAAAGAGCCGCAAGGACAATGAAGATCTTGTCAGCGTGATTCATGACAAAAAATATGACTTTGTGGAAACAAAACAAGATCTGGTCAAGTCAAAATCGAAAAAAATCTGGGGAGCTTTTGCCGAGCGCGATCTGGCATATGATATGGATCGCAGCATCACAAATCCCGATCAGCCGACACTGGCCGAGATGACGAAAAAATCGATTCAGACGCTGTCCAAGGATAAAGACGGTTTCTTCTTATTCGTTGAAGGCAGCAAGCCGGACTGGGCGGCGCATCAAAATGATCCGATCGGCATCATCAGCGATGTCCTGGCATTTGATGACGCGGTCAAAGAAGCCTTGAATTTTGCCAAGAAAGACAAAAACACGATGGTCATCGCCGTCACCGACCATGGCAACAGCGGCATTTCAATCGGGAACAGCAATACGACAAAAGGCTATGACAAAACACCGGTTTCCGCCTATATTGATCCGCTGAAAAAAGCCAAAATGACGCTCGAAGGTGCAACAGGAAAGCTGAAAGATGATTTATCAAATATCGAAGAAGCAGCCGGGCTGTATGGCCTCGACAATTTAACGGCTTCTGAGAAGGAAAAGCTGCAAGGTGTCAAAAACAAGGAAGAAGCAGCCGACGTCTTTAAAAAGATGCTGGCAAACCGGGCGAACATCGGCTTCACAACGGGCGGTCATACCGGGGAAGACGTCTTCCTGTATTCGTACGGTCCGAAAAAGCCTGAAGGGCTCGTTGATAATACCGACATCGCGAAAACGATGGCAAAGGCCATGGGCTTTAACTTAAACAAATTAACGAAAAAATTGTTTATTGAAGCCGAACAGGCGTTTAAGAAAGCGGGAGCCAGCGTGACCATCGACAAAAAAGATCCGGAAAACCCGGTGCTGGTCGCATCCCGCAAAAACACCAAAGCAGAAATGCCGGTCAACAAAAACATCATCAAGATCAAAGGAAAAGAATATGAATTGGACAGCGTCATCGTCGAAAGCAATGGAACATTCTATGTGCCGGAAGAAGCCGTCAAGCTCTTTAAAAAGCATACCCGATAGCCGGAAAAAGCTCCTCTCAGAAAGAGAGGGGCTTTTTGATATGACAAAATAAATACAAACATTTATTTTTAAATGTATAGACATTTAAAAATAAAACGATATAATAATAGTGTGTGAAAGCGCTTTTAATAAAGGAAGGGGATCATCATGAAGAAAATTTTATTGGCATGCAGTTCAGGAATGTCAACAAGCCTCCTTGTCACAAAAATGGAGGAATACGCGAAATCGCTTGGTGATGAAGTGACAATCTGGGCGGTTGGACAAGACCAGGCTAAAAAAGAAATGGCAGAAGCCGACGTTGTATTAATCGGTCCGCAAATGAGCTTTTTGAAAGACGAGTTGCAAAAGGAAGCGGAAAAGTACGGCATCCAAGTCGATGTGGTTGATATGATGGCTTACGGCATGGCTGACGGAAAAAAAGCATATGAGCAGGCTTTAAGCCTGATCGGGGATTGACAGTGATGGAAAAAACAACATTTGCCGAATTAACAGACGAACAAATTTGTTTTCAGCTGATTCTCCACAGCGGAAACGCCCGCAGCAAAGTCATCCAGTCCCTCAGGGAATACAGAGAGGGAAGGGCAGAAAAAGCGATGGCGCTGCTCAAGCAGGCCGAGGATGATCTGCGGCAGTCCCATGATATTCATTTTCAAATGATCCAAAGGGAAGCGGGCGGGGAGAAAAACGAGTTTTCTTTACTTTTGCTGCATGCGGAAGATCATTTCATGTCGACGCTTACGATGAAGGAACTTGTCTCTGAGTTGCTGGAATTGTTCAAAGAGAAAAAACTATAAGCCGCAAAAGGCGAAGGATAAGGGGGAAACTTCGACCATGTTTGAAAAACTAAGCAATCTTCTCGTTCCGATTGCCGGGAAGCTGAATAACAACCGGTATTTAGGCGTGCTTAGGGACGCGTTCATGCTGGCTTTTCCGCTCACGATTTTCGGATCGATTATCGTCGTATTAACGAATTTGCCGTTCCTTAATAAAATGATGAGCAAATCAGCGCTTGAAAATTTTCAGTCCGTTTTAAGCATTGCTCCGAATGCCACGATCAACATCATGTCTGTGTTTGTCGTATTCGGGATCGGATACTATCTATCCAAAAGCTATAAAGTCGAGGCGGTGTTTGGGGGAGTCGTCGCTTTGGCGTCGTTCCTATTGCTTACGCCGTTCTTTTTAAACGGAGAAGGCGGAGAAACGGTCTCCAATGTCATTCCGATTGACAGGCTCGGTGCAAAAGGAATGTTCCTCGGCATGATAACGGCCTTTACATCGGCCGAGATATTCAGGTTTTTTGTCCAGAAAAATTATACGATTAAAATGCCTTCCGGTGTCCCGCCGGCGGTTTCTAAATCATTTGCCGCGCTGATTCCGGCGGTGATGACGCTGTCGGTCTATTTAATCATTAATATCATCATCACCCAGGTGTTCAACACGAATATGCATGATTTGATCTACACTCTCGTTCAGGCGCCGCTTGTCGGACTTGGAAGCGGTATCATTCCGACCCTTGTCGCCATCTTTTTTACGCAGCTGCTGTGGTTCTTCGGGCTGCACGGACAAATCATCATCAATTCGGTGATGGATCCGATCTGGAATACACTATCTATTGAAAATTTAAACAGCTATACGGCAACAGGTGAGGTGCCGCACATCATCAACAAACAGTTTATGGAAGTCTATACCGTCGGAATGGGAGGAACCGGGATGACGCTGGCCGTCATCGTTGCGATTCTATTGTTTATGAGAAGCAAGCAGATGAAGCAGGTGGCAAAGCTTGGTGCGGCTCCGGGCATTTTTAATGTAAACGAACCGATTATTTTCGGCCTGCCGATCGTCATGAATCCGCTGATTTTCATTCCGTGGGTCATCTCGCCGATGATCGTCACGCTGATCACGTATTTTGCCATGGCCTCAGGAATCGTTCCGCCGCCGACGGGTGTCACGATTCCTTGGACAGTGCCGATTTTTATCAGCGGCATGATGGCCACCAATTCGCTCGCCGGCGGCATCCTGCAGATTTTTAATTTAGCCGTTGTCTTTTTAATCTGGTTCCCGTTTTTGAAATTCATCGACCGTATGAATATGAAGAAAGAACAGGAAACCAGCGCTTCAGAACAAAATAAGACGACGATAGGGTTGTAAAAGGAGATTGATGACATGACAAAAGCAGAAATAAAGACAGAGCGACTTCCATATCGTTTTCCAAAAAACTTCTGGTGGGGATCGGCAGCATCAGCCACTCAAACCGAAGGGGCGGCCGATGAAGGAGGCAAAGGGAAAAATATTTGGGACCACTGGTATGAAAAAGAACCCCATCGTTTTTTCGACGGAGTGGGGCCAAAAAAAACGTCGCGTTTTTACGAGACTTATAGAGAAGACATTCAGCTGATGAAGGAGCTTGGCCACAATTCTTTCCGCTTTTCGATTTCATGGTCGCGGCTGTTTCCTGAAGGAAAAGGTCTGTTGAACGAGGAAGGGGCGGCCTTTTACAATCGAGTCATCGACGAGCTGCTTGCGGCAGGCATCGAACCGTTTGTCAACCTTTATCATTTTGATATGCCGCTTGCGCTTCAGGAAATCGGCGGCTGGGAAAACCGGAAAGTTGTCGACGATTTCGTTTCATACGCGGAAACCTGCTTCCGCCTTTACGGGGACCGGGTCAAAAAATGGTTTACCCATAATGAGCCGATTGTTCCGGCGGAAGGCGGCTATTTATACGATTTTCATTATCCGAATGAAGTGGATTTTGCGAAAGCCGTGCAGGTGGCCTACCACGAAATTTTGTCAAACGCCAAGGCGGTCGAAGCCTACCGGAATCTTGGCGGGGACGGAAAAATCGGCATCATTTTAAATTTAACGCCATCCTATCCGCGAAGCCGTCATCCGGCAGATGTTAAAGCATCTGAAATTGCCGACGCATTCTTCAACAGGTCGTTTCTTGATCCGGCCGTAAAAGGCGAGTTTCCGCAAGACTTAACAGATATTTTAAAAGAGGAAGGATACATGCCTGAAACCAAGCCTGGCGATTTGGACGTGATCAAAGAGAATACGGTCGATCTGCTTGGTGTCAACTATTATCAGCCGAGGCGTGTCAAAGCAAAAGAACATCTGCCGCACCCGGATGCGCCATTTATGCCTGAACGCTTTTTTGACAAGTATGAGATGCCGGGCCGCAAAATGAACCGCCACCGCGGCTGGGAGATTTATGAAAAGGGTATTTATGATATTTTAATCAATCTCAAAAACAACTACGGTAATATTGAATGCTTTATTTCCGAGAACGGAATGGGGGTTGAAGGAGAGGAGCGTTTTCTTGGCGAAGACGGCATGATCCATGACGACTACCGGATTGCGTTTATTAGAGAGCATTTAAAATGGGTGCATCAAGCCATTCAGGAAGGCTCGAATGTAAAGGGCTACCACCTGTGGACATTCATGGACAACTGGTCGTGGACGAACGCTTATAAAAACCGCTACGGCTTTGTGTCTGTCAACCTTGACAAAAACGGCGAGAGGACGGTTAAAAAGAGCGGCCACTGGTTTAAGCGGGTCAGCGAAAATAACGGATTTTAAGCGGTTCTGTTAGAAGAGATGGTCTTTTAGGCCATCTTTTTATTTCCAGCCTAAAACAGATATAATAAGAAAGAATGGACAGAACATAAAAATAGAATCCTTAGTACTGGTGGTTAAAACATGAGAAAATACGAATATATTTCAAATGAAATGAGGAGGCGGATTCAGGAGGAATACTATCCGGTCGATCAGCCCATACCTGATGAGCTTTCTCTCGCCAAAGAATTTTCCTGCAGCAGAATGACGATGAAAAGGGCTCTCGACATTCTCGTTTCAGAAGGTATGCTGTACCGCAAACGGGGGCACGGCACCTTTATTGTGAAATCATCCATTCAGGATCTCCCCGTCAGCGTGACGGATCGTGAAAACCTTGGGTTGACAAAACTTCTCGCCAACAAACAGATCGAAAGCCGCATCATTCAGTTTGATGTTGAGTTTCCGTCGCCGGAAGTGGCTGATCGATTATCAATCGAAAAGAGCGTTCCGGTGTATCACATCATCAGGCTCCGGAAGGTCGAAGGCGAACCGTATGTCATTGAAGAAACATACATGCCTTCCAACGTGATTCGAGAATTAAACGAAGATGTGCTTCACAGCTCTGTTTATCGGCATATCACGGAAACGCTGAAATTGACAATCGCCGGCTCCCACCGGAAAATCAGGGCGGATAAGCCGACGGAACTGGACCGCAAATATCTGGAATGCGCTGCCGACGATCCGGTGCTTGAAGTCGAACAGGTCGCATTTTTAAATACGGGGGAGCCGTTTGAATATTCTTTTGCAAGACATCGCTATGATAAATTTGTGTTTTCCAGCGTTCATATTCGGAAATGATCAAAACTGCATGAGTAGGAGTGTTTGCATAGCCATAACAAAAGGATCGATTTTTTTAAAAAATCGATCCTTTATTTTGCACTGCTTGTCCCGTAAGACACTTGTTGAGATATGGAATCAATCACGAGAGGGGGCGGCACTAACAAATATAAAATTCGTAGGTTTGTCTGTTTTGTTAAACCAGTTGTGAGGTTTGGTTGATTCTATATGGATGCTGTCCCCGGGGAAAAGATCGTATTCTACGTCATCAAAAATGATCGTCATCATGCCTTCGATGACGTAAATAAATTCCTGCCCTTCATGAGAAAAAGGTATGCCTCTTTTATCACCAGGCATCAGGGTAACGAAAATGGGCACAAACAAGGGGTTCGATACATTGCCGGATAGATCCGAATAGGTAAAGGATGTCTTATGTTCAACTTGTCTGTCAGAAGCTCGTCTAATCATGTTTTTGTCAATTTGTATATTGTCGGGAAAGAAATAACTGGGACTGACCCCGAGAGCTTCAGATATTTTTCGTAAGGAAAGCAATGTAATGGAACATAGAGAACGTTCTACCTGGGATATGAAGCTGATCGATAAGCCTGTTATTTCGGAGACTTCCTTCAATGTCATTTTTTTCTCTTTGCGGAGCCTTTTAATTAAATGTCCTACATCTGAATCCATTTTTTACCCCCAAAAAATAAGCTGCTGGTCTGTTCAACATTACAGAGATCCGGGTTCAAAAAACTTTGTCAAAAGAAATCGTCTGTAATATGTTCTCACGAAGCAGTTGTCGACCCGATTTGTTTCATTTTATAATTTAACCACTGCTTAAAAGAATCCATTTTTAATTATTCTTAATTTTAACATGTCGACCTTGGAAAGTGAAGTTATCTCATTTTTACCTCTCATATTTAAAAACAACTGTGACCAAAGATATGCTTTAAGAAAAATCATTAAATGATTGAATTTTTAGAAAATGAAAAGTATAATAACATCAACACTTAAAATTTAAGTGACACTTAAAAATTTAATTTGTTTTAAAATATGGACTTTAGGAGGTGAAGTTATTTTATTAGCGTTTCCTTCTATCTATTATTTTTAGTCTAAAATTTAATTGTCACTTAAATTTTTAAATGTTGATTTTAGTGTCCGTTCAATTCATGGATAAGGTATCACTGTGATGGCTAACCGTTTTTATTTTCTCTGCATCAAATTAAAGCGTTTACAAAGGGAGATGGATGATATGCAGAGAGAGGTTCTTTACATGATAAGGGGGACTTTAAATGAAAAATACTTTGTCGGCAGGACAACTTATGGCTATCGGTCTGATGTTATTTGCGATGTTTCTCGGGGCCGGTAACACCATATTCGCACCAATGGTCGGTCAACTTGCAGGAACGAACACATGGATTGCGATGTCAGGGTTTTTGATTACAGGTGTCGGACTCGTCTTATTAGCCATTATCGCATTAGCCATCTCGGGAGGTACGGTAGAGAAGCTTGCGTCAAGAGTACATCCAAAGTTCGGGATGATATTTTCGATCGCTCTTTTTTTAACCTTAGGACCCATCTACGTCATTCCAAGAACGACATCAGTCGTATATGAGATATCGGTAAACCCTGTCATCACTGAGAGGGTTCAATCAAATCATGCTTTCTTATTTCTGTTTTCTTTTCTGTTTATTCTCATGACTGTTTTGCTTTCTCTTAACCCAAGTAAGTTTGTCGATCGGTTGGGGAAAATGATAACGCCTATATTTGTTACGCTTTTAATCATCTTAATCGTCAAGTCATTGATGACCCCAATGGGGAGCTTTGGTGAACCGAAAGAACCGTATATACAAGATACGTTTTTTAAAGGGTTTGTTCAAGGATATTATACAATGGATGTTCTTGCCGCGTTTACATTCGGAGGAATTTTCATTAAATCGATTCAAAATGTGGGAGTTGAAGGGAAAAAAGAAATATCCGTTGTTTTTATGAAAGCAGGAATGATAACGGTCGTTGGCTTGGTGCTTTTGCAGTTATCTTTAGCCTGGATAGGAGGATCGAGTGTTGAGGCGATTGGATATGCCAGCAATGGCGGAGAAGTGTTGGCAAAAAGTGCAATCCATTTGTTTGGATATGGCGGAGTATTTTTAATAGGGACTGTTATATTTTTAACCGGAATCACAACAAACATAGCATGTTTATCATCAGTAGCAGAATATTTTAATAGAATCTACCCGAAAGTTTCTTACAAAAAATGGGTAGTGCTCTTAGCTGTTGTTAGTTTAATCATTACCAATTTTGGTTTGAACACAATACTTGAGTTAGCGTCGCCAATTCTCCTTCTTTTATATCCAATAGCGATTACGTTAATTGTTCTTTCCTTCATCAATAATCTATTCAAAGGTTATCAATCCGTATATATCGGTTCAATTATTGGCAGTGGATTTGTCGCATTGTTAGATGCTTTAAAAGAAGCAAATATTTTTGCGGATTTTATTAGTCAAACCTTTTCCTTCATCCCGCTGTTTCATATCGGGGCGGGATGGATCATAACTGGACTGATTGGAGCTGTTATCGGTATGATTATCGCTGTTTTGAATAAATCGGAAGAAAGAAAGCTTGATATAGGGAATGAAGAAGTGTCCTGATATCGTTCATTTAAGATTGTAACCGTCTAACGATCATTCCGGTTTCATCCCGTATTCATCAAGTATAAATTGAGGTGTTTCCAATGAAAGAAGATGAAATGATTATATGCAGGTGTGAAGAAGTCAGTTTCAAGGAATTGGAGACTACAGCCGCCAGGTATAAATGCTCGTCCAGGGAATTAAAGCTTCGTACGAGGGCGGGCATGGGCTATTGCGGCGGAAGAACATGCCGGACTATTGTCGATCAAATAGCGGCGGCAGCGAATCATCAAAATCCGACATGTGTATCATTGAAATATCAGCCGCCTATACGACCGGTTAGCTTTAAAAATTTAGGAGGGGAAGATCGATGACGCGCAGAATCTTAAACCACCCTATACTCGGAAAAATTGAGGATGATCATGATGTTTCCTTTACATTTAATCATAAGGTCTACAAAGGGCTGGAAAATGAATCTTTGGCAGCGGCACTTTTAGCCAATGGAATTCGCACGCTTCGACATCACGAAAAGAGCGGGTCACCAAGAGGTATCTATTGTAATATTGGCCATTGTTATGAGTGTAGAGTATCGGTAGACGGTCAACAGGGGATCCGGGCATGTCTTACACCTCTTAAAGAGGGAATGGTTGTTGAAAGCAGCGGCGGACTGCAACCAGCCAGTAAAGGAGATGGAGGACTGGGAAATGGATAATGCGATGATTATAGGCGCCGGACCTGCAGGTTTAACAGCGGCAGTGACTTGTGCAGAAAATGGAGTGGATGTTGTCGTCATTGATGAATATATGAAAGCTGGCGGCAGGTTGCTCGGACAGCTTTATGAAGAACCGAATGGGTCTTGGTGGAATGGGATGAAAGAATCAGCTGCATTATATGAAAAAGCTGTGAAGCTTGGCGTGACATTTCATTTAAATGTAGCGGTACATCATATCGAGAAATCAAATGGACGCTGGGTTGTTTATACGGAAAAACAAACATTTCATACCAATCATTTGTTGTTAGCAACCGGTGCAGCCGAATCCCCTCTACCTGTACCCGGTTGGACATTACCCGGCGTTATGTCGGTTGGGGCCGCACAGGTGATGACAAATGTTCATCGGATCAAGCCCGGGGAGCGCGGGGTGATAATCGGTGTGAATGTTCTCTCGGCTGCCATTGCTATGGAATTACAACTAGCTGGCGTAGAGATCGCTTGTCTCACTTTACCAAAGATGAACGGTATGACAAAGGGTGCCGGTCATCCAGGAGAAGTCATGGATTCACTTCTTCATGTCTCCCATATGGCTCCGTCTCGACTTGTTCGCTATGGCAGCAAATTCATGAAGAATGATTTTATGAAAAAATTGGGCGTTCAGTTATACCCTAAAAAAGGAGTGAAGATGTGGGGCATTCCCATTCAACTTCGAAAAGCTGTCATCGAGATTTATGGCGAGAATAAAGTGGAAGGCGTGACAATAGCAACAATTAATGCCGATGGGGAAGTCGTTTATGGCAGTGAGGAACAGATTGAAGTGGATTTCGTTTGTATTGCCGGAGGTTTATACCCATTAGCTGAATTAGCGGCAGTTGCAGGTTGTCCATTTTATTTAGTGGAAGAACTGGGAGGCTATGTCCCTTTACATAATGAAAGGATGGAAAGCCCTTTAGAAGGACTGTATGTTGCGGGAAACATTACGGGTATTGAAGGAGCAAAGGTTGCTGCTGCACAGGGGAAAACGGCAGGTTTATCAATTGCACACCGCGCCGGAAAGAAAGGATTGGATATGGAGATTCAAGATTCTATTAAAATGACTGAACAGATCAGAAATCGTGCGTATATACAATTCCACCCGAAAATAGAGGCCGGAAGAAAGAAAATCTCACAGCAATGGGAAGTTTATCAATCTACTAAAAGAAGTCTAGGAGGCGGGGTCACATGAATAGCACATTTCATCGCGATGTTGTTGTCATCGGGGGTGGAATTATCGGTTCAGCGATCGCTTACTATTGCTCAAAATCCGGTTTGGATATTACGGTTCTCGAAAAGAATGAATTGGCGAGTGGAACATCCTCTAAATGCGATGGAAATATTTTAGCAGTGGATAAGGATCCTGGCTTTGATAGTCAAATGGCTCTAAAAAGTCAACAATTGGTGCATGAATTAAGCCATGAGCTTGAAATCCCATTTGAATATCGGAACCCTGGCAGTGTTTTAGTTTGTGAAAACGACACGGAAATGGAAGCTGCACAAAAATGGGTCCGGCAACAACAAGATGCAGGCCTGGATTTTCGACTGTTGGATCGGGAAGACTTGCGCAATGAATCTCCTTACTTTTCAGACGATCTCCCAGGCGGGCTTGAGTGCAGGACTGATTCGATCGTCAGTCCCTATATGCTCACATACTCGATGATTCACCGTGCCCAACAATTCGGAGCGAAAGTACATACGAATACGGAAGTGAAACAGCTTTATCAAAATCAAGTCAATCAATTTGTCATTGAGACAAATAACGGAACCTTTACAGCGAATAAGGTTGTCAATGCGTGCGGGGTATGGGCTCCGTTTATTGGAGAGATGCTCGGTATAGACATTCCAATAAAGCCGCGTAAAGGTCAGGTCATGGTTGCTTCTAGACAACAGTCTGTTGGATTAAGAAATGTCATGGAATTTGGCTACCTTATTTCAAAATTTGGCGGGGAGAGGAAAGTGGATCCCTTAACTGATCAATACGGAGTTGCATTGGTTTTCGAGCCTACCGAAAGCCAAAACTTTTTAATTGGCAGCAGTCGTCAATTTAATGGATATGACACAAAAGTGAATCATGAAGTGATGAAATGTATCGCCAAAAGAGCTGTTCGTTTTTACCCTAAAATTGCCGATATGACGGTGATCAGAACATACGCGGGATTACGGCCGTGGACCGCTGACCACCTTCCGATTATTTCACATGTTGAAAAGGTGCCGGGATTTTATATAGCAGCGGGACATGAAGGGGACGGCATAAGCTTAGCGGCGATTACAGGTCAAGTCATTTCAGAAATGATCAATGAACATGATACATCGATTTCGATTGAACCACTCCGGTATGACAGATTCAATGTCCATGTCAAGCAGTGATCGTCATGAAGACACCATACCAGAAACAAAAGAACGGAATGAGTCTTCCGCAATTTGCAGGGAAGGATGAAAAAACATGTTAATCTTAAACGCTGATGAACAAAAAAGTTTAGTCAATATGAATGAGATCATTGAAAGCGCCGCTGTCGCATTGAAAGAATTTTCAGAAGAAAGAACAATTACACCGATTCGTGCCTCATTACAGTTTGATCATGGTCAAAATACTGCATTGGTCATGCCTTCGGTAGCTGAAGAGCTCAGGACCCTTGGATTAAAAATAGTCACCGTAGCGCCTCATAATAAGACCTTAGGGAAGAAAACGATCAATGGTGTTGTGATGTTGTCAGACTTCAAAACAGGAGAACCAATCGCTCTTTTGGAAGGCTCTTATTTAACGATGATGAGAACAGGCGCCTTATCAGGTGTAGCAACGAAATATTTATCCCGCCAAGATTCAAAAAAGCTATGTATAATCGGTACAGGGGAACAAGCAAAAGGTCTGGTTGAAGCTGTACTCGCTGTTCGAGACATTGAAGAGGTTTTACTTTATAACCGAACAGAACAAAAAGCACAACAATTTAGCGAATATATTAAAAAGAAATTTAATAAACGAGTACGCGTCTATTCAGACCCGGATGAAGCAGTACGTGAAGCTGACATTATTGTAACGACAACAAATTCTACAACACCGGTATTTTCAGAGCCATTAAAACAGGGGGTTCATGTCAATGCAGTAGGTTCATTTAGACCAGCAATGCAAGAGTTGCCATCTCATGTCATGTCTCTAGCCGATAAAGTCGTAGTGGAATCTAGTGAAGCAGCATTAGAGGAGACTGGTGATTTACAAGTTCCGATAAGCGAAGGCGTTTTTAAGCCTGGCGACATCTACGGAGAGCTTGGGCAAATTGTAAGCGGAGAATGCAACGGACGAGTCGATGATCAAGAAATCACTGTTTTTAAATCAGTTGGATTAGCTGTTGTGGATATTGTAGTCGCTCAATATTTTTATCAAAAGGCTATTGAACATAAGGTTGGGATTCATATTCCTTTTTAAGCTGCATAAATGATTTTTCTCCTTTATTTCATATCAAAGTGATCATGTACCGAATGAGCATCTTCCTCTTTTTTGGAGGCGGATGCTCATTTTTAGTGTGCGGCAGACCGTTGGCTCCAGGTTCACTTGTCCTTTTATCTCGGGTCACTTTTTCGTGTCCTTGAGAAGATGACGTTTTATCAGGTTTTAATTTTTTCTTTGTAAATAAACTTCCATTTTGTGGTTGGTTGGACGAACCTAGACCGGTGAACGGATTTTGCCGCGGACATGGCATATTAAGAACCGGTCGCTCATAAAATTGACTAAAGAATTAGAAATGAAAGAATATATTGACAATTAATCCAATTTTCATGGTACGATAGAATTGTTATTTGTCCAACAAGCAAAGGGGGAGAATGAATGAAAAAGTGGAAAAGCTTATCATGGTTAGTATTGATGCTGGCGCTTGTCATGGGATTGGCCGCGTGCGGAAGCGACAATGCATCAGGAAATAAGGATGGGGGATCTGCGTCAAAAGGATCAGGAAGCTACAGTCTGCTTACAGGAGGAACCGGCGGTACATATTATCCGCTTGGCGGGCAGTTTGCAAATCTGTGGGAGGATGCGACAGGAGACAAATTTACCACACAGACAACAGGGGCATCGGCTGAAAATATGGCCACTCTGCAAAAAGGGGAAGCTGAAGTCGCTTTTTCTCAGACTGACATTGCCACTTATGCCGTAGAGGGCAAAGAGATGTTTCAAGAAAAAATTGACGGAATCAAAGCGATTGCCGCCCTTTATCCGGAGACGGTGCAGATTGTGACGACGGAAAAAAGCGGGATCGATTCTATTGAAGACTTAAAAGGAAAAACGGTTTCCGTGGGCGCAGCGGGCGCAGGGGTCAACATCAACGCCAAGCAGATTTTGGAGGTCCACGGGCTTACCTTTGACGATATCAAACCGCAAAATCTTTCATTTGAAGAATCAACCGACGGCATCCAGTCCGGTGCGATCGACGCTGCATTTATTACGGCCGGAACGCCTACAGGGGCAGTTGAAGGGCTGTCTGCACAAAATAAAATCAAAATCTTAAACATTGGAGAAGACAAACAGAAAAAGCTGATGGAGAAATATCCGTTTTATGCGAAGGATACGATTAAAAGCGGAACGTACGGGATCGACAAAGATGTGAACACAGTGGCGGTCAAAGCGATGCTTGTTGCGACCGACAAGCTGGATGAAGACACCGTCTACAAGATGACAAAAGCGCTTTTTGAAGCGGATAAAATCAATCATGCAAAGGGCGAGTTTATCAAGCCGGAAACAGCGCTTGAAGGATTGGGCGATATCGAGATCCATCCGGGGGCAGCCAAGTATTACAAAGAAAAAGGGATCGAAAAGCCAAACGAATAACTTTGACCGGGAATCATCCCGAAATCGATAGACCGCTTTTAGGTGAAACGACGGTCTATCGATTTTCTGTTCGGTATGAGGATGTGGAAAAAATAAGAAAAAAGAAGCTGGTGAAAGGGCTGGCCGCATTATCATTTATCTTCATAGCGATTGCAGCATGTTTGATACCATATCAGCCGGCCGTTGTATTCATGAAAGAAGACAGCGGTGATCTCATCGCTTTTCTTCCCCTCCAAAAGAAGAAAAACTTTGATGTGATCTATACGCATTCCATCCACAAAACAAAGGTGGTTGAATCGTATGTATGGGAGAACAAAAAGATCAGACAAACAGCTTTGAGCTATCATGATCCGGCAGTCGGAATGCCGGCGAACGCGGGAGAAGGGGAAAAGCTCGTCATCAAAAACGGCATATACACCATCTCCAATATGAAGCGGACATTCCCATATATCGATATGAGAATCGGGAGAGTCAGGGCGAACCACCGGATCAGGTACAACGGCAAAGTCCATGAATTAAAACGGTATATCCGCCCCGGCTCATGGACAAGGATGTCCGTTCAAAAATTAAATGTCTTGCAACAATTGAGGGGAGTGAAGATAAATGGCTGAGCAAAAGGAGCACATTGCTGAACTTTCTGAAAAAGAGCAGCAGGAACTGCTGGAAAAATACGATCCGGAACAGGGAACGAGAAAGCTGAAGGGATTGGCGGGGGCCATATCATTTATCGGTTTGCTCGCATTTTCATTGTTTCAATTATATACAGCCATTTTCGGGGTCTTTCCGGCTCAAATTCAAAGGTCCGTCCATTTAGGATTTGCGCTCGGTCTGATCTTTCTCTTGTTTCCGGCGACAAAACGCATGCGGAAAACCGGCAAGTTTAAAGTGGCCTGGTATGATTGTCTGTTAGCCGTTATGGGAGCCGGTGTCGGCGCCTACTGGGTCATCAATTATAAAACGATTGTCGGCGGCATCGGCCTGATTACAACCACCGACTTTTATGTCGGTCTTCTGGCTGTCCTTTTGGTATTGGAAGCGACAAGAAGGGCTGTCGGCCTGCCGATTACGATCATCGCCGGCTTGTTTCTTCTTTACGGGCTTTACGGCTCCTATCTGCCGGGGTTTCTGTCTCACAACGGGCTGACTTTGGAAAGGCTTGTCCAAACGATGTATTTTACGACAGAAGGGATCTTGGGAACGCCTCTTGCTGTTTCCTCGACCTTTATCTTCCTGTTTATTTTGTTCGGCGCGTTTCTCGTCCGAACAGGAGTGGGGCAATATTTTAACGATCTTGCCGTTGCCATCGCCGGAAGGAGCACGGGCGGGCCCGCCAAAGTAGCGATCTTCTCCAGCGCCCTTCAAGGAACAATCAGCGGCAGCTCCGTTGCCAATGTCGTCACTTCGGGGTCGTTTACGATTCCGATGATGAAAAAGCTTGGCTATAAAAGGGAGTTTGCCGGTGCCGTTGAAGCGTCCGCATCGACTGGCGGACAGCTGATGCCTCCGATTATGGGGGCGGCCGCCTTTTTAATGGTGGAATTCATCGGCGGCGGGATTACGTATTGGGATATTGCAAAAGCGGCGATGATTCCGGCTGTTCTTTACTTTACAGGCATTTGGATAATGACGCATTTTGAAGCGAAGCGCCTGGGGTTGCGGGGGCTATCAAAAGAAGAGATGCCGAATCGGAAGGAAGTATTTAAAAAGATTTACCTCCTGTTGCCGATCATTTCAGTCGTCTTGCTGCTCATGTCGGGAATCATCGTCATGCATGCCGCGCTGTACTCGATCGTGCTGGCTATTGTTGTCGGTTTTTTCAACAAAGAAACGAGGCTGGGGCTGAAAGGGATTGTGCTCGCTTTGGCTGAAGGGGCGAGAATGGCGCTTTCAGTGGCCGCGGCAACGGCTGCAGCCGGGATTATCGTCGGCGTCGTTACAAAGACGGGGCTCGGGCTTAAGCTGGCAAACGGACTGCTCGACTTGGCGGGCGGCGCATTATTGCCTTCACTCTTTTTGACGATGGTCGCCGCTTTGATCCTCGGAATGGGGTCGCCGACAACGGCGAACTATGTGATCACATCCACGATTGCCGCGCCTGCCTTGATCTTATTGAATGTACCGGATCTGTCGGCCCACCTGTTTGTCTTTTATTTTGGCATTGTGGCGGACATCACCCCGCCTGTTGCCCTGGCCGCTTTTGCGGCGGCGGGCGTTGCGGGAGGGGAGCCGATCAAAACCGGAATCAATTCCGCCAAACTCGCCATCGCCGCTTTTATTATTCCGTATATATTCGTCCTGTCACCGGAGCTTCTCATGATAGATGCCCACTGGTATGAGATCATCTGGGTGATTGTGACCGCATTGTCAGGGATGATTGCCATCGGGGCCGGGATGATCGGCTTCTGGATGAGAAAAGTGTTTTGGTATGAAAGAATATGGGCGGCGCTTAGCGGTCTATTGCTGATTTATCCCGAAGGATATACAGATTTGATCGGGCTCGGAATGTTCGTTCTCCTGTTCGTCCTTCAGCTCATGTGGAAGCGGGACAGAAGCCGCCCGGAAGAAGTTTCGGCTTTAAAAGCGTAAAAAAACAGCCTTCATATTGAAGGCTGTTCAGCATGTCGACAAACCTTCGCATTCGTTGTCAGGCCTGCGCGTCGGTGCTCACGAATTGCAACATTCGCTCCGCTCCGATGCTCGGCCTTCCTAGACTGCAAAGGTTTTCAATCACGCTGAAAGAAGGATGACAAAATCCCAAAACTAAAATCCGTTTTGGGATTTTGTCAACAATCTGAACAGCCTTCATATTTGAAGGCTGTTTTGCTGTATTAAAGCGGCCACCAATGGAAGCCGTCTTTGGCGAGAAGATCGTCGGAAGCTTTAGGACCCATAGAACCTGCTTCATAGTTTGGAGAAAGTGTTTTGTTCTCTTCCCAATGCTGTGAGATCGCATCGACAAAGCTCCAGGAAAGGGCGACTTCATCCCAATGGGCGAAGTTTGTCGCGTCTCCGTGCAGACAGTCCAAAATCAGCTTTTCATAAGCTTCAGGCGTGTTGATCCCGTCGCCGCAATTATGGCAGTAGTCGAGTTTAATCGGCTGTGCAAATGTGCCGCCGCCAAGCTTTCTCGCATTTAAATGAAGGGTGATGCCTTCATCCGGCTGGATATGGATGACCAAAAGGTTTGGATGCATCGTATTTCCGTTTCCGTAGTAAAGGTTCATCGGAATATCTTTAAATTGCACGACGATCTGCGTCGATTTTTTCTGCATTCGTTTACCAGTTCGGATGTAAAACGGCACTCCGGCCCATCTGAAGTTGTCGATCAAGAGTTTTCCTGCAACGAATGTCTCCGTATTGGAGTCTTTCGCCACATTTTGCTCATCGCGATAGGCGGGAACCTGCTTGTCATCAATCACACCTGCATCATACTGCCCGCGCACGAAAAATTGATCGACTTCGTCCTTTTGAACCGGGCGGAGGGCTCTGAACACCTTGACTTTTTCGCTGCGGATTTCTTCGGTATTCAGCTTGATTGGCGGTTCCATCGCAAGAAGCGCCACCATCTGAAGAATATGGTTTTGCACCATGTCTCTCAGCGCACCCGATTTTTCATAATACCTCGCCCTGTCTTCAACACCTAAATCTTCGCTAGAAGTAATTTGAATGTTCGAGATGTACCGGTTTGTCCAGAGCGGCTCAAATATCGCATTGGCGAAGCGGATGACCTCGATGTTTTGCACCATTTGCTTGCCAAGGTAGTGGTCGATCCGATAAATCTGGTCTTCCGTAAATGCTTCGCGTATTTCCTGATTCAATGCTTTTGCACTTGGCAGGTCGTGGCCGAACGGTTTTTCGATGACAAGCCGCGACCATCCTGTTGTGGAAGTGACGCCTTCCGATTTTAAAAACTTCGCGATGGTTCCGAAGAATTCAGGCGCCATCGCCAAATAAAACATCCGGTTATTCGGAATATCATATGTACTTTCAAGCTTTTCCAACAGGCTGTTTAATTCCTGATATGAGCCTGGGTTTGTCACATCGAACGGATGGTAGTAAAAGTGAGAGGTGAACTCATCTACATCCTTCTCATTCAACGGAAATTTCGAAATTGACTGCTGAACGGTGTCGCGGAGGTCTTCATTCGTCCACGGGCGTCTGCCAACGCCGACGACAGCAAATTCTTTGCCGATCTGGCCGTTTTCATACAGCCTGTGGATGGATGGATATAGTTTTCGTTTTGCCAAATCCCCTGTTGCGCCAAATATAACGATTACTGCTTTTGGTTGCATTTGATCTTTTTTCAACTAAACGTACCTCACTTTTTCGAGCATAAGTTTATTTTCTTCATTTTAAAGCTAATAATCCTGTAAAGCAAACATTTGAGCTGATTTCATATGAAAAGTTTACCGAAAACAGGCGGGGAATTGTGCTCAGGATCGAGGCTGAATGTACGCTAAAAGGCCTGCATTTCTTTTTTTTTCGACTTCCTGTATGCTTGTAGGTAAGATGTTGATCAGCAACAGGAGGAAAGGATATTGGAATTATTATTTTTAGGAACGGGGGCAGGTATTCCTGCAAAAACAAGAAATGTGACATCTGTCGCACTGAAGCTTTTGGAAGAACGGAGGTCTGTCTGGCTGTTTGATTGCGGGGAAGCCACACAGCATCAAATCTTACATACATCCATTAAACCGAGAAAAATCGAAAAAATCTTTATCACCCATCTTCACGGGGACCATGTATACGGACTGCCGGGCCTCATCAGCAGCCGCTCTTTTCAAGGAGGGGAGAGCCGCCTGACCGTTTACGGGCCGAAAGGAATCAAAACGTTTCTTGAAACCGCGCTCGAAGTCACGGGAACGTATGTCACGTATCCATTGGTCATCGAGGAGATTGAAGAGGGAACAATCTTTGAAGACGACCAGTTTACCGTAACGGCAAAACGAGTCTCTCACGGAATAGCGGCTTTCGGATACCGGGTGCAGGAAAAGGATATACCCGGGGCTCTTGATGCCGGAGCCTTAAAAGAGATCGGGGTTTCCCCGGGACCGGTCTATCAAAAATTGAAAAACGGTGAAACGGTGACACTGGAAGATGGACGGACAATCCATGGTCCGGACTTTATCGGCCCGCCGAAAAAGGGGCGGATAGTCGCATTTTCCGGAGATACGAAGCCGTGTGATAATGTAAGACTGCTGGCGGAGGGAGCTGATGTGCTCGTGCATGAAGCGACATTTGCCAAAGGCGACCGGGAACTGGCCGGTGATTATGATCACAGCACAGCCGAGCAGGCTGCCGAAACGGCCAAAGAAGCCGGCGCCAAGACATTGATTCTTACTCATATCAGCGCCAGATATCAGGGGGAAAGCGTCAGTGAATTGGTCGATGAAGCACGCGAGGTTTTTCCAAACAGCACGGCGGCTTATGACTTTTATGAGTTTGATGTGAACAGATGACAGACGGTGAAAAAAGCTTCTTGTTCCGCTAATCAGGAACTTCAGAAGCTTTTTTTGTTGACAAGAAGCCGCAGTCCTGTATAATAAAGCGTAATGATTACGTTTTAAGGAGGATCAGCATGAGAGTTAAAATTACATTGGCATGCACTGAGACAGGAGATCGAAATTATATCACGACAAAGAATAAACGCACGAACCCGGACCGGCTGGAATTGAAAAAATATTCCCCGCGTCTGAAAAGATACACGATCCATCGTGAAACAAAATAATCAAAAACCAGCGGTCTCTGACCTGCTGGTTTTTTATATTAATTAGCGGTTTGGTACGTAAAACCGTACTGTTGTGCGGCATACCATACATCATAAATGGCGAGCTGAACGATATGGGGCTCATCAAGGTGGATCAAATGAGAGCTGTTTTTCGCCTGAATCCAGCCGCTTTGATGTGAAAGCGACAACAGCCGGCTGTGCAGCTTCAGCCATTCTTGATGGGCTTTTTTCATAACAGGCGTCCGTTTTCCAGCCGAAAGGACGAGTAAAGGGATGGTCCCTAAATGATCTTCTTCCTGTTTCAGCATGTTCAGGCTTTGCTCAAATTCTTCATGTGAAGCTTCGAGAGAAAATTGATTGAAGTAGTCTTCGCGCGCTTTTTCAGGCAAAAGGGGCAGCACTTTCCGCTCCTGGTCTTCACATGCGGGGTCGAGCAGGACCATGCCGACGACGTCATCGGGAAAACGACTTGCGAAAAGTCTGGCGATGACGGCGCCGAAGGAATGGGCGACAAACAAGTATGGCGGCTTAACCTCTGCTGCATCCAGGAGCCCTATAAGCTCCTTCACCATTTGATCCGCCGTCCTTTTTTTGCGGGACGGTCCGCTCTTTCCAAGGCCGGCGCGGTCATATGCAAAAAGCCCGAGATCTTCGTCTATATCCGGTAAAATCGGCGCCCATGTATCCGAAGAAAAACCGTAGCCCGCTTCAAAGATAATGGTGGCGCAACTGTTTCCTTTGCGATGTTTTGTATGAAATCTACACCCTTCAACTGTATATGTTTTTTCCATAATATTTGGATTCATGGAGGTCATCCTCTCTCTGTATATGGTGTTCTACTAGGAAAGACGCATAATAGAGGAGGATCGTTTCTCTCGGAATGGAAAAAAAGAAATATCCCGCGGAAAACGGGATATTTTTTAAAGTTTGCTGCTTACCAGGCTCTGCCGTACTGAACAGGTCCTTCGATTTCTGTATTCAGCTGTTTTGCCGCCGTTTTTGGCCAATACGGATCTCTGAGAAGCTCTCTTGCTACAAAAATGAGGTCTGCGCGGCCGTTTTGGAGAATTTCTTCCGCCTGCAATCCGTTTGTAATCAAACCGACAGCACCTGTTTGAATGTCCGCTTGTGCACGGATCGTATCGGCGAAGCCGACCTGGTATCCAGGGAATACGTTGATATTAGCAGGTACGACTGCACCGGAGCTGACGTCAATCAAATCAACGCCTTGTTCTTTCATCCATTTGCCAAAGCCGACGTAATCGGCTACATCAAGGCCGTTTGTCTGATAGTCAGAAGCTGAAACGCGCACGAATAAAG
Source organism: Bacillus sp. z60-11 (assembly GCF_046464135.1). NCBI lineage: Bacteria > Bacillati > Bacillota > Bacilli > Caryophanales > Bacillaceae > Bacillus > Bacillus sp. z60-11. The sequence goes on along the minus strand of NZ_JBIYSN010000002.1, from coordinate 190,247 downwards.
GACCGTCCCATACTTCTTTTACCGCGTCGATCACTTCGCGAAGCAGGCGGTAGCGGTTTTCCGGAGATCCGCCGTATTCGTCTTCGCGCTTGTTGGAAAGAGGTGATAAAAATTCGTTGATCAAATAGCCGTGGGCTCCGTGAATTTCAATGATATCAAAGCCCGCAGCTTTCGCGCGTTCCGCGCCTTTTTTAAATGCCAGAACGGTGTCTTTTATATCATCTTTTGTCATTTCAACAGGTGTCCGGGAGTTTTCGTCAAAAGGAATCGCAGACGGTCCGTAGATGGCCCCGTCAACTTCTGACTTTCTTCCGGCGTGAGCCAGCTGAATCGCCGTTTTGCTGCCGTAAGGTTTGATTTGCGATGTTAAAGCGGCCAGGCCTTCGATATGTTTGTCATCCCAGATTCCTAAATCCTGATCGGAAATTCTTCCTTCAGGCTTGACGGCGGTGGCTTCAACCATAATCAGCCCGACTTGTCCGACGGCGCGTGTTATGTAGTGCGTCATGTGAAACGGCTGCACTTTCCCATCCTTTTCATGGGAGGAATACATGCACATTGGCGACATGACGATACGGTTTTTTATTGTAACCCCTTTTAAGCTCCATGGTGTAAACAGTTTTCGATTACTCAATCTTTTTCGCCTCCCGTAAGTTTTCGAAACGATTATACCAATTCTGACCATCCTCGTCATATAAACTGCTCAAGTCGTTTCCGTATATACCAATTTTCTGTACAATAAAATTGTCTATTATTCTATTTTTATCAACATATGATTTCGAATATATCTTCGGCAATCAGAAGAGGAGGCTTGCTTCATGAAATGGCAGACAGAGGAGGAACTAAAGCAGCTGCTCGTTTCTCTCATTCAATATGAGAGCATATCCGGTACGGCTGGGGAAGTAGCGCTTGCAGAGTATATGTACAATGTATTAAAGGAGCGGTCATATTTTCAAAAGCATCCGGAGCATTTGAAGCTTCATCCGATGAAAGACGGACGCTGGTTTTTGACAGCGCTTGTCAAACAGTCGACGAAAAAAAATACGGTGCTGCTCATCAGCCACTTTGATGTCGTTGATACAGCGGATTATGGGGAATTTCAGCACATGGCATGCAAACCGCCGGAACTGATGGATGCATTGACGGAAAAAAAAGAATCGCTGCCCGATCGGGTCAAAAAAGACTTGGAAAGCGGCGAGTGGCTGTTCGGAAGGGGGAGCATGGATATGAAAGCGGGTCTTACCGTTCAGTTATCCATGCTTGAACGGGCCATGAACGGCGAGTTCGACGGAAACCTTCTTCTCATCACCGTACCGGATGAAGAAGTCAATTCACAGGGGATGATTGAAGCTGTGCCGACGCTGAAAGCGTGGGAAAAAGCATTTGACCTGCAATATACATCCTGTTTAAACTCCGAACCGATGTTTGAACAATACCCGGGGGACCCGAAGCACTACGTCTATTCGGGAAGCATCGGCAAAGTGCTCGCCGGATTTTTCTGCAAAGGGATTGAAACGCATGTAGGCGAGCCGTTTTCAGGCTTGAACGCGAATTTGATGGTATCGGAAATCAACCGGCTCCTTGAATTAAGTGCGGACTACTGCGAAGAAGTCGACGGAGAGGTGACACCTCCTCCGGTCAACCTGATGCAAAAAGATTTAAAGGAAGCCTACTCTGTACAGACTCCGCATACGGCCGTGTCGCTGTTCAATGTGCTGACGATGAAGCGTTCGGCAGAGGAGCTTCATCAGCTGCTCATGGATACCGCTAAAAAAGCGGCCGCTAACATCAAAGCGAATATGGAACGGAAAGCACTGGACTTTCAGCGGTTCGCCGCTTTTACGCCAATTGAGCGGACCATCTCCGTCCTCACCTTTGGCGAATTGTGGGATAGAGCAAAAGAAAAAGCCGGCAGGGCTGAGGCGGAGCGGATTCTTCATTTTGCGTTCGCCAACAGAGGAGAGCTTGGCGATCGCGATTTTTCCACGAAATTGGTTTCCGACCTGGCTTCGCTCTGCAAAGATGACACCCCCATGATCGTGTTATTTTACAGTCCGCCGTTCTACCCTGCCGTTTCTTCAAAAGACGACCCGCTCATCCGCAAGGTGATCGGCGAAGTGACGGACTATGCGGAGGAGCGGTACGGCTTTGAGTTTCAGGAAATTCAATATTTCCCTGGACTTTCGGATCTAAGCTATCTTCAGCTGCAAAAACAGTCGATTTCCGCTTTTACAGACAACATGCCGCTGTTTAATCATGGCTATTCACTGCCTTCCGGACAAGAGAATGCGCTCTTTGTGCCGGTTATTAACATCGGACCCGTCGGCAAAGATCCTCATAAATGGACGGAGCGCCTTCATGTGCCTTTTTCATTCGGGAAACTGCCCGATCTGCTTCAGTTTGCAATTCAGAGATTGCTATCTAGTAATGTGCAGCTTTAAAGGAAGACCGGAACGGTTTTGATTCGTTCCGGCTTTTATATGTGGACGGCAAACTGCTTTCTGATCTCTTGAGAACGGTGTGCGGCTTCTTTTATACACGATATGACCGTTTGTTCAAATTGCAGCTCTTCGAGAACCCGAATGCCGGCTTCCGTCGTACCTCCCGGGCTTGTGATGTCCTTTCGCATCAGAGACGGGTCTCTTCCGGTTTCCAGCATTTTGACTGCTCCCGCCATCATGTCGGTGATCAGCTGTTTCGCCGTCCCTTCATCAAGACCCAACTCCCGGGCCGACGCCTCCAGCGCTTCCACAAAACGGTAAACGAAAGCCGGACCGCTTCCCGCGATGGCTGTCACCGCATCGAGTGCCGCTTCTTCCACGATTGTGACGCTGCCGATCGTCGCAAAAAGTGCCGAGGCTTCCTCAATCTGCGCCGCTGAAACAAGCGGGCCGGCCGCAAGGGCTGTCGCCGATTGCTGAATGGAAGCCGACGTATTTGGCATCGCCCGGACAACCGGCAGTTCTTTTCCTGTGTAGTGCTGAATTGTATCAATCGGAATGCCGGCAAGAATCGAAATCAGCAGCTGTTCTTCTTTTAAATGCGGTGCAATGGCGGCAATCCCGTCTGCGGCGTCTATCGGTTTCATCGCCAACACAAGTGTATCTGCAAAGCCGATGACTTTTGCTGTATCGGTTTCGCCGCGCACTCCGTACGTTTCTTCAAGCTCTTTGAGCCGGACGCTGTTCGAATGATTTGTAACGGCAATCTGACCGGGCGCAACCGCACCGTTTTTGACAAGTCCTTTCATCATCGCTTCGGCCATCGAACCCGCTCCGATAAATCCAATTCGTTTCATCTTTAAGTCCTCCTTTTAAAAAAACAAAAAACCTTTTCGTCTTCTTAAAGGACGAAAAGGTTTCGCGGTACCACCTTCATTAGCATATGACATGCTCAGCTCTTGTCCCGTAACGCGGGAAACGTTTAGGTTTGCCTAAGCGCTCTGAGGGCAGGTTCAACAGGAAAGCGGGCTGTGAAATCTTTCAGCCGGGAATTTCACTCTCTTTAACCATTGCCTGTTTACTATTCCTCTTCATTGCGTCTTCTTATGATCAGCATCATATATTTGTTGTTCATTATGCAATGAGGGGCTAGCGTATGTCAACAGGCAGGTGAAGCAAAAATGACACACGAGGGGGAAAAAGGTAAAATATGATCAACGTCAATTTGCAGGATAGGAGAAGAACATGATGACAGAAGAACGTATTATCCCCGTTTCGCTGCCGACTCCGTTTGCGATCGGAGACGTCAACATTTATTTGGTGATAGGAGAGGCGCTGACACTGATTGATGCAGGCCCGAAAACAAAGGAAGCTGCCGGGATTTTAACAAGAAAGCTCGGCGAACTCGGTCTGACGGTAAGCGATATTGACCAGGTGGTGCTGACCCATCATCACGCAGACCATGCCGGTTTATTGGATGAATTGCCCGACGGGATCAAGATCATCGGCCATCGCTATAATGAACCGTATATCAGCCAAAATCCCGCCTTTATCCAAAAACAGCAGTCCTTTTTTACATATCTGTTTCATAAGCTCGGCGTCCCGGTTGATATCAGTCCAGTCAGCCTCGCGATCAAGCAGTCGTACCGGTATTCGTGTAAACGGTCGTTGACGCAAACCGTTTCAGAAGGCGATCGGATTGACGGGCTCAAAGGGTGGCGGGTTCTTGAAACACCGGGGCATGCAGCTTCACATATCGTCCTTTATCATGAAACAAACGGCAGCATGTTCGGCGGAGATTTGCTGTTGAAACCGTCTTCTTCCAACCCTTTATTGGAAATGCCGCAAGAAGGAAAAGAGCGTCCGACGCCGCTTTTGGATTATCTATCATCACTCAAACGCCTGCCTGAGCTTCCATTACAGGTGATTTTCCCCGGCCACGGCGAAAGGATTTATGATGCTGGGGAGCTGATCGCCAAGCGGCTGGAAAAGCAGCAAAACAGGGCGGACGAGGTATACCGCATGCTTGCGGAAAGACCTCATAGCGCATTTGACCTGTGCCGGAAGCTGTTTTCCTCGGTTTATGAGAAGCAGCTGTTTTTGACAATGTCTGAAACGGTCGGCCAGCTTGACGATTTGGCGGCGCGCGGCCGCATCACAAGCGAAGAAAGAATCGGAATTCAATATTATCGTACAAAGTAGGTGAAGAAGGATGAAAAAAAGCTTAATAGACAAAAGGGTTATGATCACAGGCGCTTCAGGCGGACTTGGCGAACGGATCGCCTATTATTCCGCAGCGGCAGGAGCGGAAGTGATTCTCGCGGCGCGCAGAGCAGAGCGTCTTGACCAATTGAAGGAAAAAATATCGACCGAGCTCCATGCAAAGTGCCGGACGATCGTTCTGGATGTCAGCCGGACGGACGAAATTGCAGCGGCATTCGAAGAGGCCGGGCCGATTGACATTCTCGTCAATAATGCGGGCTTCGGGATCTTTGAGCCGGCCTTGGAATCATCTCTTGAAGATATGAAAGCGATGTTTGAAGTGAATGTCTTTGGCCTGATTGCCTGCACGAAGCTGGCACTCCCGCGTATGATCGCGCAAAACAGCGGTCACATCATCAATATCGCTTCACAGGCCGGCAAAATTTCTACCCCGAAGTCAAGTCTTTATGCTGCGACAAAGCATGCGGTGCTTGGGTACTCCAACAGTCTGAGAATGGAGCTTGCCGGAACAGGAGTCCATGTGACTACGGTAAATCCCGGTCCGATTAAGACCGATTTTTTCAAGACAGCCGATAAAAAGGGTGATTATGTGGAAAGCGTCGGGAAATGGATGCTGGACGCCGATCAAGTGGCGTTGAAAATCGTTTCGATCATGATGACGAACAAGCGTGAAATCAATCTGCCGCGCTGGATGAACGCGGTCAGCAAACTATACCAGCTGTTTCCGGCTCTTGTTGAAAGGGCTGGCCGCAGCGCTTTTTATAAAAAGTAGTCCGAACCGCATTCGGCGGGTTCTAAAAAAACGGATTTGCCCCAAGGCAAATCCGTTTTTTTTATTGGTTTACTCCCTTCCATCAGAGAATGAGGGACGCAAAATATCATATAAAAGCAGGAAGACTTTTACCCTTTAAAAAAATGGAAGCGCTTCAGCTGTTCAAGCTTCGGCGACCTGTGATCTGAAGGCACCGAGGCCGTGTGAGGCGATCGATATAAAAACAGCGTCTCGAAACACTTCCGGTGCGTCTGGAAACACGGCGGGGCCGCTTTTTAAAAATAAGGTAAAGGTCGGTTTCATTCCGCTGTAATCGACATATAAAATGGCAAATGGACGAAAGGTATCAGTAAATTTTTACCATATTATGAAAATGCCGAAATGAAAGGAAGAATGACGAGAACAAAATACGCTAAAAAGGAGTTTCAAACAGTGCGGGAAGAATGGAACCAAGTGATGAAAAAACGTTGCATCATCGGGTTGATCATGGGAGTATGCACATGCGTCTTTTGTCAATTTCCGCTGGACAATAAAGCGTCGGCGGCTTTGGATAAGTACGTAAACTTTGCCGAGCTTGCTGAAAACGAAATAGAAGGGGAGGATTATCGTATAGAATATACCGACATGGGAACGGATCTCCTGGTTTTATCTCCGCACGGCGGCGGGATTGAAGGCGGGGTCAGCGAACTTGTCCGGGCGTTCAGCGATGAGTATTCAACCTATTTGTTTGAAGGAATAAAGCCGTCACAAAATTGGGATCTGCACATTACGAGCAATCATTTCGATGAGCCGACAGCGCTGGAAGCGGTTAGCGCACACAACTATATTTTGGCTTTTCATGGATATGAGGATACGGAAGAACATACCCTTGTCGGGGGAACGGACAAAAAAGGCAGACAGGCCATCACCAAGGCGCTGAAGGAGCATGGCTTTTCGGCTGAACTGGTGGATCAAGACCACAAATTTGCCGGGACAGATCCGGACAATCTGAATAATAAATGTAAAACGGGATTAAGCATTCAATTGGAGATCAGCACTCCTCAGCGGGAGGCTTTTTTTGCGCGGTTCGGATTGAAGACGAGAGAAAGCACGTCGAATGAACGGTTTAATGAATATGTAGCAGTCATCAAAGAAGTGTTGGAAGAAAGATTGAAATAAAGAATGTATATTTAGGCTACATTAAAGACAAGACGTCAAGCAGAGGGTGATCATGTTGATTTATATTTACAATTGTTATGGCGGCACCCATTCATCTGCACTGGCCGCCGCTTATCATCTTAAGAAACTTCCGCTCAGCAGAAAGCCGACCAAAAACGAAATATTAAACACGGATTGCTTTAACCGGCTCAGCCCCAAAGAAATGGGGAAATTAATCTATCACGGACTTGATGAAGAAGGCAGCAAGGTGTATACGATCGGCAGGGGATCATCAAAAGCCGTTATTCCGGCCATGCGGGGAGTCCTTGAACTGTTTGAAAACAGTGGAATGCTCAGTGAAAAAGTGATTTTTTCAAATACATCTCCCACAGTCCCATTAGCCATGACCTTTGGGGGCTTGTTTTCAAGAAGGCTGAAAATCGATCCGCTCGGCGTACCATTATTGGTTTTGGGTTCACAGCAGGCCTATCAAGATATCATCCAACTTGTTGAACGCACGAAAAAGCACGCGAAAACAACCTCTTCTTTCATTGATGTGCTGGACAATGGCTTTCTTGATTGAATGATGAGCAAGAAATATATGTTTAAAAAAGGTGCCTGAAAAAGGTGCCTTTTTCAATTGGAAGGTTTTTTCTCTGCTATAATGTAAAAATGAAATGAGAGGGAAGTTTTCCGAATTTAGTCAAGGCGGGTGAATCAAATGGAAGCTATTCGAGTGCTGATAGCGGATGATGAAAAAGAGATCAGAGATTTATTGAAAGCATATTTAAAAAGAGAGTGTTATGAGGTTGATGTGGCAGTTGACGGAGACGATGCGCTGAGGCTGTTTGAACAAAACCATTACCACCTCGTGGTATTGGATGTGATGATGCCGAAAATCGACGGCATCGAAGTGTGCAGAAGGATGAGGAATCATACGAACATTCCGATCCTGATGCTGACAGCCAAAGACCTTGAAGGCGATAAAATTTTAGGGCTGTCGATCGGTGCCGACGATTATATAACGAAGCCTTTCAGTGTGAACGAAGTGCTTGCGCGGATCAAAGCTATGCTGAGGCGTTTTTTGGTCCTCGGCAGCGAAAGCCGCTCTTCTGATGAACAATCAAAGATTCAATTTAAAGGATTGACCATCGATTTGAAAACATATACGGTCACCGCAGGCGGACGGGACATCTCCCTGACGGCGAAGGAGTTTGAACTGCTGAAGTTTTTCGCCTCAAATCCGGGACAGGTATTTACGAAGACGCAGCTATTTCGAAACGCTTGGGGAGACCAATACATAGAAGATGATAATACGGTCATGGTGCATATCAGAAGGCTGAGAAAAAAAATAGAGCCGGACCCGTCCGATCCCCAATTGATTCAAACCGTTTGGGGAATCGGCTATAAGTTTGTAGGTGAGAAAGATGCTGCGCGATAAAAAGCTGCTGCTTCTCATCCTGCAATGTGCGGCGCTTGCTGGACTTTTGTTCATTCATATGAAGAGCGCATCCCTCGGGGTCTACAGCATCACGCTGTTTATCATTCTGTTTGGGATCAGCGCCCTCTTGTTTGTGATGAGGCTTGGCTTCATCAGCCGCTTAAAGGTGATCGAGACCGAGCTGAAACGCGTGGCCGACGGGAATGTAAGAAGGAGATTGCTCGCAAAGGGCGACGAGCCGTTTCATGACATCATGTTTTCCATTAACGAATTGATCGACAAGCTCGAAAAAATCCAAATCAACGCCGCAAAATCGGAAGCGGCAAGGAAACGGCTGCTGTCCAACATTTCCCATGATATCCGGACGCCGCTCACATCAATCATCGGCTATGTGGATGCATTGAAAGACGGTGTCGCTTCATCCGAGGCAGAAAGGCGGGAATACCTCGACATTCTTTCTAAAAAATCCAACAGCTTAAAGCAATTGATCGATGAAATGTTCAATATGGCAAAACTCGATGCAAACGAAATCCAGCTGAAAACAGAGTCCTTTGATCTTGCTGAAGTCGCAAGAGAAACGCTGATCGACTTTTTGCCAGAGCTGAAAAAACACGATATGGAATTGAAGGTGCAGATTCCGGAAACGAAATGTTGGGTAACCGCTGATCGGCTCAGTCTGATCCGCGTGCTCGAAAACATCGTCAGAAACGGCATTCACCATGGAAAAGAGGGAAAGGTGCTCGGAATCGAGCTGACGGAATCAGAGCATGAATATCAGCTTCTCGTCTGGGATCAAGGGCCGGGGATTCCGGAAAGCGATATCGAAAACGTGTTTGAAAGGATGTACCGCAGAGACCGCTCGAGAAGTCTTGATGACGGCAGCGGCTTGGGGCTTGCCATCGCCAAATCGCTTGTCGAAAAAAACCGCGGTCGCATATGGGCAAAGAGCGTTCCCTGGGAAAAAACGACGTTTGCTTTTTCACTGCCTAAACAAAGCTATCTCCATACATTTAAGAATTAATTAAGAATTGGTTAAGAAGGAATTAAATCCTTCTGTTTATGATGTAGCCATAAGGTTAGTGAAAGCGAGTGATGCAAATTTGAGCACGATCATTAAAACGACGAATCTCACGAAAATGTACGGGTCGCAAAGATCGGTAGACCGCCTCAATATCAACGTCAAACAAGGAGGTATATACGGCTTTCTCGGCCGAAACGGCGCCGGGAAAACGACGACGATCAGAATGCTGTTGGGGCTGATCAAACCGACCGATGGACAGATTGAAATTTTCGGAGACAACTTTTTTAAAAACAAAAAAGAAATTTTAAGGAGAATCGGCTCCATTGTAGAAGTGCCGGGCTTTTATGCGAACCTGACGGCAAGGGAAAACCTTTTGATCAACGCGAAAATCATCGGTGTCCATAAAAAAAATGCGATCGATGAAGTATTGGAGATCGTGGGGCTTCATCATGAAACGAAAAAGCTCGTCGGCAAATATTCCTTGGGAATGAAGCAAAGACTGGGGATTGCAAGAGCCCTGCTTCATTATCCGGAGCTGTTGATACTGGACGAACCGACAAACGGCCTCGACCCGATCGGCATCAAGGAAATGAGAAGTCTCATTCATTCTCTCGCCAAAGAAAGAAACATCACCATTTTTATATCGAGCCACATTTTGTCTGAAATCGAACAGCTCGTCGATCATGTCGGAATCATTCATGAAGGAAGGCTGCTTGAAGAAATTCCGTTTGATCATCTCAGAAAAAGAAACCGCAAATATCTGGAATTTCAACTGTCCGATCAAAATAAAGCCGTCGTGCTGCTGGAACAGCATTTTAATATTCACGACTATGACGTTCACCAGAACGGAATCGTCCGGGTATATTCCCACTTGGGCCAGCGGGGAAAGCTCAATAAAATGTTTGTCGAAAACGGAATTGACGTATTGAAGATCACGGTGAGCGAAGACAGTCTTGAAGACTACTTCGTCAAATTGATAGGGGGCGGGACGATTGGTTGATTTGCTGTATACCGAACTGCTGAAGCTCAAGCGCTCACAGATGTTTCTGGTCAGCATCTTGGGAGCGGCAGCAGCCCCTTTCATTTGTTTTATATCATCTTTGGCTAAAAAAGCCAAGTATCCTGATGTACCGATTCGCTTCAGCGAGACTTTTTCCGATACCAATCTGTACATTGTCCTGTTGATCGGAGTCCCGCTTTACGGTGTCATTACTTCATATTTATTCAATCGGGAATACGCCGAAAGCACGCTGAAGAATCTCTTGACGATTCCTGTTTCAAGAATCAGCCTGATCATCAGCAAATTGGTCCTGCTCTTCATTTGGATCATGCTGCTGACGTTAATCGCCTGGGTGCTGACGCTTCTGTTTGGGCTGATCGGACAATTTGAAGGTCTCAGCTCGGCGGTTTTAATAGAAGAGTTGAAACAATTTATGACAGGCGGGGCACTTCTTTTTTTCCTGTTGAGTCCAATTATATTTGTGACACTGCTGTTTAAAAATTATGTGCCGACCATTATCTTTACGATCATTATCTCAATGGTCAGCATTATGGTATACGGCACGGAGTACAGCGCTTTATTCCCATGGTCGGCGGTATGGGTGATCGCCTCGGGTACGTTCTTTCCGGAATATCCGCCTGCATTCTCTTTTATCAGTGTCATCGCCACAACCGTTCTTGGATTAGCCGCGACGATCGTCTACTTTAAGAAAATCGATATTCATTGATACATGAAGGGAATGTGCGGCCGGCCATTGCACATTCCTCATTATCGTTTAAAGCTTTTTTACGCAATTAAAATGGATATATATTGAATTTAAGTATAAAAAAGGAGTTTGAGTCGTGTCTTTTTCAGAATTAAATATTCACGTTTTTCGTTTCATTCATGAGTTGGGAAAAATGTATTCGATACTGAATCCGGCCGTTTACTTTCTGGCTGAATATATGATGTATGTCCTCGCATTGGGTCTTGTCGTTTTTTGGCTGACCCGGACTTCCAGAAACAGATTGATGGTCATTTATGCGGTCATCTCATTTGCGATAGCCGAAATGCTCGGGAAAATGGCGGGCTCTCTTTATTCCAACTATCAGCCCTTTGCCGTGCTTAGAAATGTCAACAAGCTGATTGAACACGATATTGACAATTCGTTTCCGAGCGACCATACGATCCTGTTTTTTTCAATCGGTTTTATGTTTTTCCTGTTTCATAAAAAAACGGGATGGCTGTGGCTTGTGCTCGCATTCGCCGTAGGGATTTCCCGGATTTGGTCCGGCGTCCACTATCCATTTGATGTGGCCGCGGGAGCTCTCCTTGGCATCGTGTCAGCTCTGTTTGTATACTGGACAGCGCCAAAGCTGTCTATCATTCGGCAATTGCTCGTTCTTTATGAAAAGGGTGAACAGCGGATGTTTCCTTCCAAAAGTAAATCAGACGATAAATCCAACAACATTTAAAGACTGCCTTGATTTTTGGCCGTCTTTTTTGCACATGGCCTCCGTTCAGTTTGAGAATCAGTCTGACGCCTGGGTCTCAAGTTCCAAGAATTAAAAAAATCCCTATTAAGAAGATGCCATTATCATTTTATGGAATATAGTAGTCGGTAACAGATTCGTTATTTCTTAGAAAATAGAATTGTTAATAAGGAAAAATATGCTACAATATAGAATATAGGAGGTGATAATTTCCAATAGGTAATAATAAAATGGTCTGATTTTCTAGGACTCACTCTTTCCATCGCTTAAAATAATAGAATGCGCGACCGTAAACCGTTTTTGCTGCTGGAAATGTTTCACGGGTGCCATCTCAAGACATACATAAAAATGTTGAAAAAATACGGGGGCGTTAAAATGAAAAAAACAATTTTAGGCGTGTCTTTGTCGGCAGCGCTTCTGGTTCCATCCTCGTTTGCGGCGGCTTCAGAAGACGGACGGCTGACAGATGAACAGAAAGAACTGCTTGAGGCCAAAACAGAGTATGTCCAGTCACTTCCGAAACAGGCCGGTGTTCAAAGCGGTCTCTCGGCCTATTCGGGAAAAAGGCTCACGATTAAAAGAGGGAGCTTTCTCGCTTGGTCGAAAGATGAGATTGACTGGTACTACAACGGCAAAAAAATATCCAAAAGCAGCGGCTTCCAGGATGTGGGCTACATCTTTCCGAATGTCGTGAGGGCGAAAGGGATCAAAAGGTATTACAAATCCACGGGGCTTCACAAATGGCGGGCGAAAAAAACGCACAGTATCGGGAGTGTGACGCCGTGGGGAGATGTTGAATTTGCCAGCACAACCTATACCGACAGAAGATGGGTCAACAAAAAAGGCAAATATGGAAAGGATTAATTTGAAATAAACAAACGGCATACAACGCTGCTAAAAGACTATTTTGAAAATCTTGGCAGCGTTGTATAATGGAGAATGTTGCAACACCATCCTCGCCTAAGAAAGGATTTTTCCATTGATTAACATCAATCATTTGACAAAAATGTATGGAAATCAGACGGTCTTCAACCGTCTCAATATGAATATTGAAAAAAATAAAGTCAGCTTCCTGATGGGGGAAAACGGCGCCGGAAAAACGACGCTCTTGAAATGCCTGCTTAAGCTGGAACACTACGAAGGCGGCATTCGCTATGACGGCGAACCCCTTGAAGCCGTCAGAGACCGGGTGCATGTCATTTATGATGATTCCCCGTTTTATTTCAATCTCACAGGCTATCAAAACATCAAAATCTTATTAAACAAACCCGTTAAAAAAGAAGAGCTCGAACAGACGTCGCAAACATTTCTCGATCACTCGCTCTTGAAAAAGAAAGTCAAAACCTATTCCTACGGGCAAAGAAAAAAGCTCGCTTTAACGATCGCCGCCTTAAACAAACCGGCGTACTTGTTTTTGGATGAGATATCAAACGGATTTGACTATCGTTCAATGATAGAGCTTCAGGAGATGATCAATGACTGGTCAAGCGAAATGACGATTGTGGCTGCGGGTCACCAATTCGAATTTTACTCTTCGATCGTTGATCAATTGTTCGTGCTGAAAGACGGTTCGGCTGTTCATGTGGAAAATTTTAAAGCGAATGGGGCAGATTTGGGCGATGTCTATAAAGAATATTTATAAAATCCTGAAGAACGAGCTTGCCTATCAATACTATTCAAAAATGCTCTTGCTTTTGATCATTCCTCTGTTGCTGATTTCATTCGGGTACATATACTTTCAGTATCAGAATACAGAAGGCAGCTACCGGCTGTTTTTGAAAACCGAAGCTGAATACAAACAGCTCGGTATCGATATTCAAAAGGCGCTTGACTCGCCAGTCAAGGTGAAGGAAGGGGAGCTCAAAAGCAAGGACGGCGACGGGGAGATCGTTGAAAATATTTTAAGATATGACTATGAGAATTTCGTGCTGTCGCTTCACAATCTCCAGCCGAAACAAGCGGTCGTCACCACGATGGAGTGGATGGGGTTTATTTTGTTTCCGCTCGCCTTTACGCTTTACGCCATTTATATTTCTTCCTATGACATACGATTTAAGACGGTGAAAATCAAGGCGGTCAGACATGATTGGAAGTCGGTTTTGCTGGCCAAACAGTGCTCGGTCTATATGGTGTTGCTTGTCGGAATGTCCGCCGTTTTATGTGCGGCATATGTGTCGAGCCTTATTCTTTATTCCCAGGCAGCGCGGACGATTCCGGTCGACCAGTTCACAATACCGGAGGTGTCAAAAAGCAATATCCTGCTTCAATTTATTGTCATAGCGGCAGTCAGCTTTATTTTCACAACGATCGGGTTTTATTTGGGCATTCTGTTGAGGAGTTTTGCGGCGCCTGCTCTGCTTTATATCATCTACAGCCTGCTGGTTCCGGTACTGGGCAAATTTGATTTGAAAAACCTTTTGTCCAATCTCGGGCATGCGGTTTTCAATTTCAACGGCCATTTTAAGCTGTTTACACCGGTTAAGGTAGAGATCTTTCCGATCATCCTGATTCTGGCCGCCGCCATCGGCCTGCTGTCGGCCGCCGCTTATTACGCGGCGCACAGACAAAGCAAATATGTCGTGTGAATGCCCGGCTGTTTTTAGAGTGCGAACCTGCGCTCTTTTTTTATTGTCAAAACAGAAGGATTCGGCAGAAAGCCAAGCGGATATTGAGGATCTCCCATCCGGCGAATTCAGCATTCCGTGGTGAGCCTGCCAGGGGGCACCTTGACGAAGCCGTTTGATTTAAAACGGAAATCAAAACAGTTTTCTGATATAAGCATTTCTCGATCCTGATCCCTCGTAAATATTCTAAAAATTCTATATAATAGAAAAAGCGGTTTGGATCAGATATCTAGTCATACAGCGTATGAACAGAGGGACAGGTGAGAATATGGCAAACCAAGATTTGAATTTGCAAACGTTATATACGAGTCATACCCGGGACGCCTGGGCGCATCTGGGCGGACATATGTCGGTAGAGATGACCGAAGAGGAGGCGAAAGAGCTTGAAGGTTTAAATGATTATCTGTCTTTGGAGGAGGTTGAGACGATTTATGTTCCGCTGGCAAGGCTTCTTTACTTGCACCGGACTTCTCAATATGAACGGAACTCCCGTGTGAACGGTTTTCTGAATTACCCCCATGCAGCCAAAATTCCGTTTATCATCGGGATTGCCGGAAGCGTGGCGGTCGGGAAAAGCACGACGGCCAGAATCATTCAAACCGCGCTTTCCCGCTTGCGGGAGCGTCTGAAGGTCAGCCTGATTACAACGGACGGGTTTTTGTATCCAAATGCGGTTCTTTCAGAAAAACAGATGATGTCAAGAAAAGGATTTCCGGAAAGCTATGATGTAAAGGCGCTGCTTGAATTTTTAAACGATTTAAAATCAGGGAAGAAAAGCGTCAAAGCACCCGTCTACTCCCATTTAACATACGACAGAATGGAAGGCGTTTATGAAACGGTGGAGGAGGCGGATATTGTCATTATTGAAGGCGTCAATGTGCTGCAAACACCGACGATTGAAGATGATCGGACAAAGCCGCGGGTTTTCGTATCTGATTTCTTTGATTTTTCAATTTATGTGGATGCAGAGGAAGCTCTCATTATCAAATGGTATCTCGAGCGGTTCCGGATGCTCAGGGAGACGGCTTTTCAAGATCCGACTTCTTATTTTCATAAATTTAAAGATCTCACAGATCCCGAAGCGGATGCGATGGCGAAATCGATATGGGAGACGGTCAACCGCCCCAACCTGTATGAAAACATTTTGCCGACAAAATTCCGGTCGGATTTAATTTTGAAAAAAGGGGAAGGCCACAAGGTCGAAAAGATTTTGGTCAGACGGGTGTAAAGCGGGGAGGAAAAGCTGTGATTCATCATATCGAACTGTATGTTTCCAATTTAGACAGGTCAAAGCGTTTTTGGGGATGGTTTTTACAGGAGCTCGGCTATGAGGCTTACCAGCGCTGGGAGGGTGGCATCAGCTGGAAGAAGGAACGGGCTTACATCGTTTTGGTTCAGGCCGAAGAGAGATTTATAGAAGCGGGCTATCACAGACGCCGGGTCGGCTTAAATCATCTTGCCTTTCAGGCGGATTCAAAAGCCCAGGTCGATGATATGACAGAGCAGCTGATGGAACGCGGCTATCGGCTGCTCTATGAAGACAGACATCCGTTCGCCGGCGGGGACGGGCATTATGCGCTGTATGCGGAAGATCCCGACCGCATCAAAGTTGAACTCGTGGCGCCGGCCGATTTTCGTCAGACTGTATAATCAAAAGCGCCGGCCTTTGGAAGATGGCCAGGCGCTTTTTTTAATGCTGCAATGTTTTCTTTGCATGGATGTTCACTTTTGCAGCTTCCACCATTCTGACTCTGCGGAAAGCCGCAAAGAGGAAAGGTGAGCCGCAAAGGGTGGCGAGGGCCAGGATCGAAAAGGTGAAAAAAGGCTTTCCCGCTCCGAACGTATCCAGCAGTATTCCGCCTGCCCACGGGCCGATGACGCTTCCCAGCTGGGTGAAGCCCATCGCTCCGAAGTAGGTCCCCTTCAGTTCAGGGCGTGCAATTTGGTCAACCAATATATCCATCATCGAAAATAACAGCACTTCTCCTATTGTAAACAATATGACAATGAAGGTGATCGACAAGAGGTCATGGAAAAATGAAAGGCTGAACAGACTCATGCTGACCAAAACATTGCCTGTGATGAGCGACAAAATCGGCGAAAACCGTTTTGCGATTTGTACGATCGGGTACTGTACGATCAGCACGGTCGCAGCATTTAACGTCAGCATGATCCCGAATATCTTCGTTCCGTCTTCGATGAAAGGGCTTGCCGACATATACTGCGCCAGCGTTGATGAAAACTGGGAGTAGCCGAACAAACAAAGAATCGAGCCGATCAGTGTGATCGTAAACACCCGGTCCGTTCTTGTCACCTGCAAGGCATCCTTTACTTTGATGCGCTTGTTCGTCTCCATCGCCGGGACGTCGTGGTTTTTAAATTGAATCACCAGGCCCGCTCCGTAAAGCAAATAAATAAAAGCGGCGATAAAAAACGGCAGCGTCGTTTTCGAAGAGCCGAGGTAGAGGCCCAAAAGCGGCCCGAAGACAACGCCGAGGTTGATCGCCGCATATCTGAGGTTGAAGACAAAGAGGCGCGTCTCAGGTTTGGATACATCCGAAAGCAGCGCTCTTGAAGTCGGCTCAAACAGGGCGCGGCACAATCCGTTTAAGGCATTCATCAAAAAGAAGGTCCATACGTGATCAGCGAGGGCAAAGCCGGCAAATACGAGCACCCAGCCGAAAATCGACAGCAGCATGATCTTTTTCCGGCCGAACCGGTCTGACAAATACCCTCCATAAAAGCTCGCCGCAATCCCGATCAGGGAGCTTACCGCTATCACGGCTCCGGCAAAAGACGCTGAAGCGCCTTTTACCTGTGTCAAGTAAATCGCTAAAAAAGGAATGCTCATTGTCGTGCCCATCCGTCCGAAAATCGTTCCGACAATAATGGTCCAGCTGAGCGGGTGGATACTTTGCCATTTCTGTTTCATGATGAACTCTCCAGACATGTTTTATTGTACTATCATACATGAAACAGATGGTGCTGAATAGAGGTTTTTCTATAATGTGGGAAAGAAAAAAGCCTCCTTCTAGGAAGCCTAAAGCCTGTCACGTTTAGGAAAACATGCCCTGGTTTGTCACATAATCATAAATGACGTCTTCAATATGCGCATGCAGCCCCTCGTCAGGCTCCTCGATCCGCCTTTCCTTCAGCGCCAGCTTCAGGATTTGCTTTTCATGGGGGCTGAGCGGATCGGTTGCTACATTTCGCCCATACTGCCGCAGAGCCTGTCCCAGCATTTTTTCAATCAGTTTCTCATCCATTTGCCTTCTCCTTTTAGGCGTTTCTTCTTTTATCTTACTAAGAAAAAACACTGTTCTCAAGCGGCTTAGCCTGTTTTGAATTGTTTTCTTTTTTTCGTAGAGTATAATGAGGGCATAAAACCGCAAAATGAAAAAGAACCGGGAATACGGCAACATTCCGGCTTGTAGGAAAGCAGGCCCATAGATAGACCATCCCCGAACTTGTCAGGGCTCAAGCTTTATGTTTCGACAACACGGCAATCATATTTTTCACAGGGAGTGAGCCAGACCGCCTTCTTTCCAAAGAAGGTTTTTTTGCGGAAAGAGCGATTTCTTTCATAAGCCGATTAGCAGGAATTTGACTGGATAGGCTTTGTGCTTTAAAATCAAAGTAATAAAATGAATACTCCAAAGGGGAGTAGCTGTCACAGTAAAGTCGTCATTACGGGATGTCTTAAATCCTCGGCTTTGCTGGCAATCTAATTGTTAGCGAGACCTTTGCCAAATCTGATTTGGTGAAGGTCTTTTTGTTTATCAACTTCACCAAATCGGTGGAGTTTTTTCATTTTTATCAAAAGGGAAAGGAGACTGACTGTGTCCAAGCTTAGGAAATGGCTGAAGCGTGAACTGGTGAAGAAAGGTCTGCCTTTAGCGAAAGAAAAATGAATTTCGATTGTGAAAGAAAAAATCAAGAAGAAACGGTGAGGAGGTAAACAATGAAAAGAATTCTTACAGTTCTTGCCGGAATCGGCCTTTTAGGTGCGGGCGGATGCGGAATGCTTGACGGATTGAACTATACAAATGAAGCGGCCGGCTATATTCAAAAAGTGAAAACATTTGCGGAGGAGGCACCTTCCTTAGCTGAACAGGCTGTAAACGACACGCATGCAAGAGAAAAGCTGGAAACGCAGCTTGAGTCTGTTCGGCAGGCTGCAGCCGATTTTAATGAATTAACCCCTCCCGATGCCGCAGCCGAGATTCATAAGACGATTGAGAAGCATAATGAAACACTGCAAAAAAGCGCTGAGGATGTTTTGAAAAGTGTTGAGGAAGGAAAATTAACAGTTGAGAAGCTGGAGCAGTCAGAGCTGGTGCAAAGCGCTCAGCAGATCAGCGATGTGATGGGCCAGATTGAAAAATTGACCGAATAGAAAAAGTATCCCGGTTTGGGATGCTTTTTTTATTACTCAAAAACCCGGTTTCAGTTAACGGAAAATGAAAGACTCAAAGGGAATATTTTCATTGGGTAAATTTACACCTGGAAATCGAACGTATATTCGCAGTATAGTATTCATACACTAATTGTGCGAACATCAGTTCTTTTGGAAGGTGAAGATGATGGATTACAGTCAATATCCGGCGCGCTCGATTTTGTGTGTTGATATGCGGAGTTTTTATGCAAGCTGTGCCGCCGTCTTGCTCGGACTTGATCCGATGACTTGCCTGCTGGCGGTTGTCGGGAATACGGAGCGGCAGGGGAGCGTCGTCTTGGCGGCTTCTCCGGCTCTGAAAAGAGAGTTCGGTGTTCAAACAGGGACAAGGGTGTATCAGATTCCGGACGATCCGCGCATTCAGCTCGTCAATCCAAAGATGGCGGTATTTGTCCGCGTTTCCACAGAGCTCACCCGGCTGTTTGGCCGCTATGTTCCGCATGACGCCATTCACACGTACAGCATTGATGAAAGCTTTATTCAGGTGGACGGCGTCGAGAGCATGTGGGGAGACGCGCGGACGATCGCCATGAAAATACAGGACGACATGGCAAGGGAATTTGGTCTGCCGTGTACCGTCGGAATTGGGCCCAATATGCTGATGGCTAAGCTGTGCCTTGATCTTGAAGCGAAAAGGGCGCCGGACGGTGTGGCCGTTTGGGGTTATGAAGATGTGAAAACGAAGCTTTGGCCGCTGTCTCCGCTGCGGCGAATGTGGGGAATCGGCTCCAGGCTGGAAAGAAGGCTGAACAGGATGGGGATTTTTACGGTTGGCCAGCTGGCGCAATATGATCTCAAGCGCCTTGAGAAAACATTCGGTGTGATGGGAAACCAGCTGTACTATCATGCATGGGGCATTGACCTTTCAGCGCTCGGAGCGCCGATCATGGCCGGACAGGTCAGCTATGGGAAGAGCCAGATTCTGCTTCGCGATTATCCGGACCCGGCTGAAGTCCAACATGTCATCCTTGAAATGTGCGAAGAGGTGGCCAAAAGGGCGCGCGCCCACCGGCAGGCGGGACGGACCGTCAGCCTCGGAATCGAATACAGCCGCGATGAGCTTGGCGGCGGGTTTTACCGTTCGAAAACGATGGAGCGTCCTTCAAATATTACACTGGACCTTTATCACACATGCCTTGCCTTGTTTGACCGCTTTTATGAAGGAAAAACGGTTCGGAAAATTTCCGTTTCCCTTTCCAATATCGAGGATGACATCTATATGCAGCTCGACCTTTTCCATCCCGATCAGGAAAAAAAGCGGATGCTCGGCTATGTGATGGACGGCATCAGGGAACGGTACGGTTCAACAGCGCTTTTGCGCGCCGCTTCTTATACAAACGCCGGGACCGCCCGTCTGCGGTCAAAGCTTGTCGGCGGACATCAGGCATAGAAAGGAGAACGTGTGATGCTAAAAGACAGAGGCAGCATCAAATGGGTCTCGATGATGCTGCCGGAACACGTGGAATTGCTTAGGGAGTATCATGAGAGCCTTCATAAACATGAAAAACCGGTTTTAGATGAACAAAAATATGAAGAATTGAATGAACGGATTTGTGAAGCGATGGAAGAAAACAGGCCTTTGCAATTTACTTATTACCAACAAGGGGAAATGAAAAAGCTGGCCGGCCGCGTTCACTATGTTGACGCCCTGAAGCGGGAGCTCCGCATCATGAGCTGTACAGATCAACACCACAGATTAAAGCTCGATGATATTATTGAGATTGAATACGATGATCATGTATAATAGATTCATCATTCGGAGGTGGTAAAATGGTAAATGACATTCATTTGCCAACTGCAGCGTCTCATGCAAAGCCTGTTATCTTGAAAGGCGATACTTTGCATGAGGTGGAGCTCTAAACGAATCGCCTGATTGTAAGGTATCATTTCTGATCATACGGCTTTGCACCTTATTTTTAAAATATATAAATAAGGAGCTGGCACAAGTGAAGAATGTAAATACAGCGAATATGGAACCTTTTATCAGAAATGATCAATATCATTTTATTCAATTTCAAACGGACAGCCTTGTCCAGGGGCATGCGAACGTCAAGGATGGAAACGTGCTTGACGCTTTGAAATCCAATGCTTTCCATCAAGTCTTAGATCTGTTTCCTGATCTCAGCAATGACCAAAAGGCTTTGCTGAGCAAAATGGTTGAAGTCGAAGACAACAGCGGAGCCGCGCGCTTTTTAGCCGAGTTAGAGGACCTTGTGATCCCGTTTCAGCAGGTAACGGCAGCAAAGGTCAAAAAGCTGTTTTCTAAGGTGAAAAAGTTAAAAACTCCCGAATTTGAGCAGATGGATTTCAGGAGATATTCCTATTTAGGATGGAATGATGCAGGCTCGGGCAGAAAATATATGATTGTGGATATCGGCGGAAAGCTGACGGGAATATACGGAACGATCAGACCCAGCAATAAAAAAGGAATCTGTTCGATATGCAACAGGGCCGAAGAGATCGGACTGTTCATGTCCAGGGTGAAAAGCGGCAAAGAAACCTATACGGACAGGGGCAATTACATTTGCTATGACAGTGAAACATGCAACCAAAATATCATGACACTAGATCATTTGAACGATTTCGTCATGCAATTAACGAAATATTGACCTGAAAAACCCGGCTCGGGCTCCCGAGCCGGGTTCTTTATGATTCGGCTTCAGCCTTCATCTCATGCAGCTCCCGTTTTCCGAAAATCCGTCTGGTCAGTCCAGGCACAGCCATGCATAAAAATAAGGAACGGCCGAAGCTGAATAAAAGAAAGGCGAGCCACAGCCCATGGTTTCCGAAAACGGGCACAGCGGTGAAAAAGGCGGCTAAAAAGACAAGAGCGGCCAAAGCAATCGAATTTCTAACCGGGCCGATTTCAGTGGCTCCGATGAAGATCCCGTAAAAAATCAGTCCAAAACTTGCGGCCAAAGGAAAGAGAACAATCCAAACATCATATGTTTTCGCCGCTTCCAGGACGCTTTCAAGCGGTGTAAATAAAGGAATGATTGCATCTTTCAAGAGAAAATAGCCGGCCGAAAGCAGCACTGCAGAGATAAGCGCCCACTGGGTCGAAAGGGAAAGCGTGCGGGCATAGAGCTCCCGATCCATTCTCCCGACAGCTTTGCCTGTAAAAATGCTTGATGCATTGGCGAACCCGTCAAAAACGTAAGCCATCATGTAATGAATTTGGATCAAGATCGCATTTGCGGCCAAAATTTCAGCTCCGAAATCAGCCCCTTTAGCCGTAAATAAATTGAAAACCGTCAGCAGGCACAATGTTCTGATTAATAAATCACGGTTGACGATCATCATTTTTTTAAACGGTTTTGGGTCGAACAACAGCTTGACAGGCGGAAGTTTAAACGAGATGGCGGCATTTCTTTTCACAAGCCAGCAGCCGATCAGGCAGCCCGTCAATTCTGAAATCAGGGTGGCTGCCGCGATGCCGTTCACTTCCATATGAAAGACATAAACAAAGACGATATCAAGGGCGATATTTAAGATATTCATCGACACTTGCAGAAGCAATGTCACTTTGATGAGGGACATTCCCATCAGCCAGCCGAGAATGCAATAGCTCATTAAAGCAAAAGGAGCTCCCCAAATCCTGAGCGAAAAATATTGCGAGGCAAATTCCGCCGTGTGCTGATCCGGCTGGATCATGATCAGCGCCGTATATTCAAGGGGTTTTTGCAAAAGGATGAACATCAGTCCGGCAAAAAACGCAATGCAAACGGGCCGGGCGAGAGCCAGCACGCTCTCCGACCTGTTTTGGGCGCCGAGCGACTGAGCGGCGAATCCCGATGTGCTCACCCTTAAAAAACCAAGGAGCCAATACATCGTATTAAAGATCATCGTTCCAACCGCAACGCCGCCGATGTAAGCAGGGGAAGAAAGCTGTCCGGCCACCGCCGTATCAACCGCTCCGAGCAGCGGAGTGGTGATCGTTGAAATGATCAGCGGAACGGCCACCGCAAGATAATGCCTGTGATTCATTTTTTTGTAACCCCCCTTAAGATTGAAACACCTGAAGCAGCTTTTTTGTATAAGGGTGCCTTCCTGTGGAAAACAGCTCTTCTTTTGCAAATTGATCGGCAATCTGCCCGTCTTTCATCACCATGATGCGATGGCTCATGAAGTGGACAGCCGCAAGATCATGGGAAATAAACAAATAGGAAAGCCCCATCTCGTCCTGCAAATCTTTGAGAAGGTTCAGGATTTTCGCCTGACTCGTGACATCAAGGCTTGCCGTAGGCTCATCAAAGATGATGAAAGAAGGCTGGGTGCTGATGGCTCTGGCGATCATAACCCGCTGCAGCTGTCCACCGCTTAATTCATGGGGATAGCGGTCAAGAAGGGGCGGCTTTAGACCGACCATGGAAAACAGCCGTTCAGCGGCCAGCCGGCGGCTGCCTCTGCAATCCTCTAAAAATGGCGGTATGTCTTGTTTGGAAACATCCAACGGCTCCATTAATGAATCGATGATGTTCAGCTTTGGATTTAATGATGCGGCTGGATGTTGGAAAACAGCCTGAAGCTTCCGGCGCTGTCTGCGTACTTCTTTTTTGTTTATGCTCCTCAAGCGATGTTGATGAAGCCAAATCTCTCCCTGATCGATTTGTTCCAGCAGCAGGAGGCAGCGGGCGAGGGTGCTTTTCCCGCTGCCGCTTTCACCGGCAAGCCCGAGACATTCACCCTTTCGAATGGAAAATGATACGCTGTCAACCGCTTTGTGGCCGCAAGCATAATGTTTTGTCAGATTGCTGACACGAAGGATGGTCTCCTCTGGATGGGTCATGAAGCACCTCCTGTTCCCGAAAGCGCCGTTTTCTTTTCTGCAGGCTGTGCCATCAGCCTGAGCGGAGGGTTTTCAAGCGGCGGAACGGCCGCGAATAGACGCTTCGTGTATTCGTGTTTTGGATGGTTGATGAAGTCGGCGGTTAAGCCGGTTTCAACAATTTCCCCGTTTTGCATGACGGCCGCCTTGTCGGCATATTTTTTGACAAGCCTCAAGTCATGGGTGATAAAAAGGATCGCACAGTTTGTTTTATCGCGCAGTACGGCCAACTGCTTTAAAACGTCCGCCGCCGTGATGCTGTCCAAAGCCGTCGTCGGTTCGTCGGCGATTAAAAGCTTCGGCCGGAGCACCATCGCTTGAGCGATCGCAGCCCTTTGCAGCTGTCCGCCGCTCAATTGAAACGGGTAGCTTTCATATACTCTGTTTTCCGGAAGAGAGACATCTTGAAAAGAGCGGAGAATCGCTTCTTTTCGCTTTTTCTTCGGCCAATTCGTATGTGTTTTGACCATTTCATCAATTTGTCTTCCGACTCTTATAAAAGGGGTGAATGCCCCGTGAGAATCCTGAAAAATGCAGGCGATCTCTTTTCCGCGCATGCGCTGGAGCGCTTTGCGGCCGGCCTGAAGCATATGATGCCCCATGAATCGCACATCTCCGCCGGACGCCGTTAATCCGTCCGGAAGCAGCCCGGTGATGGCTGACGCGGTCAGGCTTTTTCCGCTGCCGCTTTCCCCGAGCAGCGCGAGCCATTCCCCTTCGCCAATCGAAAAAGAAACGTTTTTGACAATGGTTTGCTGCCGAGAGCTGATCGATAAGCTCTCAATGGATAAAATCGGCATATTAAGAAACTCCTTTGTTGTTTTTGACATCAAACCGGTCTCTTAAGCGATCGCCGTACAGGTTTGACAAGAGGACGATGAGCATGATCGCAAAGCCGGGGATCATCATGAGCTGTGGCGCATGCAAAAAGTAGTTTTTTCCGTCGTTCAGCATGGCGCCCCATTCCGGGTATGGAGGCTGGGCACCCAGTCCGATATAGGACAGGGCGGCAATCATTAACACCGTTTTTCCAATGTCAAGGGTGGCAAGCACAGAAACATTCCCGAGAACGTGGGGCAGCAGGTGTTTTTTTAAAATCGCTCCGGACCGTAAGCCCGTGAGCTCGGCCAAAGCGATATAGTCTTTTTGTTTTTCCGCAAAAACCGTGCTGCGGACCAGCCTCGCATAGCCGACCCATTTGACAGCGACGACGGCCAATATTAAGTTCATCAGGCCCGGGCCAAGCAAACCGCTTAAGACAATCGCGACAATATACTCGGGAAATGCCATAACAGCGTCAACGATTCTCATAATAATCCGGTCCAGCCGTCCGCCGAAAAAGCCGGAGGCGAGTCCGGCGGGAACACCTATGAAAACGGAGATCAGAATCGCGGCCAAGGCGGTGCCGACCGTCGCTTTCGCACCGGCGACCATCCGGGAAAATAAGTCCCTTCCCAAATGATCGGTCCCGAGCCAATGCTGAATACTGATCGGCTGGAGCCGGTTTGCCATATCGGTGCGGAGCGGATCGAACGGCAAAAAGAAGGGGGCTGTAAACAGTGCGGCAAAAAACAGCAGCAGTATAAGTTCTGGCAGTCTTGTTTTTGAGCGGAATACGTGTTTGACGTTTTTTCTCATCGGCGTCCAGCCTCCTTTAAGCGAATTTCCGGATTGAGGTACCGATAGGAGAGGTCAACCAAAAGATTGATCAGAACGACTGTGATTCCCATGAAAAGAATATAGCCCTGGATGATCGGGTAATCGCGCTGAATGATGGCATCAACGACAAGCTTGCCGACGCCGGGAAAGGCGAAAAGGACTTCAATAATCACCGTTCCGCCGAGCAGGCTGCCAAGGCTCGTCCCGAATATCGTAATCACAGGGATCAGGCAGTGGCGAAACGCATGAAAGAAGAAAATTCTCGCTTCACTGATGCCGCGTGCCCTTGCCGACCTGATGAAATCCTGTCCAAGGCTTTCAATTAAGCTTGACCGCACAAGCCGGACATAAACGCCCGACATTGCGATTCCAAGCGTGAGAGAGGGGAGAATCAGATGTTTGAACGTTCCGGCCCCCATCGACGGCAGCCAATTCAGCCTCACTGAAAAAAGATCAATCAAAATCAATCCGAGCCAAAAGCTGGGGAGTGCGGCTCCGACTAAAGCGAGCAAGCGGCCGAGATGATCGACCCATCGATCCCGGTATAAAGCGGAAAGCGTTCCGACCGGCACGGAAATCAGCAGCATGATGAGAAGAGATGTACCGGTCAAAAGCAATGTCGCCGGGAACTTTTGGCCGAGCTCGTCGATGACGGGCTGGCGGGTCGTATAGGAATGTCCTAAATCAAATTGGAAAAAACGCTTAAACCAGTTCCAATATTGAATATAGACCGGTTTGTTCAATCCGAGTTCTTCTCTGAATTCCTCTATCTGCTCATTTGTCACTGCCACGTCATCCACGCGAAGCATCTGTTTCACCGGATCGCCGGGAGCTGCTTTCATAAAGACAAAGCTGATAAATGAAAGCATGAATAAGAACAGGATCAGTTCAAACAGCCGCTTGGCAATCTGCTTCATTTCGTTTTCACATCCAAATCCTTCGTCAGCATATAATATTCACTTTGGCTGGTTTTCCAGTTTAATACATCCTTTTGATAGGCTGTGATGTTTTGCGGAGTGACGAGGAAAGAGTTCAGCGTCTCCTTCTCGATCAATTCAGCCGCTTTTTTGGCGAGGCGGTTCCGCTTTTGTTCCTCAATGGTACGGTTGAATTCCTCAATCCATTTGATCAAGGTTTGATTTTCGATCCCGCTGTAGTTTAAAGCGCCATTCGGTATATAGGCGGTGTTCAGCAAATAGCCGGCGTCGCCTCTAGGCGCGGTCATCGAGCTGTATGTCGCCAAATCCCAATCCTTGTTTTTCGCCAAATACTCGTCGATATTTTCCACCTGCTGAATCTTAATCGAAATACCCAGTTCCTTCGCATTTGACTCAAGTATTTGCGCGATTAAAGGCAATTCCGGACGAGACTGATAGGTTAGCAGTGTAAAAGATAAGGCTTTTCCATCCTTCACGGCTTTGCCGTTTTCAAGCTGGTAGCCCGCTTTTTTCAGTTCCGCTTTTGCAGCTTTCAGTCCGCTTGGCTTCTGAACCTTGCCAGAGGCAAACGGGAAGTCGGCCAAAAAAGGGCCGTCCGCAGGCTGGGCATGTCCGTTTAAAATGCTTTCTGCGATTTCTTTGCGGTCCAATAATGCATCAAAGGCTCGGCGCAGGTGACGATCGGCGAGCTCCTCCTTCTTTGTATTGTAGAGAATCTGGTGAACACGCAGGCTCGGCACCGAATCAACAATAATTGATGAATCCTTTTGAATATGTTCAATATTCTCAATACTCGGCCTGTAAATAATGTCGGCATCTTTTGACTGAAGAGCCATGACGCGGGCGTTTGCGTCTTCATTAAACGCGAATGTGACGTGCTTCAGCTTTGGTTTTCCGTCCCAATAATCGTCATATCGTTCAAGTTCAATCTTATGGCCGGCCTCAAAGGAGGAAACTTGGAAAGGCCCTGTTCCGACCGGTTTTTGAGCGATATCGCCCGCACTGACGTCGATGATCGATGTATTCGGATGAACCAATTCTGAAGGGAATTCGGGAAAAGGCTCTTGCGTTGTAATGGTCAATGTTTGTCCATCCGCTTTCATGTCTTTGATCTTTAAAGCGTTCTTCATGGCTTCGCTGTCGCGTATCGTTCGTTCCAAAGACGCTTTTACCGCATTTGCATCCGCTTTTTTGCCGTTTTGAAACGTCAGATTGCCTTTAAGAGTGAAAATCCACGTCTGCCCGTCTTTGCTTTTCCAATCCTTTGCCAGCCACGGCTCGATGGTTAACTCGGAACTGATTTTGACAAGCGTTTCGCTGACACCTGCACGGACGGCGGTATAATTGACATCCAAATTCGGATCAAGGGTTTGACTAGGAATATTGAAAAGAAAGGTGAGTTTCTTCGCATCACCTTCCTGGTTTTCAGCGGTTGAATCAGCGCCTCCGAGAGAGCAGGAAGCGAGCAGGAAAAGGGAAACAATCGGCATGATGAAGCGCTTTGCTATGTAATTCATATGTTACACCTCCAAAAAGTAATAGTTACGATTTATCTTCATTATCATAGGGGATATTTTCTCCTTTGTAAACAGGAATTTTTGCCCCGGCAATTTGGATTTTAGCGGGGCTTCTGCATGATCACAATTTTATCGTCGGACAGGCCGGCTTTTCCCTAAAAAAAGGTCTGTAAAAAAGAAAGCCCGAATAATGTGAAACGAAAGAGTTAATGGCACGATTTTCAGAGAAAAAAAATATGCTGTTAATAAGATGTTGAAACAGCAAGTGAAAGGAGCCATAGTGATGCGGATTACAGTTAAAATACGCCATACTGCCGAAAATGAAGGCACGGACATCGGAGAATTCACTCCCGCTGAAATTGAAGATATCGTCCAGACAATCAGAAAATACGGAGCTTGGCTTTCACCTGATGCTGAAACGGATGATTATAAATTTTCCTTCCAGGATGCTAAATACAACCTTGAACAAAGAGTCTTTGAAATCATTGTAGAATAAAACATACCGGTGGGCTTCCGCGGACACTGAATGAACGATCACAGGGTGCGTTTATTTAGAGTCCTTTTTATTTCACGTCAGGTGGACAAAAAGAGAGGGGCTTTGCGCGGATGAAAAGTTTAAACCGTACATGGTGCTTTCTAAAAGTGAAACCTTGAAGAGGCTTGTCTCTCCAAGGTTTTTCACATTAATTGGTATTTTGGCCTCCGCCTGTCAGACCCTCTTTGATGAGGGCGTTCACTTTGCTGCTGAACAGCAGACCGACATGGCTTACGCCCGAGATCTGGATATTTTTGGCCCCTTCCAATTTAGAAAGGCTGTTTAAGACGATGAGATCGCTCGTGCTGTAAATGGATGTGTACAAAATCTTTTGATCAGGATCGGTTCCCGGCAGCGCTTTGTTTGTGACCAACCGGTTCGCTCCTCCGATCGTGACGACATTTTCTATTTTATCTCCGCCGTCCAGGTTTTTAATGTAATAGAGGGTGTTGGCCCCGCCCATACTGTGGGCGACGATGTCGACTTTCTCCGCTCCCGTCTTATTTAAGACCTGTTTGACGTATTCAGATAGTTTCGGCCCGTTGTTGAGGTTGTTTCCGGTTTTATCGAAAAAGTTGACGGCATAAAGCTGATTGCTTGACCACCCGTTAGATTGCAAATACGATTTGATGCCGATGAAATTATAATCGGCTCCGCCGATGCCGTGAACCATGACAACGGGATTGTGGGAAGCGGCGGAAGCTGTTGGAGTCCTTAGCGAAAATACGGAAACAACAGACAGCATGCAAATCAATAGAATGGATAAAAATGAATGACGACGCATTGTCTCTCCTCCTCAATAATAGTAAATTCACAACGACAATTCTATAAAACGAACATATGACAAAGAAGTGTACATCTATCTATTTTTCCACCCGAAAAAAGAGCAGTATATGAAACACTACTTTCCCGCCGCTTCCTGCTGACCTCTTTAGGACAAGGAGAGAGGAGCTTTCCCAGAGGGGAGCGGAAATGTTTGTTCTGTTGAATAAGAACTAAGAGCTTTATCCTATTAATCTGCTGACGTATTAAAATGGCGGAGCGGAAGAAAAAAACGTTATAATAGAACATAATATCTATTGATAAAGGGGTGATCCGCAAGGGTGCAAGGTGACCCGATTGTGCTCGCAATCCTTTCCACCCGCGGCAAAAGGGATGCCGATTATCATGACAAGCTGATTGCGGAGGCAACAAGGAACGAGTACCGGTAGAAGTCCGAGTGAAACATTCAGGTGACAAGGGGGAGTTGAACAGTGCTGATTCGCCATGCCGAAGCTGCAGATTATGAAAAGGTTGCACCGGTCATTAACGATTGGTGGGGCGGAAGGAACATGCAGGATAAACTGCCGAGATTATTTTTCGACCATTTTCAACATACGAGTTTTATAGCTGAGAAAGGCGGAGATTTGATCGGCTTTCTGATCGGCTTTTTATCACAGACTAATCCGGAAGAATCGTATATTCATTTTGTCGGTGTTCATCCGGATTACAGAAAAATCCAAGTCGGCAAAAAACTTTATGAAGCCTTTTACCGGAAAGCGAAGGAGGCGGAGTGCAAGACAGTCCGTTGCATCACTTCGCCTGTCAACAAAGTGTCCATCGCTTATCACCGGAAAATGGGATTTTCAATCGAAAAAGGAGATAAAATATCGGACGGCATCCATGTGTTTTCAAATTATGACGGACCGAATCAAGATCGTGTTCTGTTTGTAAAAGAGCTGTGAACAAAAGGAGGATGAACATGATTTCAAAAACACCTGAGCCGCCGTATTACGCGGTGATTTTCACATCCGTCAGAACAGATGGGGATAACGGCTACGAAAAGACGGCCGCACACATGGTAAAGCTCGCCGAAGCCCAGCCCGGTTTCTTGGGAGCGGAAAGTGTGAAGGACAAAAACGGCAACGGGATAACGGTTTCCTATTGGGAAAGCCTTGAAGCCATTGACGGCTGGAAGTATCACACAGAACACTTGCACGCGAAGGAAAGGGGACGAAAAGAATGGTATGCTGACTTTGCGGTGCGCGTAGCGAAGGTGGAAAGCGCACGTTTTTCGGAAGCTGAGGGTGTCGATAGAGAGGAATCGCGATGATTCAATTGCTCAATCAAAAAGATCCTGATACCGCCCGCTTCATTTTAAATGTTCAAATCCCGGCCTATCAAAAAGAAGCGGAGATCATTCAATTTGACGGGATTCCGCAGCTGTATGAAACGGTCTCTGACATCAGCAACACAGATGAAACATTTATCGGCTCGTTTGAAGGCGGAGTCTTGACAGGAATAGCTTCATACACATTAGCGGCTGGAAAGCTTGTCATTTGCAGGCTGGCCGTTCATCCAGCTCATGTTCGAAAAGGGATCGCCTTGGCGCTGCTTCACTATGTCCTGATGGAAGATGAAGCAGAGGTGTTCGAGGTGACCACAGGAGCGCGCAATGAACCGGCAAAAGCGCTGTATCAAAAGCTGGGGTTTACTGAGATGGAGCAGTTTGAGCCTGAAAAAGGGGTTGTTCTTTCAAAGTTTTTTCTGCATGCGCCGAGAAAGGTTGAAGTCGTGCCTTACCACAAAGAGTGGAAGCATGAATTTATCAAAGAAAAGCGACAGCTTGAAGCGCTTTACCGTGATGAAATTGTTCACACCCATCATATCGGCAGCACGTCGATTCCGGGCATGAGCGCCAAACCGGTCATTGATATTTTGCTCGAAGTGAAGGATATCGGATCTTGCGCCCGCTTTGAAAAAGGGATGGAATTGCTCGGCTATGAAGCGAAAGGTGAAAACGGTATTCCAGGAAGAAGATATTTTCAAAAAGGCGGGCGAAACCGGACACACCACGTGCACATTTATGAAAGCGGGCATCCTGATATCAGGCGGCATCTATTGTTTAGGGATTATTTAATCGCCCATCCGGAGCGGGCGGAAGAGTACGCAGAATTGAAAAAAAGGCTGGCGAAGAGGTTTCCGCGGCAAATCAATTGCTATGTCAACGGCAAAGCCGGCTGGATCAAAGAGACGGAGCGTCTGGCTAAAGGGTGGGGCAAAGCCGAAAGGGACTAGTGACGCCCCTTCCGGCTTCAGGCTCTGACACAAGAGTCGAACGTGCCTTTATGGCTTCCGTCACAATATGGCATTTTCAGCGATTTTCCACATCTGCACAGGGAAAAAGCCGCTTTTTTAGGAAATGGATTTCCTTCCATGTCGATCAGTTCAACTTCTCCCGTCACTCTGAATCCGCCGTGATCCATCACTTTAATCTGCGCTTTTTTTGACATCTCTCCACCTCCGATCCTCTTCCATATGTATGTCTGAAGCCCGGAAACCATGCGCTTTGGCCTGATCATGTGGTACAATGTCGGTAAAATAAAACAAAAGGATATGATATGATGCAGCTTGAAATCACCGAACAGGCCAAACAAGCCATTCAACAAGCGAAAGCGGCCTACCCGGATAAAAAAATCCAGCTCCGCTATGATTCAGAAGGCTGCGGATGCGCGGTCAGCGGCGTTCCCGTCCTTTGGCTGACAGACGAGTTGTCGGGAACATGTGAGCCGTTAAAAACAAACGGGATTCCCGTTTATATCCAATCATCGCAAAAAGTCTTTTTTGATGAAGCGATGACGATCGACTATTATGAGAAAGCGGGGGCGCTGATGCTGAAAAGTCCGGCCCAGGTGCTTTCTCCGAGAATGAGTATTTTAGTGAAATAGGGTGGCGTTTTTTTTGAATCAAAAGGTGAAATCGTTAAAACAAACCGCTCAAAACAAAACATGGGTATCGTTTTTACATCAAAATCATCCATACAGCCTTCTCCATTGGTCAATCGGCGGAACAGAATCCGTCCAAAAGGATGTTTGGCTCCTTCAGGATGAAATGACCTTTGAAACAAAGGAATTCGATACGATTGAGTCGGCCATTGCCTGGATCGGCGAGAATATGAAAGACATTACAGATATCCTGTAATGCAAAAAAGCGAATGGGTCTTTATGCCCGTTCGCTTTCTTTGTTCATGCCTGTGACGTTCTGGAGAAATTCCCGAACCGCTTTTTTGTAGCTGTTCCGGTTTTGCGTGTAGCTCATCGCGTGCGCTCCTTTTTCGGCGATGTACAGCTGTTTCTCCCCGGTTTTTTTCTCGTAGAGCGTCTCGCTTGATTCCGCCGGGATGTAGTCGTCATCTTTGCTGTGGATGAACAGCACCGGCTTATGAATTTGATCGATGACCGAAAGAGGCGCAACATCGCGGATCCGGTAGCCGTCCCGCCATTTCAAAAAAAGGTTGGCAAGCGGGAGAATCGGCGTGCCGGGCAGGCGGAAATCCTCCTTCAGACGGTAGATCAGCTGCTCTTCAAAAGTAGCGAACGGGCAGTCGGCGATATAAAAATCGGCAGCGTCATCGGCCATGCCGGCATATAGTAGCGTCGTCACGGCGCCCATTGATTCGCCATGGATGCCGATGAGCGCATCATTCCCGTTCCGTTTTCTCAGCCAGTCGACCACCGTTTTCAAGTCATGTTTTTCATAGTAGCCGTAGCTTGTCGTTTTTCCGCCGCTCATCCCGTGTCTGCGATGGTCATAGATGACGGCATTCCAGCCGAGCTCCAAAAACAAATTCATATATTTAATAGAATTCAGCAAATTCATGGTGACCCCGTGGCAGATGATGACGGTGTTTTTCGTCTTGTTGGGGTGGACATAGTATCCTTTAATATCATAGCCGTAAATAGAGCGCAGGGTGATGCTTTCCTTGGGCAGGGCCTCAAACTCTTCCTCCGCATAATGGCCGTCCGCCGTTTCCCGTTCGAGAATGAATTGATTTGTCCGTGTTTTAATATACATGATTTGGTTCGTAAAATAGATGCCCAGTGTGAAGAGAAGCAGGAGCGCCGCCCCAAGCACGGCAAACAAAATGTACATCAGCTGTTTCTTCCTTTCTGTAAAATAAAGCTTCTGCAGTCTATCTTAGCATATCAAAACGTGAAAATATGTAAAAAAACCTCACGACCTTCCGCTTGTGGAAAATGGGCTGCTCCTGATAAACTATCATCACAAACGAAGGAGGAGGAGGGAATCGCATGGCAAAGAAAAAACAGGAGCCGCGACATGAACAGCAGCTGAAAGATGCGCTCGCCGACGATCTAAAACAGCAGCTTCAGCAAATGAAAAACGAATTAAAAGAAGAAGACGAAAAAAGAAAAGAGCGCGAGAAAGAGCGTCTCATCAAACAGAGAAAAGAAAAGGAAAAAAATAAAACCTTTGAAGAACTGCTCAATGAAAGCGGGCTCGACTGGAGACAGTATAAATAACAAAGCACCGTCTGTGTGAGACGGTGCTTTGTCATGTTTTCTAGCCGCGGTGGGCGGTATACACGCCGCGCTTCGTATAAAAGCGCAGCGCTTTGATTTCCTGGTCTGTCAGACGGCGTCCGCCGACAGATTTGACGTTTTCCCGAAGCTGCGGGATTTTGCTTGCCCCCGGGATGACCGCGCCAACAGCAGGCTGGGCGAGAACGTATTTCATGGCGGTTTCGGTTGCGGTCAGATCCGGCGCCGTTTTCTCAATATCAGCTTTTGTCTTGATCAGCTCGCCATAAGAATAAGATAAATAACCGCTTTTCTTGATATTGGCGTTTGCCTGGGAAATAGGTCTTTCGGTGAGGAGACCTTTTGCAAGCGGTCCTCTTGCGATGACGCTGATTCCGTGTTCTTCCAGGAAGGACAGCCATTCCTCAGGCCGGCGGTCGAGCAAGCTGTACTGCATCATAACAGTGATGATATTCGATTTTTTGACGTATTCTTTGATGACATTCGGACGGATCGAAGAAATTCCGTAATAGCGGATGACGCCTTCCTGCTTTAATTCTTCAAACGCTTCGATCGTTTCGTCGATATTGTCTTCAATCGTTCCGCCATGAAGCTGATAGAGATCGATGTAATCCGTTTGCAGGCGCTTCAAGCTCCGTTTGACAGCTTCTTTTATGTACGCTTTGCTCGGGTCCCAAAACCAGCCCGGTTTTCCTTCCTCCCAGCGGTTTCCCGCTTTGGTGGCGAGGATGACGTCATGGCGCCTCGCCTTGATTGCATCACCGACCATTTCTTCATTTAATCCAAAGTCGTACAGATCGGCAGTATCGACATAATTGATGCCAAGCTCCAATGCTTCATCCAAGATGGACCGTGCACGCTGTTTGTCTGTTCCGAGGGACATACAGCCGAGGCCGACTTCACTCACCTTTAATTCAGATCGTCCAAGCGTTCGTTTTTCCATATGCTTCACTCTCCTTTTCTGCTACTTTGAACGTAATACAAAGAAGCGAAGTTTTCAACTAAATCAGCTCCATTATCACGATGGCCAGAGAGCAAATGAAACAGACTGCCGCGGGAATGGCCATTAAAAAAGATTGGCGGGCCCGGAATATGTGAGCATGGATGGCTCCGATCATGAGAATGGAGAACAACACCCCTGAAGAAAGAGCCGAATACGGATTCCACACTCCCCATGCCATGCCGAGCGCCCCAACGATTTCAAGACCCCCTGTCATTGAAAGAAACCATAACGGGTATTGATAATGGCGCCAATGTTCCACTTGGAATGGAACGTGTAAAACCTTGATGACGCCTCCAGTCAACATAAACGCCGCCAAACCGATTTTTAAAAAAAGCAATACCATCTGAGATTCACTCCGTTTCCGCTGGCTGTTCAGGAGACGGCAGCATGCCGTGTATGAAAAGGTCGACTGTGTGTGCCGCCAGACCCGCCGGATCTTTTGTTCCTGTAAGCAAGTATAAGTCTGTCAGGTGTTCGATTATCCCGATCAGGCATTCCGCAACGGTTTCCATATCCAACCCGGAGCGAAAATAGCCGAGCCGCTGTTCAGCTTCTAAGTTTTCTTTCAGCGCCACCGTCAAATCCCTTTTGATTTGTTTGGCTTCCGGATTGAGAAAAAAGCCGATGCGGGTTAAATCCGGGTCTTCAGCCAGAAACATAAAAACGGTTTCTACAGCAGACAACACCCGTTTTGCAACATCTTTTCGTTCGATTCCACTTTCTAAGCGAAAGGACTCGATCTGCTTTTTTAAACTCGTATGAAAATCGGTGATTAACTCTTTGAAGATGGCATCTTTGCTTTGAAAATAAAGATAGAAGGAGGGCTGGGTCAGTCCGGCTTTTTTGACGATTGTACTCACCTTTGTGTCGTGAAATCCCCGGCTGGCAAATTCATTTGCCGCCACTTTAAGCAATCGCTGTCTGCTTTCCTTTCCTTTTCGTCCTTTTTCATTTTCCACATTGAATCGCCTCACATAATAATACTCGTCAGTAATGTTACTGACGAGTATTATTTCATATCGCATCATAGGTTGTCAATTATTGATCTGAAATCCATTCTCTCACATATTCATACATCCGCCCGTATTCTTTCAGCTTGGCGCGGATCTCCCACGCTTTTCCCGACATCACGATTCTGTCGGCTAAACGGTAGATCTTCATGGCGCGTCCCCCTTTTCGTGGTGTATGATAAAATGTATGGGATAAACAGCAGCAACAGAACTTAGGAGATGATCAAACTGAAACGCTTAGAGGAGAAAACAATATCAAAAGAAAAGCTTTTTTCAGGCAAGGTAATTGATCTGTATCTGGAAGATGTCGAACTGCCGAACGGCAAAACAGGCAAGCGCGAAATCGTCAAACATCCCGGTGCTGTGGCCGTCTTGGCACTGACCGATGAAGACAACATCATCCTCGTCAAACAGTACAGAAAAGCGCTTGAACGGACGATTGTCGAAATTCCGGCAGGCAAGCTCGAAAAAGGGGAGAGGCCTGAATATACCGCAATGCGGGAGCTTGAAGAAGAAACGGGGTATACGGCGTCCGTGCTCAAAAAAATCACCGCTTTCTATACATCTCCGGGGTTTGCCGACGAACTGGTGCATCTGTACTTGGCGGAAGGGCTGACACCTCTGGAAGAAAAGCGCGAACTTGATGAAGACGAATTTGTTGAAGTAATGGAGGTGCCGCTTGACGGGGCGCTGAAGATGATGGAAAGCCAGGACATCTACGATGCGAAGACAGCTTATGCCATCCAGTATCTTGAGCTTAAGAGAGCCTTGCAAGCAAAAAAATGAAAGAAATCTTTGCGGACATGCATATCCATATCGGGCAGACCGAATCAGGAAGGCCGGTGAAAATAACGGCGGCCCGCTCGCTCATGCTTGACGAGATTTTAATTGAAGCAAGCGAACATAAAGGAATGGGGTTGATCGGCATTATCGACTGCCATTCGCCTGAGGTGCTGGCCGAAATCGAAAAAGGAGTGGCGTCCGGACGCTATGCCGAGCTTGAAGACGGCGGAATCAAATATAAAGAGACTGTGCTGTTATGCGGATCTGAATTGGAAATCTATGATGGCAGATGCCGCGGGCCGATTCACGTCTTGGCGTTCATGCCGACGATCGAGAGGATGAAGCAGTTTTCCGACTGGCTCTCCGAAAGGGTCACAAACATTCATCTCAGCTCACAGCGCATCTATGAGACAGGCGTCCGCCTTCAGGAGAAGGTCAAAGAACTGGGCGGTCTGTTTATTCCCGCTCATATTTTCACGCCGCATAAGAGCCTGTACGGAAAAGGAGTCAGGTACTCCCTGAAAGAGGTCTTTGATGAGCGGCTGATCGATGCGGTCGAACTCGGACTGAGCAGTGACACAGAAATGGCCTCGCATGTGTCTGAACTGAACCGGTATGCTTTTTTGACCAATTCCGACGCCCATTCTCTCGCAAAAATCGGCAGGGAATACAATAAGCTGCTGCTGAAGCAGGCGAGCTTTAAAGAATTTTCGCTTGCTTTGAAGAATGAGGAAGGGCGGCGCATCGCGGCTAACTACGGAATGAATCCGCAGCTTGGCAAGTATTATCAGACTGCCTGTGAGAAATGCAGCCGCCTAAAAGAAGCCGGCGAAACGGAATGCGCAGCATGCGGCAGCACAAAGTTTACAAAAGGGGTCAGCACCCGCTTAAAAGAGCTGTACGATCAACATACAAGCCCGGTCAAGCGTCCGCCTTATGTGCACCAGGTGCCGCTTCAGCTCCTCCCCGGCGTCGGCCCGAAAACGATTCAGAAGCTGAAAGAGGCCTTCGGAACGGAAATGAATATTCTTCATTACGCCGAGGAAAGCGACCTTTTCGGCATGCTCCGTCCGCAAACGGCCGAGCTTGTGATCAAAGCGAGAAAAGGTGAGCTTGAGCTAAAAGCGGGAGGCGGAGGGACCTACGGAAAAGTACAAATGTAAAAAGGAGACTTAAGGAAGAGAATGGAGTGGAAGCTGAAATCTTTTGAAGGTTTGTCAAAAGACGAGCTGTATCGCATCATAAAGCTGCGAATAGACGTCTTTGTCGTCGAGCAGAACTGTCCGTACCATGAACTTGATCATTTGGATGAGCTGGCCCACCATTTATTTTTAGAGGAAAAAGGTGAGATATTGGCCTATTGCAGGCTGTTTCCAGGCGGAGCGGTTTATGAAGAGGCGTCAATCGGCCGGGTGATCGTCCGCAAAGAGGACAGAGGCAAGGGATACGCGCAGACGCTTCTTGAAAAGGCGCTCGGTTTTTTGGAAAGCGAG
This sequence comes from Bacillus sp. z60-11, assembly GCF_046464135.1. Lineage (NCBI taxonomy): Bacteria > Bacillati > Bacillota > Bacilli > Caryophanales > Bacillaceae > Bacillus > Bacillus sp. z60-11. Next base: position 152,576 of record NZ_JBIYSN010000002.1, on the reverse strand, counting down.
TGGAGAGAGAAGGCTGTCAAAATCAGCGCCCAGGACCATCTGCGCTCCTTTTACAGCTCATTTGGATTTACGGAAGTTTCGGAAGTCTATTTAGAAGACGGCATCCCACATGTCGATATGCTCAAGAATGTCCAACAGAAAAAATAAAACAGAGAAAAATCCTCCCTTTTCTAAAGGAGGATTTTTCTTTGGCTGAAATAACCAGAACCTGACTTTCATATCACACATAAGATGCTAAATATAATGTTTGGCACAGGAGGCATTTATGATATGGAACAGGCTGAGCAAATGTATGTAGAGCTATTAAAAAAAGCCATTTTATTTGAAATTTGGCAGGAGCATGAACGTTATATACCGGTCAATGTACCTGTCCCGCATGAATTGCAAAGGAGGATCGGATGGAACAATCTAAAAATTGTGCGCTGTGTCGCTCCTAATCCTGAATCCCGCAAAGCGGGAACGGACTGGCCGCCGATTGCCCACAGCATGATCGGCCGGGTGCGTATGAACAATTTGCAGATGTGCATGGAAACGGTATTGAAAGAAGACATAGCGGGAGATTTCATCGAAACAGGTGTATGGCGGGGCGGTGCTTGTATTTTTATGAAAGGGTTCTTGAAAGTGCATGGAGTCGATAACCGCAAAGTGTGGGTGGCGGATTCCTTTGAAGGCCTGCCGGCGCCGGACATCGAAAAATACCCGCAAGACACGGGGGACCGGCATCATAAGGTTGATTTTTTAAGGGTTTCGCTCGAGGAAGTGAAACAAAACTTTCAAAAATACGACTTGCTTGATGAGGGCGTTCAATTTTTGAAAGGCTGGTTCAAAGACACGCTGCCTGAAGCTCCAATTGACCAGCTCGCCATTTTGCGGCTTGACGGCGATATGTATGAATCGACAATGGATAGTCTGTCCAATTTATATGACAAGGTGTCAAAAGGCGGCTTTATCATTATTGATGACTTCACTCTAAAAGGATGCCGCGCAGCCGTGCTTGATTTCCTGAAAGAACAGGGGCTGGATCAATCCGTGCTCGTTCCCATCGATCCATACTCCGTTTATTGGCGAAAGCCGTAAAGGAAAACCGAAGGTGCATCTTCAGGGTTAGATGCACCTTTTTTCAAATCGATTCACTCTCCGAGTTCTTTTCTGTACATTTTTCTTAAGGTTATACCGGAAAATATTCAAGAAACCGGGTGAAGGGGAGCGACGTCTTTGCAATAGGCGGCTGTTGTGAAAGGAGATGAGATTTAGTTTGTTTGTTGTATTCCATCAACACGCAATCTTGATGCTCGCCTCATGCAGTTAATTTCGGAAGGATTCGCACTTTTTTAAAACCGCATTTTTCATAACATCGCAAAGCGCGCGTATTTCTCATTGGAGGGTCTATAACTACTTGCTCGCTTGCCCTTTCATGCAAAATTCATTTTCTTATTTGAGCAGAAGGGAAAGAGAGATTTTTTTCTTTGCCATGTGTATGGGAATTTTTATCACTTTTTGGATCCATGGTACAATAACAAATTCAAGCTCTTAAACGAATAGAGGTGGACACGAGAAGTGTTGTTTTACATATTTTTAACACTGTATATCATCGCAGTATTGTTTCTTAATTCTGTATATGATTTAAGTAATGAAGTATGAACTGTTTTATTTGCTATATTTTTAAGTGCTCTAGTATTTCGAAGGATTTTGAAACGAGTGAAAAGGTATATGATAAAACCCTTATAGGCCATAGGAATTTTTTCTGTAGTTCAATTGAAAAAACGCGTTCAGCAGGACGAATTATCATTCGTGATTCTGAAAGAAGGTCATGAAAAAGTATCAAAACACCAAACCTCTTCCAATCCGATCAAACGTTTTTCACAGCACATCCTCTTTTCTAATGCTCTGCTCCTGGGCTTGGTGAATCCACGGCTCAAAACCGACTTGATGATATCATTGACTGTATTTCAAGGAAAAAATACACCTTAACATACGGCGGCATAAATACAAGTATCCCTGTATTCGCTCAGGTCATTCGAAAGATCGTCATGATGCAAAACCGCTTCAAGCTGAAAACCGAGCCGCTCAGCCATTTTTCTGCTTCTGTGATTGGTGCTGTCACAGCGTATTTCGAGCCGTTTTGCCCCGAGAGCGTTCTTTGCGAAATCGATGAGGCCCTTGAGCGCTTCTGTCATATATCCTTTTCCGGCAAATTCGGAATGGCACCAATAGCCGATTTCAAACCGCTTCGCTTCCCAGTTCATGCGGTGAAGGCCGGTGCTGCCGATAAAAGCGCCGGATTCTTTATGGAAAATATGCATTCTCAGATCCTTCCGCAAAATAAAATCGGCCTGCGCCTGTCTGACGTTGATTTCTGTTTCTTCCGCCTTCGGCAGCTCCCTGGCAAACGGCATCCACGGCTTCAGCTCAGGCAACGATTTTCGAATGGCGTCATGGACGGCCGCGCCGTCGCCTGCCCTTGGAGCTCTGACAAAAAAGCGCGGGGTTTCAAAGCTGTCCGGAAAATCAAGCAGTATCGGATTCATACGGGTCTCCTCCAATTTTTCTTAAATGCCCTGTTCATCATGCCATCTTCCCATCACAATCGTGTTTTCATATGTGCCGTCAGAAAGCCGCTTGTCTTTTTTTAAAATTCCTTCTATTTCAAAGCCAAGCTTTTGATATAGACTAAAAGCCCTCTTATTTGTTTCCGACACGCGCAGGGTTATTTTTTGAATGCTTGCGGTGTCGGCCCAAACAATCGATTCGTTTAAAAGGCGGTTTCCGATGCCGTATCCCCAAAACTCTTTCAGCACGCATATACCAAACTCCACTTGATGAGAGAAGCGTTTTAAATCCTGTCCGGCACATCTTGAAAAGCCGACGATTTTGTTTTGCGCGACCGCCACTAAAAACAAGCGGCGTTCATGTTCGCTGTCTTTTTTTATCAGTTCTCTAAAGTCCGCTTCATCAATAAAGCCTTCACCTTTTTCCCTGTCCAAATATTCGGTTTCTCCATCGATCTGTACCCTTAAAGCCGACAATTCCTTTGCATCTTGTCGTCCGGCGGGCCTGACAATGTAGCTCAGCCCTTTGACATCAAAGTGTTTTTCGTTCATGAGGTACTCCAATCATTTTTTATATCCAATAGTCTATCACATTCTTTAGTTGAAAATGACTGAATATAACAAAAATAGACCGCGGTGGTCGCTTTCGCGGTCTATAGCTTACGGCCTTAACCTTATCCATTGCTTTCGGCAGCGTAATCAGCGGTTTGATCTCTAAGGGCGCCGGGTGGATGGATGCGCATTAAAAAGACATATGCCGCAAAAGCGAGAAGCACGCCTGAAAACCATGAAATATCATAGAGCGGCTTCAAAGCCGGCAAGTATGTCCCGATCAGAGACATAAACGCTCCGAGCCCGACTGCGGCAAATGCGCGGTAATTGTAGCCTTTATAGTACGTGTACCTCCCGTTTAGAGAGTAGAGCTCTTCGATGTGAAGCGTGCGCCTGCGGATGATGTAATAATCGGCAAGCATCACACCGGCGACAGGCCCCAATATTCCGCCGATCGTGCCGAGAAAGGAAAACACGCTTGCTTCATTCTCCATCAGCTTCCACGGGAACGTAAACAGGGCAAAGCCTGCGGTCATATAGCTTCCGCGCTTAAAATTGATATATTTCGGCAGCGCATTCGCCAAATCATAGGCGGGAGAGACGATGTTTGCCGCGACATTTACCGAAATGGCGGCAATGCAGAGCGTAATGACTGAAAGCGCGATGATCAACGGATTATCGAAATGATTCAAAATGTCGACCACGTCCCAAATCGGCTTGCCGTAGGCCACTTGTGAACCTGACGTGACGGTGATGCTTGCAAAGGCAAATAGCACGAATGTGCCCGGCAGACCGTAAAACTGCCCCTTTATCTGTTCCTTTTGGCTTGAGGCAAATCTCGTAAAATCGGGAATATTCAAAATCAGCGTTGCCCAGATGCCGATGATTCCCGTCACTCCGGCCAGGAAAGGCCAAATCAAGTCGCCGAATGTATGAAATGTTCCCGGCTGTTGATAGATGGGGCCAAGTCCGCCTGCGATATCGACCGCCCACCATACCATACCGCCAAAAACGAGATAAACGAGCGGGCCGGCCCAGACTTCAAACTTCCTAATCGACTCCATGCCGTGGTGAAGCACGAGCAGATGGATCCCCCAAAAGAAAATAAACGACAAAAGGCCCGGCAAGCGAAGGCCAAACAAATTCCAATCCCCGCCGATGTTTTCAAAGCCGCTCCACAGATTTAAAACCAGGATGTGAATCGCCGTACTGCCGGCGAAAGCTTGAATGCCAAACCACATAATCGCGACAAAACCGCGAAGAAGCGCTGGAATATTAGCGCCGAAAATCCCGAAGGAAGATCTAATCAGCACGGGAAAGGGAACGCCGTACTTCGCGCCGGCATGGCCATTCAGCGCAAGGGCGATATAGAGGACAAGGGAAGCAACAGCGATAATCCCCAACACCTGCCACGGGGAAAGCCCGATAGATATGAGCCCGCCCACTGTTGCATATGTTGGGATGTTATGGATGCATCCCATCCAAATCGAGGCAAAATTGACGGCTTTCCAGTTGCGCTCCTCCGGCTTTAAAGGCAGCAAATCCTTGTTCATCAGCATATGTTCTCCGCGAATGTTTTCTTGACTGCTAGATTTCATGTCATCCCTCCCGATCTTCCATTTTTAAGAAATATAACTTAAGAATCTGAAAATTCCATCAGACAAACTAAACAATTTTTTTGCAGCGTTTATGAAGGTTAACTAAAAGCAGGATCAGACATGCCGGAGAGGGGCGAGCAAAAATATTCGCTTTTTATGAAACAGTTGTTTATTTCATTCATAGGATAAAAGACCGGGAAGGCGTTTATCCACAAATATGAAAACGCTTTCTGTACGGATCACTATGAGGAGGGGTCAATGTGAAGAAAATTGTATTGGTCTGTGCAGCGGGGATGTCTACGAGCCTGCTCGTCAGCAGAATGAAACAGCATGCAGAGGTGCTGAAGGAAGAGGTCGACATCATCGCTTTGCCCGTTTCAGAAGCTGGGAGCGCCGCTGCTTCCGCGGACATCGTTCTTTTAGGTCCACAGGTCAGATATCAAAAATCCCAGGTTGAATCAATAGCGGGAGACATTCCCGTTAGAGTGATCGACATGCGCGATTACGGAACAATGGACGGCAAAGCCGTGCTGGAAAAAGCTTTAGCGCTTATTGAATAAAAAGGAGGGGATCAGTGTTTTGAGCGGATTTATGGAGAAATTTGAACGAAATGTCGAACGGTTTTTAGTTCCGATCGCGGCAAAACTAAATTCACAACGACACATCTGTGCGATACGCGATGCTTTTATTTTATCCTTTCCGATTATTATGGCAGGTTCCATTATCATCTTATTAAACTTTGCCATCCTGTCGCCGGACGGGTTCATCGCCAAAATTTTGTTTCTTGAAAAATGGTTTCCGAATTTAGCCGATTATCAGGCGGTTTTCACGCCTGTATTACGGGGATCGCTTGACATTATGTCGATCTTTGTCGTGTTTCTCGTAGCGCGCAATTTAGCGATCTCCATGAAAACGGATGAGCTGCTGGCTGGCCTGACGGCTGTTTCCTGCTATTTTATCATTTATGCGCCGTATCGCCTGATCGAAAACGAAAGCTTTTTAACAATGAAATGGCTCGGCGCCCAGGGCCTGTTTGTCGCATTGATCATCGGGATCATCGTCGGTGAAGTGTTCAGCAGACTTTCAAACGCCAAGCGTCTGCAAATTCAGATGCCCCCGCAAGTTCCGCCGGCGGTGGCAAGGACGTTCAAAGTGCTGTTTCCGATCATTTTTATCACCATCGGCTTTGCCATCTTGAGCTTCGCGCTGACATCGCTGACGAAAAACGGTCTGCACGAACTGGTTTATACCGTTCTGCAAGCGCCGTTAAGGGATATGGGCACCAATATTTTCACGGTTGTCTTTCTCGGTGTCGTCGCCAATTTCCTTTGGCTGTTCGGGATCCATGGGCCCAATACGATCGCGGCGATCAGAGAAACGATTTTTGCCGAAGCCAATCTGGAAAATCTCGCTTTCGCGGCGAAGACGGGATCTGCCTGGAATGCTCCTTTCCCGGAGACATGGGCGCTTAATGACGCTTTTGCAAATTACGGGGGTTCAGGGATGACGCTTGGGCTTTTGATCGCGATTTTTATCGCTTCAAAGCGCCGGGATTACAAAGATATCGGCAAGCTTTCGATCGGTCCGGGATTATTTAATATCAATGAACCTGTGATTTTCGGGCTGCCGGTCGTATTAAATCCGATCTTTATGATTCCTTTTATCATTGTGCCGGCAGTCAATACTGTCGTCGGGTATTTGTTTATCAAGTTTCAGATCATTCCGCCGATCGCCTATGCCGTTCCGTGGACGACCCCGGGCCCGCTGATTCCGTTTCTCGGGACGGGCGGCAATTGGATTGCGCTTGGTGTCGGGCTTCTCTGTCTGGCCATTTCAACGATCATCTATCTACCGTTTGTGATCGCCGCCAATCAGACAGCGAATCTCGGCGGGGATCAGCAGCCTGAAAAACGAGAATCATAACACTCGTAAAGGGAGGCCTTGCCTGAAGCCTTCCTTTTATTTTTTAAAAAAAGTCATGCCGTTCTCGTTTCTCTCATACAATCTATTAAAATCAAAAGAGCGTCTGGGAGGAAGAACGATGCGAAAACACACGATGAAAGAACAGATATTTCAGCATTTGAAGGATCATCTGTCGATCTATTTATTTGTTTCGGTATTATTTTTGATGGGTGTGATTTTCGGCGCGGTGATCGTGAACAGTATGACGATCAGCCAAAAAGAAGATTTGTTCTATTATTTGAACCGGTTTTTTGGACAGCTCTCCGAGGGAAAAGCGGCAGGCTCAAAGGAAATGTTTGTACAAAGCTTTCTTCATAATATAAAATATTTGGGTTTGATGTGGATTCTCGGCATCTCGATCATCGGACTGCCCGTGATTTTTATCATGGTTTTTTTAAAAGGGATCGTCGTCGGATTTACAGTCGGCTTTTTAGTGAATCAAATGGGAATCAACGGTTTTTTCCTGTCGTTCGTGTCAGTGCTCCCGCAAAACGTCCTTCTGATCCCGGCTTACCTGATCATGGGCACATGCGCGATTGCCTTTTCACTCAGGCTCATCAGGCAGCTGTTTGTGAAGCGGAGCATCACGGAAGCGCCGGCCCAATGGTTTGGACGGTACGCGCTTGTCCTCTTGCTGATTCTTTCGATGTCTTTTGCATCCTCATTATTGGAAGCTTATCTTTCACCGCTGTTGATGGAAAAATTGACAAACTACATTTTGCCGAAACAGCATTAATTTATAATCATTATTAGAAAATATTCATTTTGTTTATCAATTTATAATGATTATAGTTGGCTCTCCGCGTCCATTTTGATATAATAAGCTAGGTAATGCGGCGTAGGAGGGAAAGTCAATGGAAACACGTATCGATCGAATTAAAAAACAATTGCATTCTTCCAGCTATAAACTCACCCCTCAGCGCGAGGCAACTGTAAGGGTGCTGCTTGAGAATGAGGAAGACCATTTAAGCGCAGAAGATGTATACCTCCTCGTAAAAGAGAAATCTCCTGAGATTGGTCTTGCCACAGTATATCGTACGCTTGAATTATTAACCGAATTAAAAGTGGTAGATAAAATCAACTTTGGCGACGGTGTGTCAAGGTATGACCTTCGCAAAGAAGGAGCCGCTCATTTCCACCACCATCTCGTCTGCATGGAATGCGGATCGGTCGTCGAAATTGAAGAAGATTTGCTTGAAGATGTTGAAGACATCGTTGAAAAGGATTGGAAATTTAAAATAAAAGACCACAGGCTGACATTCCATGGTATCTGCCATGACTGCCAGCAAAAAGAAGCGGAATAGACCGGATAGCGAGAACCCTTTCATCTCTGAGCGGGTTCTTTTTTGATTCATACGTATAAAACTTGTCTCTTTTGGCATAAGTTTTAGTAATGGAATCAAAAGAAGGGACCTGAGAGCGATGAAAATGCTGAAAACGGCTGCCGACATGATCAAAGTGTTCGTGCTGTTTACCGGTTTTACCGTCTTGTTTTATTATGCTATGATATGGATAAATTCAGAGTATGAAAACTATCATCGGTATGATAAACCGGAAGGAGCCGCTATGAAGGTCGCCTCGATGGAAGGAGACGACGAGAACAGCTGGTTTGACCGGTTAATCTTTTTTTATTTAAACGGGGAGTAGAATAGCGTGAAAGTTCATATTAAAGATTTTATCCATTATGCCGTTGTTGAACGAGGGCTTTCCCACAACACGGTTGTCAGCTATGAACGGGATTTGAACAACTATGCCGCACATTTGGAGAAAACGGAAGGTCTCACTTCTCTCAATCAGGTGACAAGACTCCACATTATCCAGTTTTTAAAGCATTTGAAAGACGCCGGAAAATCGGGCAGGACAATCGCCAGACATCTCGCTTCCATCCGCGCCTTTCACCAGTTTCTGCTGAGAGAAAAAGTGACCGCCCAGGATCCCTCCGTCCATATCGAATCGCAAAAAACGGAACGGACGCTTCCGAAAGTGTTGTCTTTACAGGAGGTCGAAATCCTCCTGGACACGCCGAAGCTCACCAGCCCGTTCGGGTACAGGGATAAAGCGATGCTGGAGTTATTGTATGCGACAGGTATCCGCGTCAGCGAGATGATCGAACTGAAGCTTTCCGATGTCCACTTGTCGATGGGGTTTATCCGCTGCTTCGGAAAAGGGAGGAAAGAGCGGATCGTTCCGCTCGGCGAAGCGGCTTCACATGCCATCGGAGAATACCTCTCAAAGGCCAGGGGAAAGCTTTTGAAGAAAAACACGGAAGACGCCCTGTTTTTGAACCATCACGGCAGACAGATGAGCCGGCAGGGGTTTTGGAAAAACTTAAAGAAAATCGCTTTGGAGGCGGGGATTCAAAAAGAGCTCACTCCCCATACCTTAAGGCACTCATTCGCCACTCATCTCCTTGAAAACGGCGCCGATCTCAGGGCGGTACAGGAAATGCTCGGACATGCCGACATTTCGACGACGCAAATCTATACCCATGTCACGAAAACGAGACTGAAAGACGTCTATAAGCAGTATCATCCCCGGGCATAGCCGCGCTAGAGAACAAGGCGCGGTTTTTCATTTGCCGGGGGAAGGCTTTTTTGGCGTACGAATTGCGGGAAGTTTCTCACTATTTCCGTTCGTATTGTCAACCGTTGTGTAAACGGTTTATACTTGGCTAATAGCGGTATTTTGGTTTTTTTATGCCAAGCATAAAGATCATAGGAAAAAGGAGGCCATCAAATGCCTGCATATCATTACAACCGCGTATTTTTAATCGTTATGGATTCCGTCGGGATCGGTGAAGCGCCTGACGCTGAAAAATTTAATGACAAGGGTGCGGATACATTAGGCCATATAGCTGAACATATGGGAGGCATCAGCCTGCCGAACATGGCGAAGCTCGGGCTCAGCAACATCCGCGAGATCAAAGGAGTGCCGGTGGCAGATCAGCCGCTTGCCTACCACGGCAAAATGAAAGAAGCCTCAAATGGAAAAGACACCATGACGGGTCATTGGGAAATCATGGGGCTGTACATAGACAAACCATTCCGGGTATTTCCCGAAGGTTTTCCTGATGAATTGATCAATGAACTTGAAAAAAGATCGGGAAGAAAAGTGATCGGAAACAAGCCGGCGTCAGGGACGGCGATTTTAGACGAACTCGGCGCCGAACATATGGAAACAGGGGCGCTGATCGTCTATACATCAGCGGATTCCGTTTTGCAGATTGCCGCCCACGAAGAAGTGGTGCCGCTTGATGAGCTTTACAAGATCTGCGAGATCGCCCGCGAGCTGACGCTTGATGAAAAATATATGGTCGGCCGCGTCATCGCACGGCCGTTTGTCGGCAAGCCGGGTGAGTTTAAACGGACGCCGAACCGTCATGACTACGCGTTGAAACCGTTTGACAGAACCGTCATGAATGAAATGAAAGATAACGGCTTTGACGTGATTGCGATCGGCAAAATTTCCGATATTTACGACGGCGAGGGCATTACAGAATCGCTCAGAACAAAATCCAATATGGACGGGATGGACAAGCTGATCCAAACGCTTGAGGCGGACTTTACCGGCCTCAGCTTCGTCAACCTCGTCGATTTTGATGCCTTATTCGGACACCGCCGTGATCCTGAAGGATACGGAAAAGCGCTCGAAGAATTCGACGCAAGGCTTCCGGAGGTATTTGAAAAAATGCGGGAAGATGATGTGCTCATCATCACCGCCGACCATGGAAATGATCCGATCCACCACGGGACGGACCATACAAGGGAATATGTTCCGCTTCTCGTATACAGCAAGAAACATAAACAAACGGGGCAGCTTCCGCTCGCCGACACTTTCGCGGATATCGGCGCGACCATCGCCGACAACTTTAACACGAAAATGCCGACATACGGAAAAAGCTTTTTATCCCTGCTGAAATAGGAGGAAACGACGTGAAACAGATGATTTCAAATGCCGCGCAATATATTAAAGAAAAGACGGAGCACAAACCGGCTGTCGGTTTGATTTTGGGATCTGGCCTCGGTGTGCTCGCCGATGAGATTGAAGATGCCGTTCACATTCCGTATGAAGACATCCCCGACTTTCCGGTCTCTACTGTTGAAGGTCATGCCGGACAGCTTGTCTTCGGCGAGCTTGACAATGTGCAAGTCGTCGCAATGCAAGGACGCTTTCATTTTTATGAAGGCTACTCTCTCGATAAGGTGACCTTCCCTGTGAGAGTGATGAAAGAGCTTGGCGTCTCGACATTAATCGTTACAAACGCTGCAGGTGGTGTGAATGAATCATTCCGTCCCGGCGACTTGATGCTCATCTCGGATCACATCAACTATATGGGAACGAACCCGCTGATCGGGCCCAATGATTCAGCGCTTGGCGTACGATTTCCAGATATGTCGTCGGCTTATGATAGAGAGCTTCGCCTAATGGCGAAGAAAACAGCCGAGGAGCTGGACATCAGCGTACAAGAGGGTGTATACACGGCGGTTTCCGGCCCGTCCTATGAAACACCGGCCGAGGTCCGTTTTCTCAGAACGATCGGCACCGATGCCGTCGGTATGTCAACCGTTCCGGAAGTCATCGTCGCAAGGCATTCCGGCCTCCGCGTCCTTGGTATTTCATGCATTTCAAATGCGGCCGCCGGGATTCTCGATCAGCCGTTGTCACACGATGAAGTCATCGAGGTAACAGAAAAAGTAAAAGCCGACTTTTTACGGTTTGTCAAAGCCGCCGTTGCGAAAATCGGTCAAATGCAATAAATAAACGATCATCCAAGCCAATGCCAGTTCTAAAAAAGAGAGCTGACATTGGCTTTTTCTTTTGAGATTTGGAGAAATTTTTACCAAAATATCCGTATAAATCCACCTGATTTGGAAAAAATAAAAAGGATTACGAAATGGAGGTCTGGGTGATGAAACGTCATTTATCCAAATTGCTGATTTTTACGATAATCCTTATGACAGCGCCATCCGCGTTTGCCAAAGAAAGTGGAAAGAAATCGACGGAGCTTGCTCATGAAGCGAAATCCGCCGTTCTGATCGAACGGGACACCGGAAAAATCATGTATGACAAAAACAGCCATGAGAAGCTTCCGCCGGCCAGCATGACAAAGGTCATGACCATGCTTTTGATCATGGAAGCCCTTGATGAAGGCAAGATTAAAATGAAGGATAAGGTCAGAACAAGCGAGTACGCCGCATCAATGGGCGGTTCGCAGATTTTCCTTGAACCCGGTGAAGAAATGACCGTTGAAGACATGCTGAAAGGAATCGCCATCGGGTCGGGAAATGACGCCTCTGTAGCCATGGCAGAGCATATTGCCGGATCTGAAGAGGAATTTGTCAAAAGAATGAATGAAAAAGCGGCTGAGCTGGACCTGAAAGATACATCTTTTCAAAACACGACAGGTCTTCCTGAAGAAGGCCATTACAGCACGGCTTATGACATGGCCATCATGGCCAAAGAGCTTTTAAAATATGATAAAATCACGAAGTTTACGGGCACATATGAAGACTACTTGAGAGAAGATTCGGATAAAAAATTCTGGCTGGTCAATACAAACAAGCTTATCAAATTTTATCCGGGTGTCGACGGAGTCAAGACAGGATTCACAAATGAAGCCAAATACTGCCTGACGGCTTCGGCGAAAAAAGGAGACATGCGCGTGATCGCCGTTGTTTTCGGCGCAAGCACGCCAAAGGATCGGAATGCGCAAGTCACAAAAATGCTCGATTACGCGTTCAGTCAATATGAAACACATCCGATGTATAAGCGGGGTGAAGTCATTTCCGAATTGAAGGTCAATAAAGGCCGCGATCAAAACATCAACCTCGTGACATCAGAACCGATTTCCCTTTTGACGAAAAAAGGTGAAAATATGGAATCCGTCAAAAAAGAGGTCAAACTGAAAGACGAGACTCAAGCGCCTGTCAAAAAAGGCACAGAACTAGGCACCCTCGTCCTCAAAAAAGACGGCAAGGTGCTCCATGAAAGCCCTCTTGTCGCAGAAAAAGATATGGAAAAAGCAGGCATGTGGACACTGTTCAAACGGACGATGACAAATTGGACAAAGTGGAGTGAATAATGCCGAACGGCCACTAGTTTTGTCATGGTGAAGGAATTTGCAAAGTCTGAATCGAAACACTCATTATCCGATTTAAATCAAGGAGGAATGAGGATGAGCCTCGGAATCGACTTTAACGTCAAAGAATCCGTGCTTTGCGTTCGGTTAACAGGTGAACTTGATCACCATACAGCAGAAACCTTAAGAAAACAAGTCAGCGATCATTTCGTGCAGTACGGCATCCGCCACATTGTTTTGAATCTTGAAGACCTTTCGTTTATGGACAGCTCAGGTCTAGGTGTCATATTGGGCAGATATAAGGAAATTAAACAGGTGGGCGGAGAGATGATCGTCTGTGCGATTTCCCCTGCGGTCAAGCGCCTGTTCGATATGTCAGGCCTGTTCAAAATCATCCGTCTGGAGCAGTCGGAACAGCATGCGCTTGTCACATTGGGGGTGGCGTCATGAAAAACGAAATGAACATTCAGTTTTCCGCGCTCAGCCAAAATGAATCATTCGCCAGGGTGACGGTTGCCGCTTTCATTGCACAGCTTGATCCAACAATGGATGAATTAACCGAAATTAAAACGGTTGTCTCAGAAGCGGTTACAAATGCGATCATCCACGGCTATGAAAACTCAGGCCAGGGTAACGTATACATTTCTGTCACCCTTGAAGACCATACCGTCTATTTAACGATTCGCGATGAAGGCATCGGCATCACCGATTTGGAGGAAGCGCGCCAGCCGCTGTTCACGACCAAGCCGGAGCTTGAAAGGTCTGGAATGGGCTTTACGATTATGGAAAATTTCATGGACGACATCACGATTGACTCCTCACCTGAGATGGGGACCACAATACACTTAACAAAGCACTTATCAAAAAGCAAAGCGCTTTGCAATTAAGGGAGATTTGTTATGGATGTGGAGGTTAAAAAAGAAAACCAGAACACTCAGCTTAAAGACCACGAGGTAAAAGAACTGATTAAAAACAGCCAGAACGGCGATCAAAGAGCAAGAGACCTCCTCATAGAAAAAAACATGCGTCTTGTTTGGTCTGTCGTTCAGCGTTTTTTGAACAGGGGCTATGAGCCCGACGACCTCTTCCAAATCGGCTGTATCGGCCTCTTGAAATCCGTCGACAAATTCGATCTCTCCTATGATGTCCGGTTTTCAACCTACGCTGTTCCGATGATTATCGGCGAAATTCAGCGGTTTATCAGGGATGACGGGACAGTCAAAGTCAGCAGATCGCTAAAGGAACTCGGCAATAAAATCAGGAGGGCGAAAGATGAACTCTCAAAGTCAAACGGACGAATTCCGACCGTCCAGGAAATCGCCGAGCATCTTGAGATCAGCTCTGAAGAGGTCGTGATGGCTCAGGAAGCCGTTCGTTCTCCTTCGTCCATTCATGAAACGGTTTATGAAAACGATGGAGATCCAATCACACTTCTCGACCAGATTGCCGATCAGTCCGAGGATAAATGGTTCGACAAAATCGCTCTGAAGGAAGCCATCAAAGATCTGGACGAGCGGGAAAAGCTGATCGTTTATTTAAGGTACTACAAGGACAAGACGCAATCTGAAGTAGCCGACCGCCTCGGCATATCACAAGTTCAAGTATCAAGACTCGAGAAAAAAATCTTGAAACAGATCAAAAACAAAATGGATCATTCGGAAAACTAAAGGGCTGCCGTTAACGGCGGCCTCCTTAACTTGAAATGTCGGCTTTCTCCTGAGGCCGGCTTTTTTGCGTGTGGTAATTTATGGACTTTGGCAGCTTGCTGAATGCGTAAATGGGATGAACCACATACTACAACCATAACCATCATATAGGAAGTGACCCAGATGGAACGTCAAGTTTTTATCAGACTCCGCCACCGGCTCAAGGCAGATCCGGATGAATTGATCAGGCTCGGCCATATCGCACAGGTGGCGGGAGACCGTCGGTTTAAGGAAAAGCTTGAACAGCTGCCTGTTTACCAGGTAAAGAAATCGGATCAAAGCATGGTAGTTCTGGATGTGATGAAGGTGATCGAAGCCATACATATATCGTGTCCAGACCTTGATGTCCAAACCGTCGGCAGCTCTGAAACCATCGTGGAGATCCAATATCCAAAACGGAATTTATCCCCAGTGCTGTTCATCGCTGTCTGGCTGCTTTTGTTTGTCGGCGCCGGCCTTGCGGTCATGAATTTTCATGAAGATGTCAGCATGAGGGACGTGCATATTCTGCTCTATGAAATGGTGACGGGGAAGATCAATCGTTATCCATACCTGTTGCAGATACCGTACAGCATTGGCCTCGGCCTCGGTATGATTTTGTTTTTTAACCACTTATTTAAAAAACGTTTCAATGAGGAGCCCAGTCCGCTGGAAGTCGAGATGTTTAAATATCAGCTTGATTTGGATCAGTATGTGGCGATGAACGAAAATAAAGAAACGACAAAGGATATTCATGATCATTAATACGCTCTTGATCATCTTTCTCGGTTTTGCGGGAGGGATCGCGGTAGGATCAGGATTTGTCGCTTTCCTTACGGTCCTTGGCATTATTCCGAGGCTGACCCAGCTGACGAAAACCGGGGCGTTTATCCAGGCGTACGAATGGGCTGTTATTTTGGGCGCCGTTTTTGGAGGCTGGGAATCGTTGAATATGACCCGGCTTTTTTTATCCAAATGGCTGCTCATTCCAATCGGGCTTCTCGCGGGCGTTTTTATCGGAATGCTTGCAGCTGCGCTTACAGAAGTGCTGAACGTCCTGCCGATTTTGGCAAAGCGGATCGGCATGGGGGACAGGATTTTAATTCTTTTGATGGCCATCGTGTTCGGGAAAATTCTCGGATCGCTGTTTCAATGGCTTATCTTTGTTCATCTGTCATAAAAGGAGGATTATGATGTCAAGTTTAAAAGGTGATTATCAGTCAAAAGTGAAAGAGTATCAGCCTTCCCCGCCTTATGTGCTGAACTGTATTAAGGCTTTTCTCGTCGGGGGGCTGATCTGCGCGATCGGTCAGGCCTTTCAAAACTTTTATATGGCCGTTTTTCATTTTGATGAAAAAACGGCGGGAAACCCTACAGTTGCCACACTTATCTTAATATCCGCCCTTTTGACAGGGCTTGGGATCTATGACAGAATCGGACAGTTTGCAGGTGCGGGGTCGGCCGTTCCTGTGACGGGGTTCGCCAACAGCATGACCAGTGCGGCGCTTGAGCATAAAAGTGAAGGCTATGTTCTCGGTGTGGGCACCAATATGTTTAAACTGGCCGGCAATGTCATCGTCTTCGGCGTTGTGGCCGCGTATATTGTCGGGTTGATCCGCTTTTGCTTTGACAAGCTGTTTTAGGAGGAAAACATCATGAAACTGAAGGGAAAACAAACATGGGAATTCGAAAATCCGCTGTATGTTAATTCGAGCGGAACAGCTGTTGGGCCAAAAGAAAAGCAGGGGCCTTTAGGACATTTATTTGATCATTCATACGATGAAATGCATTGCAACCAAAAAAATTGGGAAATGGCGGAACGAAAGCTGATGGAGGACGCGATTCAGGCCGCCTTGTCGAAACAAAACCTCAAAAAGGAAGACATTGATATCTTTTTAGCCGGAGATCTGCTCAATCAAAATGTGACAGCCAACTATGTAGCGAGACATTTGAAGATTCCGTTTCTTTGTTTATTTGGCGCATGCTCCACCTCCATGGAATCGATTGCGATCAGCTCGGCATTGATCGACGGCGGTTTTGCAAAACGCGCGCTCGCCGCGACAAGCAGCCACAATGCCACAGCCGAAAGGCAGTTTCGTTATCCGACCGAATACGGCGGGCAAAAGCCGGGCACCGCGACTTCGACCGTCACGGGAAGCGGTGCGGTCGTCCTCAGCCAAGATCCGGGCGATATTCAAATCACCAGTGCAACGGTCGGCAAAGTCATCGACCTTGGCATTACAGATTCACAGGACATGGGGTCGGCAATGGCGCCTGCCGCTGCGGATACGATTAAACAGCATTTGGAAGATATGGGCCGCACCCCGGATGATTATGATTTGATCTTGACCGGGGATCTTTCGGGCGTCGGCAGCCCGATTGTAAAGGACCTTTTAAAAGAAGAAGGGATCAATGTCGGGACAAAGCACAATGATTGCGGACTGATGATCTATACGCCTGATCAGCAGGTGTTTGCAGGAGGAAGCGGCTGCGCCTGCTCGGCCGTCGTCACATTCGCCCATATCTTTAAAGAAATCCAAGCGGGACGGCTTCAGAAGGTGCTTGTCGTCGCCACGGGTGCGCTTCTGAGCCCGACCATTATCCAGCAAAAAGAATCGATTCCCTGCATTGCGCATGGCGTCGTATTTGAACGATCCGAAAGGGGGAGTGCCTAACATGGAGTATGTGATTGCATTTATTGCGGGCGGCTTGATATGTGTCATCGGACAGCTGCTGCTAGATATCTTTAAGCTGACGCCGGCTCATGTCATGTCAACCTTTGTCGTAGCAGGAGCGATTCTGGACGGGTTCGGCATCTACGACAGGTTTATTGATTTTGCCGGAGCAGGCGCAACGGTGCCGATCGTCAGCTTCGGACACTCCCTTTTGCACGGAGCGATGCATCAGGCAAAAGAACACGGCTTGATCGGGATTGGAATGGGAATATTCGAATTGACATCCGCCGGTATTTCCGCCGCTATTTTGTTCGCCTTTATCGTAGCCGTGATTTTTAAACCGAAAGGATAAAAAAAGATGACAGCAAAACGCAAGGTCATTTTGGTCACAGACGGCGATATATACGCTGCAAAAGCCATTGAATATGCAGCAAGGAAGACGGGAGGCCGCTCGATTTCCCAATCGATGGGAAACCCAAGCGTGAAAACCGGCCCCGAGCTTGTTTCGCTGATTTTGAAAACGCCGCATGATCCCGTTTTTGTCATGTTTGACGATTCCGGCCTGCAAGGGGAAGGACCGGGGGAGGCGGCCATGAAATATGTGGCGAAGCATCCCGATATCGAAGTCCTCGGCGTTATCGCCGTCGCCTCAAAGACCCATTATGCAGAGTGGACAAAAGTCGATGTGTCGATTGATGCGGAGGGTGAGCTGACAGAATACGGAGTCGATAAACACGGTGTGAGAGAATTTGATGTGCAGCGGATGAACGGTGATACGGTCTATTGTCTTGACCAGCTTGATGTGCCGATTGTCGTCGGCATCGGCGATATTGGAAAAATGGGCAGAAAGGACGATGTGAAAAAAGGTTCGCCGATCACAATGAAAGCGGTCGAGCTCATTTTAGAAAGGAGCGGGTATCATGAGTGCTCAGCCAAAAGAGAAAGAGAAGACAAAAATATTCCTTGATCCTTCTAAGAATGAAGCGTATTTTAAGAAGTTCGTCGGCATGGGGGAGAGCTTTGACCTGGGCGTCCGCAAGGTCATGGTCCTTGACCGTGAAGTTCAGCTTTATTATGTGAACGGATTATGTGACACGCAATACATCATTCACCTGTTAAGAGAACTGGTTCACCTGAATGATTCGGAAAAAGAGTCGGGCGATCCTGAAGAAATCGTTGAAAACAGGCTGCTGAATCAGCAGGTGTCAAAAGCGAAAACGCTTGATGAAGCTGTCGATCAAGTGCTGTCCGGACTGGTCGCTATCATCGTCGAAGAAGCGGACTTCGCTTTTATTGTCGATGTCAGAAGCTATCCGGGAAGAACGCCGGAAGAGCCTGATACGGAAAAAGTCGTGCGCGGGGCGAGGGACGGGTTTGTCGAGAACATCATTGTCAACACGGCTCTCATCAGGCGCCGGATCAGGGATGAACGCCTCCGCTATAAAATGCTTCATATCGGGGAGCGCTCCAAGACTGATATCTGCCTTTGCTATTTGGAAGATGTGGCAGACTCGGATCTTGTCAAGGTTTTAAAAAAAGAGATTGAAAACGTGAAAATCGACGGGCTGCCGATGTCTGACAAATCGGTCGAGGAATTTCTCGTCGGCCAGGGTTTCAACCCTTTTCCGCTTGTCAGATTTACGGAAAGAGCGGATGTGGCAGCCAGCCATATCCTGGAGGGGCACGTGATCGTGATTGTCGATACATCGCCGAGCGTCATCATCACGCCGACCACTTTTTTTCATCACGTTCAGCATGCGGAGGAATACAGGCAGACGCCGGCTGTCGGCACGTTTTTAAGATGGGTGCGCTTTTTCGGCATTTTTGCCTCTACCTTTTTGCTGCCCCTTTGGCTTTTGTTTGTCATTGAACCGTCGCTTTTACCGAAGAACCTTTCATACATCGGCTTAAATAAAGAATCACACATCCCGATCATTATGCAGATTTTTTTAGCCGATCTCGGGGTCGAGTTTTTAAGAATGGCGGCGATTCACACGCCGACGGCGCTGTCAACGGCCATGGGTCTGATCGCCGCCGTGTTGATCGGCGATATCGCGATCGATGTCGGACTGTTTTCCCCTGAAGTCATTTTATATGTGGCCTTGTCAGCGATCGGCGCTTATACTACCCCGAGCTATGAGCTGAGCCTGGCGAACAAAATGGTGAAGCTCTTCATGCTGATCCTTGTCGCCATCTTTAAGGTCGAGGGGTTTGTCGTCGGCTTAACGATATTAACCGTTGTGATGACTTCCATCCGTTCCTTGAGAACGCCGTATCTCTGGCCGCTCCTCCCCTTTAACGGGAAAGCGTTTTGGCACGTCCTTGTCCGCACATCCGTTCCGGGAGGGAAAGTGAGGCCGAGTATTGTTCACCCGAAAAACAGGGTCAGGCAGCCGAAACATTCTTAACCATCACTTTAGAGAGGCTTATCATAAATGAAAAGCCTCTTTTTTTAATATCCGTATCTTTGCATTCCTCTGTATTCATTGGCTGATATCGCCACCGCCCTGAGGCTGCAAATATTGTTCTGCCGTCTGATCGGATAGACGATGTACAGCATTTCGCGGCCGGACGGATCAATGGTTGACGAATGAAGGAATACCTCTGTGCCTCTCCGCCAGAACCTTGTATTGGCAGGGGCGGTTATAATCTGGCCTTCATATGGCTCATAAATTCTCAGTTCATCGTACGGAGGTGCCCCATATGGATCGTGCCTCTCCTCATACATATAGGCTGGAAGAGGAGGGTGGGGGTAAATGTGTTGATACATGCTGAAACCCTCTTTCTGACATGATTTTTTCTTGACACTCTGTTTATGTGTATATTCAGATAAGTGCCTACCTGTATAGGTGAAGCGCCCAATTTTTCATTTTTTTCTGGAAGCCGCATGAAGCCGGGCTTTCAATATCGCATAGATGTTGAGAATGCCTATTTCGATCGATTGCTGTTTTCTGTTATGCTAGAGTTAATAGAGAAGAATGGAAATCATTTTCAATTTAAAGCGAGAAAATTTAGACAAATGGTGGTTTAGATTTTGATACGAAATGTTATAATACAACATAAGAAATTGCACTATGAAGCGAAAGATGCATCGGGCAGTGATCCGGACTGTTCCTTTCACCTTTATAGATAGAGAAAGAGGGATGACAATTGTTTTTACATGGTACCAGCAGACAAAATGAAAGAGGACATCTCGAAATCGGCGGTGTTGATGTTCTATCATTAGCAGAAAAATATGGAACTCCCCTTTATGTATACGATGTAGCTTTGATCAGGGAACGCGCCCGGAAATTCCAACAAGCGTTTCAGGAAGCCGGTTTGAAGGCGCAAGTCGCCTATGCAAGCAAGGCGTTCTCATCTGTGGCGATGATTCAGCTTGCCGATGAAGAAGGGCTGTCATTGGACGTTGTTTCAGGCGGAGAGCTGTTTACAGCGATCAAAGCAGGCTTTCCGCCAGAACGGATTCATTTTCATGGAAATAATAAAAGTCCGCAGGAAATCGAAATGGCGCTTCAGCATCAAATCGGCTGCATTGTGCTCGACAATTTTCACGAGATTGCCATCACGGAAGAGCTGTGCAAACGCTCCGGACAAACTGTGGATGTATTGCTCAGAATTACGCCGGGAGTTGAAGCGCACACACATGATTACATTACGACAGGTCAGGAAGATTCCAAATTCGGTTTTGATCTGCATAACGGGCAGGTGGAACAAGCCATCGAGCAGGTACTCCGCGCACCGGGTTTCCGGCTGCTTGGCGTACATTGTCACATCGGTTCGCAAATCTTTGATACGGCGGGCTTTGTTCTGGCTGCAGACAAAATTTTCGAAAAGCTCGCAGAGTGGCGGGAATCCTACTCCTTTATCCCGAGCGTGCTCAACCTTGGCGGCGGCTTCGGCATCCGTTATACAAAAGAGGATGAGCCGTTGGGTGCAGATGTTTATGTCAAGAAAATTATTGAGGCGGTTAAAGCAAACGCCGAACACTTCGGCTTTGACATTCCGGAAATCTGGATCGAACCTGGCCGGTCGCTCGTCGGAGATGCGGGAACGACGCTCTATACGATCGGTTCGCAAAAGCAGGTGCCCGGCATCCGCAAATATGTGGCGATTGACGGAGGAATGAGCGACAATATCAGACCGGCGCTTTATGAAGCAAAATATGAAGCAGCGGTCGCCAACAGAATGAATGTTGCCTGTGATGATACGGTGTCGATTGCCGGCAAATGCTGTGAAAGCGGCGATATGCTGATATGGGATTTAGAGGTGCCGGAAGTCCGCGACGGCGATGTTCTTGCTGTTTTTTGCACCGGTGCATACGGCTACAGCATGGCCAACAATTACAACCGGATTCCGCGCCCGGCCGTCGTCTTTGTTGAAGATGGGGAAGCGCAGCTCGTCATTCAGAGGGAGTCTTATGAAGATATTGTCAAACTGGACCTGCCGTTGAAGTCGAAAGTCAAACAGTCATAACAAAAGGGAGATGCTCACGATGGGTATCTCCTTTTTTCATGCGTTCGCGGCGGGGCTCAATGTCAAACAGCACTTTCAGATTTTTGGAAGTGTTTTTTTTTATGAAAAAGAACATGTCATACATAGAACAGCATCCGGGCTAATTGTATATAATATTGGGAATTTAACAAAAATTTAACAAAAGGAGATGGTTCAGTACATGATCAAAATGCGAAGGATTTCAGATGTAGAGGCGGAGTAGATGAAACCGGCCAAAGTATCCCTACTCCACCGCATGCTCCATTGCCTGAAGCAATGTGTTGATTGTAACACAGCAAAGTCATTTACAGCAATCAACAGATTTGTGAATATTTTATTAATTTTAGCTGTGATTTCATTCCCATTTTCAATAGCGGCTCACGGATTTTCTTCACAATCCGCTGATCAATATGACAGCTTTGCAGAACTAAAAAATCATGAAGACCCGGCCGATTACCGAATCGTTGCCAAACATGGCGGCAGCCGGATGTTGATCATGGCAATCCACGGGGGCGGAATAGAACCGGGAACAAGCGAAATAGCCAACGAATTGTCCAGAAGCTATTCCATGTACCTGTTTGAAGGGCTGAAATCCTCAGGAAACAGTGTGCTTCATATTACAAGCACCCGCTTCGACGAGCCAACAGCGCTCGAGATGGCTGCAAGCCATGAATATATCATGTCGCTTCACGGGTACTATGGGGAGGAACGTCTGATTAAAGTGGGCGGGACAGACCGCACAAAAATCAAACGGCTGGTCATCGAATTGAACAAAGCGGGATTTGCCGCCGAAATGCTTGACACCGATGACAAATATGCCGGAACCCATCCGGACAATATCGCCAACAAATCCATTTCAGGACTGAGCATCCAGCTTGAAATGAGCACCGGTTTTCGAAAATCTTTATTCGATGTCTTCACACTGAAAGACAGGGCGTCCACGCAAAATCCGGCATTTTACCGCTTCACAAAGCTGTTAGCAGATTTCATTCAGAAAAACTATCAAGACTGAGAGAGTTTCTCTTCTTTCATAGAAAAACACCTCCTGCAATCAAAGGAGGTGTTTTTACTATAGATTCGATCATCCATTAGATTCCGAAGCGCCGCCGCCCGTGAAGACGGAAACGATGGCATTCCACAGGGAAATAAAGAAATCGATCAGTTTTTGAATGAAATTTTTCCCTTCTTCAGAATCTAGGAATTTAGTGATTTTGTCTTTGGCTTTGTCAAGCTGGTCTCCAACCTGGTTCCAGTCGATGTTGATGTTTTTCATGTTGTCAAACAATGACAGAAGCGATTTTTTCTGTTCATCTGTCAATGTAATGCCCAAATCAGATGCAGCCTGATCAATCGTTTTTTCTATCTCTTCCTTCGATTGTGAACCGCCGTTTTTCGCGACTTCTTCTTTGACTTTGGCCAGCAGTGCTGATGCATTGTCAGCGCCGATTTGTTGGCCGAGCTCAGAAGTGGTGACAAGCTCTTCATTTGCGACTTTTTTGACATCTTCGGAAATCTCTTTGCCGGAAGTTGTTTCATACGCTTTCATCAGCCCTGTTAAAGCGGCTGTTCCGGATACTTCAAAAGGCGCGGTGACATAGATTTTGGCATCCTTGACTCCTGCCGTCATCAGCGCGTTTAAATACATTTCATCGGTAATTTTGCTGATGTTGTTCGTTTGGACCTCCAAACCGGTGCCTTTTTTCGCTATCGTAATCGAAGAAGAAGATATCGCTCTAGTGCCGATGTCCGCTTTCGGGATATAATCTCCTAAATATTTATGCTCCTCAGCATTTGTCACCTCAATGATCGTCGCGTTATCAGGCGCATTCATTTCATTCAGCACTTTTTGTCTGTCCTGAGCTGACAGGTCTTTTCCCAGTGTAATAATCACGTCTCCCGCTGCGGCGTCAGCAAAGCTGACCTGCGGAAAGATGAGCAGACACAATGCTGTGCAAATTCCAAGTAGTGTTTTTTTCAAGCTAAATGCCCTCCTTAAAAATGCAGGCTTCAGGCAGAAATTGCTGTAGGGGATAGAAGCCTGCCGGAACGAATTTATCCATTCCGACAATATAGACGGATAAAAAGCGGGGGAGGTTTCAAAATGATTTGCTTGTTACACCCGCCTTTTCATTCAATCACTTCTTTTTCAGTTCCTTCCTGATGTCTCGCAAAATATCAATGATGATCTCATTTTGTTCGGCGATCGTTCTTGAATTTTTGACAGAAGCCATAAAACAGGATAACAATATGACGCTGATCGCGATGACAGCCATTGGAGCCATTAAGAGTTCCAACAATTATAAGCCCTCCTCGGGAAAAAAGATGCCGTGTATATTTGCTTCGGCATTGGCTCTGCGATTCCCTTCTGTGATATAATGAGCCTTGTCAAATGAAAGGAGAGAATCAAGATGGCTAAAAAAGGATACATACAATTAACAAACGGCAAAAAAATCGAGTTTGAATTATATCCGGAGGCAGCGCCAGGCACTGTCGCCAACTTTGAAAAACTTGCGAACGAAGGGTTTTACGACGGACTGAAATTTCACCGCGTCATTCCGGGATTCGTCAGCCAGGGAGGCTGCCCGCACGGCACAGGAACAGGCGGTCCCGGCTACACGATCAAATGTGAAACAGAGGGAAATCCCCATAAACATGAAGCCGGTTCTCTCTCAATGGCGCATGCCGGCAAAGACACAGGCGGCAGCCAATTCTTTATCGTCCATGAGCCACAGCCGCACCTGAACGGCGTTCACACGGTCTTCGGCAAAGTCACATCAGGTCTTGATGCTGTGACTTCAATGGAGCAGGGACAAGGAATGGAAAAAGTCGAAGTGTACGACGCATAAAACATAAATGTTTGAAACAGCCCGGTATATGCGGGCTGTTTTTTTTATAGATCGCCCGCCACCCATCCCTTAGGTGATTCTGTATGTATAAATATGTAAAAAGTAATGAATCATAACGAATAAGGCATGAGAACAAGGAGGAGGAAAAAAGATGCCGTTAGTACCTTATGACCCATTTAAACATTTAAATACGATCAGAAGAGAGTTTGACAGGGTGTTTGCGGACTTTCCGGCAAATGCCGGAGGAGAGCACGGGTTCGGCGACATTCGGGTGGATGTTCATGAAACCGGAAATGAAATCGTGGCCTCCTGTGATATTCCGGGGCTTGAAAGCAAGGAAGATGTTCATATTGATGTTGAAAACAACATGCTGCACATCAGCGGGTCTGTCAACAGATCGAATGAAGTGCAAGAAGAAAACATGCACAGAAAGGAGCGGTTTGTCGGCCGTTTTCACAGATCTGTGATGCTTCCGGCTTCTGTCTCCCATGAGGGTATAAAAGCATCGTATAAAAACGGGGTGCTTGAAGTAAGGATGCCAAAGGAAAACCAAGACCATAAAAGAAAAATAGATGTTGAATTTCACTGAGACGGTGCGTCTTGCAAAAAAGATTCCTGCCTGGGGATCTTTTTTAGGTTCGGCGCCTGATAAGGAACAGCGACACAAAAAACACGGCGTTTTTCTGGAAGGATGGATGGGCTTTTTTTATAATAATAGGTAAGCCAGCGCGTGTTTTGTTGAAATTCTGCATCAAATGGCCCGTTCAGCAGATCTGCAGTTATCGGCAGGTGTTCCCCGGGCAAAGCTTCCCGGCGATTTTGGCTCGGGTGAAAGAGGCAGATCGGGCTTTGTAGTCTTTTAGTCTCGTTTTAGTCTTAATGACCTATCAACCCCTGAAGACAGAATGTACATTCGTAGGTTATAAGGAGTATTTCTCCCGAATATGAAACGATTTGCCACTATTTTGCGTTATACTTAGAAACCACATATTTTCCGTCTGAATCGAAAATGTTTTTATTTCATCAAATAAAGTGAAAAAACATATGATAGTTCAGAATGTGTTCTGGAGGTTTTGATCATGGGGAAAATAAAAGTCAAGCTCACGGTGCTGATGATTTTGGCCGCCGTGCTGGCAGGGGGCTTCTACTATTTAAAAAACGGAAGCATGCAGGATGCTTCAACAGCGCTCAGTCAAACGGTCTCATCCGGAGAAAAAGACTATACCATTCATCAATATAAAATAACTAAAATTGATGGTACTGAGTACCACGGAATTGCTGATAACGGAACAAAAATTATTTTTGATGCGAAAAATCTCGATCAGGACTTGTCCGATATTAAAGAAGGAGACAAAGTCAAAGCATATTTCAGCAATTCAAACAGAATCGAAGGATTGATAAAAGTCGTCAAGGTGACGAACTAACGGCCCTCTGCCTGCAGAGGGTTTTTTCTATAGAAAGCGGTTTTCATTGCAATTTCGACATCGGGCCGCTATAATACGCATAAGGACAAGAAAATATCGATTGTATCCTTCGGGGCTGGGTGAAAATCCCGACCGGCGGTAGTAAAGCTTTGGAGACGCTTTAGAGCCCGTGACCCGCTCTGCGCTATGCAGGCGGTGGATTCAGTGAAAAGCTGAAGCCGACAGTGAAAGTCTGGATGGGAGAAGGATGATGTAAACTATGTGAAAAATATTGTCATGCATAGTTTTATTTCTCATGCACAAAAATTAAACCCCGGAATGTATATTCCGGGGTTTTTTGCGTGAAGCTTACAAAAGAAGGGAGGGAAGGAATTGAAGGACGAGGATTATATGAATCTCGCATTAGAGCTGGCAAAACAGGGCGAGGGGCAGACCGGCGCCAATCCGCTTGTCGGAGCTGTCGTCGTAAAGGACGGTCAGGTTGTCGGAATGGGGGCCCACTTACAATACGGTGAAGCGCATGCTGAAGTGCACGCCATTCAAATGGCGGGGCGCCATGCAGAAGGAGCTGTGATATACGTCACGCTTGAACCTTGCAGCCACTACGGAAAAACGCCGCCATGCGCGGAGCTGATCATTCGCTCCGGGCTCAGCAGAGTCGTTGTTGCTGCCGAAGATCCGAACCCGCTTGTTTCCGGAAGAGGAATCAAGATGCTGCAGGAAGCCGGAATTGAAGTGACGACAGGTGTTCTCAAAGAGCAGGCGGAAGAGCTGAACGAAAAATTCATGCATTTCATGCGGACGGGACTGCCGTATGTTACATTAAAGGCCGCTGCAAGCCTTGACGGCAAAACGGCTACAAGTACAGGCGACAGCAAATGGATCACCTCCAGTGAAGCCAGGATGGATGCTCATAAGTACCGAAAAAATCATCAGAGTATTTTAGTCGGTGTGGGCACAATAAAAGCGGACGACCCGAGTCTGACGTGCCGGCTGCCCGATGTGGTGAATCAGCCGGTCAGGGTGATACTCGACACCAGCCTGACGATTCCGCTTGACGCCAAGGTGATTCATGACAAAGAAGCGCCCACTTGGATTTACACGACATCCAAGGCCGATCCAGACATCGTCCGCCATCTCGAGGAAAAAGGCGTTCAGATCATTGTTTTCGACAACGAGTCGATTTCAGTAAAGGAAGTGCTTCAGCATCTGGCGGAAAACGGCATCGCTTCTGTCTATGTTGAAGGCGGATCGACCGTTCATGCAAGCTTTGTCAAAGAAGGACTTTATCAGCAGATCATCTTCTATCTTGCCCCAAAATTAATCGGAGGGTTTTCTTCTCCCAGTGCCATCTCCGGTGAAGGCTTTCAATCGATGAAAGATGTCCCCTTATTACAATTCACAACCATTACGAAAATCGGCCAGGATGTAAAACTGGCAGCTAAACCGATAAAAGAATAGGGTGGTGGCCCATGTTTACAGGCATCATTGAAGAAGTCGGAACGATTTTAGACTTGAAAAAGGCAGGAAACGCCATGTCTTTAGTCATTCAATCAAACATAGTGACCGAAGATGTCAAGCTTGGCGACAGCATTGCGGTCAACGGAGTCTGCCTGACCGTCAATGATTTTAAAAAAGGTCAGTTTACCGCCGACGTCATGCTGGAAACGCTGAAAGCGACATCGCTCGGCACATTGAAAAAAGGCAGTGCCGTCAACCTGGAAAGGGCGATGGCGGCGAACGGCCGTTTTGGCGGCCACATGGTGTCGGGGCATGTCGACGGCACGGCAACCATTGTCCGGATAGAAAAAGCGGAAAACGCCGTATACTATGATTTAAAGCTTGATCCAGCATTGGCGAAAATGCTTGTTATAAAAGGCTCCATCGCCGTTGACGGCGTCAGCCTGACGATCTTCGGATTGACCGAGGATCAAGTCACTGTCTCGCTCATTCCGCACACACTGGATGAAACGATTTTTCCGGAAAAAAAGGTCGGAAGCATCGTCAATATTGAGTGCGATATGATCGGCAAATACATTTACCGGTTTCTTCACCAGCAAAATCAAGAACAGCAGACACCGACAATCACTGCAGCATTTTTAAAAGAAAACGGGTTTTGATGAAAGGAGGCGCATGCCCATGTTTCATACAATTGATGAAGCGATACACGATCTAAAGCAGGGGAAAGTTATCATCGTGGTCGATGATGAAGACAGGGAAAATGAGGGTGACTTCGTCGCATTGGCCGAACATGCGACACCAGAGGTGATCAACTTCATGGCATCCCATGGAAGAGGCTTGATTTGTGCGCCGCTGACCGAAGAGATCGCGTCAAGGCTCGACCTTCATCCGATGGTGGATGAAAATACAGATGCTCATCACACCGCCTTTACGGTCAGTGTGGACCACCGTGAGACAAAGACAGGAATCAGCGCTCAGGAGCGCTCTTTGACGGTGATGTCGCTGATCGACGAAAACGCCGGCCCGCTTGATTTTAAAAGACCGGGGCATATTTTCCCGCTGATCGCGAAAAAAGGCGGCGTGCTCAAAAGAGCAGGGCATACGGAAGCGGCCGTTGACCTTGCGGCGGCGTGCGGTTCCAAGCCTGCCGGCGTTATTTGCGAGATCATGAATGAAGATGGGACGATGGCGAGGGTTCCGGAGCTCAAAAAAATTGCTGATCAGCACGGTCTGAAAATGATTACGATCAAAGATCTCATCGAATACCGATACAGCAAAGGAACGCTGATCAACCGCGAAGTAGGCATCACGCTTCCTTCAGATTTCGGCACCTTCAAGGTGTTTGGCTACACAAACGAAATTGACAATAAAGAGCATATTGCCCTTGTCAAAGGGGATGTTCCGTTTGGTGACGAACCTGTGCTTGTCAGGGTTCATTCAGAGTGTCTGACGGGCGATGTTTTCGGCTCTCACCGCTGTGACTGCGGTCCGCAGCTCGCCGCCGCGCTGTCGCAAATTGAAAAAGCCGGCCGCGGCGTCCTCGTATATTTACGGCAGGAAGGAAGAGGCATCGGTCTGATCAATAAGCTGAAGGCCTACAAGCTTCAGGAGGAAGGCTATGACACCGTACAGGCAAACGAACAGCTTGGCTTTCGTCCAGACCTGCGAAATTACGGCATCGGCGCTCAAATCTTAAGGGATCTAGGCGTGAAAAACATGAAGCTTTTAACGAACAATCCGCGGAAAATTGCCGGTCTTGAAGGCTACGGTTTAACAATCGCCGGCAGAATTCCGCTGCAGATGGAAGCGAACAAAGACAACGAACATTATTTAAAAACGAAAAAATCAAAACTGGGGCATATGCTTCATTTTTAATACAGAAATCATCACAAAAAAGGACGGGATTCATATGAATAAAATTGAAGGCCATGTAGTTGGAACAGATTTGAAAATCGGCATTGTCGTATCAAGATTCAACGATTTTATTACAAGCAAGCTGTTAAGCGGTGCAGAAGATACGCTCTTAAGACATGGGGTCAAATCTGATGATATCGATGTCGCCTGGGTTCCCGGTGCATTTGAGATTCCATTGATCGCGAAAAAAATGGCTGAAACGAAAAAGTATGACGCGGTGATCACGCTGGGTACGGTGATCAGGGGGGCGACAAGCCATTATGACTATGTGTGCAATGAAGCGGCAAAGGGAATCGCAGCAAGCGGCATGTCGACTGGTGTTCCGGTCATCTTTGGAGTCGTGACGACTGAAACGATAGAGCAGGCGATAGAACGCGCCGGAACGAAAGCCGGCAATAAAGGCGCTGAGGCTGCTGTTGCGGCGATTGAAATGGCAAACCTGACCCGGTCGCTTCAATAATTGCCGAAAAAGAGTTTAAAAAGGTATTAAAAATGTTTATAATGTGATGTGAAGCGACTAGCCTTCGTAAGATCCACATTTTGATATATTGAGGGGTATTTATGTTAATTCGTTATAAAAAGTCATTCGAAAAGATTGCGATGGGTCTCCTTTCGTTCATGCCGAATGAGAAGGATGTCAAGCAGCTTCAGCAGACAATAAAAGACTATGAAACGGACGCTGAAAGACAGCTTTTCCTCTGGAAAGAAGGCGAGGATATCGTCGGCTGTGTAGGAGTAGAAAAAAGAGAAGAAGAAGTTGAAATTAAGCATATCAGTGTAAACCCGTCTCACCGTCATCAAGGAATCGGCAAAAAAATGGTATCGGCCGTTTCGCAGATGTTTGACCCAAAACCGCTGGTTCCGAATGAATTAACGAAAGGATTTTTTGAACGCTGTCAGGATCACGAAAATGAAGACATCACATATAACAAATGAGCAGAGGCTGCTATCGGCCTCTGCTCTTTTTTCGCCGCGCGATTTCTTTTTCCCGTTCGGCCAGCACTTCACTCCGGTCTCTCAGCCGGTGTTTATCGATGAGGAAGGCGTCCTGTACAACGCTTGTCCGCCCCCATGGATAGGATTGCTGTTCGCATTTTTTTCGGCATCGCTCCTCAAGCGCCTTGTCTGCAATGGGAAGCATGATGCTTTCGTAAGGAGAATGCGATTCGATTTTTCGGTAAGTATGCTTTAGCAGGCTGATGAGCCGGCTGTAGTCTAATCCGAGTGATTCAACGGCCGTCTGCTCGCCTTCGAGAATGCGGATGCTGTTTGCCATTAACCTTTTCGCGCCGGTGAAGTTGTTTCTCCGCTGATGGTAGAGGGCGACGGCCAGCTGGATCAAACCGACCCAGTAAAGCTTCCGTGCTCCCGGAGGTTCTTTTTTCCAATGTTCCTCCAAAATTTCATGGCACTCAAAATAATCCCTTGATCCATGAAATTCAGCCAGATAATCGATGTAAGCTTCGGGATACATCCGACAGCCTCCTTTTCTTTTCCGTTCAAGTGTATCACAAGAACCCGGCAAAGAAAAAACGCGAGGGAGTGCCCGCGAGTTTTTAGGAAAATGAGCGTCCGTTTATTGCGGACGCTCATGGCGATCAGCCGTTT
This sequence comes from Bacillus sp. z60-11, assembly GCF_046464135.1. Classification (NCBI taxonomy): domain Bacteria; kingdom Bacillati; phylum Bacillota; class Bacilli; order Caryophanales; family Bacillaceae; genus Bacillus; species Bacillus sp. z60-11. The sequence goes on along the minus strand of NZ_JBIYSN010000002.1, from coordinate 121,732 downwards.
TTATATTAATAGATCCATGCGGCTCCTACAATAATTAACAAAATAAACAGAACCACAATCAAAGCAAAACCTCCGCCGTAGCCGAAGCCTTGACCGCTCATGCTGTTCCCTCCTCTATTTAAGAATTCACCATATTCTATGTGTGTATTTCTCAATTTGTATAGGCGGATGCCTCCCGAGGCTTTGTAAATTATATTGGACTTCGGATAGACGCGTAATTTATACTTAAGGGTAGCCAGTTTAGGCCGGCAAAGAAGCGATTGTGAAAATGGTGAGAAATGATCATGGAATATCAGGTGAAAATCGAGGCGTTTGAAGGACCGTTGGATTTGCTTTTGCATCTTATCAATCGGCTCGAGATAGACATTTATGACATACCTGTTGCGAAGATAACCGAGCAATATTTATTATATGTGCATACGATGCGTGAGCTTGAGTTAGATGTAGCGAGCGAATATTTGGTGATGGCCGCCACCCTGCTCAGCATTAAAAGCCGGATGCTCCTTCCGAAACAAGAAGAAGAGCTGTTTGATGAGGAGTTTCTTGAAGAGGAAGAGGACCCGAGAGAAGAATTGATTGAAAAATTGATAGAGTACAGAAAGTACAAAAGTGCGGCGCAAAATTTAAAAGAGCGTGAAGAAGAGCGGCAAAAATCGTTCGCCAAACCGCCGAGCGACTTAAGCAGCTACGCCAAGGAAATCAAGCTGAGCGAACAAAAGCTTTCGGTAACGGTTTATGATATGCTCGGCGCATTTCAAAAGGTGCTGAACCGGAAGAAAATCAGCCGTCCTTCGGAAACGAGGATTTCAAGGCAGGAAATCCCGATCGAAGAAAGAATGGCGCAAATCGTCGACAATTTGAAATCGGCCCGAAAAAGAATCAACTTTACGGAACTGTTTCCGTATGAACAAAAAGAGCATTTGGTCGTGACGTTTTTAGCGATATTGGAGCTGATGAAAAATCAGCTGATCATCATTGAACAGGAACATAATTTTTCAGATATTTACATCACAGGGAGTGAAGCGATTCATGACGCTTGATATCGTGAATTGGAAGGCCATTGTCGAAGCGTTGCTCTATGCGGCGGGAGACGAAGGCCTTACCAAAAAACAGCTGTTATCCGTTTTGGAAATCGATGAAACAGAGCTTCAGGATATTATGCACGACGTAAAGGAAAGCTATGAACAGGAAGACAGAGGCATTGAGCTTGTTGAATACGCAGACACTTACATGCTTTCGACAAAAAAAGAATTTGCCGTCTATTTGAAAAAGCTGATCGAAGCTCCTTCAAAAGGGCTTTCCCAGGCGGCGCTTGAAGTGTTGGCCATCGTCTCATATAAACAGCCGATTACAAGGGCTGAAGTCGAAGATATAAGGGGGGTTAAATCCGAACGGATTCTCCAAAGCCTTGTCGCAAAAGCGCTGCTCTGTGAAGTAGGACGAGCGGATGGGCCGGGCCGGGCGATTTTATACGGAACGACAGACACATTTCTAGAGCAGTTTGGATTAAAGGCGCTTGAAGAACTTCCGCCGCTGCCTGAAAACGTCGAAGAAGACGGGGTGCAGGAGGAAGCTGATTTATTCTTCGAGAATTTCAATCAGACGTTTGAAGATTTAAAATAGATTCACCTTAAGAACGAAGTATGATAATATATATTATCGTATTTTTTATGTTTAATTTAAACGACGTAAGAATACGATTGTAACAAAGCGATGAGGAGAGGGTGCCGACACCAATGGGAAAATCTATGGCAAGAGCCCAAACCGAGCAGGCAGAGGAATTTTTATCACAGGCTGTTCAGACGCTGAGCGATTATTTGAACGAAACAACGCTTTCATCTCTGGAAACGGAAGAACCGGGACGAAGCGCCTATTTCCGGGATGTCCTCAGCAATTTAAGAAAGCTTACGGTCTACTGTGAAGAAGGACTTTCAGCCTGTCGAGTCATGCTGCAGCAGGAGCCTTTTCGGGATGCTGCGGCGGAAAGGACGCTCTATCAGATTTATCATCGATGCATAGAGGAATTTTTTACACCGAAAAAAGAAACGTGGTATGAAGACAGCAGAGCAGCTTATACGGGAAGGCACGCCATTCGCTTTCACGAACCAGCGCCGGCCTCATTAAAAAAATTGATGGCTTCTCTTGAAACGGGATACCAATCGATGAGAGAAGAATTGGAATACTATGCAACGGACTATCAGATGAAGGTGGTTCATCCAAGATAAAATTACCCGAACTCTCCCTTTTGAGGGGGAGTTTTTTCATGCGATTTTTTAAGAATTGCACATTTGATGATCATATCGGTTAGACAAGCGCATAAACTTGTACAAACAACAACAAGGACGTGAGAAAAATGCGCTTTCTAAAACGAACTGCAGCAGCGGCCATTCTTTTTTTTCTTTTTTTCTCTTCTTTTCAAATCGCTGAAGCAGAGGCTTCCATTCATGTCAGCGCAAAAAGCGCAATTGTCATAGACGGTCAATCCGGCAGGGTTTTATTTGCCAAGGATGAACATGAAAAGCGGCGCATTGCAAGCATCACGAAGATCATGACGGCCATTTTGGCGATCGAGTCGGGAAAATTGGAGGATACCGTGACAGTCTCAGACAGGGCTGCAGGTACGGAAGGTTCTTCCATATATTTGACGAGCGGACAAAAAGTTAAGCTAAAAGACCTTGTATACGGTCTCATGCTGAGATCGGGAAATGACGCCGCCGTGGCGATTGCCGAACACGTCGGCGGCAGTCTTGAAGGCTTTGTGTATATGATGAATCAAAAAGCGGCCGATCTCGGGATGGAAAACACCGTGTTTCGCAATCCCCACGGTCTTGATGATCATGACGGCCATTATTCAACCGCATATGACATGGCGCTTTTGACAAAATATGCGATGACAAATCAGACATACCGAAAAATCGCCGGAACAAAGCATTACAAAGCGGAAACGATGCAGGGAATCTGGAGAAACAAAAACAAGCTTTTAACAGGCTTGTACCGCTACAGCACAGGGGGCAAGACGGGGTACACAAAGCTTGCAAAGCGCACGCTCGTATCCACTTCCTCTAAAGACGGCACAGATCTGATCGCGGTCACGATCAACGCTCCTGATGATTGGAATGATCATATCAATATGTTCAGCTATTGTTACGATCATTATAAAACGTATGTTGTTGCCAAAAAAGGAGAAATTCACAGGCTGCGGGATTCGTTTTATGGAAGCAAAGTTTTTATTAAACGCGATGTCAAGTATCTCTTAAGCGATGAGGAAAAAGACGAGGTGAAGATCGACTTAGAACTTCTCGAGCCGAAGAAATCTTGGCGGAAAAACGAAAAAGCGATTCCGGACATCATTGGCAGGATGAAGGTGAAACTGGACGGAAAAACGATTGCCGACCTGCCTGTGTACTATGAAAATGAACGGAACAAAAAGCCGAAAAAATCGTTCCTTGATACCTTTCAATCTGTTTTTAAAAAAGCGGCGGGCGGTCCATCATGGTCAATATAATCTGGGTCGGTTTAACGGTCATCGGTCTTGTGTTTGCGCTTGTGAACGGAACGGTTCAAGAAGTGAACGAAGCTGTATTTAAAGGAGCGAAAGAAGCGGTCACCATCGCGATCGGACTGATGAGTGTCCTGGTCTTCTGGCTGGGGCTGATGAAAATAGCCGAGCAGTCCGGGCTCCTCGACAAATTCAGCCGCATGTGCCGTCCGTTCATTTCAAAGCTGTTTCCTGATATTCCTCCCGACCATCCGGCGATGGGGTACATTTTATCCAATTTAATGGCCAATTTTTTCGGACTTGGCAACGCGGCGACACCGCTCGGCATCAAAGCGATGGAACAAATGAAGGCGCTCAATCAAAACCGCGCCGAGGCGAGCCGTTCGATGATCACCTTTTTGGCGGTCAATACGTCAAGCATTACACTCATTCCGACGACGGTGATTGCGGTCAGAATGACTTATGATTCAAAATCGCCGACAGACATCGTCGGACCGACGATTTTGGCGACGCTGATATCAGGAATTGTTGCGATTATCATCGACAGGTATTTTTATTATAGAAGAAAAAAGAAGGGGTGAGCGTTTGGAATTCATCAATTGGCTTTCTTTAGCCCTTATCCCGTTTATCATCGCCTCGATTCTTTTATATGGCACATTTAAAAAAGTTCCGACTTATGAAGCGTTTGTAGAAGGGGGAAAAGAAGGGATCCAAATTGCGTTTTCCATCATCCCCTACCTGGTCGGGATGCTTGTGGCGATCACGGTTTTCCGCTCCTCCGGGGCGCTCGATTTTTTTATGGATATATTGAAACCCGTTTTTACTGCCGTCGGCATGCCGACAGAGGTCGTGCCCCTCGCCTTGATCCGGCCGATTTCAGGAACGGCGGCGCTCGGCATGACGACAGATCTGATCGCCGTTTACGGGCCTGATTCGTTTATCGGCCGTCTTGCCTCCGTCATGCAGGGATCGACTGACACGACCCTTTATGTCCTGACCGTCTATTTTGGGGCGGTTGGAATCAAAAAAATGGGGGATGCTTTAAAGGTGGGCCTGCTTGCCGATTTAGCGGGTGTCATCGCTTCTGTCATCATTGTTGCCTTGTTGTTTGGAAGCGCCTAAACAGGCGCTTTTTTTGCTTTTTGGCCAAAACTGTTTTACTTTTGGGCTGAGAAAGGATACATTAAAGGGCGGAGTTCAGGTTTTTACGCGAACAAGCCGCACTGAATGCTTGTTTGTTGAATTGGAAAAAAGTAAGATAATACATGAGGTGAAAGATATGGAACGACTGCAAAAAGTGATCGCTCACGCCGGAATTGCATCAAGAAGAAAGGCGGAAGAGCTGATAAAAGAAGGAAAAGTGACGGTCAATGGCAAAACAGTCAGAGAGCTCGGCGTCAAAGTGACGAGTTCAGACCGGATAGAAGTAAACGGCATTCAGCTTGAATCCGAAGAGCCGGTTTATTTCCTCTTTTATAAGCCGAGGGGCGTGATTTCCGCGGTGAAAGATGATAAAGGGCGGAAAGTGGTGACCGATTTTTTCCAAGAGGTTCCGCAGCGGATTTACCCGATCGGACGGCTCGACTATGATACAAGCGGACTGCTTCTGCTGACGAATGACGGGGACTTCGCCAATAAATTGATGCACCCGAAATACCAGATCGACAAAACGTACGTGGCCAAGCTGAAAGGCATCCCGGCAAAGGAAAACTTAAAAACGCTCGAGCGCGGCGTCAAGCTTGAGGAAGGAAAAACCGCCCCGGCTAAAGTGAAACTGCTTTCGCTCGACAAGAAAAAGCAAACCAGCATCGTCCAAATTACCATTCATGAAGGACGCAACCGGCAAGTGCGGAGGATGTTTGAAGCGATCGGCCATGAAGTGGTCAAACTGAAAAGGGAGGAATACGCCTTTTTGAATCTGCAGGGGCTGAAAACGGGAGAGAAGAGAGAGCTGACACCGCATGAAGTAAAGAGGCTCAGGGCCATGGCGGAACACGGCAAACATGCTTTCTAAATTTTCACACAACCTTCAAAAAAAGAAAAAAGGCAGTCAGTATCAGGATGCTATAATGATACTGAGTGTCTAAATGAGGGGGCGGAATATGAAGAAAAAGCGTTTTTACATTCGGACAGTCATTCTCCTTGTTTTGCTGGCGGCGCTTGGCTATACGCTTTACAGCGCTGTATTTCAAAACAACGAAAGCGCGGCAGTGGGGGAGAAAGCGCCCAATTTCTCGCTGGAGGATGTGGACGGAAACCGTCTCAAGCTGGACGAACTAAAAGGCAAAGGGGTCTTTTTAAACTTTTGGGGAACGTGGTGTGAACCATGCAAAAAGGAATTTCCTTATATGGCTAAACAGTATAAGGAGTTTAAGGATCAAGGAGTGGAGATCGTTGCCGTCAATGTCGGGGAATCAAACCTTGCCGTGCAAAACTTTATGAAAGCCTACGGCGTCAATTTTCCCGTGGTGCTTGACAAGGACAGGCAGGTGGTGGATGCGTACGATGTCACCCCGCTTCCGACCACATTTTTGATCAACCCGGAAGGCGAGATCGTCAAAGTGGTCACAGGGACAATGACGGAGCGCATGATCCATGATTACATGACAATGATCAAGCCTGAGGGATCATCATGATGAAAGAAATCAAATGCGAATGCGGTCATGTAAATCCGACAGGAACCGTTCTGTGCGAATCGTGCGGAAAGCCGCTGAAAAAACAGGACGCCAAACTCCTTGATATGCGATATGACGGCAGCGCGAGGCGCTCCCAAACTTACAATAAAACGATTGTAGATAAAATTTGGAACTTCTTTTCATCTGTAAAGGTCGGCGTCTGGCTGATCGTGATTACGCTCACCGCTTCGGCTTTCGGAACGATTTTTCCGCAGGAAATGTTTTTGCCGCCGGGTGCGCAGGCTGATACATATTATGAAGAACAATACGGACTATTGGGACAAATCTATTATCTTCTCGGGTTTCACAACCTTTACGGCTCATGGTGGTTTATCATCCTCGTCGCCTCAATCGGCGTTTCCCTGGTCATTTGCAGCCTTGACCGCGTCGTCCCGCTGTACAGGGCCTTGAAAAATCAGGGAGTGATCCGCAATCCGAATTTTATGGAGAGGCAGAGGCTGTTCAGCCGGACCGATTCCGTCATGTCTGAAAGCGTGAGGACGCAAATCATCGAGCGGCTGAAACAAAAGCGCTACCGCGTGAAGGAGGAAAACGGCAACCTGTTTGCTGAAAAAGGGCGTTTTTCAAGATGGGGCCCTTATGTCAATCATGTCGGTCTGATCATTTTCCTCATCGGTGTCATGCTTCGTTTTGTTCCGGGTATGTATGTCGATGAAACCCTTTGGATCAGGGAAGGGGAAACCGTCCCTATTCCGGGTACGGACGGCCGCTACTATCTGAAGAACCACCAGTTTAAAAGGGAAATGTACAAGAGTGAAAAGGAAAAAGAAGTATTTTCGGAAGCGATCAATAAAGCCGGAGACGGAATGGTGGCGAAGAATTTTCAGACAGATGTCGAACTTTATGAAAGTGAACATGCCAGCCTTCCCGGTGAAGACCCTGAATTAAAAAAAGTGAAAAACGACACGATCAGAGTCAACGATCCGCTGAAATTCGATTCTTTTGCGCTTTATCAGCTGGATTACAGGGAAGGCGAGCTCGACAAGATGGTGTTCCAGCTTATCGAAAAAGACAGCGGGAAATCGTTCGGCAAGGTGTCGATCGACCTTCTGGAGCCGAAGTCGGACTACGATCTTGGCAACGGTTACAAGGTGCATCTCGCAAGCTATCTGCCAGATTTTTATTTTAATAAAGCCGGTGAACCGAGCACGAAAACGAGAAATCCGAACAATCCGGCTTTCGTTTTTCAGATCACCGCGCCGGACAGGCCTAAAGGGGAAAAGAGCTTTGTAGCGATTCAGGAGACGATAGAAGGCTCTGACAACAACAAATACAAAATGAAGTTTGACCATGTTGAAACGAAGAACCTCTCAGGGCTTACGGTCAGAAAAGATTTGACACTATGGGTGCTCATGACAGGCGGCATCATCTTTATGATCGGTGTTATACAAGGTATGTATTGGCACCACAGAAGGATTTGGCTCAGAACGCAAGACGGACAGGTGCTCGCCAGCGGACATACAAACAAAAACTGGTACGGGTTGAAAAAAGACTTTCAGACAGTACTGGCGGACACGGGGATAAGCGAACCGGCCGACCAAAAAGAACTGTTGAAGGAAAAAAAATAAACGCCAGCATAGGGAGGGGTTTTCATGGCAGAGCTTAGCGGCAATTTATTGTACGCGGCATTTCTCTTGTATCTCGCAGCGGTCTTCTTTTTTGGCGGCTCAATCAGAAGCAAAACATCAGCGCCAGTAAAAAAGAACCGGTGGGCATCCATCGCCGTTTTGATCACGATCGCCGGATTTGTATGCCAGCTGGGATATTTTATTGCGAGATGGATCGCATCAGGACATGCTCCGGTCAGCAATCTCTTTGAATTCACAACGGCATTCAGCATGATGCTGGTACTGGCCTTTCTCATCATCTATTTTATTTACAAGCTTTCCGCTTTGGGGCTGTTTACACTGCCGGTTGTCCTGCTTTTAATCGCATATGCCAGCATGTTCCCGACTGATATTACGCCGCTGATACCATCGCTGCAAAGCAGCTGGCTGTATATTCATGTGACAACGGCTGCGCTCGGGCAGGCGATACTCGCCATCAGCTTTGTCGCCGGCGCCATCTTTCTGCTCAAGCATGTCGATCAATCAAAACCGGGTAAAAAAACGTTCTGGCTTGAGTTTGTGATGTTTATGCTCGTGACGACGCTTGCATTCATCATTGTAACCACCGCATTCAGAATAGGGGGTTATGAGGCGCAGTTCAAGTGGATCGATAAAAACGGTCAGGAAGATGTCATGGTTTACGAGCTTCCTGCGCTCATCGGCCCGAATAAGGGAGAGCTTTTGACAAAGGAAAAAATGGAGCCGCTTTTCAATGTGCCGCCTGTTTTTTCCGGGCGCAAGCTGAATACGGTCATTTGGTCATTCGGTGCCGGTATGTTGCTTTACGGCTTGATCAGATTGATCATCAGAAAACGTGTCAGCCAGCTGTTACAGCCGCTGGTGAAGAATGTGAATCTCGATCTTGTCGATGAAATCGGCTACCGCTCCGTATCCATCGGTTTTCCCGTTTTCACGCTGGGCGCGCTTATTTTTGCGATGATTTGGGCGCAGCTGGCCTGGACCAGGTTCTGGGGCTGGGATCCAAAAGAAGTATGGGCGCTGATCACCTTTTTATTTTATGCCGCCTATCTGCATCTCAGGCTTTCAAGAGGCTGGCACGGGGAAAAGTCGGCATGGCTTGCCGTGATCGGTTTTGCCATTATTATGTTCAACCTTATTTTTGTAAACCTTGTGATCGCAGGGCTACATTCGTATGCATAACCATTGAAGGCAATGGAAGGTTCAGGAGGTTCCTGAACCTTCCGGATGTTTTTTGTCAAATGGAGGAATAATCTCAGCTTGGATTACTATCATTTTTCTAATAAAATGAATGTAAGAAGATTCAATTCAGGAGGTTTACGATGGAACAGACAAAAGAGACAAAAATATTAGTAGTAGATGATGAGGCAAGAATCAGACGTCTTTTAAAAATGTATCTTGAAAGAGAAAATTATGTGATTGAAGAAGCCGAAAACGGTGATGAAGCCATCGAAAAAGCGCTTGGCAACCACTATGATCTGATCCTGCTCGATTTGATGATGCCGGGTACGGACGGTATCGAAGTGTGCCGCCAAGTCAGAGATAAAAAAGCGACACCGATCATTATGCTGACGGCAAAAGGGGAAGAAGCCAACCGGGTGCAGGGATTTGAGGTCGGTACAGATGATTACATTGTCAAGCCTTTCAGCCCGAGGGAAGTGGTGTTGAGGGTCAAAGCGCTCTTGAGAAGATCATCGCAAACCTCTTATCTCAATACGGATACAACAGCAAAGAATGTTCTTGTTTTTTCTCATTTGTCCATCGACCATGATGCTCACAGAGTCATGGCAGACGGAACAGAGGTCAGCCTGACCCCGAAAGAGTATGAGCTTCTTTACTTTTTGGCAAAAACCCCTGATAAAGTTTACGACCGCGAAAAGCTGCTCAAAGAAGTTTGGCAGTATGAGTTTTTCGGGGATTTAAGAACGGTCGATACCCATGTCAAACGTTTACGTGAAAAACTGAACAAAGTCTCTCCGAAGGCGGCCAAAAAAATCGTCACAGTGTGGGGTGTCGGTTACAAATTTGAGGTCGGAAACGAATGAAGTTTTGGAAGAGTGTCGTTGGTAAGCTCTGGTTTACCATCCTTCTTTTGGTTTCATTTGTCTTATTTATTCTTACCGTTTTTCTGCTTGAATTCATTGAAAACTACCATGTCGATGAAGCGGAGGCCGATCTGACGAAGCTCGCCAGCAAAGTGGCTGTGATTATGGAAAACCACAAAGACCAGGAGGTCGCCAGGTCCATCTCATGGGAGCTTGCGGATGAACTGACGAGTATCGCGATCATAAAAAGTGATGATGAATATTGGAATTCTCCGCGCAAAAATGAAAAGGTGTCCCAGATCACTTTAAAGGAAATCAAACGGGATTCCGATTTGAATGATGCGCTCACCCATCATCAAAAAGTGCAAAAGCGGCTGGCCCTCAAAAACCATAAAAACGATCAGCTGATTGTCGGTGTTCCATACGGGAAAGGCGATAACGGGGGCATGGTGTTTATTTCCCAGTCGCTTCTCGCCGTCAAGGATACGACACAGCATACGACAAGATATATCCTTTTTGCTGCGGCGATCGCGATCGTTTTGACGACGATCTTCGCGTTCTTCCTGTCAAGCCGGATCACTTACCCGCTCAGAAAAATGCGGCAAGGTGCACAGGATTTGGCCAAAGGAAAGTTTGACACGAAAATTCCGATTTTAACGCAGGATGAGATCGGCGAGTTGGCGATCGCTTTTAACCAAATGGGACGCCAGCTGAAGTTTCATATTACGGCTTTAAATCAGGAAAAAGAGCATTTATCAAACATTTTAAGCAGCATGGCCGACGGTGTGATCACCATCAATATCGACGGCACGATCCTTGTCACCAACCCTCCGGCAGAGCGCTTTTTGCAGGCGTGGTATTATGAGCAGAACATGAATGTAAAAGAGGGACATGAGCTGCCTCCCGAAGCGAGGGAACTGTTTCAAAACACCGTCAGCACGGAAAAAGAACAGATGATTGAAATGACGTTGCAGGGAAGGTCATGGGTGCTCTTAATGAGCCCGCTTTACAACCAGGCACATGTGCGCGGAGCTGTCGCCGTCTTGAGGGATATGACAGAGGAACGACGGCTCGACAAGCTGAGAAAAGATTTTATCGCCAATGTCAGCCATGAGCTGAGAACACCGATTTCGATGCTCCAAGGGTACAGCGAAGCCATAGTGGATGATATCGCCAGCTCTGAAGAAGAGAAAAAGGAAATCGCCCAGGTGATTTATGATGAATCTTTGCGAATGGGCAGATTGGTAAACGACTTGCTTGATCTTGCCAGAATGGAAGCTGGACATATTTCCTTAAATGTGGAAACTGTTGAGCTCAAAGAATTTTTCGAGAGGGTGTTCCGCAAGTTTTATGGAGTGGCAGCAGACAAGGAGATCACCCTCTCCCACAATCTCGATTTGCAGGAAGCGCAATTTGAGTTTGATCCGGACAAAATGGAGCAGGTACTGACCAATCTGATTGACAACGCGTTGCGCCATACAAATGCAAGTGGCACCGTCCATGTTGAAGTGCAGTCCGCCGCAAGCGGCTTGAAGACTGCCGTAAAAGATTCGGGAAGCGGTATACCGGAAGAAGACCTTCCGTTTATCTTTGAACGCTTTTACAAAGCCGACAAAGCGAGAACAAGGGGAAAAGGCGGAACAGGTCTCGGACTTGCGATCGTCAAAAACATCGTCGATGCGCACAACGGATCGATCGCGGTCCACAGCAGGCTGAATGAAGGAACGACATTTACGTTCTATATTCCAAGAAAAAGGAAAGATGCTGGCCAAATTTGACGAAGAATATTGTTCCATAAGAAACAGAGAGCACCTGTTCATTTCGAACAGGTGTTTATGTTTTTCAGCAAAAATGTAACCAATTTGTAAACATTCCGCTCACCTTGAAACATTTAGGTCTTCGTTGTCGTTAAAAGAGTGAGAAGATGAAAATAAAACGGGCGGAGAATGCGAAAAGCCGGAAATTTTCATAGTCGTAAGTGCATATGGAAATAGTCGTTTCCATTCTGATACCCTATAAAGGCAGTCCGTTTTTTTCTAAACCGTAAAGTCCGCTTCCGCTTAAAGCGGGAGTATGGCAGCCATCCCCTATTGATTGGGGAGGAATGAATCAGGTGGAGTCCATCTAATGAAGACTTTAGCCTGGATTTATGTATAATCTCTATAGAAGGATGCAATGCAAAATAAGCGCATGAGACAGGGAATGAGTGATGTTTAATGGATAAAACCAAAATACTAATTATTGAAGATGATGAACCAATCGCTGATTTGCTTTCTTACGGGCTGGCGGCGGAAGGGTTTGAAACGTGTACTGTCAATAGCGGTTCGTTAGGAATGAGTAAAATAGATCAATCCAAACCTGATCTTCTGCTTCTCGATTGGATGCTGCCGGACTGCAGCGGATTGGATATTTGTAAAAAAGTAACCGAGAGCTACAATATTCCGATACTAATGATCACAGCAAAGTCAGATATCACGGATAAAGTACTTGGATTGGAATTCGGGGCCGACGATTATATTACAAAGCCGTTTGATCTGCGCGAAGTTGTGGCCCGAATTCGTACGATTCTTCGCCGTCTCGAACAAGCTCATCATTTGAATGAGCAGGAAACGGTAAAAGAGGATGTTATTCGCTTTAAAAATATTGTGATTGTTCCAGGTGAAAGGCTTGTGACAAAAAACGGAACGGCAGTCGAATTGACTCCTAAAGAATTTGATTTGCTCATGACTTTGATTGGCCATCGCGGAAAAGTTTTCACGCGTTCAGAGCTTTTGGAATTCATCTGGGGATACGATTTTGCCGGGGATACACGTACAGTTGATACCCATATTCAAAGACTCCGTAAAAAGCTTGATGCAAGCGACTTGATCACAACGGTGTTCGGCATCGGATATAAATTCGAGAAGCAGGAGGAGTAGAGCGTGTTACGCACCATCAAGGGCAAGTTTATTGTGGGCTTTTTTCTGATTTTTTCTCTCTCCTTCCTTGTGCTCAATCACACGGTCAAGAACGTCATTTGGTCGAGTAATGAAAACATTGTGACATCGGATTTGGTCGAATTGAAAAAAAACAGTACCGTGTATGTAAACCAAGCATTTTTAATCAATCATTATAAAAACAATGAACTTTATTTTGGCGATATGGCCGATGAAATGGTGGATAATTTAAATCACTCTACAGGAAGCAATGTCGGTGTTTATACCGTGGATGGCACTTTGCTGTCTTCTTCCGACAAAAAGGTGTTTTCCGAAGGAAGTGATGATGATCTTAAACAGGCTATCAAAGGAAAGACCGCCTATCATATCACCTATGATCGAAATAAAGCGGAGGTATTTTTCTCATATCCAGTTGTCATTGACGGAACAAAAGTAGGCATATTGCGTTTTTCGAAAGATTTTGACCTGCTCTATAAGCAAAGCGGAGAGATTCTCGATATCGTTTTTTACATCGCCCTTGCCATATTTGTGGCGGCGTTTCTTTTCTCCTATATCCTCTCCAGACATATCACGATTCCGCTCGTGAAGCTGACAGAGGCTTCATCACAAGTCAAAAAGGGCAAGTTGGATGTGGATATCCACTTTCAGAGAAAAGATGAGATTGGCCAGCTTGCCGTCAATTTCAATGATATGATCAACAGGATTAAAGAACAGATTTCAACCATTGAAAGGGATCGGGATCGCTTAAAGGAACTGAACGAGCAAGAGAAACGCTTTTTTGACAATATGACGCATGAGCTGAAAACACCTTTGACTTCCATCCAAGGATATGCCGAGATCATAAAAGCAAAAGGGGAAGCGGATCGGGCATTTTTTGATAAAGGAATGAACCACATTGTTGAAGAAAGCCGGCGCCTGCACAATTTGGTGATCAAGCTTCTTGAAGTATCCCGGGAAGTGTCCAAGGATGATCAGTTTGCCAGAATCGACGCAGGGGACATTTTAAAAGATGTTTGCGAATCGATGAAGTTTCGGGCGGAACGGTATAAGAAAACGATCACCTGTGGCATTGAAGAAGATCTATACGTTCACGGTCAGGTGAATAGGCTGCGCCAGCTTTTTATCAATTTGCTGGACAATGCGATCAAATACAGCTTATCCCATTCGGAAATCATCATTAAAGCCGGGATCGTTGGAGAAAAAGTTCTTTTTACGTTCAAGAATCCGAGTGCTCCATTTGAACATAACCAACACTCTAAAATGTTTCAGCCCTTTTATTCGGTCAACCAAAAGATCACGGAAGAGGGAAGTGTAGGTTTGGGATTAAGCATTGTGAAAACAATTGTTGATGAACACGGAGGAACTATTGAGATGTTCTACAAGGAAAACGATACAACGATTCAGGTTGAATTAGCTTACGCAAAGGTTGAGAAATAATGAAGAACAAACCATTTATCATATGGGCAGGGGTGCTGTTGTTTCTCGTTATTATCGTGTCCAGTTATAATGTGGGAAAACGCTCGGAAACCATTATTATACCAAGCAAGGAAGAGAATGTTCAGAAGAACCGCCCCTTTCAAGTAAAAACAATATATCGCCTTCCAAGAGCAGATCAGTTGCTTGGATGGTCTTCATCGGACTCCGTCGTTGGGTTTTTCAAGGGAGATGAGACATCTGAACGTGCAAAACACCGTCTTCAGCGTCTATCCTCCCCTTATGAAAAAGCTGAAAATCTGCAAGGGATTGAAAGCAATACGTCCAACCTAAAGGTGTCTCCGGACGGAAAGAGTATCGCCGGGGTAACCGTGTCATCAAATAAGGCGTCAATGAATCTGATCTCGTTGGTAAACGGGAAAAAAACGGAAATCGCAAGTTTCGCCTCAAGCAGTGAGGTTTATGTCCAAGATGTTTCATGGTCAAATAACAGCAAATACGTTTGTTATCTAGTCATAGATGCCGGGCAAGATGGTCAGACTAGCCTTCATGTTTTCGATACAGATTCCAAAACGCACAAAACGTATTTATTGAAGGGTTTTGCCGAGAAAGATTCGCTTACGGGAGTTCACATCTCTGATAATGGACGCGGCTTGCTGCTTACCGTGTTACAGATGGGGAAGAAAGAAAGCATCATGATGGGAACCGTTAACGGCAATCGCATCGATATTCAGGACAAGCGTCAAAACAGCCTTGGCGAGCCTGTTTGGTTAAACAATGATCAATTTGTATTCCTCGGTACCGGGGAAACCCTGTACGAATACGATCGCCGAAACGGCGAGCTTTCTGCTCTGCTCGAAAAAGTAGCCGCGTTCACATTTTCAAATGACCGAAAGAAAATCGCTTACTTTTTGAATGATAAAGACAGTATTTATGCAGGTAAGCTTCAAGGAAAAAATATCCTGTATGAAGAACCGGTATACCACGGCACCATACCGTCAGAAATATATTGGAGTCCCGATGGCAACAGCCTGCTCGTGAATGCGCAAAACCAGTATTCTTCTACGGAAAGTGCTTCAGCGCGATTTTTTGATGATCAAGCTTATATCATCACATTTAAATAACCGATTGTTCTCTAAAAAACCTTATTTCAGTTCATACCGAAATAAGGTTTTTTTCTTACCTCGTGATGTTCTCCTGTTGATTACGATCACATCATGTCAAACAGGGTAATAAGTCCTTGTTTTTTATCCCCGAAAAAAATGATGTTTCCCTTCTTTTTGTGACATTTTGTTTACAAGTTGGTCGAACTTCTGCGATATCTTCCCCTTATATTAAAAGAGCATCCTTCTTAGCAAACTTTGTTTTTAATCAGCAAAACTAAAAAATTGTCATTTGTATGTGACGAGTTTACAAGAAACCTAGTGATCATATCTACAGTCAAGGAGTTGGAAAAAGTGTCGAATTCACCAAGAAAAGTTCATAAATTGAACAGGCTAGGAAAAATAGTGTTGGGTATGCTGACTGTCCTGGGTGTGACTTTGTTATGCATGTCTTGGAATGCACTTGCAGGTTCAAAGCAGAAGTCAATAAAAGGAAGTGCCGCCGCTTCAGAGCAGGTGGCGGAAAGGAGCAAACATACAGCAGAGAAAAAGGAAAGTAAACAAACACCGCCGGAAATCGGAAAGGTCGTCTATTTGACATTTGATGACGGGCCAAACCCGGCTGCTTCAGAAAAAATTCTAAGTTTGCTCAGTCAATATCATGCAAAAGCGACGTTTTTTATGTTAAAACCTAATATCGAACAAAATCCGGAAATCGTGAGGAAAATGGTGGAGAACGGCCACTCCGTTGGGTCACACGGAGTGACGCATCAAGTATCGAAAATCTATCAATCTCCCGAAAGCTTTGCGGCAGAAATGAACGATACGCTTAAAACGATCAAAGAAACAGCAAACGTCAACACACATTTGATCAGATCGCCATATGGATCAAAGCCTTATATTACGGGTCCATTTCAGGCAGTCATTAGGCGTGAGCATTTTAACATTTGGGATTGGACGGTTGATTCAGAGGACTGGAAGTCTGCAAATACAAATGGTCAATTCGTCAATAATGCGATTCAGCAAGTCAATAACCTGACCGGAGTTGAGCCGCTTGTCGTATTAATGCATGAAAAACCGACGACTGCAGCGCATTTGGAAAAATTATTGAAATACTTACAAGAAAACGGGTATGAAATGAAAGCCATTCACGATTCGATAAAGCCGGTTCATTTTAGATGGAATTCATAAATCAACAATAATCAGAGAACGATAACGGTTTCGACTGCGGAAGCAATATGAGCAGGCATCGACAAGGAAGGGATAGTGAAAATGAGAAAAAGAAAATTAAAAATGAAAAATATAATATTGCTGGTTCTAGTTCTATTGATATCTAGTGGCGGTTTGGTGTCTTACGGCATTTACCGTAACGTGGCAAAATCAATCAGTCATATGTACGAACCTCTTCATCGTGAATCCGAGAAGGAGAATGCAGCTGCTTCACACGATCCGATATCCATTCTTTTATTGGGGATAGACGAGCGCCCCGGTGATAAAGGCCGTCCGGATTCGATGATTGTGGTCACTGTTAATCCGAAGACAAAAAAAACGACAATGACAAGTATTCCGCGTGATACGAGGGTATTTATAAAATCTAAGAATACCTTTTCCAAAATGAATTCGGCGTACACCTATGGCGGAATTGAAGGGACTATTCAAACTGTGGAACAATTTTTGAACATTCCCATCAATTATTATATCAAAGTAAATATGGAAGGGTTTAAAGATATTGTAGATGCGGTTGGCGGAGTTACGGTGAATAATCATATTGATTTTACCCTTGAAGGGGTGCATCTAGCAAAAGGGAAACAACATCTTGATGGTCAGACCGCTCTTGCATATGCCCGGATGAGAAAAGACGATCCCCGCGGTGATTTTGGACGTCAAGAGCGTCAGCGTGAGATTATCAACCAAATTATTCATGAAGGTGCACAATTAAAATCATTAGCAAACTATCAAGAGATTTTAACGGCATTAGAAAAAAACGTCAAAACGAACTTAACACTTGACAACATGATCGATATTCAAAGCTCTTATAAAGAAGCTGGTCAGGATATTAAACAAATAGAAATTGAAGGTGAAGATAAAAAAGTTGACGGCTTATGGTACCACCTGGTGACTGACGAAAAGAGAAAGGGGGTCTCAAAAAAGCTACGCCGACAATTGGATTTAAAGTCATAAACGGATAGAAATCAGTCCATGTCAAAGAATCCGCCAACTTGCCGATATGGAGAACGAAAGCGCACTTAGTGAAAACGAGGGTTCCTTATAAGCTTGGCACCTGTTCATTTAGAACGGGTGCTTTTATGCTTTAGTTTAGTTAAAATTAACCTTAACTTTATCAAAATCCCCTTCCATATTTCATATAACCGTAATATAGTTGTAATAGTTGTAATGTAACTTTTTTCGATTGACAAACGACAATAAATTGAACGGAGGGGTTTCCGGTGGAAGAAACCTTTCAGAAAATATATGATCAATACCATCAGGATTTATTTCAATTCTTATTTTATATGGTAAAAGACAAAAATCAGGCGGAAGACTTGGTGCAGGAAGTATATATCCGCGTTTTGAACTCATATGAGACATTTGAAGGCAGAAGCAGCGAAAAAACCTGGCTTCTTTCGATTGCCCGTCACGTCGCAATCGACTGGTTCAGAAAGCAGCAGACGATCCGCCAGCGGATTTTGGGGACGTTTGACTGGGATAAACAAGAGGTAAAAGACCGAAAGCCTCTGCCTGAAGACATCGTGATGCAGAGCGAAAATCTGAAAGAAATTTTTGCGGCGCTGGATAAATGTACGCTGGACCAGAGATCTGTCATTGTTTTGCGGTTCATTCAAGGCTATTCGATTTCAGAAACGGCGAAAGCCTTAAACTTTTCTGAAAGCAAGGTGAAAACGACTCAGCACCGCGGTCTGAAAGTGCTTCGTAAACAGATGGAGCTTTTGAAGGAGGATCAAAAGGATGAAGAAGTCAGAATGGAACGAAGAACGGCTAAAGGCGTTACTAAGCCAACTTCCAACGGTTAAGGATAACCGTTCGGCAAATCAGATCTATCAAAAGTTGGTTTTGGCACAGCCGAAACATAAATTGCCTAAAAAGCGGGCGGGCGCAGTTGCTGCGACGGTTTTAGTTCTCTTTCTTCTGATGCTGATGTCTCCTCAATTAATCGACCAAATCAGATCCCAAAACGGTTCTGACGCGAATATGCCCTCTGTGGTGCAGCCCCAAAGCGGCAAAAAGGAGATGGCCGATACCGCGGACACAGCAGTTTCAAGCACCTTTGTCGTCCCGCGCGAGCAAAAAGACAACTATATCACCTTTGCATTTGTTGATGATTCCAAGTCTGTCGTTGTGCCGATCAGCCTTCGTAAAAACGTCGCCATCAATGATATGGAAGATGCATTGGATGCCTACACTCGGCTGGATGTCGACCAGTTTACATCATTCAACACTTCCTATCTTGATCAGGTGACATTCAGCGAAGAGAAAAAGAGCAAAAAAGTGACGATCCAAGTCAATGAAAAGATCCCCGGGCTTTCTGAAGAGGATTTCAATCTGTTGAGGGAAACCATCAATCAAACCTTTAAATGGGGGTCCTATGACTCTGTATTGTTTGTGTCATCCAACGGAGGCGAGTCTGGCGCTGAATACGATTCTTTTGGAATGGAGGCAGACATTGCGATCACACATCAGGGGCAAAGAGGCTATTTTTTATATGAAAGTTCTGACGGCAAGCGATTTCTCGCACCGTCACAAGAATCGTATCAAAGTATAGAAGAAGCGGTCAAAATGATGCAAACAGCGGAAAGCGGCTCTCATTTAAAATCGATTATAACCGGAGATAAGCTCATTCAAGATGTTCAGGAAAAAGGAAAAGAGCTTGTCATCCAATTCTCATCCGCTGCAGACATTCAAAATCAAACCGATGACATCTTAATGGTGGAAGGTCTGCTCCTGACAGCAAAGGACTTTGGATTTAATCAAGTCAGATTTGAAAATGCGAAAATCGACAGGATCGGAAGCTATGACTTGTCAAAATCTGTACAGGTTCCATATGCGCCGAATCCGATGACGATAGAAAACTGAAAAGACCCCGTATGGGTCTTTTTTTGATGTATAAAAAGAATGGATTTGGAATTATACTAAGCTGTCGCCAAAAAGAGAAATTTTTACCGAAAGATGCATGTAATAGGAGGCCATAGGAGGCCTAGACCACTTGAAACAGCTTAGACATCTACACTTCCTGTTAGCAGCAATATGGATATCAGGTTTTGCCTTAAACCCGCCGGCAGCCGAAGCCTCGGAATGGATCGAGCCGATAAAAGGCGAGATCACCGACCCATTTGGTACAAGAGGCGGCAAGCATAAAGGACTGGACATCGCTGCTCCTGAAGGAGAAAGCGTTTTGGCAGCGGCAGATGGAACGATCAGCAAATCGTACAGATCCGATTCTTACGGCCAAGTGATTTTTATCAAACATGATAATGGGTATGAAACCGTATATGCCCATTTAAGCAAACGTCTGAAAAAGAAGAATGACCGCGTTGCAAAAGGTGAAGAAATCGGCATCATCGGCAATACCGGCATATCGACCGGAACCCACCTCCACTTTGAAATGCACCATGGTTCATGGACGGAAAATAAGAAAAATGCGATTAATCCGCTGGCGGTTTACCATGAACAGGCGTTTCAGCAAAATGCTGTTCATGTTCAGCAAGGGGATGCTGAGAAAGGTTGGGCCGTCACCGTGCAAAAAGGAGATACGTTGTGGCGGATCAGCAAAGAAAACGGGATATCTGTCGAGAAGCTAATGGAAATCAACGGCCTGGCCGATTCGCATCTCTACATTGGGCAGAAATTGCTTCTTCGCGAGACCACGGCCGTCATGCTGGTCAAAGCACTTACATCGTCCAAAAGGGAGACACGCTTGGTCAGATTGCTGATAAAATGGGTGTAACCGTCAGGAGGATTCAGGAGTGGAACGATTTGAAAGGGGATGAGATCTATCCCCGGCAGCCGCTTAAAATTATGGAAAGCTCCTGAAAAGAACGACATAAAAAAAGCGGAACTCGGGAAAGACACTTTCCTGAGTTCCGCTCACTGTTTACGGAAGGTCGATTACCTTAACAGAGACGATGCCTGCGATGTTTTTCAGCTCATCTAAAATCTCGTTTTCCAGATGACGGTCAAATGAAAGCATCATGATCGCTTCGCCGCCTTTTTCTTTTCGTCCGACCTGCATCGTTGCGATATTGACGTCGTGATCTCCGAGAATCGCACCTACATGACCGATCACCCCAGGTTTATCGTGATGGTGAATGTAGACGAGATGTCCGGCTGGAGAAAAGTCGATGCCAAAGCCGTTCAATGCGACAATGCGTCCGCCGAAATGAGGAATATATGTTGCTCTTAACGTAAATGTTGTGACATCGCCTGTCACTTTAACAGATATGCAATTTTCATATCCTGATTCATTGGAAGAAATCTTTTCGCTGAAGCTGATGCCGCGTTCTTTTGCAACGGTTCCGGCGTTGACTTCATTGACTGTAGCCGCTACGCGGGGCTTCAGGAATCCGGCCAAAAGGCTTTTCGTAATAAACGATGTTTCAAGCTTTGCGATGGAGCCTTCATAATCGATGGCCACATCTTGAACCGGTTCGTTCATGCACTGGGAAACGAGGCTTCCGATCGTATTGGCAAACTGATGATAAGGCTGGATTTTTTGGAAGGAATCCTTTGTCATGGCCGGAAGGTTGATCGCGGACATCACCGGATTTCCTTGTGCGTACTGGAGCACTTCTTCCGACACTTGTGCGGCTACATTCAGCTGCGCTTCTTTTGTGGAAGCTCCCAAATGCGGAGTCGCGATGACCAGCGGGTGATCGATCAGTTTTGAATCAACAGGAGGTTCGATTTCAAAGACGTCGAGAGCCGCCCCTGCGACATGTCCGCTTTCAAGCGCGTCAAGAAGGGCCGCTTCATCAATGATACCGCCCCGTGCACAGTTGACAAGACGCACGCCTTTTTTCGTCTTGGCGATGGTTTCCTTATTCAAAAGCCCCTTCGTTTCTTTCGTCAGCGGGGTGTGGACGGTAATGATATCCGCACAAGCCAGGACTTCCTCAAAGCTGTTCGCATTAACGCCGAGCTTGCTTGCTCTTTCCTGTGTCAAGAATGGATCAAATACATGAACCGTCATTCCGAATGCTCTGGCGCGGCTCGCAATCTCACTTCCGATGCGCCCCATTCCGACGATGCCCAGCGTTTTGCCGTAAAGCTCAGAACCGACATAGGCGGAACGGTTCCACTCCCGGGACTTAACAGAGATATTCGCCTGCGGAATATGCCTCATCAGCGCTGAAAACATAGCGAAAGTATGCTCAGCGGTTGAAATCGTGTTTCCGTTTGGCGCATTGACGACGATGACGCCGTGTTTTGTCGCCTCGTCAATATCGATGTTGTCTACGCCTACTCCTGCTCTGGCGACGATCTTCAATGAGGTCATCTTGCTAAACAGTTCTTCCGTTACTTTCGTGGCGCTTCTGACCAGCAGAGCGTCAAACGTATGCAGCTCGTCTTCCGCTTCAGTGACGTTTTTTTCAACAATTTCAATAAAATCTGCTTCCATTAATGGTTTAAGGCCGTCGCTTGACATTTTATCTGAGACCAATACTCGAAACATGTAAGATTTCCTCCTAAATAGACGTCATAAATATCTGATAATTTACCATATTCCATAAAAGGTGTCAATGAGTTTTCGGCAAAAGACGAAAATTAAAAATGAAAATACTGTGAATGTGCGGTTTTTGCACAAATGAGAGATAGCGCTTTCTTCATACGGCTCGCGTTGCGCCGAAAACTGCTGGTCCTATGAGCATCGATCTGTACATTTCTTCACAATTAATTTATAATAATATCAAAATTAAAAAATACAGATCAATCTTCGGGGCAGGGTGAAATTCCCTACCGGCGGTGATGAGTTTAAACGCTCTAAGCCCGCGAGCCTTTTTAAGGCAGGATTCGGTGCGATTCCGAAGCCGACAGTATAGTCTGGATGGGAGAAGATGGAGGTTCCGCGCGTTTTGAAATGAAATGCTTTCAAACGTTTATTCGACCTGTCTTAAAACCGCCCCGCTTTCGTTAAAAAGCGGGTTTTTTGTGTTTAGGCGGGGGAAGAACCATTCCTCTTTTCGTGAGATGTGATCGAAAAGGAGAGAGTGACAAAAAATGAAACACACCAGGGTGAGACGTCTCGTCTCCATCAGTATGCTGAGCAGCATTGCATTTATTTTAATGATGCTGAGCTTTCCGATTTTAGGCGCATTTCCATATTTAAAGATCGACTTCAGCGACATCCCTGCATTAATCGCTGTTATATTGTATGGTCCCGGGGCGGGAATTGCCGTTGAGGCGGTGAAAAATGTGCTGAATTACTTTATTGCGGGAAGTGCATCAGGTGTACCGATCGACCAGACGGCAAACTTTGTCGCCGGAGTCTTGTTTATCATGCCGGCCGCTTTGCTGCTGAAAAAAACAAATTCCGCCAAAGGATTTGTGACAGCTCTTTTTGCAGGGACAATTTTGATGGCACTTTCCATGAGCATCTTAAATTATGTCTTGTTTCTCCCTGCCTACACATGGTTCTTAAACGCTCCGGCTTTATCGGCAGGCGCGCTGAAGACAACGATACTGGCAGGCATTTTGCCTTTTAATATCATCAAGGGCCTTGCAGTGGCTTTAGTGTCCACCGCGATTTTCCTTCAGCTGAAGCCGTGGCTGAAAGAAAATGTGCGCATGGCCAAACAATTATAATTTAAAGAAGCCCGGCGCGGGAAACGCCGGGCTTTGCTTTAAAAATATCCGGCGGAAGGAGCGCCGGATATTTGTTTGCTCTATTCGTGTTTAAGCGGGTCGCCTTCAAACGGCTCATCCGCTACTTTAATTGAGTCAGTAGGGCAGCCTTCGAACGCGTCCATCATATCTTCTTCCAGGACATCAGGAACTTCGACGACACCTTGATTATCATCAAGCGTGACAAATGCGATTCCTTCATCATCATAGTCGTAAATATCAGGAGCCGCTGCACCGCAAGCACCGCATGCGATGCACGTATCTTTGTCTACAATTGTATATTTTGGCATGAATAAAAAACCTCCCAGATTGTTCTTCGGTGGAACAAATGGTTTAACCCTCTATCTATCCGATATGAAACCTATTCCCATTCCTTATTGTAATGGTGTTAATCTGACATTTCAACTCAAAAATACTGAGAATGCTTATCACATAAGGGTTCTACTGCTAACATACCCCTTTTAAATGAGTTTAAACATCGATTTCTCCGCAAAATCTGTTAAAATAAAAGAAGAAAAATCTCGAATGCTGTCCTAAAAGAATGCAGGTGATGCTATGTCGGTTCATTTTTTTGACGCCATTGTCCTCGACATCCTTTCGTCTATGAAAGGAGAGCGGTCGAAAAGCGCCGTGTTTCATTTATTAAAAGGGAAAAGATCGTCACAGACGATACAAGACGCCGGTTTGTTTGCCGTCTCAAAATATTTCGGATTTTGTCCATCCCTTTCGAGAGACCGGTTAAACGAAAGTGTTCAAAAATTGAACCGGGAATCGTTGATTGCCGACAAAACGGGAACTGACGCTTATACTGTCACTGAGAGCGGCGCGGATGAACTCGCCCGCTGCTTCAGCAACAATCCATGGCCGCCGCACTTTCACGGGGCATATTATCATGCGGCCGCCAAAATCATGTGGGCGAGGATGTCTCTATTAATCCAGGTGCTGTCAAACAGGCTTCACGGTGTGCGCGTTTATTTGCCGATCACAAAAGATTACCAGATTCAAAACTGGGTCAAGCGCTATTTGAAAAACCGCAATTCCGAAGAAACGGCCGCACGCCTTCACAAGGAACTGGAAGAAAGGCTTCAGGCATTGAACCATCACGAACAGGCTTCCGTTTTTGTGCATTCTTTGACATCGGCTCAAAAGGCCGGCTTTACTGTTAAACAGCTTGCGGAAAAGATGCATCGTGATGAATGGTACATATATGCGCTGTTTTGGGATGTGCTGCACTATTTTATTCAATCCGCCCAAAATGGTGAAAGTCCTGCTCTGCAATCGCTGATTCAAGACATCCCATTGAAAGATGCGCTGACACAATCGACGAGAAAAACGCTGTTTCTCGTGAAAGAAGGCAAATCCATCGATCGGATTGCGGAAATCCGGAAGCTGAAAAAGGCGACGATCGAGGATCATATCGTGGAAATCGCTATTCATGACCCGGCTTTTTCCATTGAAAGCTATGTCTCAAAAGAGGAGCAGAAAATCATTGCCGATTATGCACAAACCAATCAAACCAATAAAATCAGACATATTAAAGAAGGTCTTGGGGGCCGATTCAGCTATTTTAAAATCCGTCTGGCCCTGTCGAAAACGGTGAGCCGCCATGGATAAGCTGCATCAGGCCCTTCGCCGCCATTTCGGCTACAGCTCGTTCAAAAAGGGACAGGAAACGATCATCAAAAGCGTTCTGCAAGGGCGGGATACGGTAGCGATGCTTCCCACTGGAGGAGGGAAATCGCTGTGCTACCAGCTCCCCGGGTTTTTGGCGGATGGAATGGTGCTGATCGTTTCCCCGCTGCTTTCATTAATGGAAGATCAGGTGCAGCAGCTGAAGATGCGCGGCGAAAAAAGGACGGCCGCTTATAACAGCGCCTTGACCTATCAGGAAAAAGACTACATCTTAAGACAGCTTCACCGCCTGAAATTCCTTTATATTTCACCTGAAGCACTCCAGTCCGAGCAGATGATGAGCCGGCTTGAAGCCATGAATATCAGCCTTTTTGTCGTAGATGAAGCCCACTGTATTTCGCAATGGGGACACGATTTCAGGCCCGACTACTCGAAGCTTGGCGACATTAAAACGCGGCTGGGCCACCCGGTCACTCTGGCGCTTACAGCGACGGCTACTGAGGAAACATTAAAGGATATCTCCAGGATGCTCAAGACGACAAAAGCCCAATTTATCATTCATTCTGTGGACAGGCCGAATATCGCCCTCCATATTGAAAAGTTGCACGATGCAGCCGAGAAGGCGGAAAGGCTTGTTGAACTGGTGCGTAAATTGGAAGGGCCGGGCCTTATCTATTGTCCCACGAGAAAATGGGCTGAGGAGCTCGCTGACAGGCTGGCTGAAGAGACAGGGCTCAGGATGGGACATTATCACGGCGGCATGGATCCGGTAGACAGAATGCTCATCCAGCAGCAATTCATCCGCAATCAGCTTGATGCCGTCTGCTGTACAAACGCCTTTGGAATGGGGGTTGACAAGCCGGATGTCAGATACGTGATCCATTTCAGCCTCCCGCAGACCGCGGAAGCTTTTATGCAGGAAATCGGACGTGCGGGCCGCGACGGGAAAGAGAGCATCAGCATCCTCTTGAAAGCCCCGGGAGATGAAGGCATTCAAGAACAGCTGATTGAAACCGAATCTCTCAGCCAAAGCGAGATCGGCTTTTTATATGAAAAGCTTGCCGACCGGCAGGATGAACGTAGTTTGAGAGAAATCCTCGAACAATCGGGATTGACAGAAACGCAAGCCCGCCATTTCGCACACCTTTACGTTAAGGTTCGCCATTTAGGCGATGACGGCCGTAAGCTGATCCACCGGGAAATGGACAGGCGCAAACAGCTGAAATTAGAAAAGATGGCGGGTTTCGCAGCGATCACCGAAAACGAAGAATGCTTCCGCGAAAACCTGCTGGCTTATTTTAATGAAAAACGAAAGCCGCAAAAAACGGGTGATTCAGCCTGTTGTAC
The DNA here is from genome assembly GCF_046464135.1 of Bacillus sp. z60-11. NCBI lineage: Bacteria > Bacillati > Bacillota > Bacilli > Caryophanales > Bacillaceae > Bacillus > Bacillus sp. z60-11. The sequence goes on along the minus strand of NZ_JBIYSN010000002.1, from coordinate 95,597 downwards.
ATATTGCGGATTGGATCTTGCAGCATATGAAATTAAAGGAGATCGTCCATTGATGAATACATTAACAGCCTGGAATGTGGAATTGGATAGGATATTCGCAGCCAGCCGTGATCGGTTATGCTGAAAAAACAGAGCGACATCATCAGGCGGCTTTCAGACGGGGAAATGTTGAAGCAGCTCTATTTTTCGCAAATTTTGATGCTGGTGTTGGCCATGCTTTTTGGCGTCTTTTTATTTGCCGATGCCGGCGATTTTTTCTCGCTTTGGCAATTGTTCGACCTAAACATCCTGACTTTTGGGATTCCATTAGCGTTTTTCGTGATCCTGGCGGATCTTGCAGTGATGAAATGGGTTCCCCGGCATATGTATGACGATGAAGGGATTAATGAGAAGCTTTTTCGAAACCGGTCATATCCGCATATTCTGATCCTGACGCTGTTTATCGCGTTTACCGAGGAAATATTGTTCAGGGGCGTCATCCAGACTCATTTCGGCATTTGGACTGCAAGCATCATTTTTGCGATATTGCATTTTCGCTATCTGAAAAAATGGCTGCTTTTTGTCATGGTTGTTTCGATCAGCTTTTTGCTCGGACTGAGCTTTCAACAGACAGATAACTTATTCGTACCTGTCACGGCGCATTTTTTGATTGATGTTGTATTTGCGTGCCAGATTCGTTTTCTACATGTAAGGAGGAGTTCACATGGCGGAGATGTCCAGGATAGAGAGGAAAAGGAAGAAACAGGAGCAGGAGAAAGCCCGGGCTGACTTCAGCTGGGAGCCTCCGGCGGAGCCGGAGATCTCTGATGAGCTCCCATCCAGGCAGTCCTATCGTGAAAAAAAGAAACACAGCCGGAAAAAGAATAAAAACAGAAATCCTTTATTTACATCGCTTGCTGTCATGTTTTTTTTCATCCCGATCATCGTTTTTCTTGTGTTCATGTATATGCTGAACCAAAACGGTTCCGATCCTGAGCCCGGCCAGTATGATGATGTGTTTTATGAGAAATCGGGGGAGACAGGGATGCTCAATGAAAAACAAGACAGCGGCCAGTCGGCTGATCAAAAAGCAGACGCCCAGTCCGCTGCAGCTGCCTCCCAAGAAGAAAAACCGAAGGAAAGTGAAAAAGCCGAAAAGCAAGAGAAGCCAAAGCAAAAAGCTGAACAAAAGCCGGCCGAAAAAAAGGCTGCGCCTGAACCTGAAGAAAAAGAAACAGCCAAAACTTCGGAAAAGCGGGCGGCAGCAGAGAAAAACACAGCTAGATCAGAGCCGGCGCAAAAATCCCCCGAACCAAAGCCGAAAAAGGTGATTCAGCATACGGTCGCTGAAAAAGAAAACCTCTTCAGAATTTCCATGAAATATTATAAGGATCGGTCAGGAGAAGCAATCATTCGCAACTACAACGGATTATCCGGCAACGATGTCTATGTGGGACAGGTGCTGGATATCCCTTTTTATTAACCATGGCATGATCCCCGCGGCATCTTCATATACATTGTACTAACAAATAGGACAAGGTGTGAGGATCTGTGGGAAGCGCGCTTGATCAACTGGATCGTTTTACCGACGAACCTACAATACAAATGCTCCGCGGTTTGATTAAAAGGAAGCGAAAGTATGAAAACTACCGAAAGCAGACAATCAGATGGCAGGCAGCCGCCCTGATTTGCGCCGCTTCGTTTTGTTTGTTTCTTGCTGCGAAAGGACTGGGGCAAAACGGTTTTTTATCCGAGGTGCTCAATGATTCGATTTACCTGTTTTGGATCATGTCGGCCGCTTTCGCCTACAGCACCGCTTATTATTTCAAAAAGAAGGAAGATAAAGCGGAGGGGGAATTCCATAAGCTGAGATGCGAGATTATTCAGAAAAGCACGGATTTATGGCCTCAGCCTGACATGTGGAAATCAAGGGAAACGGTATTTAAGATCATGAAACAAGAGTATGACATCAACCTTTATTTCGAAAGCAAATAAAAGAAAGAAGACGTTTTCTTAAGAAGAGAAACGTCTTTTTTTATCAGAGCGTCTTATAGAAAAAGCCAAAATGAATGGAGAATCGGTATGATCTGTATACTCATCTTAATGGTTGCGTTGATTTGCGGCATCGCGTTTATTTGGAAAATGTCGGCCATCGCCAAAGAAGAGAGGATCGTCTCTTGTCTGTTTCCGATCGGGGGACTTAAAAAGCCGCTGAACATCTTTTTTATTTCGGACATTCACAGACGAACCGTCAGCAGTGAAATCATTGAAAAAGTGAAAGAGCAGAAGGTTAAGCTCGTGTTCATCGGCGGCGACCTGGCGGAAGAGGGCGTTTCATTTCAGGCGATTGAAGACAATATCAAAAGGCTTTCAAGCCTTGGAAAAACGTATTTTGTGTGGGGAAACAATGATTATGAAGTCGATCAGGAGAGGCTGTCCGCTATTTTTGAGAAGTATGGTGTCACGGCCTTGCGCAATGAATCGGTTTTATACGATCATGACGTTGAAGTCATCAATATTTGCGGAGTCGACGATATCAGGCTTGAATTGGATGATTATCAGGAGGCGGTGCGCCGCATCCAAAAGGAGGCTCCGACCCTTTTATTATCACATAATCCGGCGATTCATCATCAAATACAGGAGACCGACGGAATTGACGCCGTATTCAGCGGACATACACACGGCGGGCAAATTCGCATCGGCAGGCTGGGCTTTTATGAAAAAGGGGGAACGGGAACCGTTCACAAAGCATATTACCTGATCAGCAACGGCTATGGGACGACTAAGCTTCCGTTAAGGCTCGGGGCGCGACCTGAAACCCATCTCATCAAGCTCGTACCAAAACATAAATAAGCATTTTTCAGTGAAAACGGACGAAAAGACGGCGTAGTGCTTGTCTTCCACCCAAACACAGTGTAAACTGGTATCAAAATTAAGAACCTATGACTCATCATCTCCATATAATAAGATATATGATGTGTGCAAGAAGAGGCAGGAGGGAACGTTATGCGGCTTGAGCGTCTAAATTACAATAAGATCAAGATTTTTCTGACACTTGATGATCTGACAGACCGGGGGCTGACGAAAGAAGACCTTTGGAAGGACTCATTTAAAGTTCAGCAGCTGTTTAAAGACATGATGAACGAAGCGAATACAGAGCTCGGGTTTGAAGCGAATGGCCCAATTGCTGTGGAAGTGTATTCTCTTCAGGCACAAGGAATGGTCATCATTGTCACCAAAAATCAAGAAACAGATGAAGATGATAATGAGTATGATGAGGATTATATCGAAATGCAGGTCAAGCTTGGCGAAAGTGTTGACATTATATATGAATTCCAAACGTTTGAGCATCTGATCGAGCTGTCTAAAAACCTCGACCGGATCGGAATCCAAGGCGGCACGGTGTATCACTATGAAAACAGATACTTCCTGAGCCTCGACGATTTCGACTCCCGTTCCGTCGACGGCGTGATCTCAATCCTTGCCGAATATGGAAGCCCGACAACTTTAACCATTTACAGGCTTCAGGAATACGGGAATAAAATCATGGAAAACAACGCCGTCCAGACCATTCAGACATACTTTAAATAGACCGCATTTACAAAAGTTTTTCTGCTGTGTTAAACAGCAGTTTTTTTCTGCCGAAAATAAGAATATAACAAATAAGATTTTTCTCGAATATTTTCACGAAAAATGGTTGATTGTTCTTTGCATCATTAGTGCGAGGGTGTATACTATTCTCTGAAAGGACAACATGCCAGAAAGACTTTAGGAGGTTAACTGAAAATGGTAGCCGATCAAAACACCGGTCATACTGAAGAAAATACACTCGACGTTTTGAAATCAACGCAAACGGTGATACATAAGGCGCTTGAAAAATTAGGGTATCCGGAAGAAGTGTATGAATTATTAAAAGAACCGATTCGTTTTTTAACGGTGAAAATTCCGGTTCGCATGGATGATGGGTCTGTTAAAATTTTTACGGGATACCGCGCTCAGCACAATGATGCAGTAGGGCCGACAAAAGGCGGCATCCGTTTCCATCCGGGAGTTACAGAAAATGAAGTTAAAGCGCTTTCTATATGGATGAGTCTGAAATGCGGCATCATCGACCTTCCATATGGAGGCGGAAAGGGCGGGATCATTTGTGATCCGCGGGATATGTCCTTTCCTGAACTGGAACGTCTAAGCAGAGGCTATGTTCGGGCGATCAGCCAAATTGTCGGACCGACAAAAGACGTACCGGCTCCCGATGTATTTACTAATTCTCAAATCATGGCATGGATGATGGACGAATATTCAAGAATCGATGAATTCAACTCTCCGGGTTTCATTACCGGAAAACCGCTCGTTTTAGGTGGTTCTCACGGCAGAGAATCTGCGACAGCAAAAGGGGTTACAATCTGCATTAAAGAAGCGGCGAAGAAAAAGGACATCGAAATAGAAGGGGCTGCTGTCGTCGTGCAGGGGTTCGGAAATGCGGGAAGCTACCTGGCGAAATTCATGTATGATGCAGGGGCGAAAGTCGTCGGAATTTCCGATGCATACGGCGGTCTGTACGATCCGGACGGACTTGACATCGATTATCTCCTTGACCGCCGTGACAGCTTTGGAACCGTCACAAAGCTGTTCAATGACACGATTACAAATCAGGAGCTGCTTGAACTGGAGTGCGACATTTTAGTGCCGGCAGCGATTGAAAATCAAATTACGGCGGAAAATGCGCACAACATCAAAGCGAAAATCGTTGTAGAAGCCGCCAATGGGCCGACAACGCTTGAAGCGACGAAAATCCTTTCCGACCGCGATATTTTGCTTGTGCCTGATGTGCTGGCAAGCGCGGGCGGTGTGACGGTTTCCTACTTTGAATGGGTGCAGAACAATCAGGGCTTCTACTGGACGGAAGAAGAAGTGGAAGAAAGATTGGAAAAAATGATGGTGAAGTCATTTAATAATATTTATGAAATGTCCCACAACCGCAGAATCGACATGCGGCTGGCCGCCTACATGGTGGGCGTCCGCAAGATGGCGGAAGCATCCAGGTTCAGAGGCTGGATTTAAGCATAGCATTTGCAACAAGTCAAAAAATCTCCTATCCTAAAATAGGAGATTTTTTGTTTTTCGGATATGACAGGAGATGAACGGAACATGAAAGAAGAAAAAGTGATCATTATCGGCGGCGGCCCCTGCGGGCTTTCTGCAGCCATCCACATGCAAGAGATCGGGGTGGACGCTCTCATCATTGAAAAGGGAAATGTTGTAAACAGTATTTATCAATATCCTACACACCAGACCTTTTTCAGTTCGAGCGAAAAGCTGGAGATTGGCGATGTGGCATTTATCACCGAGAATCACAAGCCGGTCAGAAACCAGGCGCTGTCTTATTACAGAGAAGTCGCGAAACGGAAAAAATTGAGAATTAACGCTTTTGAAAAGGTTCATTCCGTAACGAAAACCGAAAAGAACCAGTTTAAAGTAGAAACGTCCAAAGACACTTATTTGGCCTCTTTTTGCATCATTGCGACCGGGTACTACGACAATCCGAACTATATGAATGTACCGGGTGAGGATCTTCCGAAGGTTTTTCATTATTTCAAAGAAGCCCATCCATATTTTGATAAAGATGTAGCGGTCATCGGCGGGAAAAATTCGAGTGTTGACGCTGCGATGGAGCTTGTGAAAGCAGGCGCGAGGGTTACGGTTTTATACAGGGGAAAAGAGTATTCTTCAAGCATCAAACCGTGGATTCTTCCGGAATTTGTCTCCCTTGTCAAACACGGAAAAATCCGGATGGAGTTCCGTGCGGTCGTCAAAGAAATTACGGAGGACCGGCTGATTTTTACGGTTGACGGGCAGGAGGAGAGCATCAAAAACGATTTCGTATTCGCGATGACTGGCTATCATCCCGACCACAGCTTCCTGCAAAAAATGGGCGTTCAGATCGATGCTGAAACAGGCCGTCCGTTTTTCAATGAAGACACAATGGAAACGAATGAGGATGGCATTTTTATAGCGGGTGTGATCGCAGCGGGCAACAATGCCAATGAAATTTTCATTGAAAACGGCCGCTTTCACGGCGGTTTAATCGCCGCTGAAATCGCCAAACGGATCTAAATTTCCCGCTTCATGATGTGTAATGCGGAAAGAAGAGCACATTCTATACATAGATGTGCTCTTTTTTATCGGCACACAGATCATGACGAAAAGGGGCGGCACGAGATGAAAAACAAAGTAGCTCTCATCACAACAGGCGGAACGATCGCAAGCAGAAAAACCGAAAGCGGAAGACTTGCTGCGGGAGCTATCAGCGGGACGGAGCTGGCCAAAATCTGCAACCTTCCTGAAGATGTTGAGATTGATGTGTTCCCGGCATTTCAGCTTCCAAGCATGCATATCACCTTTCGGCATCTTTTGGAGCTTAAACACGCGGTCGAACAGGCTTTTCAGGACCCGACTTATAACGGAGCCGTTGTCACGCACGGGACAGACTCGCTTGAAGAATCGGCGTATTTTTTAGATTTAACAATCCAGGATGACCGGCCTGTCGTTGTCACAGGCTCGCAGCGCGCTCCCGAGCAGCAGGGAAGTGACGCCTATTCAAACATCAGGCACGCCGTCTATACGGCATGCAGCAAGGAACTCATGGGAGCCGGCACGGTTGTTGTATTTAACGAAAGAATATTTAATGCGCGCTATGTCAAAAAAGTCCATGCCTCCAATCTGCAGGGCTTTGACGTTTTTGGCTTTGGCTATCTGGGGATCATTGACAATGATAAAGTGTATGTTTATCAAAAACCATTAAGACGGGACGTTCATCAACTGAAAAAGCCTCTCCCGGAAGTGGATATTATCAAATGCTATCTCGATGCAGACGGAAAATTTGTCCGCGCTGCTGTAAATGAAGGCGCTAGCGGCATCGTGCTGGAGGGGGTCGGAAGGGGACAGGTGACCCCGAAGATGATGGCGGATATTGAGGATGCGCTAAAAAGGGGTGTATATATCGTCATCACGACAAGCGCTGAGGAAGGCGAAGTTTATACCACTTATGACTATGCCGGCAGCTGCTATGATTTGGTAAAGAAAGGCGTCATATTAGGCAAAGATTACGACAGCAAAAAAGCGAGGATGAAATTGGCGGTTCTGCTTGCCAGCTATGAGAGCGGCATAAAGGAAAAGTTCTGCTACTAACGGAGCGTCTTTTTCAATTTCAAAACCTTCCGAATCATGATAGGATAGAATCAGATGAAAAGGAAAGAGGTTTCCTCATGTTCGGAATTATCTCCGCAGGCATAGCTCCCGGAATCGCATTGTTAATGTATTTTTACTTAAAGGAAAAATATGAATCAGAGCCCATTCATATGGTGATCCGCCTCTTTATACTGGGGGTTTTGCTCGTTTTTCCGACAATGTTTATACAGTATGTTTTGGAAAAAGAACACATTTCCGAGGGCAGCTTTCTGATTTCGTTTTTATCTTCCGGATTTTTAGAGGAATTTTTAAAGTGGTTTTTGCTGATGATCAGCATTTTTCAGCATGCCGACTTTGATGAACATTATGACGGAATCGTTTACGGGACAAGCCTTTCATTGGGGTTTGCCACGCTGGAAAATATTTTATACCTCATCGGAAACGGGGTGGAGCACGCATTCATGCGCGCTTTGCTCCCTGTCTCAAGCCATGCCTTATTCGGCGTGATCATGGGTTTTTATATCGGCAAAGCCCGTTTTTCAACCCGGAAAACGATGAGGAAATGGCTTTTGCTCTCGCTCCTGATCCCGGCCGTTTTGCACGGCCTTTATGACTATATTCTTCTTGCCTTGAACAACTGGATTTATTTTATACTGCCGTTTATGGCTTTTCTCTGGTGGTTCGGTTTGCGGAAAGCAAAAAAAGCCCGCTCAGTCAATGCCGGAGAACAGCCGCTGCAGTTCTAGCCGTTCGTCAACCGGTTCAGTGCTGATATTTGTTGACAGGTGTGCTGAGAAACGGCGGCTGATGGCTCAGGACGTCCTTCCTGAACAGCCGCGTCCTCACACCGCTGAAAGTCCGCGAAAGGACGACAAAAATTCGACAGCCGCCAATGAGGCGGCTTTTTTTATTGGCTGAAATCGCGTTCCTGCCATTTTTTTGCCGCGGATGAAACAGAAAGGAAAGCGTGTATAAAATCTGCCTCTCTACAAAAGATATGGATACAAAAATGCTGGAGGAGGCTTAAAACATGAAGTCGAAAGGTTCTTTTTGTTTAAGAGTCATGTTTTGTACCATTATGGCCATCAGTCTTTCACTTCCATTCAGTCAAAAAAGCTCCGCCTTTTCTGATCAGGTGATACAGCGGGGGGCAACGGGGGATGATGTGATTGAACTGCAGGCAAGACTTCAATATAACAGCTATTATAATGGCAAAATTGACGGAGTTTATGGATGGGCGACATACTGGGCCGTCCGCAATTTTCAACATCAGTTTGGATTAAATGAGACTGACGGTCTCGTCGGTCCGAAAACGAAACGATATTTGATCAATCATACGAAATATTACAAAGACTATGTTCACAGACAGCTAAGAAAAGGCAATCAATTCACACATTACGGCGGTATGCCGCTGAAGTATCAGACGAAGCCTTCGAAAGAGGTGCAGCGTCAGGCGAGACAGAAGGCGGAAGCCAGACAGCGCCAAAAGGGCGCTCCAAAGCAGGATACCGCGCAGCAACAGCAGCAGGCAGCTCCTCAACAGCCGAAAAAGCAGGCTAAGCCGAAGGATGCTGCACCTAAGAAACAAGATGCCGTGGCTGCCAACATGCCGGGCGGTTTTTCAAACAATGACATCAACCTCTTGGCCCAGGCGGTTTACGGAGAAGCGCGCGGGGAGCCGTATGACGGCCAGGTTGCGATTGCGGCTGTCATCTTAAACAGGCTTGAAAGCTCCACTTTTCCAAATACAGTTGCCGGCGTTATTTTTGAGCCGCTGGCATTTACCGCTGTGGCTGACGGGCAAATTTATATGACGCCGAATGAAACGGCGAAAAAAGCCGTGCTTGATGCCATCAACGGATGGGACCCTTCGGAAAACGCTTTGTACTATTTTAATCCCGATACGGCCACAAGCTCATGGATATGGGGAAGACCTCAAATCAAAAGAATCGGCAAACACATTTTCTGTGAATAAAAGCGAGGTGTTATCAATTGATCAGAGGAATATTAATCGCCGTTTTAGGAATCGCCATTGTCGGAACAAGCTATTGGGGCTATAAAGAACATCAGGAAAAAGATGCGGTGCTCCTGCACGCAGAAAACAATTATCAGCGGGCGTTCCACGATTTAACCTATCAGGTGGACCAGCTCCATGATAAAATCGGCAGCACGCTTGCCATGAACAGCAAAAAAACGCTGTCTCCCGCTTTGGCGGAAGTGTGGAAAACGACGTCTGAAGCGCACAACAATGTCAGCCAGCTGCCGCTGACGTTAATGCCTTTTAACAAAACGGAAGAGTTTTTGGCAAACGTCGGGGATTTCAGCTATAAAGCAGCGGTGCGGGACCTTGATAAAGAGCCGCTGAGCAAAAAGGAGTACGCCTCTTTAAACAAGCTTTATGAAAATGCAAAGGATATACAAAATGAGCTGCGCAATGTCCAGCATTTGGTCATTGACAATAATTTAAGATGGATGGACGTCGAGCTTGCGCTGGCATCAGGGCAAAAGCAGAGCGACAACACGATTATCAACGGCTTTAAAACGGTGGAAAAAAGCGCAAGCGCCATTTCGGAAAGCGATTTTGGCGCGGGCACAAAGACGAGCATGAAAAAAGAGCAGCAGGGATACGGTCATTTAGAGGGTGAAAAAATAACCGAAAAAGAAGCGCGCAAAATTGCCCAAAAGTTCGCCCCGGATAAAAACCATAATATCAAAGTGGCAAAAAGCGGGAAGAAAACGAACAGGGATGTCTACAGCATCAGCATGAAAGACCCTGACCAAAAAGCTGATATTTATATGGATATTACAGAAAAAGGCGGATATCCGGTTTATCTCATCCAAAATAAACAGATCAAAGACGAAAAAATCAGTTTGAATGATGCATCAAACCGGGCGCTTCAGTTTTTGAAAAAGAACGGCTATAACGTCGGCGAACTGGAAATGGATGAAAGCTCGCAATATGACGGTATCGGCGTCTTTTCATTCGTCCCGGTCCAGGATGATGTATGGCTTTATCCGGACAGCATCCGGATCAAAGTCGCTCTTGATGACGGTGAAATCGTCGGCTTTAACGCCAAGGATTTTCTCACGGCTCATAAAAAAAGAGATCTGCCGAAGCCTAAATTGACGCCGGAAAAAGCGAAAGCGAACCTCAACCCGAATGTGAAGGTTCAGGAAACGCGCCTCGCACTGATTACAAACGACCTTTCTCAGGAAGTGTTATGCTATGAAATACTCGGTACGATCGAAAATGACACCTTCCGAATGTTCATCAACGCCGATGACGGCAGCGAAGAGAAAATCGAAAAAATGAAAAGTGCGGAACCAATCTACAAGGATCTTTAAACAAAAAGGAAAAGGCGCTCATCTGCCTTTTCCTTTTTGGCATGTGGAATAATTAAACCCGAACATTTCCATACTGATGGTATGGAAAGCGGCTTCATCTGCCGTTTCCTGAAAAATGGCGCGATCCGGTGTTTTCCGGACGTCTCCACGGAGGAATCATTATGAAGACAATTGAGCGTATACTGCTGAAAATTCTCATCGTGCAAGGCCTGATTTTATTATGTGTCCAGCTTCTTTTTCATTTTTCAAAAGCCGAGCCTTATCTGTCAAAAGTCGTGCAGTATGAAGGTGTCAACAAAATGAAAATCGGCGAATGGATCGAGACATTTAAACCGTAAATCACATGAAAATCTCCCCTTTTTCACCTAGAACATGATACAATCCTATAAGGAGTACCAGAGAGCAAGGAGAGGAATTATGGAAAAGAAATTATGTATCGCAATCGACGGCCCGGCCGCTGCCGGAAAAAGCACAGTGGCGAAAATCGTGGCTAAAAAAAAGGGCTATGTTTATATTGATACGGGCGCTATGTACCGGGCCATCACGTATTTAGCGCTCGAAAAGGGCGTCGATCTGACAGATGAAGCCTCGCTGACGGCTTTATTGAAAGGCGCCGTCATCGATCTCTCGGTTACAAAAGAAGGGGAGCAGAAGGTATATATCGCAGGCGAGGATGTAACGGAAGCCATCCGAACGGACGATGTAAGCAATCAAGTGTCGATCGTCGCCAAACACGGGGGCATTCGCGAAGAGATGACAAAAAGGCAGAAGCAGCTTGCCGAAAAAGGCGGAGTCGTAATGGACGGCCGTGACATCGGCACACATGTGCTTCCGGATGCGGAAGTGAAAATCTTTCTCTTGGCGTCCGTTGAAGAGCGGGCGAAACGCCGCTTTGAAGAAAACGTCAAAAAAGGGTACAATGTAAACTATGAAACGCTTGCAGAAGAAATCAGACGCCGCGACAAGCTGGATTCCGAGCGTGAGATTTCCCCTTTAAGAAAAGCGGAAGACGCGCTTGAAATCGATACGACATCATTGTCCATTGATGAGGTGGCTGAAAAAATTTTGCAAATTGTAGACAAAAAGGCTCAAAAATAAAAATTCCGGGCAAATTACTTATTGTCTACATGTTTTGACTTGACAAACACAGGCTTTTATTAGAAGTTAGTAATAATAAATCATTTTATAGAACATTCAAATATCCATTTTTGAATGGTTCTTGAATACATATTCGGCTGTCCGGACTGGGTGTTGCATCCGGTTCGGAATAACCGTTTTCACAAAAGCTGTGTAGGTTTGGACCAAGGAGGTTATTGAAATGACAGAGGAAATGAATCAAATTGATGTTCAGGTGCCAGAGGTTGGAGATGTGGTGAAAGGTATTGTAACGAAAGTTGAGGACAAGCATGTTGATGTTGACATCCCCAACTGCAAGCAAACCGGTATTATCCCAATCAGTGAATTATCAAGTCTCCATGTTGAAAAAGCGTCAGATGTCGTGAATATCGACGATGAGCTTGAATTAAAAGTAACAAAAGTGGAAGACGATGCATTGATTTTATCAAAACGTGCTGTTGATGCAGACCGCGCTTGGGAAGACCTAGAGAAAAAATTTGAGTCAAAAGAAGTGTTTGAAGCCGAAGTCAAAGACGTCGTCAAAGGCGGTCTTGTGGTCGATATAGGCGTGCGCGGATTTATCCCTGCGTCACTTGTCGAAGCACACTTTGTTGAAGATTTTGCAGATTATAAAGGAAAGACGCTTACATTAATCGTCGTTGAGCTTGACAGAGATAAAAACCGCGTGATTTTATCCCACCGCGCGGTTGTTGAAAAAGAGCAGTCCGAAAGAAAGCAGGAATTCCTGCAGACATTGGAAGCCGGACAGGTTATTGAGGGCAAGGTGCAGCGTTTGACCGATTTCGGAGCATTCGTTGATATCGGCGGCATTGACGGCCTCGTCCACATTTCCCAGCTTTCCCATTCACACGTTGAGAAACCGTCAGACGTTGTTGAAGAAGGCCAGGAAGTCAAAGTCAAGGTCCTCTCAGTTGACCGCGACAATGAAAGAATTTCATTATCGATCAAAGAGACGCTTCCTGGACCATGGGCGAACATCGGCGAAAAAGTGAAGCCTGGAGACGTCCTTGACGGTAAAGTGCAGCGTTTGGTAAGCTTTGGTGCTTTTGTCGAAGTGCTTCCTGGGGTTGAAGGACTTGTTCACATCTCCCAAATCTCAAATAAACACATCGGAACACCTCACGAAGTGCTTGAAGAAGGCCAGGACGTGAAGGTTAAAGTTCTCGATGTCAATGAAGCCGAAGAACGGATTTCTTTAAGCATGAAAGAGCTTGAAGAAAACAATGAAAAAGCTGAACAGGAAGATTACCGCCAATATCAGGCGAAGGAAGAATCGACAGGATTCCAGCTTGGTGAAATGATTGGAGATAAACTGAATAAATTAAAGTAATTTGGTGATAATGGTGACGCGAGCCGAGAGAAAAAAGGAACACATTGAACACGCCTTGTCCACCGGACAAAAACGCGAGACAGGGTTTGATGATATTACATTTGTTCACGTCAGCCTTCCGGAAACGGCATTGTCACAAGTTGATACTTCAACAAAAATAGGCGAACTGTTCTTAAGTTCGCCTATTTTTATCAATGCAATGACCGGCGGAGGGGGACGAGCAACGCTTGAGATTAACAAAGCGCTGGCGAGAGCGGCCAAAGCCGTGAACATACCCGTTGCCGTAGGATCGCAAATGTCCGCTTTAAAAGACCCTGATGAACGGCCCTCTTATGAAATTGTCCGTAAAGAAAACCGGAATGGGCTTGTGTTCGCCAATTTAGGAAGCGAAGCGACGGTTGATGAGGCAAAAAGAGCCGTTGATATGATTGAAGCAGACATGCTCCAAATTCATCTCAATGTCATTCAGGAAATGGTCATGCCTGAAGGGGACCGCGATTTCACCGGCAGACTGCGCCAGATCGAGGACATTTGCCGCAAAGTCTCTGTGCCCGTTTCTGTGAAAGAAGTGGGCTTTGGCATGAGCAGGGACACCGCTGCCAAACTGTTTGAAGCAGGGGTGCAAGCGGTGGATGTCGGCGGTTTTGGCGGAACGAATTTTTCAAAAATCGAGAATCTGCGCAGGGACAAAGCGGTCAGGTTTTTCAATCAATGGGGCATATCGACAGCTGCAAGTGTAGCCGAGGTCTGCTCTGCCTTCAGGAATCGTCCGGTTATCGCCTCAGGGGGGATTCAGGATGCTCTTGATCTGGCAAAGTCGATTGCTTTAGGAGCGTCTGCTGCAGGCATGGCCGGCTATTTTCTTAAGGTGCTGACAGAATCAGGCGAAGACGCTTTAGTCGAGGAAATCACAAGCCTGATCGAAGATTTGAAAAGGATCATGACCGTTTTGGGCTGTCAGACCATTGAAGAACTCAAAAAAGCTCCTCTCGTCATAAAAGGGGAGACATATCATTGGCTGAAAGCAAGAGGTATTGATCCTTCCGCTTACAGTTTGCGTTAAAAAAACCGGCTTGGTTAACCAAGCCGGTTTTTTTATGGGTTTCGCCTGCGTGCTTCTTCAGCGCTTTCGAGAGAGGTCGCTCCGTTATGCCTGATGGACTGATCCCGGTCAGACTCGGTGCGCCTGTCTTTTCTCAATTTCTTTTCCTGCCTGTCTTTTCCCATTCCTGCTCCCCTCCTTTACACAGGTTTAAAATTCGGTCAGCCGCTCCATACTGAAATATGGAGGATGGAAAAATGGAACAATTTTATTACTTTTGGTCAATGTGGTTTTTGTGGGTTTTGACAACGTTTATCCTAAAGAAAAACAGGAGCCGTTTATTTGCTTCGGCATTTATTTTGCTCAACATTATTTTAAGTATGTATCAGCTGCACTTCTCCTTGTCTTTTAATGCGGCGTATCTGCTTTTTTTTACAGGCGCTTTGATCATGGGCGGCTATCAGTCGATTCACAAAAGCATCAAGCGCCTGTTTCTCCATCTTGCAATGGTGTTTGCCTACGGCTTTTTGTTTCTTTTTGCATTATATGATCCGGTTTGGTTTATCCTAAAGCCTGAATGGCTGATCATCGTATTGTTTATGATCATGACGGCGGCTTTTGAAAAAAGCTTCGCCAGCCGCCTGGCGCTGTTTGTACTTGGCATGTGCCAGGGGGAGCTTTTGTACTCGCTTATCATCAGAAAGCTTTACGGGGACATCGTTGTCGGCGGATATACCTGGCTGTCCATGTGCTCAGCCGGCATCGTTCTCGTGTATGGGATTTCCCAATATGAGCGGCTTGTCCAACAGATTCATCAAAAATGGAAGCGATTGAATAAAGGAGCAACAAAAATGTCATGACTCATTATACTTATCCGATTATCTTGGGAATAACAGCAGGTATTGGCGTCAGAGTGTATATGCTGAGGACCGATTATCGCCAGTATCCCACCTATCTTCACGGGAAAACGATCCATATCGCACTGGCGATGATCGCTGCAAGCATCGGAGCGATCATCATACCGTCCATATTAAAGTCCGATTATACAGCGATCACCTTTTTAACGCTGGCTGCCACCCAATTCAGGGATGTCCGCAATATGGAAAGGGAAACTTTGACACAGCTTGACGGCTATGAGCTCGTTTCAAGAGGGAGCACATACATCGAAGGGATTGCGATAGCCTTTGAAAGCCGGAACTATATCGTCATTTTCACATCGCTTTTAACGACTTTGGCCTATATCCTTTTTTCTTCCGTATGGGCAGGGCTTGCGGTTGTCGTGATCTGTTTTATCGCCGGGAGAATTTTAATGTCCGGCAGTTTTATTAAGCACATTGCCGATATAGAGTATCAAAAGCCGCATTTTGAGGGCGCAGGCTTGTATGTCGACGATATTTACATCATGAACATCGGTATTCCCGAAAAGCAAAAGTTGATCCTTGAACATGGCATGGGCTTCATATTGAAGCCGAAAAATTTTAATTCAGCGGTGACGCTCGCCAATCTCGGCCAAAGGCAGGCGATATTATTCGATGTCTCAAATGTACTCGGCGTCTACAGGGATTCAGGGGAACCGTCGCTCACCCCTTTAGCGAAAAGGGATTTAAATGACGGGCGAGTCGCAGTATTTGTCCTTCCGACCATCAGGGATAAGGATATGGCCATCAAAGTGATCGGAGATGTCCCAACGCTTGAAAATGCCATTCGGGTGCCGATGGAATTTATAAAAGAAAAGCACGGTAAGGTGATAAAATGAGCGAGTCGATCGAAAAATTTATTTTGGCAGTCGTCACAACAAGGCGAGATCGGGTGATTGGAGGCACAGCCGTGTTTTTTTGCGACAACAAGGAGGAAATGGATACCTATGCCAAAAACCTTGAGGCCATTCTCGACGGAATCGCCCATGGGATAGGGGATGATCTGTATTTGATTGTGAAACATTTTTGATTAGAGTTGTGATCTCTTTAGAAATTGATATAATATATGAGTTAAGCCCTTCTGCATGAACAAAGAAGGGTTTCTTTCTTCACGATGATTATTTGACAATGCTCCTGAAGAGAATTGAAAGGAAGGGTACTATGGGAAAACCTGTCGTAGCCATAGTTGGAAGACCCAATGTTGGGAAGTCCACGATCTTTAACCGGATCGCGGGCGAAAGAATTTCGATTGTGGAAGATACACCCGGTGTGACACGGGATCGGATATACAGCTCTGCCGAATGGCTGAACCATGATTTTAATCTGATTGACACCGGTGGAATTGAAATCGGTGATGAGCCGTTTCTCGCGCAAATTCGCCATCAGGCGGAAATCGCTATGGAAGAGGCGGATGTGATTATATTCATGACGAATGGACGCGAAGGGATCACAGCTGCTGATGAAGAAGTCGCGAAAATTTTATACCGGACGAAAAAGCCGGTTGTCCTGGCGGTCAATAAACTTGATAATCCGGAAATGAGGGCCAATATTTACGATTTTTATTCGCTCGGCTTTGGGGAGCCGTATCCGATCTCAGGTACGCATGGCCTTGGCCTCGGGGATCTGCTTGATGCCGTCAGCGAACATTTTAAAAACATTCCGGAAACGAGATATGAAGATGAAGTGGTGCAATTTTGCCTGATCGGACGTCCGAACGTCGGAAAATCGTCCCTCGTCAACGCTATGCTCGGCGAAGAGCGCGTGATCGTCAGCGATATTGCCGGAACGACAAGAGATGCGATTGACACGAGGTTTACATACAATCAGCGCGATTTTGTCATCGTTGACACGGCCGGGATGAGAAAGAAAGGCAAGGTCTATGAGTCAACTGAAAAATACAGTGTGCTCAGAGCTTTAAAAGCGATTGACCGCTCAGAGGTCGTCGTCGTCGTTTTAAACGGTGAGGAAGGCATCATTGAACAGGATAAGAAGATTGCCGGTTATGCGCATGAAGCGGGAAAAGCCGTCGTCATCGTCGTGAACAAATGGGATGCGGTCGAAAAAGATGAGCGGACAATGAAGGAATTTGAGCAAAATATTAGAGATCACTTTCTGTTTCTAGATTACGCGCCTGTACTGTTCATGTCCGCCCTAACCAAAAAGCGGATTCATACGCTGATGCCGGCCGTCATGACGGCAAGTGAAAACCATTCGATGAGGGTGCAGACGAACATCCTGAATGATATCATTATGGATGCGGTCGCCATGAATCCGACGCCGACCCACAACGGAAACCGCTTGAAAATCTATTATGCGACCCAAGTGGCTGTTAAGCCGCCGACTTTTGTCGTGTTTGTCAATGATCCGGAGCTGATGCACTTTTCTTATGAGCGCTTTTTGGAAAACCGGATACGCGATGCGTTTGGATTTGAAGGAACACCGATCAAGATTTTCGCAAGAGCAAGAAAATAAAGAGGTGTAGTGGAATGACTAAAGTATCGATTTTAGGAGCCGGAAGCTGGGGAACAGCATTGGCCCTTGTGCTGGCGGACAATCGCCACGATGTTTGCGTATGGGGACACCGCGAAGAGCTGATTAAGCAAATCAATGAAAAACATGAAAACGAAGATTATCTGCCGGGAGTCAAACTCCCTGATGCCGTCTGCGGTACTACGGATCTGCAGGCTGCATTGGCCGATGTGCAAACGATCATTGTCGCCGTTCCGACGAAGGCGATCCGGGAGGTTCTCAGAGAGGCTGTCTCCTTTATTAAGAAAAAAACGATTTTCGTCCATGTTTCAAAGGGAATCGAACCTGACACACTGCTCAGAATTTCAGAGATGATGGAAGACGAAATTCCTGCCGAATTACGGGAAGACATCGTCGTCCTTTCCGGTCCAAGCCATGCCGAAGAAGTCGGTTTAAGACACCCGACAACAGTCACGGTTTCCTCGAAAAACATCGAAGTCGCACAGACCATTCAGGATTTGTTTATGAATCAGAATTTTCGCGTCTATACCAACCCGGACATTATCGGAGTAGAGGTCGGCGGTGCGCTGAAAAACGTGATTGCGCTTGCCGCTGGAATTGCCGACGGCTTGGGATACGGCGATAATGCAAAAGCCGCTTTAATCACAAGAGGCTTGGCGGAAATCGCACGCCTGGGCACGAAAATGGGAGGAAATCCGCTGACATTCTCAGGCCTTGCCGGAATCGGCGATCTGATCGTTACCTGTACAAGCGTTCATTCACGAAATTGGCGGGCCGGTAATATGCTGGGTAAAGGCTTCAAACTTGAAGAAGTTCTGAAAGAAATGGGGATGGTCGTTGAGGGGGTACGCACGACTAAAGCGGCATATCAGCTTTCACAAAAATATGACGTCAAAATGC
Organism: Bacillus sp. z60-11; assembly: GCF_046464135.1. Classification (NCBI taxonomy): domain Bacteria; kingdom Bacillati; phylum Bacillota; class Bacilli; order Caryophanales; family Bacillaceae; genus Bacillus; species Bacillus sp. z60-11. Next base: position 77,269 of record NZ_JBIYSN010000002.1, on the reverse strand, counting down.
CGATCACTGAAGCGCTGCATAAAGTTTTATTTGATGGCAAAAAAGTTGATATTGCCGTTGAATCATTGATGGCAAGAGTGAAAACACACGAGATGGAAGATCTTGTGAACACGTTCGAAAATCAAATCAAATGACCAGCCCGAAATGGCGTTAACGCTCTCCTCCAGGTTCGTTTTTAAAAAACTGAAACATTTGGAGACTTAGGCAAGAGAGGATACATTTGTCCGAACACTTGCATAAAATAGAATCGAAGTCTGGAAGAGCTGTATCTAATCATTGGGTTATATAGTCACCATTCACAAGCCTGAAGCAAAGTCCCCCTCTTTGCTTCAGGTTTTTTTACTGCCTATGCCCGCTTCTTAAAAATTGGAAAAGCTGTTGAACTTCTGGTTTTTCTTATATAAAATGAAATATAACGCTTACAACACAAGAGAATGATAGAAGGAGGGCTTTTAGCGTGAATCCCGGTCTGTTAAAAATGTGGTTTGCCTTAGGAGCGATGGGCCTGATGTTCTTAGCGGTGATTGCCATATACATAAGCAGGTACAAATTCAAAAATCCTTTTCTCAAAATCGTCACGTCGTTTCTGGCTTATACATGCATGCTGATCTCGGGCGTGATCGTTTTTTTCGTCGTCTTCAGCGGTCCCGTTAATGAATAATGTTCAAAAGGAAGATGCATATGAAAACAATCAGCGTACTGTTCACACTTTTGCTCACAGCCATTCTTTTAAGCGGATGTTTATACCCTGAACAAAAAAGAGCGAAAAACAACGTCCCCTATCAACATCAGCTCAATGAAGTGCAGGCCGCGGTCGACGAATTCAGGAAAGCGACAGGCGGGCTCCTTCCGATTAAAACAAAAGATATGTCCATCCCAATCTATCAAAAATATCCTATCGATTTTAACAGGCTGTCTCCGCGGTATTTGGAGGAGCCTCCCGGCACTTCCTATGAAAACGGCGGAGAGTATGTATATGTTCTCGTAGATGTTGAAAAAAATCCGACGGTCAAGCTTATTGACGTGAAAATGTCGGAAGCGGTCAAGGAATTGAAGCTTCGGATCGAAATGTACAAAGATCAGCATCGGTATCCCCCGTATGAAAAAGTCGTAGCGAAAAATTTATTTACACTCGATTATCAGAAGCTGGGGCTGAAAGAACCCCCTTCTGTCACAAGTCCGGTAACAGGCGATTCACTGCCGCTTCTTGTCGATCAAAAAGGCGACATACAAGTAGATTACCGGATGGATTTGGCCAAACTGCTGAAAAAATCAAAAAAGGCTTTAAAACCGGGTGATGAAATCCAGGATGTCATGTGGAAAGAAACGCCTTTCGTGCCGGCGTTTTCTGTGAAATACAGCGTCAATGATAAGCAGGAACCGGTTTTTTTAGAACAACCTAAACGGTAAGCGCAAGAATTAGTCATGAACCTTTCTCCGCAGCATACAATAAGGAGAAAGGTTTTTTCATGCATGCCGAAAAAATTTCCCTGAGCTGTCATATTGAAATAGGACAACGTCATACACTGTAATGTCCTGTTTTTGATTGATGAAGAAGTAAAAAATTGAAAAGGATTGGAAGTCCGGGAGGGGATCACTTGGAAAAGGTCGATATTTTCAAGGATATCGCTGAACGAACAGGAGGCGATATATACTTAGGTGTCGTAGGAGCCGTACGCACAGGAAAATCTACGTTCATTAAAAAATTTATGGAGCTAGTGGTGCTCCCGAATATCAACAATGAAGCAGACCGGGCGCGCGCACAAGATGAGCTCCCTCAAAGCGCCGCTGGCAAAACCATCATGACAACCGAACCGAAATTTGTTCCGAATCAGGCGATGTCAGTTCATGTCAGTGACGGACTCGATGTGAATATAAGACTTGTAGACTGTGTCGGCTATACTGTCCCTGGAGCGAAGGGCTATGAAGATGAAAACGGCCCAAGGATGATCAACACGCCTTGGTATGAGGAGCCGATTCCGTTTCATGAAGCGGCGGAAATCGGCACGAGAAAGGTTATCCAGGAGCATTCTACAATCGGCGTCGTCATTACGACCGATGGTACGATCGGCGAAATTGCCAGACAGGATTACATTGAGGCGGAAGAGCGGGTGATCGATGAGCTGAAAGAGGTTGGCAAACCGTTCATCATGGTGATCAATTCCGTCCGTCCATATCATCCTGAAACAGAGGCGCTTCGAAATGAACTGATGGAAAAATATGATATTCCGGTGCTGGCGATGAGTGTGGAAAGCATGCGAGAAGCCGATGTCTTAAGCGTTCTCAGAGAGGCGCTTTACGAGTTCCCGGTTCTTGAAGTAAACGTCAATCTTCCGAGCTGGGTCATGGTGCTGAAGGAAAATCACTGGCTGCGGGAAAACTATCAGGATTCAGTAAAAGAGACCGTCAAAGATATTAAAAGATTACGAGATGTTGACCGCGTCGTAGGGCACTTCAGCGAATTTGATTTCATCGAGCGCGCAAGCCTCGCCGGAATTGAAATGGGGCAGGGGATCGCAGAAATCGATTTGTACGCTCCTGATGATCTGTACGATGAAATCTTAAGGGAAGTCGTCGGCGTTGAAATCAGGGGAAAAGACCATCTTCTCCAGCTGATGCAGGACTTTGCCCATGCCAAGACGGAATATGACCAGGTGTCAGACGCTTTGAAAATGGTGAAACAGACCGGCTACGGAATCGCTGCACCGGCATTAACCGACATGAGCCTTGATGAACCGGAAATCATCAGGCAGGGATCGAGATTCGGCGTTCGCCTGAAAGCGGTAGCGCCATCGATTCACATGATCAAAGTCGATGTAGAAAGCGAATTCGCCCCGATCATCGGGACGGAAAAACAAAGCGAAGAGCTTGTCCGGTATTTGATGCAGGACTTTGAAGACGATCCGCTGTCTATCTGGAATTCCGACATTTTCGGCAGAAGCCTCAGCTCAATCGTCAGGGAAGGCATACAGGCAAAGCTGTCTCTCATGCCGGAGAATGCAAGATACAAGCTGAAGGAGACGCTGGAGCGCATCATTAACGAAGGCTCAGGCGGCTTGATTGCGATCATCTTATAAAAGGGAAGACCTCTTTATATACGGGAGGTCTTTTTTTATTGTGTTTATGTACAAATGTCGGCGCAGCGGGCTGGAAATATAGGAGAGAATCTGATGAAAAAAGGAAAAACAGGAATATTCGTTCGCCGTATTTTGCCTTAAACCTTGACGAATAAGGGATCATAGCTTTAAAATGCTTGATATGGCTTTTCATATGTGTTAATCTACATACAGAAAATCTTCACTTTGTTGGACAATCGTTCCTCTAAAAGTGAAATTTTCACCTGAAAGCTGTGAAATGCCTTTTCTATATTGAGTTGAAATTTCTGTTCAAACAGGTATAGAAACAGGTTGAACTGTGAAGAAATGATGATAATCTATTGATTGATATCTTTTGGGAGGAGGTGAAATGCATGAACAAGACAGAACTAATCAATGCGGTTGCAGAAGCAAGCGAATTATCTAAAAAAGACGCTACCAAAGCAGTTGATTCTGTTTTTGATACAATTTTAGATGCACTTAAAAACGGTGAAAAAATTCAATTGATCGGTTTCGGTAACTTCGAGGTTCGTGAGCGCTCTGCTCGTAAAGGACGCAACCCTCAAACAGGTGAAGAAATCGAAATCCCTGCAAGCAAAGTGCCTGCTTTCAAACCAGGTAAAGCGCTTAAAGATGCTGTAGCAGGCAAATAATCGTATGTATATGCCGTTTTTTACGCGTTATACATACCGTATTGTTTCTTCACAGGAAAGCCCCTTTTAAAAGGGGCTTTTCATATTTTTCAGATGAGATTCTTTTTTCCCGGTTCAATACCTTTCATTTTGCTTTTATAAGCTGAATTGTGCTAGAATCTGAATTAAATGTATGCGTTTCTGGAGGATAATACAATGAGAGAAATCAACAAAGAACAAATTGAACAAGCTGTCCGTCAGATTTTGGAAGCGATCGGTGAAGACCCGAACCGCGAAGGCCTTCTTGATACACCAAAACGGGTCGCGAAGATGTATGCCGAAGTATTTGCGGGTCTAAACGAAGATCCGAAAGAGCATTTTAAAACGATTTTTGGCGAAGACCACGAAGAGCTTGTTCTTGTTAAAGATATTCCCTTTTATTCCATGTGTGAACATCATTTGGTTCCTTTTTACGGGAAAGCGCATGTCGCTTATATTCCCAAGGGGGGAAAAGTCACCGGTCTCAGCAAACTGGCGAGAGCAGTTGAAGCGGTGGCGAAGCGTCCGCAGCTGCAGGAACGGATTACGTCGACAATTGCAGACAGCATCGTGGACACGCTGACGCCTCATGGCGTGATGGTCGTCGTTGAAGCTGAGCATATGTGCATGACGATGCGGGGCGTGAAAAAGCCCGGGGCCAAAACCGTCACCTCTGCTGTAAGAGGAACATTCAGACAAGATGTAGCCGCTCGCTCCGAAGTATTGGAGCTCATTAAACATCACGATTAAAAATGAGAAGGTGCGATGAACATGAGCAATATTCAATCGAATGACTATGTGGTGATCAAGGCCGTTGAAGACGGCGTAAACGTGATCGGCCTCACGAGAGGAACAGACACGAGATTTCATCATTCTGAAAAGCTCGACAAAGGCGAAGTGATGATCTGCCAGTTTACAGAGCATACCTCCGCCATAAAGGTGCGCGGCGAGGCTTTGATTCAAACAGCTTACGGCGAAATGAAAAGCGAAGCGAAAAAATAGCGCACATCTTTCAGCCTATTCAGGCGCCGTAAAAGATTATTTTTTATCATAGTATGATATACTAAAACTTTCTCCGCTGCATATAATCAATCATGAGAAAAACTGCGAATTTTGGGACAAGGGTGATATCTTTGCAAGACATCTACGGACAATTATCTCATTTGAAATTCAAGCTGAATCAAAAGCTCTCACATCCTTATCTGGCCAAGCATTTGACTGCGCCAAAAGTGGATGAGGATAAGCTGTTTCTTTTTTATGCCCTGTTTGATGAAACGGAATTAAAAGAAGCTGACAAAGAAAATTACATTTTAACGGCGATGCTTGTTCAAACAGCCCTTGACACCCATGATGAAGTCACGACCGCAGCTTCAATCAAGCAAGATGACTATAAAAACCGGCAGCTGACGGTTTTGGCCGGGGACTATTTCAGCGGCATGTACTATTCCCTGTTATCGGGAATGAAGGATATCTATATGATTCGGACGCTGGCTGCCGCTATTAAAGAAATCAATGAACACAAAATTAGGCTTTATGATCATTCCGCAAAAGACTTAAACAGCCTGACAAAAAGCGTCAGCATCGTAGAAGCTGCCCTTTTTCATCATCTCGCCGACCACTTTTATCTGCCTCACTGGAAAACAGCTGCCAACGACTTTCTTGTGTTTAAAAGGTTTGCGGCCGAAGAAAAAGCTTCGGACTCCCGTTTGCTTGAGACGATTTTAAAGGAAGAGTTTCCGGAAGAGGCTTCATGCGGGCAATTGGCAGACGCGGCTTATGCAAAAGCCAAGCTGCAGATTGACCAATCCCTTGCAAAGAAGCCGGCCTTTCAGAAATGGCTTTTGGACCGCCTGCAAGCGATCAGGCCTGAAAAACGAACTTATCATCAGAAAGTGGAAGAAGGGTAACCATCATGGAGCAGTCAAAAGAACAGCGCGTACATGGCGTGTTTGAAAAAATTTATAAAAATTACGATCAGATGAATTCCGTTATCAGCTTCAGGCAGCATAAAAAATGGCGCGACAAAACGATGCGGATCATGAATGTTCCAAAAGGAGCCAAAGCGCTTGATGTATGCTGCGGAACGGCGGACTGGACGATCGCGCTGGCGGATGCTGCCGGAGAAAATGGCGAGATCAAAGGCCTTGATTTCAGCAAAAATATGCTGAGCATCGCCGAGCAAAAAACAAAGAACTACAGCCAGATCGAACTGATCCACGGTAATGCGATGGAGCTTCCATTTCCGGACAATACGTTCGACTATGTCACCATCGGCTTCGGCCTTCGCAATGTACCTGACTATTTAACTGTCCTAAAAGAGATGGCCCGGGTCACGAAACCGGGCGGTCGGGTCATATGCCTTGAAACGTCCCAGCCGGAAATGTTCGGATTCAAACAGCTTTACTTTCTGTATTTCCGCTTTATTATGCCTGTGTTTGGAAAGCTCTTTGCCAAAAGCTATAAAGAGTATTCCTGGCTTCAAGAGTCCGCCAGGGAATTTCCGGGTATGAAAGAGCTTGCCGCTTTATTTGAAAAGGCCGGATTAGAAAATGTTCAATATCATCCCTTTACAGGCGGTGTAGCTGCTACACATGTCGGCTGGAAGCGATGATGACTACTGAAACTCTCGGGTGAATCGAAATGAAATTGACAACGTTATATTCTTTTTTGAATGACGATATTGATTTAATAGAAAAAGAGCTGGAAAGAACCGTGCACTCCGACTATCCTTTGCTGAGTGAAGCGAGCCTTCATTTGCTGCAGGCCGGGGGCAAACGGATCCGTCCTGTGTTCGTTCTGCTTTCCGGCATGTTTGGTGAATACGACATTAGCAAAATTAAAAATGTCGCCGTTTCATTGGAATTGATACATATGGCTTCGCTCGTCCACGACGATGTCATCGATGATGCGGAGCTGAGAAGGGGACAGCCGACAATCAAAGCGAAGTGGGATAACCGGATTGCGATGTATACCGGCGATTATCTGTTCGCCCGTTCGCTGGAATCCATGACAAAAATAAACGAGCCGAAAGCCCACGAAATTTTATCCAAGGCGATCGTTGAAGTCTGTCTTGGAGAAATTGAACAAATTAAAGATAAATATAACATGGAGCAGAACCTCAGAACCTATTTAAGGCGGATCAAACGCAAGACGGCGCTTTTGATCGCGTCGAGCTGCCAGCTTGGAGCCATCGCCGCCGGCGCCGGAGAAAAGATTCATCAAACCCTTTACTGGTTTGGTTACTATGTTGGAATGTCTTACCAGATCATTGATGACATTCTCGACTTTACATCCAGCGCAGAAGAGCTTGGCAAGCCCGTAGGCAGCGATTTGCTTCAGGGGAATGTTACGCTTCCTGTTCTGTACGCGCTCAAATCGCCTGAACTGAAAGCCCGCCTAAAGCTGGTCAACAGTGAAACGACACCTGAACAAATCAAACCGCTGATCGAAGATCTGAAACAAACCGATGCTATTGAACAATCGTTCAAAGTCAGTGAAATGTATTTAAATAAGGCGTTCCGCCTGCTTGAAACGCTTCCGAAAAGCCGCGCCAGGAAAGCGTTGGGACAAATTGCGAAATATATTGGCAAACGAAAATTCTAGGCGGCGGCAATTGAGTCAAAAGTATGAATATTCTCCACCCTTTATTGATTAATTGATTGAAAAATGTTATATTTCCGATGTAGTGTTGAAAGCCTATACATAACAGTGGGGTGGAGAATCGAATATGGAAAAAACCTTTGTAATGGTAAAACCTGATGGCGTTCAGCGTCAGCTGATCGGCGAGATTTTGTCAAGATTCGAACGTAAGGGCTTACATTTAGTCGGAGCCAAGCTGATGAAGGTCTCAGAGGAGACGGCAGGCGAGCATTATAAAGAGCATAAAGAGAAGCCTTTTTTCGGAGAGCTTGTTGACTTTATCACATCCGGTCCCGTATTTGCCATGGTATGGGAAGGTGAAGACGCGATTGCGATCGCCAGGCAGCTGATCGGGAAAACGAATCCTAAGGAAGCGCTTCCGGGTACAATTCGCGGGGATTTCGGCATGATTGTCGGGAAAAATATCATTCACGGTTCAGATTCTCCTGAAAGCGCACTTCGCGAAATCAATTTGTTTTTTAAACAGGATGAACTTGTTGAACACGAAAAATTAATGAACCAATGGATCTACTAAAATCAGCTGAAAAGCTGATTTTTTATATGGAACTTAACGTCTGCTTTCCCTTTTTCGAAGAAGCGGGCGTTTTTTCATTTTAAACGTACAAATTCTCAGGAAAACAGGCTATAATTGTAGTCATATCAGCATGATGGATTAGGAGAGAAAACATGGACAATTACAGCTTCTTCGTTGATAAATGGAAAAAAATGACGGGTGTTGACTTGGCATTATATAAAGAGGCGCAAATGAAAAGAAGGCTGACATCCCTTTATGAAAAGAAGGGATTTGGCGATTTTCGGGAGTTTGCTCTCGCCCTTGAAAAGAATGACCGTCTTCTGCAGGAGACGTTAGACAGGATGACGATTAATGTTTCTGAATTTTACAGAAACTATAAAAGATGGGATGTGCTCGAGAGAACGATTCTTCCGCTGTTAAAGCCTTCCAAAACACTGAAGGTTTGGAGTGCGGCGTGCTCAACGGGAGAAGAGCCTTATACATTATCGATGATTTTAAGCAGGCAGAAGGATCTGTCAGACTATCAAATCATCGCCACTGATATTGATGACAAGGTGCTTGCCAAAGCAAAAGAAGGAATTTATCAGGAGAGATCCCTGCAGGAAGTGCCGAAAGAAATGAAGGAACGGTTTTTCACACAAAATGGAAGCCGTTTTACCGTTAAAGATGACATTCGAAAAAACATCCGCTTTCAAAAACACAATTTATTGGCTGATCCTTACGAAAAAGACTTTGATATTATCGTATGCCGAAACGTATTAATCTATTTTACGGAGGATGCGAAAGAGACGATCTATCATAAATTCGGCAAAAGTCTGAAGAAAAACGGCGTTTTGTTTGTGGGAAGCACCGAACAGATCTTCAATCCGGAAAAATACGGTTTCCGGTCAACAGATACGTTTTTCTATCAAAAAAGTTAGCTGACTTTTTATAAGAGGTTATGTTATAGTTTTACTTAAAAGCGTTAATGTGATGAAGGGAGAACGAAAGCATGAGGTATTTAACAGCCGGGGAATCTCACGGCCCGCAGCTTACGACAATTATTGAAGGGGTTCCAGCAGGACTTCAAATCACGAAAGAAGACATCAGCTATGAGCTGCAGAGACGTCAAAAAGGCTACGGTCGCGGACGGCGGATGCAAATTGAAAAAGATGAGGCGCAAATTACAAGCGGCGTAAGGCACGGGCGTTCTCTCGGATCGCCGATCGCCCTTGTCGTTGAAAACAATGACTGGAAGCATTGGACGAAAATCATGGGCTCCGAACCGATTACAGCCGAAGAGGAAAGCGAAATGAAGCGCCAGATTTCAAGGCCGAGACCTGGTCATGCCGATTTAAACGGCGCGATCAAATACGGCCACAGGGATATGCGAAATGTGCTTGAGCGTTCTTCCGCAAGGGAGACAACCGTTCGGGTTGCGGCGGGTGCTGTCGCTAAAAAGATTCTCTCACAGCTCGGCATAAAAGTGGCCGGCCATGTGCTTGAAATCGGCGGCGTCAAGGCCGAACAAACAAATTACGCTTCAATCGAAGAGCTGCAAAAAGTGACGGAAGAATCTCCTGTCAGATGCTATGACGAGGAAGCGGGCAAAAAAATGATGGCAGCGATCGACGAGGCGAAAGCAAACGGAGATTCCATCGGCGGAATCGTCGAAGTGATCGTCGAAGGAGTTCCGGTCGGAGTCGGCAGCTATGTTCATTATGACAGGAAACTCGACAGCAAGCTCGCGGCTGCTGTTTTAAGCATCAATGCATTTAAAGGCGTTGAATTTGGCATCGGTTTTGAAGCGGCAAGGAAAAACGGCAGTGAAGTCCATGACGAAATTATTTGGGATGAACAAAAAGGCTATACGCGGGCCACGAACCGTCTGGGCGGACTTGAAGGCGGAATGACAACAGGCATGCCGATTGTCGTCAGAGGCGTTATGAAGCCGATTCCGACATTATATAAACCGCTGAAAAGCGTTGACATCGAGACGAAAGAGCCGTTCACAGCCAGCATTGAACGTTCCGATTCCTGTGCTGTCCCTGCGGCAAGCGTTGTGGCAGAAGCTGTAGTGGCATGGGAGATCGCCAATGCGGTCGTCGAACAGTTTGGCGTCGATCAAATGGATCGCATCGCTGAAAACGTCGAGAAAATGAGAAGACTTGCGAGGGAGTTTTAATGAAATCACTTCAAATCGAAACCGCATCTCTGTCTTACCCGGTTTTTATCGGAGGGGGAATCAGAAAAAACGCGGCTGAGCTTTTGTCATCTTTAAACCTTCCCATGACAAAACTGCTTTTGATTACCGATGAAGAAGTTGACAAACGCTACGGAACAGAGCTGTTCAATCTACTCCAAAGCAGATGGCAAGTGAAGAAGGTAGCCGTCCCCAGCGGCGAGCAGGCCAAATCGATCGATATGTTCATGATGCTGCAAACGGAAGCCATTCAGTTTCAGCTTGACCGTTCATCATGCATTTTGGCGCTGGGCGGAGGTGTCGTCGGTGATCTTGCGGGATTTGTGGCTTCGACTTTTATGAGAGGCATCGATTATGTTCAATTCCCGACGACTCTGCTTTCACATGACAGCGCGGTCGGCGGCAAAGTCGCCATCAACCATCCGCTCGGCAAAAACTTAATCGGCGCTTTCCATCAGCCGAAAGCGGTGATTTACGATACGGAATGCCTGGCAACTCTCCCTGAAAAAGAAATGAGGTCGGGGATGGCCGAAGTCATCAAGCACGCTTTTATTCACGACGAATCGTTCTTGCAAGACCTTCTGAAAATAGACTCGATCGAAGAAGTGACAAATGAACAGCTGAATGAAATGGTTTATAAAGGCATTTCGATAAAAGCGGCGATCGTCTCAAAAGATGAGCGTGAAGCCGGAATCAGAGCCTTTTTAAACTTTGGGCATACGCTCGGCCATGCTGTTGAAGCCGAATATGGATATGGAGAGATCACGCATGGAGACGCCGTTGCCTTAGGCATGCAATTCGCCTTGTTTGTCAGTGAAAAGGTCCTGAATGCTCCGATTGATGTCAAAGGCATGTCAAACTGGCTGCAAAAGCTCGGCTACCCGGGAAGCGTGAAAAAAGAGATATCAACAGAAGCGCTGGTCAACCGAATGATGAATGACAAAAAAACGCGCGGTGGAATCATTCAATTTGTCCTGCTTGATGAGATCGGCAGTGTACATCTCAGCTCCTTTGAAGCTCGGGAAATCGAACGATGGCTGAATCTGTGGAGATTGGAGGGAGACGAATGATGATGCGCGGGATTCGGGGAGCGACAACTGTTGAACAAGATACAGACAAAGAGATCACGGCGAAAACGAAGCAGCTGATCGAAAAAATGATTGTTGAAAATAAAATCGAACCTGAGCAAGTGGTGCAGATTTTGATCTCGGCTACTTCCGACATTCACGCCGCTTTTCCTGCCAAAGTCGTCAGAACGTTTGACGGTTGGCAGCACGTCCCCGTCATGTGCATGCAGGAAATGGATGTTGAGCATGGTCTTAAACAATGCATCAGGGTGATGATGACGGTTCAGACCGAAAAGCGCCAGGATGAAGTCCGGCACGTCTATTTGGAAAAAGCGGTGACACTCAGACCAGATTTATCATTGACAAAAAAGACTGAATTGTAATACGATTGTAGAAACCTTGGAAATACACAGGAGTGTGTATATAGGTTTGACAATGAAAGCTGAGTATGAGACTAGGGTAGTTAGAGAATGAGTTGAGATGAGCTGAGACAAAACGTTTATCAAATTCTACCCAAAAGACGCTGTTCTTTTGGGTTTGTTTATTATTCCCCACATTTCAATCAATTTGTCTGCCTCAGAGGCTTCTTCTCATTCTCCTCCGCCTGAAAAAGGAGTGAGAAACCATTGACATATCAAAGCGATTTTTCCTCGTTTATGGAGGACACTTCACATTTTAGAACGATTCCCATTATAGAAAGCTTTTCCGTCGATACGCTGACACCTGTTCAAATGGTTGAAAAGCTTGAAAATGACATCGTGTATTTGCTGGAAAGCAAAGACGACACATCGGCATGGTCAAGATATTCGTTTATCGGACTCCGCCCTTTTTTGACGATTAAAGAAGAATGCGGTCGGTTTCATGCTTGCGGAGAGGACATGGAGAAGCTATACACCGCTTCACAGCTAAAGGAAGTTCTTCAATGGATGTCGGAAACATGCTTAATTAAGGCGCCTGATCTTGATATACCGTTTACCGGCGGCGCCGTAGGTTATTTAAGCTATGATCTGATGCCGCTTGTTGAGCCGGCCATCAAAAGGCATGAAAAGGAAACAGAGATGGCAAAATGTCTGCTGTTTGTCTGCAGCACCATGATCGCTTATGATCATGAGCAGAAAAAACTGCACTTTATTCAATATGTAAGGCTTAACGGCAGTGAAACAGAGAACGAAAAATCGCTGTTGTTTCAACAGGCTAAAAATGAGCTGAAAAAACTTACAAAAAGGCTGGCAGACCGAAAAACGGCGAAAGAGCTTTTTCTCCCGCAAGGACGGTATGACACTCCAAGCTTTGAACATGTTCAATCAACATATGAAAAACCGCAGTTTTTAGCCGATGTCGAACGATTAAAAGAGTACATTAGAGCGGGGGACATCTTTCAAGGAGTGCTTTCCCAAAGGTTTGATATCCCGGTCAATGTCAGTTCCTTCGAGCTGTACAGAGTGCTGAGAATGATCAATCCGTCGCCATACATGTACTATATCAAGCTGCCTGACCGCGAGCTTGTCGGAAGCTCCCCGGAACGGCTGATCCACGTCCAAAACGGCCATCTTGAAATCCATCCGATCGCCGGAACGAGAAAAAGAGGAGCAGACCATGCCGAAGACGAGCGCCTGAAAAAAGAGCTTTTGGCAGATGAAAAAGAAAAAGCCGAGCACTATATGCTCGTCGATTTGGCGAGAAACGACATCGGCAGAGTCGCCGAATACGGATCGGTTCAGGTGCCCGAGTTTACAAAAATCGTTTCCTTCTCCCATGTCATGCACATTATATCGATCGTAACCGGTTCGCTGAAAGCAGATGTCCATCCGGTTGACGCTTTAATGAGCGCTTTTCCCGCCGGCACGCTGACAGGGGCGCCGAAAATCAGGGCGATGCAGCTTTTAAATGAGCTGGAGCCCGCCCCGAGGGAAACGTATGGAGGATGCATCGCTTATATCGGCTTTGACGGCAATATTGACTCTTGCATTACGATCCGCACGATGAGCGTCAAAGACGGTGTGGCCTCCATCCAGGCCGGTGCGGGGATTGTGGCTGATTCAGTCCCCGAAAATGAATGGGAAGAAACGTGTAATAAGGCCGGTGCTTTGCTGAAAACGATCCAAATAGCTGAGGATATGTTTCTGGAAAAGGAGGAGGACGGCAATGAACGAACTGCTGAAATCATGCGTTAATGGCCGCACACTGAATGAAGAAGAAGCGAACAACATCATGCATCTGATGATGAACGGTGAACTGACTGAAGCTGAAATTGGAGGGCTGCTATCCGTTCTCGCCTACCGGGGGGAGACCGTCGAAGAAGTCACCGGTTTTGTCAGAGCGATGCGGGAGAAAGCTTTTACAATCGCCGGTCCTGAACGTGTTGTCGATACGTGCGGGACGGGTGGAGACGGCAATTCGACTTTCAACATTTCCACTGCTGCAGCCATTATTGCGTCAGCCGCCGGGGCTAAAATTGCCAAACACGGAAATCGATCGGTTTCTTCGAAAAGCGGGAGTGCGGACGTGCTGGAATACCTCGGCGTTTCCATACAGACGACGCCTGAGGAAACAAAACGCAGTATTGAACGGCGCAATATGGGGTTCTTATATGCGCCAAGCTATCATTCTTCCATGAAGCATGTCACCGTGCCGAGAAAGGCTCTCGGATTTAGAACGGTGTTTAATCTGCTTGGACCGCTCAGCAACCCGATGAAGGCGAAACGCCAGGTCATCGGCGTCTACTCCTTTGAGAAAGCGAAGCTGATGGCCGGAGCTTTAGAATCCTTTGAACCGGATCATGTCCTGTTGGTTTCCAGCAGGGACGGCCTTGATGAGCTGTCCATCACATCGCCGACAGATGTGATAGAACTGAAAGACGGCAAAAGATATGAATATACCGTCGACCCGAACGATGTGGGGCTGCCGGCGGGGAAGTTTAGCGATATCCAGGTAGAGACGCCTGAAGAGAGCGGCCGCCTCATCATCGATATCCTGAAAAACCGGAGTGCTGAATCGGCGCTTCACATCGCTGCGTTCAACGCCGGAGCCGCTTTGTATGTCGCCGGTCAGGCGGGCGGTTTGAAAGAAGGGGTTGAAATGGCGCTTGAAACCATCGCAAGCGGTGAAGCGCTCAGCCAGCTGGAGCGATTAAAACAGAAAGAGGAAGAGATGTATGCTTAATCAAATTATTGAAAGAAAACGGGAAGATCTGTTGAATATCATGCTGCCGGAGGATCTGAATCTGCCGAAGCGGTCATTTAAAAAGGCTCTCCTGTCTCCAAACCGATTTGTCGCGTTAATCGCCGAAGTCAAAAAAGCTTCTCCTTCAAAAGGAGTCATCCAAGCGGATTTTCAGCCGGAAGCGATTGCGAAACAATACGAACAGGCGGGCGCCGATTGTTTGTCTGTGCTGACGGACGCTCCTTTTTTTCAAGGAAGAAACGATTATTTGTCAGCGGTGAAGCGCACGGTTTCCCTGCCTGTTTTGCGAAAGGACTTTATCATCGATTCGATTCAGGTTGAAGAAGCGAGCCGCATCGGAGCTGATGCGATCCTGCTGATCGGCGAGGCGCTTGAGCCCGGAAAACTATTCGAACTTCATGAAGAAGCTGTTGAAAAAGGAATGGATGTGCTCGTTGAAGTTCATGGGGAAGGGACGCTTGAAGGGATCTTAAACGTCTTTACGCCTGAGATCATAGGTGTGAACAACCGAAATCTAAAAACCTTTGAAACTTCCGTCAGCCAGACGGAACAGGTCGCGAAACTGGTTCCGGACGGCACCGTTCTTGTCAGCGAAAGCGGCATCGGCAAAAAGGAGGATCTCACATTTGTTAAAGCCTGTGGGGCGCAAGCCGTACTTGTCGGGGAATCCTTGATGAGAGAGGCGTCACAGCTGAAAGCGGTCCATGCTTTATTCGGAGAAGCCGGCGATGAATAGACCAAGCTTAAAATATTGCGGGATTCATTCTTTGGAAGATTTGCGGCTGACGGTCCGATCGAAGGCGGACTACCTTGGATTTATTTTTGCGGACAGCAAACGGGCGGCAGATCCCGCCGTTGTGAAAAGCTGGCGCAGTCAGGTTGATACGGGAGAAAAAAAGCTTGTCGGCGTGTTTGTCAATGAGGATTGCCGCCGCATCGCCGAAATTGTAAAAGACGTTCGGTTGGACGTCATTCAGCTTCACGGGGATGAAACGGTGGAGGATATCAAGCATCTCAGAAGTATAACAGATTGCGAGATTTGGAAGGCGCTTCACCACGGTAGCGAAACGATCGCGAAAATGAAAGCCGCCGCACCCTATGCAGACGGGTTTGTCATTGACTCTTCCGTAAAGGGCATGAGGGGAGGAACAGGCATTTCATTTTCATGGGAAAGCGTCCCGGAATATAAAGAAACGGCTGCCGGGGCAGGTAAGCGCCTGTTGATTGCCGGAGGCGTCAATCCCGAAAGCGTAGCAGATCTTCTGCGCTGGGAGCCGCCGGGCATCGATCTGGCAAGCGGAATTGAAGAGAACGGGCATAAAAGCGGAAAGCTGATCAACCTTTTAGAAGAAAGGATGTACAATCATGTATTCATATCCGAATGAACAAGGCAGATTTGGTGATTTTGGCGGGAAGTTTGTTCCGGAAACACTCATGCAGCCTTTGGAAGAAATCGAAAAAGCGTTTCGTCAATTAAAAGATGATCCTTCATTTCAAGAGGAATACAAAAAACTGTTATTTGAATATTCGGGACGCCCGACCGCTCTGACCTTTGCAGACCAGCTGACAAAGCGCTTGGGCGGAGCGAAAATTTATTTGAAGCGCGAGGATTTGAACCATACCGGCGCCCATAAAATCAACAACGCGCTCGGCCAGGCGCTGCTCGCTAAGAAAATGGGAAAAACGAAGCTGATCGCTGAAACAGGTGCCGGACAGCACGGAGTCGCCGCGGCAACCGTGGCCGCAAAGTTCGGCATGTCGTGCATCGTGTTTATGGGTGAGGAAGATGTTGCAAGACAGTCGCTCAATGTTTTCCGCATGAAGCTTTTGGGGGCGGAAGTCGTCCCGGTCTCAAGCGGAAATGGAACGTTGAAAGACGCGACAAACGAAGCGATCAGATACTGGGTCCAGCATTGCCAGGATCATTTTTATATGATCGGGTCAGTTGTCGGGCCGCATCCATACCCTTATATTGTAAGAGAATTTCAGCGGATGATCGGTGATGAAGCGAAGGCGCAGTTTTATGAAACGGAGGGGAAACTTCCCGATAAAGTGGTCGCCTGTGTCGGCGGCGGAAGCAATGCAATCGGGATGTTCACTTCATTTATTGAAGAGCCTGTCGAGCTGATCGGTGTTGAAGCTGCGGGCAAAGGCGTCAACACGCCCCTTCATGCCGCCACGATTACAAAAGGTACCAAAGGTGTGATACACGGCTCTTTGACCTATCTGCTTCAAGATGAATACGGTCAGATCATTGAACCGTATTCCATCTCGGCCGGACTCGACTATCCGGGCGTCGGTCCTGAGCACGCCCATCTTCATCATACAGGCCGCGTCCGCTATGAATCGGTAACAGACGGCGAGGCTGTCTCGGCATTAAAAAAACTTGCGGAGACAGAGGGCATTTTGCCGGCGATCGAGTCGGCCCATGCGTTGGCTAAAGCATTTGAAATGGCACAAGAAATGCCGGGAGAAAAAAGTATTCTGGTTTGCCTGTCAGGCAGGGGAGACAAAGACGTCCACACCTTGATGAAGGTGTTGGAAGAAGAGGTGAATAAAGATGTTCAATCTGAAAAATCAGTCGTCAGATAAACTATTCGTTCCGTTTATTACAGCCGGAGATCCGCTGCCGGAGGTTTCGATCGAACTGGCAAAATCCCTTCAGGAAGCGGGCGCATCGGCTCTTGAACTCGGTGTTCCATATTCTGATCCGCTTGCCGACGGACCCGTTATTCAGCGCGCTTCCAAACGCGCGCTTGACAACGATATGAACATTGTAAAAGCGATCAAGCTCGGCGGTGAAATGAAAAAAAACGGCGTCCATATCCCGATTATTCTCTTTACGTATTACAATCCTGTGTTACAATTAGATACAGATCACTTTTTCGCTTTACTGCGACAAAATCAAATTGACGGACTTTTAGTTCCGGATCTGCCTTTTGAAGAAAGCGTATATTTGCAGCAGGAGTGTAAGAAGCAAGGTATCACATATATTTCGCTTGTCGCGCCGACAAGCGAAAACCGCATTCAAAAAATCGCAGAGCAGGCCGAAGGGTTTGTCTATTGCGTGTCTTCGCTCGGTGTCACAGGTGTGCGCAACGAATTTGACGATTCTGTTTCTTCATTTATCAGATCTGTAAAAGAAAAAAGCTCCGTCCCTGTTGCCGTCGGTTTTGGGATTTCCAGCTTTAAACAAGTGGAGATGATGAACGAACTGTCAGACGGTGTTGTCGTAGGAAGCGCTCTTGTCAGAAAAATCGAGGAGCTGAAAGAAGATCTCACAAATCTCGAGACAAGAGAGCAAGCCCTAAAAACGTTTGAGGAATACGCTAAAACATTCAGCGTATCGCACATGGTAAAATGAGGTGACAGCATCTTGCAAATCAAAGAACAATTAAAGCAGTTAAAGCCTTACCAGCCAGGCAAACCGATTGAAGCGGTCAAAAAAGAATTCAATCTGGAAAAAGTCGTCAAGCTTGCTTCAAACGAAAATCCGTACGGCTGTTCAGAAGCGGCCAAAGAAGCGATTCAGACTGAAATCCAGCAAATGGCGCTTTATCCAGACGGCTATAGCGCCGCACTGAGAACAAAGCTTGCGGGGCACCTTGGCGTAAACGAAACGAACATCATCTTAGGAAACGGGACAGATGAGGTCATTCAGATCATCTCCCGTTCTTTGCTGGGGCCGGGTCTAAACACCGTCATGGCGAACCCGACATTCTCACAATACAAACATAATGCAGTCATCGAAGGTGCAGAGATCCGGGAAATCGATCTGCTTGAGGACGGATGTCATGATCTCGATTCCATGCTTGAGGCGATCGATGAACAAACGAAGGTCGTCTGGGTTTGCAGCCCGAATAACCCGACCGGCACTTATGAATCAGAGCAAAAGCTGCTCCGCTTTTTGGAAAAAGTGCCGGAGCACGTGCTCATTGTTGTCGATGAAGCGTATTATGAATATGTAACAGCAGAGGATTATCCGGAGACCATTCCGCTTTTAAAACGCTACCCGAATCTGATGATTCTCAGAACGTTTTCCAAAGCATACGGTTTGGCTGCTTTAAGGGTCGGATACGGCATCGCTTCAGAACAGCTGGTTCAGGCGATTGAACCGGCGAGACAGCCGTTTAATACAAATCGGCTTGGTCAGGCTGCCGCGCTGGCCGCCCTTGGCGACCAGGCGTTTATCAAAGATTGTGTTAGGAAAAACAATGAAGGGCTTAAGCAGTACTACGATTTCTGCTCTGAGCATGGGCTGAAGTATTTTCCTTCACAAACGAACTTTGTGCTGATCGACTTTAAGCGGAATGGCGACGATCTCTTCCGCGAACTGCTTACAAAGGGCTATATCGTCAGATCCGGAAATGCGCTCGGCTTCCCGACTTATATCAGAATTTCCGTCGGCACGAAACAACAAAACGAAGCGTTTTTAAAAACTTTAGCCGGTATGTTGTAAGAGGTGATGTTTCAGTCACCTCTTTAGTCTATTGAACCAGGTGATAATCATGACTCAATCAAATGAAACGATATTTTTGGCCGGCTTGGGCTTAATCGGCGGTTCCATTGCCCTAGCTATTAAAAAGGAGCATCCGGAAAGAAGGATCATCGGATTTGATGTTTCCGGAGAGCAGGCAAGAGCCGCACAGAAGCTTGGTGTCATTGACGCCCCGGCCGCTTCTTTTTTAGAAGGAATCAAAGAAGCATCGACGGTTATTCTAGCCGCACCCGTCGAACAGACGCTCTACATGCTCGATGAGCTGGCCGCATCCGGCATGAAGAAAAGGATGCTGATTACCGATGTCGGCAGTACAAAGCAGAAGGTGGTCAGCCATGCTGAAAAAGTTTTGCCTAACGAGTATCAGTTTATCGGCGGCCATCCGATGGCCGGCTCCCACAAATCAGGAGTAGCCGCTGCCAAAGAACTGCTGTTTGAAAATGCGTTCTATATTCTGACGCCTTCCCGGTCCGCCGACAAAGAAGCCGTCGCCTCGTTAAAAGAGCTTTTAAAAGGGACAAATGCAAAGTTTGTGGAAATGACTCCGGAAGAGCATGATGCCGTCACAAGCGTCATCAGCCATTTCCCTCACATCGTGGCGGCCAGCCTCGTCCACCAGACGGTCAAATTCGAAGACCAGTATCCGCTCGTCAAACGTTTTGCCGCAGGCGGTTTCCGCGATATTACGCGGATTGCTTCAAGCAGTCCGGCGATGTGGCGGGACATTCTTCTGCACAATAAAGACAAAATTATCGAGCGGTTTGACGAATGGAAGCAGGAGCTGGACAGAATTCAGTCTTTTGTTGAAAATGAAGATGCAGACGGGCTGTTTGAATTTTTCCGGCAGGCGAAGGAATACCGTGATGAACTGCCTTTGCGGCAAAAAGGCGCGATCCCTTCCTTTTACGATCTTTATGTCGATGTCCCTGACCATCCGGGGGTCATTTCGGAAATAACGGCGATTCTCGCCGAGGAACAAATCAGCATCACGAACATCCGGATTATCGAGACAAGGGAAGAGATAAACGGTGTTCTCCGGATCAGTTTTCAATCTGACGAAGATCGCAAACGAGCTGAAAAATGCATTCAAACGCGCGCAAAATATGAAACATTTTACGCTGATTGAGGTGGAACAAATGAAAAGAGGAAAAGTCAGTTCACTTAATGGAGAACTTCATATTCCGGGGGATAAGTCGATCTCCCATCGTTCTGTTATGTTTGGCGCCATTGCAGAAGGAAAAACCGTCATCAAAAACTTTTTGCCGGGAGCAGACTGTTTGAGCACGATCGAGTGCTTCAAAAAAATGGGCGTTGGCATCGAACAGAACGAAAGCGACGTCACGGTTTACGGCAAAGGGCTTGATCAGCTCTCTGAGCCGAAAGAGCTTCTTGACGTCGGAAATTCCGGAACGACGATCAGACTGATGCTGGGCATTTTGGCCGGCCGCCCGTTTCACAGTACAGTGGCTGGGGATGAAAGCATCGCCAAAAGGCCGATGAAGCGTGTAACAGAACCGCTTCAGCAAATGGGTGCAAAAATCGACGGCCGCGCCGGGGGAGAATACACACCGCTTTCTGTCCGGGGCGGCAATCTGACAGCGATCGATTTTCAGTCACCTGTTGCCAGCGCGCAAATCAAGTCGGCCGTCCTCCTCGCCGGACTTCAGGCCGACGGCACCACGACGGTGACAGAACCTCACAAATCAAGAGATCACACAGAGCGGATGCTCTCGATGTTCGGCGTTACGCTCGAGGAAAGCGACACCTCTGTTTCGATTACAGGGGGACAGACGTTAAAGGCAGCCGATGTATTCGTCCCTGGAGATATTTCATCAGCGGCATTTTTCCTTGCAGCAGGTTCGCTTGTGCCAAACAGTGAAATCGTTCTGAAAAATGTCGGGTTAAACCCGACAAGAACGGGAATCATCGATGTCCTTGAAAAGATGGGTGCGGATCTCGAAATCGAGCCGAATGATGCCGCAAGCGGCGAACCATACGGCGACTTGAAAATCAAGACGGCGCCCCTGACAGCCACGGAAATTTCCGGTGATTTGATTCCGCGGCTGATCGATGAAATTCCGATCATCGCCCTGCTTGCTACACAGGCTGAAGGGATGACGATCATTAAAGACGCCGCCGAACTGAAGGTGAAGGAAACCAACCGAATCGATACCGTCGCATCCGAGCTGAAAAAACTTGGCGCGCGTATCGAGCCGACCGAAGACGGCATGAAGATCTACGGAAAGACGCAGCTGAAAGGCGGAGCGGAAGTTTCCAGCCATGGCGACCACCGCATCGGCATGATGCTTGGAATTGCCGCTTTGATCTGTGAACATCCAATCGACATCTTACATCCGGAAGCTGTGAGCGTATCGTATCCGACATTTTTTGAACATATCGAAAAGCTTGCAAAAAAAGCCTGAAGCCTCCGTGCTCCAGGCTTTTTTACGCATAAAACGGGGCATGACAGCATAGCTTGTCTTAAAGCGAAATCTATCCGCTTCCCCTTTTCTTACAAAAACCCGGGCAACAAATTTGCCGACAACGCCTTCAGTGAATTATGATAAAAATAATCTTACAAAGTATTGCCTAAAAGAGAGCAGGCGATGATTTGACGAAAGAAAGGGACGTTTAGATTTGAATACTTCGATTCAAGAAGCCATAAAATTAGTTGAAGCAGGCCATACGGAAAGCGGATTGAAAAAGCTTGCTGATATCGAGTCCAGTCTTCATGATGAAGACAAATTAATAGCAGCCCAGCTGTACTATGAATGGGGAATTGTTGATAAAGCAATTGCCATTGTGAATGATTTGCATGAACTTTATCCGGAAGAAACAGAACTGACTTGTTTTTATGCTGAGCTCCTCATTGAAACCGATCAGGAAGAAAAAGCGCTCGCGGTCCTGGAAACGATTCCGGAAACAGATCAGGCATACCCGGAAAGCCTGCTCTTGATGGCCGATCTCTATCAGATGCAAGGACTGTTTGAAGTCAGCGAGCAGAAGCTCTTGAAGGCGAAATCGATTTTGACAGATGAACCGGTGATCGATTTTGCTTTGGGAGAGTTGTATTTTACTCAAGGGGCTTACGGAAAAGCGGTGCGGCAATACAAAAAAGCAGCCCGTGAAAAAGCTGTCATCGGGGGTGTCAATGTTTATCAGAGGCTGGCTGAATCATTGAGCTCGTCAGGGGAGTTTGAAGAAGCGCTGGAATGGTATGAAAAAGCCGCTCAGGAAAATCCGGAGCCCAATACGCTGTTCGGATTCGGTTTTACCGCTTGGAAAGCGGGGTATTCTAAAACTGCGATCAAGCAGTTGACAGAGCTCAAGGAAATGGATCCGTCCTATTCTTCGCTTTATAAACCTTTGGCGAACAGCTACGAAGCCGAGGGGCTTTATGAGGAGGCCTTTGAAACGGCAAAAGAAGGTATCCGCGTAGATGAATTCAATAAAGAGCTTTACCTTTCTGCAGCAAAAGCAGCCCTTAAAACGAAAAGGCATTCAGAAGCGGCAGATCTCCTTCGTGAAGCGCTGGCGCTTGATCCAGGTTATATTGAAGCTGTCCAAACCCTGCTCGCTCTTTACCTCGAAGAAGAAGACTATGAGGGGATCATTGACCTTGTTCACGAAGTCCGCAAATACGGCGAGGATGACCCTAAATTCAGCTGGTTTCTGGCTTCGGCTTACAGGGGGGAGGAAGAGTATGGGAAGGCTTCGCAGGAATATGAGAGCGCATTTGAGCACTATCGGGATGACGGAGATTTCCTTTACGAGTATTCGCGCTTTTTGCTTGAAGAAGGAAGGCGGAAAGAAGCGCTGCCGCTGTTGAAAAAGCTGGCAGAGCTTAACCCCGCAGACACGGAAACCCAGGAGATGATTTTCAGAATCGAAGACGAAAATTCCTTTGAATAAGAAGGATATGACCGGTTTGTGTGGAATTATTAATGTAATACACAAGATGCGATAGAGGAGGGAATAACATGCAGACCCCTGTTTCTGTCAATGAAAAAAAAGATTTTATCCGCTGGTTTTTAAACCACTATCAGCTAAAGCGTAGAGAGTGTGTATGGATTCTGAATTATTTAATGAGCCATGACTCGCTGATGGAAAAAGTGCATTTTGTCGAGCAGGCCGAATTTTGCCCAAGGGGCATTATCATGTCCACCCACTGTGTCGAAGAAGTGCCTTTTCGTTTTTATAAAGAAAACGTCATGACGACCGATGCAGAGAAATCGTTTCATGATATCAGGCTGAATAAGCAGCAGGATCTCTTCATCCAGCTGAATTTCCGTTCAGCTTATAATTCACCGGAATACGCGGCTGTTTTGGAAGCTAATCCGCATATTCCGAAAGACCTGTACGAAAATGAAAAAGATAAGATTGTCGCTGAACAGATTTTGGAGCACTCCATTTCTACATTTCAGAGACAAAAGCTGCTGCGGGAAATAGATGAAGCACTAGACCGCCAAGATAAAGAAAGCTTCGAAAAACTTGCGAAACAACTGAATCAGCTGCGATAAATCGCCAATAACAAGCCTTGCCGAAACGCAAGGCTTGTTCAACTGGCGGAGTAAGCGCTGTCATAAGGAGGAGTCGGAAGCGTGAAATGGAATGCGCATGATGCGGATGTTTATCTGAATGCAAAAGAATATATCGATACAGCCGTGATCCCGCTGATTTCGGTTCAGTTGGGGGATCAATTCAAATCGGCCGTATCAAAAGGGGAATTTACGTCTATACTGGCAGAGGAGCTGGAGAGGCAGCTGAAGGGCCGCGTCTACCTGTTTCCGCCCTATACATATTTGCACGCTGATGAGAAAAGCGCCGAGGATCTTGCTGATCTGGAGGAAATGGCAGCTCGGCATTTCCGGCACATCGTGTTTTTGACGACGGACGAGCGCTGGAAGCAAGTGCTTGGAAATGAGCAGAAACTGCTTTGGATTCCGGCGATTCCTCTCGAACATATGAAAGATTCATTAAAGCAAAAGCTTTTGGAAGACCAAATTGAGCAAATATTGAACATTTTGTTACAAAATTGGAACTCTTAATAAAAACACTTACATTTCCTTTGGATAATGATTTTGGCAATGTTGACCTTCCTAAAATATTGATATATTATGAGGGTGTCCTAGTTCATGAATTTTTTTCTATTTCAGTTATATTGTAGCTGGGGACTTGAGGGGGGATATGAAGATGAGCGAAAAAAGACATCGGGTATCCAGACGTCAATTTTTGAACTACACGCTGACCGGAGTCGGCGGTTTTATGGCGGCCGGAATGCTCATGCCTATGGTTCGCTTCGCGCTCGATCCGGTTTTAAGACCGACTGAGGAACAGGACATGGTTCAGGTTGTCAGCGTTGATGAACTGACAAATGAACCGCAGCGCTTCGACTTTAAAATCAAGCAAGTCGACGCCTGGTACGAGTCTGAAGAATCGAGGTCTGCGTGGGTTTTCAAAAATGGGGAAGAAATTGTAGCTTTATCACCGGTTTGTAAACATTTGGGGTGCACGGTCAACTGGAACAGCGATCCTAAAAATCCGAACAAGTTCTTTTGTCCGTGCCATTACGGGCTTTATGAAAAGGATGGTACCAACGTACCCGGAACTCCGCCTCTGGCTCCGCTAGACCGCTATGAGCAAGAGGTTAAAGACGGCTTTCTTTACTTAGGAAAAGCCAAGCCGAGGAAGGAAGGGTGATCATGCTAAACAAAATTTATGACTGGGTTGATGAAAGACTGGATATCACGCCGCTTTGGCGGGATATTGCCGATCATGAAGTTCCTGAACATGTCAATCCCGCTCACCATTTTTCCGCCTTTGTATACTGCTTCGGGGGACTGACGTTTTTCGTAACGGTGATTCAGGTTCTTTCCGGCATGTTTTTGACGATGTACTATGTTCCCGACATTAAAAACGCCTGGGAATCGGTTTATTACCTGCAAAATGAAGTGGCATTCGGGCAGATCGTAAGAGGGATGCATCATTGGGGGGCAAGCTTGGTCATCGTGATGATGTTTCTTCATACGCTGAGGGTTTTCTTCCAGGGGGCTTATAAAAAGCCGAGGGAGCTGAACTGGATCGTCGGCGTGCTGATCTTCTTTGTCATGCTCGGGTTAGGATTTACAGGCTACCTTCTGCCTTGGGATATGAAAGCTCTGTTTGCGACGAAAGTCGGTTTGCAGATTGCTGAAGCGACACCGCTGATCGGGTCGCAAATCAAAACACTGCTTGCCGGTCATCCTGATATTGTCGGCGCTCAGACGTTGGCGCGCTTTTTCGCCATACACGTCTTTTTCCTGCCAGCCGCTCTGTTCGCCCTTATGGCAGCACACTTTATCATGATTCGGAAGCAAGGCATTTCAGGGCCGCTTTAAGCAAATGACTCAAAAGAAGGAGGGGATGGCATGAAAAGGGGAAAAGGAATGAAATTTGTCGGAGATTCGAGGATTCCGGCGGAAAGAAAACCGAATATTCCAAAAGATTATTCCGAGTTTCCGGGAAAAACGGAAGCGTTCTGGCCGAACTTTCTGCTTAAAGAATGGCTTGTCGGCGCGGTTTTTCTCATCGGTTTTCTTGTGCTGACAGTCGTTCACGAACCTCCGCTCGAGCGGATGGCGGATCCGACGGATACCGGCTACATACCTTTGCCAGACTGGTATTTTCTATTTCTGTACCAATTGCTCAAGTATGAATATGCTGCCGGACCGTATACGGTGGTCGGCGCCATTGTCATTCCGGCGATTGCATTCGGGGCGCTCCTGTTGGCCCCGTTTCTCGACAGGGGCCCAGAGAGAAGGCCTTATAAACGCCCGGTTGCCGTAGGGCTAATGCTTTTAGCGCTGGCGGCGACGGTTTTCTTAACATGGCAGTCGGTTGCCACCCACGATTGGGCCGCCGCTGAAGAGCAGGGGAAAATCAAAGAGGAAGCCGATATTGATACGAGTGCAGCAGGCTACAAGCTTTACCAGGAGCAGGGCTGTATCTCATGCCACGGAGATAATATGCAGGGAGGGGCCGCCGGACCGTCTCTCGTCGATAACGGATTGTCTCCTGAAGAAATTGCGAAAATCGCCAAAGAAGGAAAGGGACAAATGCCAGCCGGCGTCTTTAAAGGATCAGATAAAGAACTGAAAGAACTGTCTAAGTTCATCTCTGAAACAACAGCCAAGTAAAAAGTGTTGTCAAGATGATAAAGGCAGGCTATACTCTTGATAGAGCTGAAGCTGACGCTTGGTCAGCCTCTCAAGGCTGTCGACGATGTCGATGGCCTCTTTCATGTTTGGACATCTGAATGTATAGGGCCGTTTGCGAGCCAAAAAAGGTTCTGTCGCGTCCGATATTTTCCAGACATATCCCTGAGGAAGTGACCCGTGCCGTATTTTTTGATTTAAAGAGACTGTGAGTTGATTCGTTTGAAATTGATATCTTACATACTTGGGCAAAAGCCGATGACGATCATGCTTTTGATCATTAATTTTTTGGGAACGGTGTACGGCTATTATTGGTATCTTCCCCAGCTGACGAATACACCTGCAAAATTTTTGATCTTTGTCCCTGACAGCCCGACAGCCACCCTGTTTTTTTTATTTGTCCTAATCGGCCTTTTATTGAAGAGCAACGCTTCTCTCTTTGAAGCGCTTGCGCTTGTGACGCTCGTCAAATACGGCCTCTGGGCCGTTGTCATGAATATCCTCGTGCTTGTGACGACCGGAAGCCTGCATTGGACGGGATATATGCTGATTGCATCCCATTTTGCCATGGCAGTGCAAGGTGTTCTGTATGCACCATATTACCGGTTCAAAGGATGGCATTTGGCGCTTGCGGCAGTTTGGACGCTGCACAATGACATCATTGATTATGTGTTTGGAATGATGCCCAATTATTCGATGCTTGATCAATACATGCCGCAAATCGGCTATTTTACATTTTGGCTCAGCATTGCTTCGATCGGCTTGGCCTATTACCTTGTCCTGTCCAAAAAAGCATTCAAACTGTAAAGGTTTGCTCAACAATCTTGGTCTAACCTTGTCCCTCTCTTCATACGATTTAATAGAAGGAGTGGGAGGGACCGTGAATGATACGAAAGGTGATCCTTTGCATGCTGCTTGCGCTTGTTGTTCCTGCGAACGGTTTAAAAGCGGAAGATTCATCCGCTTTAGAGGAGCTGACCGAACTGTCTGATACGGTATTCCAATTAACAAGACAGGCTCAGTATGAGGAGGCAGTTCAGATTCTTCAATATTTTGAAAAGCGGCTGAAAACCGCAAAGAGAGACGGGGCTGAAGATGTGATGACAGGTTCCGAGATCCGCCAGGTTAACCTGGCATACCACGATCTGCTGAAAAGCCTGGAAAACGAAGGAATGGCGAAAAATGACAAGTTCAAAACCGCTGCCCAGTTTAGAATGCTGATGGATGCCATCGAATCCGATCATGATCCGCTTTGGGGTTCATTAAAAAAACCGATCATGGATTCATTCAGGGCGCTAAAAGCCGGTATTCAGAAAGAAGACAGCCTGACGTTTCGGGAAAAGTGGAATCATTTTTTATCATTGTATGAAACGATTTATCCGAGCTTAACGATTGATATCTCGCCGAAGCAGTTAAAGAATGTATCCAACCATATTGAAGTTGTCGATCACGGCGATTTTCAGCAGATGACGGAAAGCAGCAAGCTTGAGCGTTTGACGATGCTGGAAAAAGACTTGGAAGATGTCTTTAATCAGGTGGAGGAAGATGACGCAGACCCTTCCTTGTTGTGGGTCATTTTGACAACCGGAAGCATCATTTTATCCACCCTGACATATGTGGGGTTCAGAAAGTATAAAGCAGAAGGGGACAAGCGCAAAAAAAGAGAAAAAGATTGGCCGAAATAAGAAGCTCCTATCATCTGAGAGCTTCTTTTTTGCTTTTTGAGGGTCAGGTGATGGGGTTTTTGTTTTCATCCAATGTAAAACCTTCCCCGAGTACATCATGAACATCGCTTACAGCGACAAATGCATGCGGATCTATGGAAGTAATCACATTTTTCAACAGGAACACTTCGTTTTTCGGGACGACGCAGTATAATACATCCCGCTCTGTTTTCGTATAAGAACCTTGGCCTTTTAAAACGGTGACACCTCTTTCCATTTCTTCAATGATTTTTTGCTGAATCTGATCGTTCTTTTCAGAAATGATGGTGGCACCTTTTGCCGCGTATCCGCCTTCCTGCATAAAATCAATCACTTTGGAAGCGACAAATACGGCGACAAGCGTGTACATGGCTTCCTTATAGGAAAGGTAAAAAATCAGCGACAGCGTGATGACACAGGCATCAAAAACAAACATCGCTTTTCCCATCGGGACTTGAAAATACTTGTTGATGAGCCGTACGATAATATCGACGCCGCCTGTCGTTCCCCCGTATTTAAAAATAATCCCCAACCCTGTTCCGATAAAAACTCCGGCAAAAAGTGCGGCCAGCGCAAGGTCATGCTGAAGGGGCATATGGATCTGATAACGCTGGAAAATCCACAAAAACACGGACAAGCCGACTGTCCCGAGAATGGTGTAGGAAAAAACCGTTCGCCCAAGAAGCTTCCAGCCGATAATAAAAACCGGAATGTTTAATACCAGGTTGGAAATGGAAGGATCAATATGAAACAAAAAGTAAAGCAGCAGAGTGATTCCGGTAAAACCGCCCTCCGAAAGGTTGTTCTGCATGTTAAAATGCACGAGTCCAAAAGAAAACACTGCGGCACCTGCCAATATAAACAAGACGTTTTTCATTCTGATATTTCCGAGCATAAAAAAACCCCTTTCCTTCCATAAGCTGGCGTTAATATTATAGTTTATCCCACTTAAAACAGCAAACCCGTTTTAAACATTTGTCAAACTTGTTTGAATTCGCTAACATGTAAGAGATGACAGGAGGTTTTACCGAATGGCGAAGGAAAAAACGATGAAAGAGATACAGCGTGAGGTTGATGAATATATCGGCCAATTTAAAGAGGGCTACTTCAGTCCGCTTGCGATGATGGCCAGGCTGACAGAAGAACTCGGAGAACTGGCGAGGGAAGTCAACCATCATTACGGAGAAAAGCCAAAGAAAAAAACAGAAGCTGAAAAGAAAATTGACGAAGAAATAGGAGACGTTCTGTTTGTTTTGGTTTGTCTGGCCAATTCGCTTCATATATCATTGGATGAAGCGCATGATATGGTCATGGAGAAATTCAACACCCGTGACAAAGACCGCTGGACAAGAAAAGAAGAAGGAAAGTAGAGGAGATTCATATGTCAAAGGAAACAATCAAAATCGTCATAGCAGGACCGCGAGGAAGAATGGGAAGCGAAGCGGTTAAGCTTGTAGAAGACACCCCTCATTTTGAGCTGCGAGGTGCAATAGACCGTACATACAATCGGGAGAAGCTGGCAGATGTGATGCCTTGCCGGTCAGAGGCCGTCATATATACAGACATATACGAATGTTTTTCAGAAACAGCTCCGGATGTGCTGATCGATTTAACAACGCCGGAAATCGGCAAGGTCCATACCAAAATCGCCTTGGAGCACGGCGTCCGTCCTGTCGTGGGAACGACCGGATTTTCTGAAAGCGACCTGAATGAGCTGATGGAGCTGACGGATGAGAAAGGGATCGGTGCGATCATTGCGCCCAACTTTGCGCTCGGGGCCGTCCTGATGATGAAGTTTTCACAGATGGCCGCCAGCTATTTTTCCGATGTTGAAATCATCGAGCAGCACCATGATCAAAAGCTC
The DNA here is from genome assembly GCF_046464135.1 of Bacillus sp. z60-11. Taxonomy (NCBI): domain Bacteria; kingdom Bacillati; phylum Bacillota; class Bacilli; order Caryophanales; family Bacillaceae; genus Bacillus; species Bacillus sp. z60-11. The sequence goes on along the minus strand of NZ_JBIYSN010000002.1, from coordinate 47,639 downwards.
GATGCGCCAAGCGGAACAGCTTTGAAAACAGCGGAAATGATTTCGGCAGTCCGCGAAGCGAAACAGCAGGGCCATCCTGATGAACAAGAAATTTTGCCGGGCGCAAGAGGTGCAGAGCAAAACGGAATCCGCCTCCACAGCGTCCGTTTGCCGGGACTGATCGCCCACCAGGAAGTGCTGTTCGGCGGAGACGGCCAAACTCTTAAAATCCGCCATGATTCATATAACCGCGCATCCTTTATGTCCGGGGTGAAATTGGCTGTTGAACAAGTCATGAAAATCGATCAGCTTGTCTACGGCCTGGAAAATATTATAGAGTAACAAAAAGGGGGAAATCGCTTTGAAAATCGCTTTAATTGCCCATGACCGCAAAAAACAGGATATGATTCAACTGACAACCGCTTACAAACACATCCTAAAAAAACATGAACTGTTTGCAACGGGAACAACCGGTTTGAAAATCACGGAAGCGACAGGACTGCCCATCGAGAGATTTCAATCAGGACCGCTTGGCGGAGATCAGCAGATTGGCGCGATGATCGCAAAGAATGACATCGATCTCGTTATTTTTTTGCGGGACCCGCTGACTGCCCAGCCGCATGAACCTGATGTGTCGGCATTAATCCGTTTATCCGATGTATATGCGATCCCGCTTGCAACCAATATGGGAACGGCGGAAATTTTGATCCGGTCTGTTGAAGAAGGTGCGCTTGATTTTCGAAAGCTTGTTCATGGCGTGGATCAGGATGCTTGATATACTGGCTTTTGGCGCACATAGCGACGATGTGGAAATCGGCATGGGAGGAACCATTGCCAAATATACTAAAAAAGGTTATCGAATCGGCATCTGCGATTTAACCCGGGCTGAATTGTCTTCAAACGGTACTGTCGATACGAGAAAAAGCGAAGCGGCACTGGCGGCTGACATTTTGGGCGCCAGTCCGCGGATTTCCCTCGCACTTCCTGACAGAGGGCTGTTCCTCAGCCAGGAAGCAATCAGGGAAGCAGTCTCCGTCATTCGGAAGTATAAGCCCAAGATCGTCTTTGTTCCTTATCAAAAAGACCGGCATCCTGACCATGGGCATGCGGCAGACATCGTCGAAGAAGCGGTTTTTTCCGCCGGAATACATAAATATGAAGATCAAAACAAACAGCCGGCGCACAAAGTGCAGAATATTTACTACTATATGATCAACGGTTTTCATAAACCTGAATTTGTCATCGATATTTCCGAGACGATCAATGTGAAAATCGAAAGCCTCAAGGCGTACAAGAGCCAGTTCAGCCGATTGCAGCAATCAGTGGAAACACCGTTGACAAACGGCTATATTGAAACGGTTGAGGCCAGGGAGAAGCTGTTGGGCAAAGAAGCCGGCGTCCAATATGCGGAAGGATTCTTTTCCAAGGGAACGCTTTTGTTAAACAATGATTTATTTGGGGGCTGATGATGAAAAAACTAAAAATCGGAATCACGTGTTATCCGAGCGTCGGCGGATCAGGCATCATCGCGACAGAACTCGGCAAGCTGCTGGCGGAAAAAGGACATGAAATCCATTTTATTACATCCAGCATTCCGCACAGGCTCAATAAAGTGTATTCCAATATCTATTTTCATGAAGTCGAAGTCAATCAATATGCCGTGTTTAAGTACCCGCCGTATGATTTGGCTTTGGCCAGCAAAATGGCGGAAGTGGCAAAACGTGAACAGCTTGATGTTCTGCATGCCCATTACGCGGTGCCTCACGCGATTTCCGCTTTCCTGGCAAAACAAATGCTTGACGGAAATATCAAAACGGTTACGACTTTGCACGGCACAGATATTACCGTTCTCGGATACGACCCGTCTTTAAAGGATCTGATCAAATTTGCGATCGAATCCTCCGACCGCGTAACGGCGGTCTCATCGGCTCTCGCGGCCCAGACGTATGATTTAATCAAGCCGGACAAAAAAATCGAAACCATCTACAACTTTGTCGATGAACGCGTTTATGTCAAACAGGACCGTCATTCTTTAAAAGAGCAGTACGGGATTTCCCCTGAGGAAAAAGTGGTCATCCATGTTTCGAATTTCAGACAGGTCAAGCGCGTTCAGGATGTCATCCATGTGTTCAGCCGTATTGTCAAACACTTGCAAGCGAAGCTGCTTCTTGTCGGTGATGGACCTGAAATGACGGTCATCTGTCAGCTCGTCCGGCAGCTCGGTTTAAAAGACGATGTCCTTTTTCTCGGGAAACAGGACAGTCTTGAAGAGCTTTACGCGATCAGCGATTTAAAGCTGCTTCTCTCTGAAAAGGAAAGCTTCGGTCTTGTCCTGCTCGAAGCGATGGCTTGCGGTGTTCCTTGTATCGGCACAAATATCGGAGGCATCCCGGAAGTAATTAAAGACGGAACCTCCGGTTATTTGGTGAATGTCGGAGATGTTGATGATGCGGCTGAAAAGGCGGTTCGACTTTTAACAGATGACGGTCTGCATCATCGTTTTGCACAAGCAGCGCTGAAAAACATTAAGGAGCGTTTTTCTTCCGGCAGCATCATCAGCCAGTATGAGGATATTTATCAACAATTGATAGAGGAGGAGTCGGATAATGGAGGATCTCTTTCGAAAAGCTCTTCCTCTCCTTCATGAGCTGGAAAAGCACGGCTGGCAGGCATATTTTGTCGGCGGAGCGGTGAGGGACACGCATATGAACCGGTCCGTCGGCGATGTGGATATCGCAACAGACGCACCTCCGGAAGAAATTGAAAACATTTTTCCGAAAACGATTGATGTCGGCAAAGAACACGGGACGATCATTGTGCTGATGGATGGTGAGTCTTATGAAGTGACAACATTTCGCGCTGAGCTTGAATATGAGGATTTCAGAAGGCCGAGCGGCGTTAAGTTCATCAAATCGCTGAAGGAAGATTTGAAGCGGCGCGATTTGACGATCAATGCGATGGCCATGGATGCTGAAGGACGGCTGATCGATTATTTCGGCGGCCTTCACGATATCAAGGAAAAGCTGATTCAAACCGTTGGCGACCCGGCGGAGCGCTTTCATGAAGATGCGCTCCGCATGCTGCGGGCGCTTCGTTTTATGAGCCAGCTTGAATTTAGGCTTTCGCCGAACACAAAACAGGCGATTTTTGAAAACAGCGGGCTTTTGGCGCATATTTCCACAGAACGGAAAACGGCTGAATTTGAAAAGCTTTTAAAAGGAAAAGCGGCTGGACAGGCGCTAAAAGCGGCAGCTGAAACAGGCCTTTTCAGAGAACTCCCGGGACTGGACGGTAAAAAAGAAGACATCCAGGCTGCCGGCCGTTTTCCTTTTTTCAAACTTGAAAGAAGAGCGGACATCTGGGCGGCCTTCGTGATTCTAATGTCAATCGATCCTGCCGATGCACACGGCTTTTTAAAAGAGTGGAAGCTGCCCGGCAAAGTCATCAAACAAGCGGTGCAGACCGCGGCCCGGATCGGGCAGAAGTGGGATGTGGCCTCCATGTATGAAGCGGGGGAAGAGACGCTGATTTCCGCCTTGACGATTCAAATGCTGAATGAGTGCCGTGAAGTCGATCAGCGCCGTTTAGCTGAAGTGAGGCAGGCGTACGAGGCGCTTCCGATCAAAAGTCTGAAAGATTTGGCCGTAACCGGCGGGGATCTCGTCAACTTCAGGAAAAAAGCGCCTGGAAAATGGGTATCTGAAGATTTAAAACGAATTGAGCAGGCCGTACTGCACGGGAAACTTGCCAATCGAAAAAAAGCCATAGAGGAGTGGCTAAAAGGATGCAATCAAACTTAAGGAAAAAACTGATTCAATTGTTTACAGAAGCTGACGGTGAATTTATTTCGGGCCAGAAAATCAGCGAGGAGCTCGGCTGTTCCAGAACGGCGGTCTGGAAGCATATCGAGGACTTAAGAAAATCGGGTTACGAGCTGGAAGCCGTCCGAAAGCTCGGCTACAAAATGAAAAAAAAGCCTGATAAAATCAGCGAAAACGAAATCAGACTCGGCTTAAAAACGGAAAAAATGGGACAAACCATTTATTTTCAAGACGTCGTGGCTTCAACTCAAAAAATCGCTCATGAACTGGCGAACAACGGTGCCGCGGAAGGAACGATCGTCGTCGCCGACAAGCAGACCGAAGGAAGGGGAAGAATGGCGAGAGGCTGGCATTCTCCTAAAGGGAACGGCGTTTGGATGAGCATCATCCTCAGGCCGGAAATCCCTGTGCAAAAAACGCCGCAGCTGACCCTTTTGGCCGCAGTCGCCCTTGTTCAGGCGATCGAAGAAGCAACCGGCATCAGCGCGGAAATCAAATGGCCGAACGATATTTTAATCGGCGGCAAAAAAGCGGTCGGAATTCTGACTGAGCTTCAGGCCGAGGCCGACCAGGTTCATTCCGTCATTGTCGGAACGGGGATCAATGTCAATCAGCTGAGAGACGATTTCCCGGAAGAATTGCAGGAGACGGCCACAAGCCTCCGGCTTTCAGGCGGCAAAAAGGTCGACAGGGCGGCCTTGATTCAGACGATTCTTTTAACATTTGAAAAACGGTACAGAGACTATCTTACCCACGGTTTTCAGCCGATCAAGCTGTTGTGGGAAAGCTACGCTCTATCATTGCACCGCGAATTGACGGCGAGGACGCTGAATGGAACGTTTCACGGCAAAGCGCTCGGCATAGACGATGAGGGTGTTCTGCTTCTGGAAACAAGTAAAGGCATACAAAAAATATACTCCGCCGATATCGAAATCAGTCCTTCTTAGTTGGAAGAAACGGCTGGTTTTTGGTATACTTCGGTTGGGCAGTATCCTTGGGGAACTGCACCTTTTAGGAAATATTGCGGAATAAAAAAGTCTGCCTTGATCCAAAAAAGGACTGGGACAGAGGGATGATTCTTGCCGATCGCGGAGTCAAAAAATCCTTCTTTTAGCGGAAGGTTTTTTTACTGTCCGAAAAAACGGCAGCTCATCTCCTCTGAATGAAGAGGAGGAGAAACATGAAGACAAAACTTGATTTTTTAAAAATGAAACAGCACGGGGAGCCAATCGTCATGCTGACGGCTTATGACTGTCCGGCGGCGAAACTTGCCGAACAAGCCGGAGTGGACATGATCCTTGTCGGCGATTCTCTTGGAATGGTCGTTCTCGGTCTTGATTCGACTGTCTATGTCACTGTCGAGGACATGATTCATCACACAAAGGCCGTCAAACGCGGGGCAAAGGATACATTCATCGTCACGGATATGCCTTTTATGTCCTACCACTGCTCACAGGAAAGTGCACTGAAAAACGCGATGAAAATCGTGCAGGAAAGCGGTGCCGATGCCTTGAAGCTTGAAGGCGGTGACGGTGTGTTTGACACGATTGCGGCTTTGACTAGGGGCGGAATCCCGGTGGTCGGCCATTTGGGCCTGACACCTCAATCCGTCGGCGTTCTCGGAGGCTATAAAGTCCAGGGGAAAGACGAAGAAAGCGCTCGGAAACTAATAGATGACAGCCGGCGCTGTGAAGAAGCAGGAGCGATTGCACTCGTTCTTGAGTGCGTCCCGGCGGCGCTTGCCGAACGGATCGCAAAAGAGCTCACCATTCCGGTCATCGGCATTGGAGCCGGCGCAGGTACGGACGGACAGGTTCTCGTCTACCATGATGTGCTCGGACACGGAGTCAGCCGGACGCCTAAATTTGTAAAACAGTATGCGCAAATCGATCAGCCGATTGAAGCAGCGCTTACCGGTTATGTTAAAGATGTGAGAAACCGCTTTTTTCCCGAAGACGCGCATTCCTTCCGCATCGACCATGAAGTGCTGGAAGGATTATACGGAGGCAAATCATCATGATTGAAATCCACCGCGCAAAAGATATACAAAACTTGACAACATCATACCGGAAAGAAGGAAAAACAATCGGCTTTGTGCCGACAATGGGATTTCTTCATGAAGGCCACATGTCGCTTGTGAAAGAAGCGCGAAAACACAATGACATCGTGGTCATGAGCATTTTCGTCAATCCTCTGCAATTCGGCCCGGGTGAAGATTTTGAAGCTTATCCAAGAGATATTGAAAGAGACAGGAAGCTGGCCAAAGCAGGCGGAGTGGATATATTGTTCACGCCAAGCGCGGCGGATATCTATCCACAGGAATCAACCGTCATCGTCAATGTGAAAAAAAGAACGGATGTCCTTTGCGGACGGTCAAGGGAAGGGCATTTCGACGGTGTTGCAACCGTCTTGACGAAGCTGTTCAACCTCACGGCTCCGACAAGGGTTTATTTTGGAATGAAGGATGCTCAACAGGTGGCAGTTGTTGACGGATTGATCACTGATTTCTTTATGGATATTGAGCTCGTTCCGGTTGAAACGATGCGTGAGGAAGACGGGCTTGCCAAAAGCTCCCGCAATGTCAATCTGAATGCGGATGAACGAAAGGAAGCGCCCGCTCTTTATGAAGCGCTCAAGCGCGGAGCCCGGCTGATTCGGGAAGGGGAACGGGACCCGGAGGCCGTTAAGAAAGAGGTCCGCCTTCATATAGAAAAAACAAGCGGTGTCATCGATTATGCAGATGTTTATTCCTATCCCGATCTGGAAAAACGGGAAACACTGGCTGGAAAAATCATCATAGCGGTTGCCGTTCAATTTTCAAAGGCCCGCTTAATTGATAATATCATCGTCGATATCCCGTTGGATCGAAAGGAGGATTGATCATGTACCGAACGTTAATGAGCGGCAAGCTGCACAGAGCGCGAGTAACGGAAGCCAATTTAAATTATGTCGGCAGCATAACGATCGATGAAGATTTATTGGATGCTGTCGGAATGATGGCAAATGAAAAAGTGCAAATTGTAAATAATAATAACGGAGCCCGGCTGGAAACATATATTATTCCCGGTGAAAGGGGAAGCGGCGTCATTTGCTTAAATGGCGCGGCAGCTCGTCTCGTACAGGTCGGAGATGTCGTCATTATTGTCTCCTATGCAATGATGTCTGAAGAAGAGGCAAAGACCCACAAGCCGAAAGTAGCCGTTTTGAACGAAAAGAACGAAATCGAGCAAATCCTGGGTCAAGAGCCGGCCCGCACCATTCTGTAGCCCCCTTTGCCTTAGGGGGCTTTCATGTGGATAGATCATCGGTCAGTCCGCCTTTTTTTACTGAGCGGCTCCCGCATCTTTCCAAAACGTGTTACACTTTTGTCGAACGCAACAAAATTGAGGTGTCCATTTAATGTACAATCAACGATATGTAGTAATTGATGTGGAAACGACAGGGAACTCGCCCAAAAAAGGCGATAAAATAATTCAAATTGCAGCGGTTGTCATTGAAAATGGACAGATTACCGAACGTTTCTCCAAATATGTGAATCCGGATCAGCCGATCCCGGCTTTTATTGAACAGCTGACGGGAATCACAAACGAGATGGTTGAACGCGAAGAACCGTTTTCGGCCATTGCCGAAGAGATATATGAACTCCTCAGCGGCAGCTGTTTTATCGCCCACAACATTCACTTCGACCTCGGCTTTGTGAAACATGAGCTAATGCGGGCAGGCTTTGATGAACTTGAATGCGATGTACTTGATACGGTAGAACTGGCAAGAATCGTATTTCCCCGTTTTGACGGGTATAAACTGACAGAGCTGAGTGAAGAGCTGAACCTGCAGCATGAAAATCCTCACAGGGCTGACAGTGACGCGGAATTGACCGCTTTGATCTTCCTGCATATGCTTGAGAAGCTGAAGCGGCTCCCTCTGCCTGTTCTAAAAGCGATCAGGCGGTTATCCTGGCACTTGATCAGCGACGCGCAGGAGCTTTTGGACCGTTTGATTCATGAGAAGGATAGCCGAGCAGAACTTGAAGCAGGCTATATAAAGACCGGTTCATTTGTGATTAAAGAGCCTGTGCAAACAATGGAAGAGCGCGGGGAAGAACGCGAACCCGTCAATGCTGATCCGCTGATTTGGGAAGAGGACGGCGGCCTTCGCTCATTGCTTGAGCATTTTGAAAATAGAAGAGGGCAAACCAAAATGATGAAAGAGGTTTGGACCGCTTTTGATCATCATGAGCATGTCCTGATTGAAGCTGCTGCGGGAATCGGCAAAACGATCGGATATCTCGTACCTGCAGCCCTGCGCGCCAGACAGACCGGAAAACCGGTCGTCATCAGCACCTTTACAACATTGTTGCAGCAGCAAATTTTAACCCGGGATATCCCGCTTTTGGAGCAGGTCTTTCCGTTTCCGATCAAGGCGGCGGTTTTGAAAGGGCGCTCCCATTATATATCGATTCACAAATTCGAGCATATTTTGCAGGAGGAAGATGATAATTACGATGCCGTTCTCGCCAAGGCGCAAATCCTTGTTTGGCTTACCGATACTGAAACGGGAGACTTGTCTGAACTCAATCTGCCCTCCGGAGGCAAACTGCTTTGGGACAGAATCTCATATGATGATCGATCATTTGCGCGCAACGCTCCGTTAAGGGAATACTGTTTTTATGAACGGGCCAAAGCGAAGGCTAAACAAGCCGATCTCATTATTACCAACCATGCCCTCCTGTTGACTGACGAAGCGAATAAACGCACCATGCACGCGGATACGGTGATCATTGATGAAGCCCACCACTTTGAACGGGTAGCGGGTGAACAGTTTGGCGCGAGGGCCGACTATGTTTCATTGCACAAAAAACTGATGCAGCTCGGCACCTTGAAGCAGAAAGGGCTGTTAAAAAAAGCCGAGCGGCTGTTTCGGTCCGCCGGCTTCACTTCAGAGTCCTTCTTTCAAATGGATGAATGGCTCAGTCAGCTTCTCGAAGAAAGCGATATGTTCTTTACTTCAGTCCATTCTTTTGTTAAACGCAGGAAACCAAAAAACGATCTGAATCGTCTTCTTTATAAGGTCGGAAAAGAACAGGGCAGGGCGTGGAACAGGCTTGAGGAAGGAGCCAGAAGGCTGTGTGCCATGCTGTTTGATATGCACGGGCTGTTTGTCGAGCAAATGGAAAAGCTTTCTGAGCAAAAGTCTTCTTTTACGAGCCGTCAGGCGTTTCTTTTGGAAGAATACCAATCGTGCATGGTCTATCTCGAGGAATATGGAAAAAAGCTCGGCCGTTTGTTTTTTGATCCTGCAGAAGATGAAGTCGTCTGGATTGAAATCGATGCAAAAGGGGCCAAAAATGCCGCATCGGTTTATGCACAGCCGCTTGATGCTGGCGAATTGCTCGCCGATCGTTTTTTCACCGAGAAAAAGAGCGTTGTTCTGACTTCGGCGACCCTCGTTGTGGAAAACTCATTCAGCTATATGATTAAAAAGCTTGGTTTAAACGATTTCTATCCGAGGACATTGCAAATCGAGTCGCCTTTTTCTTATGATAAGCGTATGAAAATCTTGATTCCAACCGACATCAGTCCGATCAATGATCATCCTGAAAGCTATATTCATGACGTTTCCCGGTCCATTAAATCGCTGGCCAGACAGCAGAACGCGAAAACGCTCGTTTTGTTTACGTCTCATGACATGCTGCGCTCGGTATATCAGGAATTGAAAAATGATGATGACTTTCCTTGTCAATTGCTGGCTCAGGGCATTTCAGGCGGAAGTCCTGTCAAGATCATGAAACTGTTCAAATCATATCAGCATGCCGTTCTTCTCGGCACCAATCATTTTTGGGAAGGTGTTGACTTTCCCGGTGATGAACTGACAACGCTGATCATCGCCAGGCTCCCTTTCAGACCGCCTGACCATCCGGTGGAATCGGCGAAGTGTGAAAGGGCGAAGCGAATGGGGGAAAGCCCGTTTCAAGCTGTTTCTTTGCCCGAAGCGGTTTTAACCTTCAGGCAGGGAATCGGAAGGCTCCTCCGCACTGAGGAAGACAGCGGTACAGTCGTCATCCTTGACCGCAGAATCCGGACATCATCATACGGCAGAGTATTTTTGCAGGCGCTGCCTCCCGCTTCAATCGAAGAGCCGACGCTTCTTGAGCTGGAAGACTATGTCTTCAGGACTTAAATGTAAAAAGCCGCATGAAAGCGGCTCCTCTTGAAAAAATGGTGTGGATTAAGGTTTATTTTTTGGCTGTCTATCTAAAACGGGATTCCCGTTGTAACAACTAGTATGGCCTATGCCAGACAGAGTATGAATGACAATAATTGTTTCGTCTCGGAGGTATTTGAATATGGACAATAAAATTGAAATTCTTTCAACCGTCAGTGTGCAGCACTCAGAAGATCTTTACAAAATCGTCGATCTGTTAAACCGGACGCTCAAACGGGATGATTTAATGTTTGGACTCGCCCTTGACGAAGAGGATCAAAAACAGGCCATTTTTACAATTTATCGTACATAGGAGGAAAAATGGGCAAAAAAACATTAATTTTCATACTGATATTTGGTATTATCTTTGTAACGGCCATTCTTACGGGGGCGAATGTCTACCAGACAGCAATGAGCCAAAAGGAAAGCGGCCATGAAGAAGCTGCTGAAACGGCGAAAAAGGAAGCCGGCTTAAAAGAAGTTGACAATGTAGAAACATTTGTCGGCAAAGAAAAGCAGTACATCGTCATAGGCAAAAATAAAAAAGGCGAAAAAATGTACGTTTGGGTACCGGCTGACAAAAAGCAGAAAACGATAGTTAAAAACGCATCGGATGGCATCACAAGCCGCCAGGCCGCAAAAGCGGTCCAGGATAAAGGTCTGATGTCATCGCTTCAAGAGGTGCACTTGGCAAGGGAAGGCAATGTGCTATTGTGGGAAGTTACATACTTAAATCAAGATGGGCAGTACAGTTTAAGTTATGTGGACTTTATAAACGGAAAAATTCACAAAAATATTACGCCATAAGATGAAACAGGGGGAAATCAAGTTGAATCTAGCTAAAAGAGTATCAGCGTTAACACCGTCTGCAACATTGGCAATCACTGCAAAAGCGAAAGAATTAAAAGCGGCAGGACACGATGTGATCGGCCTTGGCGCCGGAGAGCCGGACTTTAATACACCGCAGCACATCATTGACGCGGCTGTCCGTTCCATGAATGAAGGGCACACAAAATATACGCCGTCCGGCGGTCTTCTCGCGCTTAAAGAAAGCATCAGCGAAAAATTCAAGCGCGATCAGGGAATCGAATACAGCCTGTCTGAAATCATTGTCTGCACAGGTGCAAAACATGCTCTTTACACACTTTTTCAAGTGCTGCTGGATGAGGAAGATGAAGTGATCATTCCGACGCCGTATTGGGTAAGCTACCCTGAACAGGTGAAGCTTGCAGGCGGCAAGCCTGTATTTGTGGAAGGGCTTGAAGAAAACAGCTTCAAAATTTCTCCGGAGCAGCTCGAAGAGGCCGTAACGGAAAAAACAAAAGCGGTGATCATCAATTCTCCAAGCAACCCGACGGGCATGATGTATACCGAAGACGAGCTGAAAGCCCTCGGTGAAGTGTGTCTCCGCCGCAATATTTTAATCGTCTCCGATGAAATATATGAAAAACTGATATACGGCGGGAAAAAACATGTGTCGATCGCACAGCTTTCTCCCGAGCTTAAAAATCAAACGATCATCATCAACGGCGTTTCAAAATCGCACAGTATGACAGGATGGAGAATCGGCTATGCCGCAGGAAACGAAACCGTCATTAAGGCGATGACAAACCTTGCCAGCCACAGCACTTCAAATCCGACATCAGTCGCCCAATACGGAGCCATTGCCGCATATAATGGTCCGTCAGAGCCTGTGGAAGAAATGAGAAAAGCATTTGAAGAACGGCTCAACAAAGTATATGAACTGCTGATCGACATTCCTGGATTGAATTGCCTTAAGCCTGAAGGGGCTTTCTACTTGTTCCCGAATGCGAAACAGGCAGCTGAAGCCTGCGGTTTTGCGAGCGTCGATACGTTTGCAGAAGCGCTTCTTGAAGAGGAGAAAGTCGCGATTGTTCCCGGATCAGGGTTTGGCGCACCGGATAATATCCGTTTGTCATATGCCACATCCCTGTCACTTTTGGAAGAAGCGGTAAAGCGAATCCGCCGCTTTGTCGTCAATCACAGCCGCTAAGGCAATAAAAGCGTCCGTCTGCCCGGACGCTTTTTTGCGGCACCGACTCCGGGTCTGAACTGCATTGACCTGATCCGTTCAAAAAAGGTATAATATACGTTATGGATGTCAGAGAGAAAAGGGAGAGACCCTTTTTCTCGTGTTTTGGAGGGAAACGATAGTGAAAACAACAATCAACCAAGTGTACAAACATGTTGGTGAAGAAGTGACAATCGGCGCTTGGATCGCGAACAAACGTTCAAGCGGTAAAATTGCGTTTTTACAGCTTAGAGACGGAACAGGCTTTATCCAAGGCGTCGTCGTTAAGGCTGAAGTGGCTGAAGAGGTGTTTCAAACCGCTAAAACGGTCACACAGGAAACTTCTTTATATGTGAAGGGCATTGTCAAAGAAGACGAGCGTTCACCTCTCGGATTCGAGCTTGCCGTGACTTCGCTTGAAATCATTCATGAAGCGAAGGACTACCCGATCACACCTAAAGAACACGGAACTGAGTTTTTGATGGATCACAGACATCTGTGGCTCAGATCAAAACGGCAGCATGCGACCATGAAAATCCGCAACGAAATCATTCGCGCTACATATGAGTTTTTCAATAAGGAAGGCTTTGTCAAAGTCGATCCGCCGATTCTGACCGGAAGCGCTCCTGAAGGAACGACAGAGCTTTTTGCGACGAAGTATTTTGATGAAGACGCTTATCTGTCCCAAAGCGGCCAGCTTTATATGGAAGCCGCTGCAATGGCTTTAGGAAAAGTCTTCTCATTCGGACCGACGTTCAGAGCGGAAAAATCCAAAACGAAGCGCCATCTGATCGAATTTTGGATGATCGAGCCTGAAATGGCTTTTGTCGAGTTCAATGAAAACCTCGAAGTTCAGGAAAATTACGTCTCTTTTATCGTTCAAAGCGTGCTTGAAAACTGCAAAATCGAGCTGAATACGCTCGGAAGGGACACGTCCAAACTTGAACAGATCAAAGCGCCGTTTCCGCGAATCACCTATGATGAAGCGGTTCAGTTCCTGAAGGAAAAAGGGTTTGATGATATTGAATGGGGAGATGACTTTGGGGCGCCTCATGAGACGGCGATTGCCGAAAGCTATGACAAGCCTGTGTTCATCACACATTATCCGACATCATTAAAACCGTTTTATATGCAGCCTGCGCCTGACAGAGAGGATGTTGTGTTATGCGCCGATTTGATCGCACCGGAAGGCTATGGTGAAATCATCGGCGGGTCAGAACGCATCCATGATCTTGAGCTTCTTGAAGCGCGGCTGAAAGAACACGGTTTAGAATCTGACGCTTATCAATGGTATGCGGAATTGCGAAAATATGGTTCTGTTCCGCACTCAGGCTTCGGCCTCGGATTGGAGCGGACGGTGGCCTGGATCAGCGGCGCGCCGCACGTACGCGAAACGATTCCGTTCCCAAGACTCTTAAATCGCTTATATCCTTAAAAAAAAGTCTCCTGCTTTTACAGGAGACTTTTTCACAGTCATCCATGATATACTGGAAGGTAAGAGGTGTATCAAATGAAAAAACAGCAATTTATCAAGATGCAGGAAATGGGATCTGTCAGCATTCCTCATCTGCTCTTCAGCAATTACCGTGAGCTTGGTCTGAATGAAACAGAGTTTATGCTGCTGTTAAACATCAAAATGCATGTGGAAAGAGGCTCATTGTTTCCAACTCCCGAAGAGTTGAGCAAAACGATGACGATCGCCACCGAACAATGCATGAATATGCTGAGGATGTTTATCCAAAAAGGCTTTATCTATATAGAAGAATGCGAAGACCAGAATGGCATCAAGTATGAAAAATATTCGCTTGAGCCTCTTTGGGGCAAGCTTTTTGATTATCTCGAAATGGAGGAGAAGGAAAAACAGCACGAACAGAATAGAGGGGAAGAAAAAAGCCTCTACACGATTTTTGAAGAAGAGTTTGCAAGACCTTTGTCTCCGTTGGAATGCGAGACGCTCAGCATCTGGCTTGACCAGGATCACCACGATGTGCAAATGATTAAGCAGGCGCTGAAAGAGGCCGTCATGTTGGGGAAATTGAATTTCCGCTATATCGACCGCATTCTTTTCGAATGGAAGAAAAACGGAATCACAACAGTTGAACAAGCCGCAAGCTACAGCCAAAAATTCAGGCGGAAGGCGCCACGGCAAAGCGATCAAAAGGAGTATACAAGACAGGTTCCTTTTTACAATTGGCTTGAACATTAAAGTGAAAAGGTGAAGAGATGTTAACGAAAAAACAAATCGAGTATTGTTTAGAAACCATAGGTGACATGTTTCCGCATGCTGAATGCGAACTGGTCCACGACAATCCATTTGAACTTGTCATCGCCGTCGCTTTATCGGCACAATGCACAGATGCCCTGGTCAATAAGGTGACAAAAACGCTTTTTAAAAAATATAAAAAGCCTGAAGATTATCTAGCCGTCCCGCTTGAAGAGCTTCAGCAGGATATCAGATCGATCGGCTTGTACCGCAATAAAGCGAAAAATATCCAAAAGCTCTGCAAAATGCTGCTTGAAGAATACGGAGGAGACGTTCCGCGCGACAGGGACGAGCTGGTAAAGCTGCCGGGCGTCGGGAGAAAAACCGCCAATGTCGTCGTTTCCGTTGCCTTCGGCGTTCCGGCGATCGCCGTGGACACACATGTCGAGCGCGTGTCAAAAAGGCTCGGCTTTTGCCGCTGGAAAGATTCAGTCACAGAAGTGGAAAAAACGTTGATGAAAAAAATACCTGAGTCCGAATGGTCGGTCACCCATCATCGGCTCATTTTTTTCGGACGTTACCACTGCAAGGCGCAAAGGCCGCAATGTGAAACATGTCCGCTGTTTTCTTTGTGCAGGGAAGGGCAGAAACGGTATAAAAAAGGGCTGGTGAAGCTGCCGTGACAAGTGTATCGCTGTTAGATGCCTATGAAAAAACGTTGAGAGAACGCGCCCGAAAACCTGTAAACGGTGACCGGTTTGCGGTGCTTTCAGCAAATCCGCTCCACTTTGATTTCTCGCCGGAAGAAGGGGCGCACAAACCATGGAAAGATCAGCAGGAATGGGTGCCGCTCCTTTTTGACATTTGGGAGAATACGAAAGAAAGGCTTCTCCCCGTATTTCAAACGAGGAAGTCGAGATGCAGCCAGGATGAGATGCTTGGCGGGATATGCTGTTTGATCGCATGCTTCCATTGGACGATGGGGGAGCCTGTGACTACGCTGAACTGGGAGTCACTCATTGAAAAACATTTTCCCGTCAAGCCGATCAATTGGACGGAGCGGCTCGAATTTATCCTGCTCAAGCCGACTCAATATCATTGTTTTATTCAGCTTGACGAACTGTTTACGGAAATGAAAAAACAGTTTTATAAATATGCGGCGATGAATAAATAAAAACCACTCACAACGTGTGAGTGGTCTTTTTGTTTAAGTGCCGGATTGAGTTTCCGTCTGGCTTCCGGGATCATTGGTTTGATCTTTGTCATTGCCCGTTCC
Source organism: Bacillus sp. z60-11 (assembly GCF_046464135.1). Taxonomy (NCBI): domain Bacteria; kingdom Bacillati; phylum Bacillota; class Bacilli; order Caryophanales; family Bacillaceae; genus Bacillus; species Bacillus sp. z60-11. Next base: position 32,127 of record NZ_JBIYSN010000002.1, on the reverse strand, counting down.
ATTGTCAGGAGAATCATCCTGGTCTTCATCATCTTTTCTGCCATTATTGTCGGAATTGCCTGGGTTTTGGTTGCCATTGTTCGTATCGCCGGGATTCTGCTTTTTGTCATCCGGCTGATTGCTGTTTCCGTTATTTTGTTTGTCCTTGTCTTGATCATTCTTCTGTTTATCATCGTCCTGCTGTTTCTGTTCATCTTCTTTTGATTCATCGTCGCTGGCAGCGTTGACTTGAAGCGTCACAGAAGCAGGATCGCTTTCATTATCCTCGGTGACGGCTGTGACCTGGAACCTGTAGACAGATCCTTCTTTCGCGTTCGGAATCACGGCTTCTTTAGCACTGCTGTTTTGAATCTCGCTGTATCCGCCGCCGTCGACAGACTGTTTGACTTTAAATGTGACGTCATCATCGTCTTCACCTGAGTAAGACCATGACAGCTTGATGCTTTTTGATGATTCATCATATTCCGCGCTCAAGCCGGTCGGCTTGGAAGCTTCTTCTTTTTCCTCATATTTTTTCGAAACAGTCGTCGGCTGTGTGCCTTTCACGAATAATTCGGTGACCTTTTTGTCGCTCGGCGTATTGCTGCTGGCCAAGACCGCCGGATTTGATCCTTTTAAGACGGTCGCCTCGACAACGCTGTCCGGCTTCTTAAATGAGCCGCTGCCGTCGTCGACTTCGGTAATCAGCTTTTTAAACAAGAGCTTGGCGATTTGCTGTTCGCTCGTATTAAGCGAATTGTAGCCTTTTTTTCCGGTCCAGACGGCTGCCGTATATTGCGGTGTGTAGCCGACAAACCACGAATCTTTTGCACCATTCGGGTTTAAGCCGTATTTGTTGACGATATCCTCAGGGAAGTTCGTTGTCCCGGTTTTCCCGGCCACTGTAACGCCAGGGACTTGGGCGGCGGTTCCGGTTCCCGTTTGAACGGCCGTTTTCAGCATATCCGTCATCATGTAGGCGGTGTAATCGCTCATGGCTGCTTTTGATTCAGGCGTTAGGTCAAGCTTTGTACCGTCGCTGAATTCCACGGCTGTGACGGTGTGCGGCGCATTGTAATAGCCGTTGTTGCCGAAGGCGCTGTACGCTCCTGCCATTTCCATAGAAGACACACCATCTTTAAAGCCGCCGATCGCATATGATTCAACTAATTCATCTGAATCAATCGAAAGGCCGAGGTTGCTGGCAAATTTGACGATGTTTTCTTTGCCGGCTGCCTGGAACGCTTTTAAAGCCGGGATGTTTCTTGAATCGGCAAGCGCCGCTCTCATCGACATCCAGCCTTTGTGGCGGTTGTCATAGTTGTGGATCGGTGTCCCTGTTGAATACGTATATTCTTCATCTTTAATCTGCTCATAAGTCGACCATTTTTTGTTTTCAATGACAGGCCCGTAGTCAAGGATCGGTTTGATCGTTGAGCCCGGCTGGGTTCTTCCTTGGGTTGCGTAGTTGTAGTTGCCGGCCTTTCGATTTCGACCGCCTCCGACCGCACGGATTTCTCCGGTTTTCGTATCAAGCAGGGTGATACTGGCCTGCATTTTATCAGTGTACGGGATTAAATCGCCGTCCATGAGCTCATTTACATAGTCCTGTGCTTCTGTATCAAGCGTTGTGTAAATTTTTAATCCGTCTTTACCAGGATTTACGTTGGCTTTCTCTTCAACTTCTTCCACGACTTGTTCAACGAACATGCTGTATTTGTTTGAAGTCGATTTTGCATACTCCTCAGAAGAAACAAGGCCTTTTTTCACCGATACTTTTTTCGCCTTGTTGTAGTCTGCGTCGGAAATGAAGCCATGCTTGTTCATCAGGCTTAAAACGACATTCCGTCTTTTTTCGGCCTGTTCCGGATGTTTGATCGGGTTGTAGTTATTCGGGCTCTGCGGCATTCCCGCGAGTGTTGCAGCCTGTTCCACTGTCAAGTCGTTTAAGTCTTTCACCCCGTAAAACTGCTCAGCCGCTTTGCCGACACCATAGGCTTGCGGCGAGAAATAAATCCGGTTTAAATACATTTCAAGGATTTCGTCTTTTGAATATTTTCTTTCAAGCTGGAATGAAAGCCATACTTCCTGAACTTTCCGTTTGACCGTTTTTTCATGTGAAAGAAGGGAGTTTTTCACGACCTGCTGTGTGATCGTACTTCCGCCCTCTGAGCCGAAGCCGCCTTCAAGGTTTGCGACAAGCGCTCCCCCGATGCGGATCGGGTCGATTCCGTGGTGGTCGTAAAAACGGGCGTCTTCAGTGGCGAGAAAAGCGTTTTTCACAGTGTCGGGTATATCTTTGATCGACACGTATGTCCGTTTTTCCGCACCGATTTCTGCTATTTCTTTACCGTTTTTATCATAAATGATGGATGAGTAAGGCGTTTTCAGCTTTGACTCATCAAGCGACGGTGCGTCTGCAATCATGACTGCAAACGTCACGCCTCCGGCGATCAGGCCGATGACGCCAATGATCAAAATAGATAAAAGGATTTTCTTAAAAAGTCCTGCTTTCTTCTTTTTCTTGGGTTTCGTATGAGTATTAGACCTGCTTTTGCCCTGTTGGGCTTTTCGCCGTTCCTGGCGGCTGTTAAATTGATCTGACATAACATCTCAACCTTTCGTAGTTAAAACCTTTCCGCTCACATGACTTTAAAATCATAATTTATGATGGCGAAAAATACAACTGGTCAATAACTTTAATATAATCAATTCTTGGCGAGTATCCAAGTGAAATGGGATGAGCAGCTTCCTGCAGTTCATCTTTTCGAATCGATTTTCTGCCGTTTTTCTGCTTTCTGTCCCAGAAATAAAATAATTTTTCTGCTTCCAAAAAATAAATTTCTTCAAATGCGGATATAATAACAAAGCAAATACCGTCCTGGGCCACCACCTGCTTCATATGCTCGATCTGGTGATCGTGAAAATTTTGCAGGGGGAACGATGTCCGGCTCTTTGTTTCTTTCGCTTCAAAATCGATGTAGCGCCCTTTATAAATCCCGTTATAATCAGTCGTTGACGACTGTTTAAAGTAGGCTTCTTTGATCACTGCCGCGCTTCGTTTCGGGTAGTCGACCTGGACAATTTGGACAGGTGTCGGTTTTTTATGAATCACCGCAATCGAATGATTGAGATAATACATATTCGTTTCATTCAGGTCGTCTTCGAGGGTCATCCCGCGATTGCTGTATGACGGCTTCTTTTTTAAGGATGAGGCAGCATTTTTCGGCTGATAGGCTTTGCCGTTCGGATAGCGAATCACTTTCTTCATCCTCCTTTTAAAAAAATCTGGACATAAACGGAAGTGGTGGTCTTGCGAAACAGATTCTCCGGGGGAGAGCTGACGCGTCATATACTAGAGCTGACCGGAAAGCTGAATAAAGATAATATTTCGCGGACATATGCCTATAAAAGCTACTTTGACCGCCATCCGGAGATCAAGTGGTCGCTTTTGGCGTCATTTGTTTCCCGTAATGCAGGCTGGTCGATGACCGATTTAAAAGGACGCCTGTTTCAGATCGGCCTTTCGGCTTTTCAGCAGAAATGGCTGTTCATCACATATGAACGGGCGAACTGGCTGATTTTTTCTGACGCTTATCCGCAGCTTCTTTTATATCAGTGGTCCAAAGATATCGGACAGCCGCTGTTTGATTTGCTTCCCGGATTGGGCGTGTCTTTGTTCATGAAAACGGAGTGGGAGCGATTTTGGCGCGAGCGCGATCAAAAAAGGCTCATGTACGCTCTCATCATCAATGAACAAAACACTATCCAAACTCCTATTATACAAAATCCTCTGTTCAAAAAGAATGTTTTTCACACGATTCCTTTTCAGGTTTATGAATGGTTTCACTTCAACACGGTCATCTTTCCTACGGTTGAAGGCGTTTTTTACGGAGTGTCTGTCAAGCGGTTTACAAGCTTAAAAGAACGGATCAAGCTCGGCAAGCAATTAAGCCGGCTTTTGTTCAGCCCTGAGCTTTTCCCGTCTTTCTTCCACTTTACATCCTATGTTCCGCATACCGGCTCGCGCTTTGATATGGAGCGCTGGGCCGGTGTGAAATCCAGATCTTCGCCGTTTTTGCGAACCTGTTATCCAGTCATCACCCATTCATTAGACGGATCAAAAAGCGATTGGTTTCGCGGGGAAGATAAGGAGGGGATGTTTCGCGATGAAAAGCTGCCGAAAACGATTGAACTAACGGAATGGTATTTTCAAAAGAGGAGGCAGCTCGAGGCTGTTTTTTCTCTGGAACGCTTGCTGAAAAAAAAATAGCAAAAGAAAAAAGCAAGGAAAATCCTTGCTTTTTAAGTGGACGGCCGGTTTGGTCCGCCTAATTTCTTATCCAATGTATCCGTCTGTTTCACGTCAGGTTTGGTTTTCGCAGGTGATTTCTTTTTGTTGTTTTCCACAGCGGGCACCTCCTTACCTCTATAGATTTCTCAGGAAAAGCGCCGTTCATACCATTTTTCGCAGAACCCGCTTTGTCGAATTCGCGGGCGTTCTTTTGGGAAATTGATTTTCTTTGCCATTTTCCTTCTAGTTTTGTCAGCTGTGAAGGAAAGGCCGGAGGAAAGGAAGAAAAGATAGATGGCTATTAAAAAGGAGGGAAGCAAATGAGCGGATTTGTAAGCAAAGATTCGGTCCTTCAAATGCTTTTGGAAACGGAAACAGAACTGGAATCTGCGGAAACAGCGCTGACAGACGCCGTCACCAGGGAGAAAGACGAAAAAAGCAAAGCTTGGAACGAACGGCTTGATCTCATTGAAAAGGAACTGACGGAGCTTTCATCCTGCCTAAACAGCACGCTGATGGGTGTCAAGCCTCATGAGGAGTCCGCTTAGCCTCTTTCATTGTGCCGAACCTTTTCCTTTGATACGATAGCATTTGAGGTGAGCATGTTGGAAAAACAATCTCTTCTTGAGAAAACACGGGAACTGATCGCCCTGGCAAAAGAAGCGGAAGCCCGCTATCAAAAGGGCAGAGAGGAAGGCGCGGAGCACGACTTTTTCAGCGTCGTCAAACCGTCTGTGGAGCGGTCTGAACAAGCAGTGAAGAGCTGGCTGCAAGAAAGTTTATCATATATTAAGGCATATCGCCCGAAGTACTTGTATGAAGAACAGCTGCGAGCGGTTGAGGAAAACCTGAATGAGATCGTGCTGCAGTCATATTTCGGCAAAATTCATAAAAAACGCTTTAAAGATCTTGCCGAATCAGTGCTTTATACATTGAAACATCTTGAAGACGACATTGAAAAAGACGACCGGGGATAAATTCCCGGTCGTCTTTTTCCATCGCCGGTTCAGCCGGCGTCTGAATGTATGTCATAGGCAGGGTGCTGTGCTCCATTGGCTTCAAGAACTTTCATACTCGTGCGAAATTCGTTTAATGTCAGATGCCCCTGGATATACAAAAACTTGGCAAAATCCATCAGCTTATTCATACAGTCTGTCTCGTACTGCTTCATCTCGGCAAAACAATTTCTTAAGTATGATACGTTCATGTGGTGCATCCCCTCTCGTTTCGTATTAATAATATAGTACCATAACAATTCGACTTTTTTCTGTTTTTCAAAAATTAAAACTTTCGACACTTTTTGACAGAATTGTGACAGCCCATTGGAACGGGAATTGCCCCCATGTCATACACTGATAAAAAAAGGGCTCTAAAGGGAGAGATGAAAGATGGAAGAGAGGAGAGACGCCAGATACCCCTTTTCCGGTCAACAGCCGTATTATCCCGTTCATCCGCAGCTTGACACGAACCAGTACCTCCAGCAATACCAAGAACCGTTCCAATATTCTGCACCAGTCCAGCGTCCGCCGGCTTATGAACAGCCATATGTTGATCCGTATTCAAGCTATCAGCAGCCCGTTCATCAGCAGATCCAGCCATTTCATATCACTCCTTACCCGAACCCATATCCGTCGCCGCGGCCAAATCTCCATCAGCCTTCCCAGTTTCAGGGCTTTCTGTCGCAATTTAAGAAAAAGAACGGACAGCTTGATTTTAGCAAAATGATGGATACGGCCGGTTTAATGATGAACACGGTCAACCAGATGGGGACGCTTGCCAAAAGCTTTATGGGATTCTTTAAATAAAAAAAGCATGGATGAAAATCATTCATGCTTTTTTACGTCTGGGAATGTCACGGTGAGAACATTGCCTTTCCACGAGGTTTTCATCGTTTCTTCACGCACCGGATAAGGAAGCAGGATGGTTCTTGACAAGCTTGTGCATGATGACGAGTCACCGTTTTTGGCTTCTTCTTTTAATGCGATATGCAAATATCTCGATTTCGCTTCGATCATGATGTCACCGTTTTGAAAGGATTCCGGGACAGCAATGTCGACACAAAGCGCTCCGTTTTCTTCTCTGATCTCCATTGAAATGCGTGCGGACTCCAGCTGATCAGATATGAGTTTTTGGAATGAATTTAAGATTTCGTGAAAAGGAGAGGCGTAAAATAATTGTTCAATGGCCTCTTGAAAATCGTCCTTTTTGCTGAGGGAATGATTTTCATTTTCCTTAGAATCCATGTCTGACCACCTCCTCAAATTTTATTTTCAGCTTATGCAGGAGCTGTTCATATGGTTATTAATTGATGGGATTTTGAAAGTGTGGTTAAATAGTGGGGAATCCAAAGAATGATATTCAATCGCCCCTCTTTTTCCAGGCGAAAACAGAGGCATATTGATTGAAAGGAGCCCAATTGTCTTGCTGAAAAAATTATTCGGTATCGGTCAAAAACAGGATGAAGTGAAAGAAGAAACCGTATTTTCCCCAGTAGATGGACGAGTGCTGGCGCTTTCGGAAGTGCCTGATCCCGTTTTTTCTCAAAAAATGATGGGCGACGGAATCGCCGTTGAGCCTTCCAGCGGAGAGATCGTGTCACCGGTTGACGGAGAAGTGATCCAGCTGTTTCATACAAAGCATGCCATCGGTATCCGCTCATTGTCAGGGGTGGAGATTTTGATCCACATTGGGCTGGAAACCGTGAATATGGAAGGTGAAGGCTTTACCGCCCATGTCAAAGAAGGCGACAAAGTGAGTGTCGGAGATCCTTTAATGACTTGTGACCTGGAGCTGATCAAAGAGAAGGCGAGCAGCACGATTACGCCGATCGTCATCATGAACGGCGATGTGCTGGAGCGCGTGACAAAGCATGAAGAACAAGAAGCGAAAAAAAGTGAGACGAAGCTGATGGAGCTTAAAGTCAAGTAAAGATGAAAGGCAGAGAGCGATTCTCTGCTTTTTATTTTTCTTGCCATCACCTCTTCCAGAACGAACGGACATTCGCTAAAATATAAGAGAAGAGGTGACAATGTTGTTTCAAAAACGAAATTTGACCGATATCATCCAGTTTCTGAAAGAAGACGAAGCTTTCAAGAGACAAATTGTTCATTGGCATACAATCGAGAAAAAGGAAGCGGACTACCGCGACTTTCCGGAACAACTGCATGAAAAAATCGTTCATGCTTTACATAAAAGAGGAATTGAAAAGCTTTATTCCCATCAGGCTGACGCGTTTTACCAGAGTCAAAACGGAAAAAACGTCACGCTTGTGACGCCGACAGCATCTGGAAAAACGCTCTGCTACAATCTTCCCGTCATTCAGAGGATCACGGAAGACCCCGATGCCCGGGCTCTGTACCTGTTTCCAACCAAGGCTTTGTCACAGGATCAAAAAAGCGAGCTGAATGAACTGATTGATGAAATCGATGCATCCATCAACTGCTATACGTATGACGGAGATACGTCGCCTGCGATAAGGCAGAAGGTGAGAAAAGCCGGACATATCGTCATCACCAATCCCGACATGCTGCATTCGGCGATTTTGCCCCATCATACGAAATGGGTGTCATTGTTTGAAAACCTGAAATATATCGTGATTGATGAGCTTCATGTCTACCGGGGCGTTTTCGGAAGCCATGTTGCCAACGTCATCAGGAGGCTTTTACGGATCTGCGCGTTTTACGGGAGCAAACCGCAGTTTATCTGCACGTCCGCGACGATCGCCAACCCTTTGGAGCTCGCCGAGACGCTGACAGGACAGCCGATGCATCTCATTGCCAAAAATGGCGCTCCTGCGGGAAGAAAGCACTTTTTATTTTATAATCCGCCGATTGTCAACCGCTCGCTGAACATTAGAAAAAGCGCCACACTTGAAGTCAGAAAGCTTGCCTCCGAATTTTTGCAAAACGGGATTCAAACGATTGTTTTCGCAAGGAGCAGAGTCAGGGTGGAAATTATTTTGACATATTTGCAGGATGTCATGAAGCCGATTGTCGGCGCCCACTCCATCCAGGGATACAGAGGGGGATATCTGCCGCACGAACGAAGGACCATTGAAAAAGGGCTGCGCAGCGGGGATATCAAAGGTGTCGTCAGTACGAACGCCCTTGAACTCGGCGTCGATATCGGCCAGCTGCAAACCTGTATTATGACGGGATATCCGGGGACGATTGCAAGCGCCTGGCAGCAGGCCGGCAGGGCCGGAAGAAGGCACAATGAAGCGCTGATCGTCATGGTGGCAAGCTCGGCGCCGCTTGATCAATACATTGTGCAAAACCCGGACTATTTCTTCAAACAAAATCCGGAGACGGCCGTCATTAACCCGGACAATCTTGTGATCCTTGTCGATCATCTCAAATGCGCCGCGTTTGAACTTCCTTTCAAGCGAAACGAGACTTTTGGCGAGACGGAAGTAGAAGATATTTTAGAATATTTGGCTGAAGAAAGGGTGCTGTACTTAAACGGCGACACATACCATTGGATGAATGACGCCTTTCCGGCCCACGGCATCAGCCTGAGATCGGCATCACAGGAGAATGTTGTCATTATTGACCAGTCCAGACGTGAAAAGGCGCGAGTGATTGGTGAAATGGACAGGTTCAGTGCGATGACATTGCTGCACGATGAAGCTATTTATTTGCATCAAGGGGTTCAATACCAGGTGGAAAAGCTCGATTGGGAGGAGAAAAAAGCGTTCGTCCGCGAGGTGAAAGCCGACTATTATACGGATGCCAATCTCGCCGTCATGCTGAAAGTGCTGGAAATAGATAAAATAAAGGAAACAGATATGGCAGCGTTCGGTTTTGGCGATGTCACCGTGCAAGCGAAGGCGACTATTTTCAAAAAAATAAAATTTGAGACACATGAAAATATCGGCTCCGGTCCGATTCACCTCCCTGAAGAGGAGCTCCACACAAATGCTGCCTGGGTGCAGGTGAATGACGAAGAGCGCCGGAATTGGAACGAGATCAAATTGGAAGAGGCTTTGCTCGGGGCTGCGAATGTCCTCGGATATGTCGCCGCCCTCAAGGTCATGTGCGATCCGTCTGACTTGCATGTTTTTCCGCAAATTAAAGCCGTCCATAATGAAAAGCCGACGATTTTTTTATATGACCGTTATCCCGGAGGCGTCGGATTATCTGAGAAGGTTTACGAACAAATGCCGAACATCATCAGAGAAGCGCATCAGCTGATTGCCAAATGCCCGTGCCGGTCAGGCTGTCCGTCATGCATCGGTGTCCACGGTGAAACCAATCAGACCAAAGACAATGCGCTGCGCCTTTTAGAAAGCTGGAAAGGTTGAGGTTGAACATGTCTTTAAAAAGAAAGCTTAACCGTTTTAAGCATCACCTGGGAAATACGCAAAAAAAAGAAGAAAAGCAAGCTGACAAGAATGCGCATCCCGCCCCTTCGTTTTCTAAAGAATGGACTGCTCTCGGCGCAAGGCCGTACGTGTTTGAAGACGGCTATTGCCTGATCCGTGAAGTCGAATATCCGCTGACACATGTTCACGGAAAGTACTCGTTTGCCGAGCTTCATGAAACGGTCAATCAATGGAATCAGAGCGGTGTATCCCACGACCTTTCAAGCAAAGGATACATCCCGAGCCAGCTTTTTTTCTTTGACACGGAAACAACCGGGCTCGGAGGGGGAGCGGGCAACACGATCTTCCTCCTCGGACATGCCAGGGTCTATGATGACAAAGTCGTCGTCAAACAGCATCTATTGCCCAAGCCGGGAAACGAAGCGGCGCTTTACCACAGTTTTTTGAGCGAGGTCGATATCAAATCGCTAGTCACTTATAATGGACGAGCTTTTGACTGGCCCCAGGTCAAAACGAGGCACACGCTGATCCGCGACAGGGTTCCCGAGCTCCCGGATTTCGGCCACTTTGACCTGCTTCACGGGGCGCGGCGGCTCTGGAAGCACAAATTCGACCGCGTGTCTTTAAGCACCGTGGAAAAAGAAGAGCTCGGCGTTCAGCGGACGGAGGATACACCGGGGTATCTCGCGCCGATGATCTATTTTCAATTTTTAAAGGAAGAACGGCCGGAGATCATTGAAGGCGTTTTGCATCACAATGAGCTTGACGTCCTGTCTTTAATTACGCTTTATATCCATATCTCGAAGAAAATTCTTTCCCCTGATCAGACACCGGAAGCAAATGAAAAATACGCGCTGGCTAAATGGCTCATGGCCAACCGGGAAACCGAGCTTGCGACAGAGCAGCTAAAGGAGCTTGAACTCGAGCGTTTTGAACAGTCTGAACGGGCCTCGTTTGATTTATCGATGCAATATAAAAAACAAGGCAAGCTTGAAAAAGCCGCCGGACTATGGGTGAAGCTGCAAAATGGCGCGGACGGGAAGACCGTCTTCCGGGCCGGCATTGAGCTCGCCAAATATTTTGAACATCAAGTTCGCGATATACCGGCGGCTTTAAGAACGACACAGCACCTTCTTGAGCGGTGCAGCCCGGAAAAGGTTGAGCTGACGGAAAGAGAAAGAGAAGCCCTTGACCTCCGCCGTCAGCGATTGAAGAGGAAATACGGGCAAAATATTCCCCGGGCAAGCGCAGGAAGCGACGATCTTCGCCTGTAAACATTGGAAACATGTTTTGGATTGTAGAAACGGAGCGATTCTTGTAAAATGACGTTAGAAATGTTTGAAGGGAGCGCTGATATGTATAAGGGGTTGTTTTATTTGTTTTTTGTCGTTGTCTTGTTTATCGTTTTTGTTTTGACCAATTTCAAGGAAAGCTTTATCGCTTACTTTTAAAATAGGTTTTTATATTAGTACATGTTTACCCCTTGCTTCATAGTTTAGTAGTGTATATAGAAGCTTTAGGAAAGGGGATTTGTTCATGCACTGTAAACCAAACATGATGTCGCCGATTGTTCATCCTACACAATGCTGTTATAATCATACGCAAAGCAATACGATCGTTCCGCACATTCATCCGCAGCATACAACCAATATTAATCATCAGCATTTTCAGCACGTCCATTACTATCCGCAAACACAATCATCTGTCAATGAGGCCTCCCACCAGCATTTTGTCAGCCCGGGACAGGAACCTGTACCAGGACCGGGAATGGGCCCAGGAATGGGCCCAGGAATGGGAATGGGTCCAGGAATGGGAATGGGCCCTTACTAAAACATGACGGACGTTTTGCGAGGATGAATCAAGATCGGAAACAGAATATTTCAAAAGATGGGGCGGATTCCGGCCCCATTTTTTAGCAGGTGATCAAATGAAAGTGTTGGCTGTCACAGGGTACAAGCCGTTTGAAATCGGAGTATTTAAACAAGATGATCAAGCCCTTTTTTACATAAAAAAAGCCATTGAAAACCGGATGCTCGCTTTGCTTGATGAAGGGCTCGAATGGATTCTCATCTCAGGTCAGCTTGGAGCGGAAATCTGGACGGCACAGGTCGCTTTTTCCCTTCAGGAAGAGTATCCGGAGCTGAAGGTGGCGGTGATCACTCCGTTTTTGGAACAGGAAAAGAACTGGAATGAGAAAAACAAGGAGCTTTATGAAGACGTATTAGCTCAAAGCGACTACACGGAAAGCCTGACGCACAGGCCGTATGAAAGCCCTGTTCAATTTAGGCAGAAAAACCGTTTTTTTATTGAAAAATCTGACGGCTTGCTGATTCTTTATGATGAAGAAGTGGAAGGGTCTCCGGTTTACATGCTGAACGAGGCCAAAAAAGCCCAGGAAAAACGCGATTATCCGATCTACACGATTACGATGGATGATTTGAGAGTGACCGTTGAAGAACACAGCTTTTCAGAAGAATAAACAGCCGGAGAGAAAATTTGACATCACACACGTTTTCTGAAAAAATATAAGATGATGATTCACGATATGAGGTGAAAAAGATGCTTGCTGATAAAGTGAAGCTTTCTGCTAAAGAAATTTTAGAAAAAGAATTTAAAACAGGCGTCAGAGGCTACAAACAGGAAGATGTTGATAAATTTCTGGACATGGTGATTAAAGACTATGAAGCCTTCCACCAGGAAATCGAGGAATTGCAGCAGGAGAACCTGAATTTGAAAAAGCAGCTGGAAGAAGCCAGCAAGAGACAGCCTGCACAATCCAATACGACCAATTTTGATATCTTGAAACGGCTGTCCAACTTGGAAAAACATGTATTTGGAAGTAAATTATACGATGAATGAAAAAACCTTGTCCTTTGATGGGAAGTAGGGTATAATAGTGGATGTCTTAACGTTCGGGTAATCGCTGCAGATCTTTGAATCTGTAGAGGAAAGTCCATGCTCGCACGGTGCTGAGATGCCCGTAGTGTTCGTGCCTAGCGAAACCATAAGCTAGGGCAGCCTGTATCAGGCTGACGGCAGGAAAAAAGCCTACGTCTTTTCAGATATGGCTGAGTATCCTTGAAAGTGCCACAGTGACGAAGTCTCACTAGAAATGGTGAGAGTGGAACGCGGTAAACCCCTCGAGCGAGAAACCCAAATTTTGGTAGGGGAACCTTCTGGAAGGAATTGAACGGAAAGAAGGACAGAGATGACTCTGTAGATAGATGATTACCACCTGAGTACGAGGCTGAAAAAGCCGACCGCAGTACGATGGAACAAAACATGGCTTACAGAACGTTACACACCATTAATGATCATGAACATGTATAAGCTCTCCGCCAAAAGGAGAGCTTTTATCATGTAAAAAATACATAAAAACAGGTGATATGATGAGAACCTTTACATTAATCGCAACCGCGCCGATGGGCATCGAAGCCATCGTCGCCAAAGAAGTGCGGGAACTCGGATACGACTGTACCGTTGACAATGGAAAAGTGGTTTTTAAAGGCGATGCTCTTGCCATCTGCAGAGCCAACCTGTGGCTGAGAACGGCGGACAGGGTCAAGGTCCAGGTTGCCGAATTTACGGCGAAAACATTTGATGAGTTGTTTGAAAAAACGAAAGCACTTGACTGGAGCGCCTTTATTCCTGAGAATGCGACCTTTCCCGTGACAGGCAAATCGGTCAAATCGGTTCTCGCCAGTGTGCCCGACTGCCAGCGGATCGTGAAAAAAGCGATTGCCGAAAAGCTGAAAGCACAATTCGGAAAGCAAAGCGAATGGCTTGAGGAAACGGGTCCTGAATACAAAATAGAGATCTCGCTTTTGAAGGATAAAGCGGTGATTACGCTTGATTCATCAGGAGTTGGCTTGCATAAAAGGGGCTATCGTACAGGCCAGGGGGAGGCTCCGCTGAAAGAAACCCTCGCCGCAGCGCTCATCCTGCTGACAAATTGGACCCCGGACAGGCCGTTTGTTGATCCGTTTTGCGGTTCGGGAACGATTCCGATCGAAGCGGCTTTGATCGGACAAAACATCGCACCGGGATTCAACAGGGATTTCGCCTCTGAAAAATGGGAATGGATCGGAAAAGAGGCTTGGGATCAAGCGAGACTGGAAGTCGAAGAAAAGGCGAATTACGATCAGCCGCTTGCCATTTTTGGGCACGACATCGACCACCGCATGATCGAGATCGCCAAAGCGAATGCCGAAGAAGCCGGTCTTTCTGATCTCATTCATTTTAAACAAATGCAGGTAAAGGATTTTACGACACAAGCGGAATATGGTGTCATTGTCGGAAATCCGCCGTACGGCGAGCGTCTCGGCGAAAAGCAGGCGGTTGAAAACATGTACAGGGACATGGGGAAAGCATTTGCCGGGCTTGATACATGGTCTGTTTATATGCTGACTTCAAATGAACGGTTTGAGGAATGCTACGGAAAAAAAGCGACAAAAAAACGAAAGCTTTTTAACGGCTTTATTAAAACGGATTATTATCAGTATTGGGGCAAAAGGCCGCCAAGGCCAAAAAAAGCTGAATAAATCGGACTGCCGGGTAAAAGCCGTCTTTTTTTGGAGAAAATCCCCGCTCTTTTAAAGAAGCGGGGTTTCTGATTAGATAAGGAAGGTATGGTTAAACCAATGATTCACTAGACGATCCATGAATCATTTTTCTTTTTGTATGAATGATCATATTTTTTGCGAGGCTCGCGGTAATAGCAGTCTTTTTTACGCGGCTCATAATCGTAATAATCTTTTTTGCAATGGTCATATCCGTAGTCTTTTTTGCACGGCTCATAGCAGTGGCAGTCTTTCTTGTAGGAGTCGTGATGCTTTTTGTGCGGCTCATAATAGTAGCAGTCTTTCTTATAGGAGTCATCATATTTTTTGCACGGCTCATAATAGTAGTAGTCTTTCTTGTAATAGTCGTCATGCTTTTTGTGCGGCTCATAATAGTAGCAGTCTTTCTTGTAGGAATCATGGTGTTTTTTGCACGGCTCGTGATGGTAGCAGTCTTTCTTAGAGAAGTCATCATGCTTTTTGCACGGCTCGTGATAATAGAAATCTTTCTTGCAATAGTCATCATGCTTTTGATAAGGATCATAATCCCAATAATCTTTTTTTGCCGGTACGTAGTAATACATAAACTCTCCACCTTTTGTCTATAATTTTTAAATTCCCTACAGAATATGATGAAAAAATGGAATAGACTGGGTTGTTGCTTTGGATCAAAAGCACATTGTCTAGCAAAAGCTCTCTTTTTCAAGAACACCGGGATGTGAGAGGCGTTGACAAATTCCTGAAAAGACGCCATTCGCCGCTGGAAACAGCTTTGCAAAAAATGTGAAAACAGCCTGTATAAAAGCGGATCATCCTGCATATACTCGGGATTATTCCATTCGTATAGAGGTGACGTTATGTTAAACAACGAGCATATCGACATGATTCAAAAAGCGCTTGAGGCTACAACAAACAAGCTGGAAAGCCTTGGTGAAGAACGGCTTACATATGCAAAGGAAGATCTGAAAAACGCGATCAGTCATATGGAATCAACAGACCATCCCTTTCAGACGTACCTGGTTAACCGGAAATAAGCGCTTCTGGCCCCCCGCTTTTTTTAGCGAAATTTTTTCTTGTTGAATTCTTCTAGCCGTAGTGATAGGATAGTAATTCTGAGAACTTGATAGTTGGGGGTTGGAGCAGGGTGACAGCATCTCGTCTGCCTTTTTCTTTAACAAAAACAAAAAATTTTTATGAAGAACTGAACAATTGGATTGGTGATGTCTTTTACGATATTCTTCCTGAAAAGGGATTTGATTTGCGTGACGAGCAAATCTTTATGGCCTTTCAATTAGAGCGGGCATTTAAAGAAAAGAACGTCATGTTTGCCGAAGCGGGTGTCGGAACGGGAAAAACGCTTGTTTATCTTCTGTTTGCACTCAGTTATGCCAGGTATACGGGGAAGCCCGCGGTGATAGCCTGTGCGGACGAGACGCTGATCGAGCAGCTTGTCAAAAAAGAAGGGGACATTCAAAAAATCTCCGAACACTTGGGTCTGACGATCGACGCACGGCTCAGCAAATCCCATGACCAGTATTTATGCTTGAAAAAGCTGGAGAAAACGATGCAGCGCTCTGATGATGAGAAATGGCTTGATCTGTATGAGGCGCTGCCTCAATTTGTTCATGAGTCCCAAGGCATGCAGTCATTTTATCCATACGGCGACCGCAAGGAATATTCGGCTCTGTCAAATGATGAATGGGCCGAAATCGGTTATGATTCATTTCAAGACTGTCTGACTTGTGATATGCGGCACCGCTGCGGTCTGACGCTGTCAAGAGACCATTACCGGAAATCAACGGACTTCATTATCTGTTCTCATGATTTCTACATGGAGCATGTCTGGACAGAGGAAGCGAGAAAGCGCGAAGGACAGCTTCCGCTTTTGCCTGACCACAGCGCGGTCGTCTTTGATGAAGGACATCTCCTTGAATTTGCGGCGCAAAAAGCGCTCACATACCGGGTGAAACAATCCACATTGGAAATGTTTCTTGAACGCCTTCTCGGAAATGACATCAGGGAGGAATTTGCAGAGCTTGTGGAAGAAGCGCTCCGCGTCAATGATGAATTTTTCAGCCTGCTTCAAGAGAGCGCTGAAAAAGCGGAAGGTTCAGACCGCCTGCGGATCAAGGATCATGCCAAAGTGAAGAGCGCGGCCGGCGAGCTGTACGAATTGCTTGAAAAAATCGGTGAAGCGCTCGTTTTTGAAGGGGAATTGTACACGATTGACCAGTACGCGCTGACAGTCGTCGAAGAATACCTTGAGCAGATGGCTTATTCTCTTTCCTTGTACAGAAAGAACGCGATCAGCTGGCTGGAACAAAAAGAGTTTGAATCGACATTTGTTGTCATGCCGAGGACGGTATCGGAAGTCCTTGGAGAGAAAGTGTTTTCCAAAGAGATTCCGTTCATTTTTTCTTCCGCGACATTATCGGAAAACGGATCTTTCGATTACTTGGCGAAGAGCCTCGGCATCCGCGACTATCTATCGCTCACGGTCGATTCGCCTTACGATTATGAAGAGCAGATGAAAGTGCATATCCACCGAATGGATGACGCGGAATCAAAAGGACATGCGGCCATTGCAAGCATGAAAGAATCCGGAGGGAGAACGCTTATCCTGTTCCCGTCATTTGAGGAGCTTGAAGCGTTTAAACAGCAAGCATCCCGGGAAACACTGCCGTTTCCAGTCTATTTTGAAGGCGATGAAGAAATCAGCACGATCGTGCAAAAATTTCAAACGATTGAAGAGTCGGTTCTTTGCTCTGTCCATCTATGGGAAGGGCTCGATATTCCGGGCGCGTCGCTGGAAAATGTCATCATTTGGTCGCTTCCTTTTCCGCCGCATGATCCGGTCTTTGAAGCGAAGCGGAGCAGCGTGGCAAACGCTTTTCGTGAAGTCGATCTTCCTTACATGCTGTTAAGGCTGCGCCAGGGAATCGGACGTTTGATCCGGTCAAATGAAGACCGCGGCACGATCGGCATTTTCATAGCAGATGAAAAAGAATGGGACGTCATAAAAGAGGTGGAGGCTGTTCTCTCTGTTCAGCCCGTCTATATGTAAGAGAAAAGCGGTTTTTTCGCTTTTCTTTTTTTTGCGGCCGACTGCAAAAAAGTTGACTTTCGTAAATATTTCCATTAGTCTGATTACAATTCATCAACATCAATGGGAAGAGGAGGATGGTATGATGAGCATCAATACATACGAAAAAGAATTTTTAGACACATTGAAAAAAATCAGCCAGTATGAACAAGCGATTAATGTCATGTACTGGGATATGAGAACCGGTGCGCCGAAAAAGGGGGAAGAGCACCGGGCTGAAGCGATCGGCCAGCTGTCCGCCGATGTTTTTCAAATGAAAACATCAAAGCGGATGAAGGAGCTCCTGGATCAATTATGGGCTCAAAAAAACAGCTTGCCGTTTGATACGCAGAAAGCGGTTGAAGAAGCCAAAAAGGAGTATGATCTAAACTGCAACATTCCCGAAGACGAATTCAAAGAATATACCACGCTGACATCCAAAGCGGAATCGGTCTGGGAAAAAGCGAAAAAAGCCTCTGATTATTCGCTGTTCGCCCCTTATTTGGAGAAGATCATCGACTTTAAAAAACGGTTTATTACATATTGGGGGTATGAAGGGCATCCTTATAATGCGCTTTTGGATTTGTATGAGCCGGGGGTTACCGTGGAGGCGCTGGACAGCCTTTTTGCCGAATTGCGCGAGGCGATCGTACCGCTCGTCCAAAAGATCGCCCAAAGCCCGAAAAAACCGGATACAAGCTTTGTGCATCAGCATTTTCCAAAAGAAAAGCAGCGCGAACTATGCAACTTCTTTTTAAGGGAGCTCGGGTATGATTTTGATGCCGGACGGCTTGATGAGACGGTTCATCCGTTCCAGGTGACGATCAGCCGCGGGGACGCCCGGGTCACGACAGCCTTTAACGAATCCGATTTACGCTCAGCGGTTTTTGGAACGGTTCACGAGTGCGGGCACGCCATCTATGAACAAAATATCGATGAAGCATTAAGCGGGACCAATTTGGCAGACGGGGCCTCAATGGGAATCCACGAATCGCAATCTCTGTTTTACGAAAACTTCATCGGCAGACATCAAGGCTTCTGGAAACGGTATTTCAATACAATCAAAGATGTCTGTCCCGAACAATTTGCAGATGTCACAGCCGAAGGATTTTACAGAGCGGTTAATGAATCAAAGCCTTCACTCATCCGGGTCGATGCCGATGAGCTGACATATCCGCTTCATATCATGATTCGCTACGAAATTGAAAAGGCGATTTTCAGCGGTGAAGCATCTGTCGAGGATCTTCCAAAGCTTTGGAACGACAAATATGAAGCATATCTTGGGATTACACCGCCTGACGATGCCAAGGGAATCTTGCAGGATGTCCATTGGTCCGGCGGAGACTTCGGCTATTTCCCTTCATACGCGCTCGGCTATATGTATGCCGCGCAGCTGAAATCAAGCATGCTGAAAGATCTTCCGGAATTCGACATGCTTATTGAAAACGGCGATCTTCAGCCGATCAGACAGTGGCTGACCGATCACGTCCATATCCACGGCAAAAGAAAAAAACCGCTTGATATGATAAAGTCAGCGACAGGCGAAGAACTGAACGTCCGCTATTTAATCCGCTACTTGGAAGAAAAATACACGAGCTTGTATTTGTAATCGAAAAAAACCCTCCCGGTGTATCGGGAGGGTTTTTAGGTCTGAATTTTCTGTTAAATACGAACGATTCCCTCTGAATTTACCTTGCGGGTTCGTTATTTTTTGTTTTAGTCTTCCCAATCCGGGCGAAAGTTGTTATAATTTGATACATTATATCACTCGTATAATCGCGTGGATATGGCACGCAAGTTTCTACCGGACACCGTAAATGTCCGACTATGAGTGGGCGCATGTAAACGAACGTCTTGATGCAGCAGACGGTTTTCGTCTTTTTTAGCATTGCCCGCTCAGTATGTCGAACTGAGCAGGCAATGCTTTTTTTGTTAAAGGGCATTTCAATAAACGGAGGGTTTATTCATGGAACAGCTAAAACGAAAAATTAGAGAGCAAGGCACTGTTTTATCAGATGATGTGCTGAAGGTTGATGCTTTTTTAAATCATCAAATTGATCCGGCGCTCATGCTCGCCGTCGGCGAAGAGTTCGCTTCTCTTTTTCAAAGCGAAGGAATTACGAAAATTGTCACGATCGAATCTTCTGGAATCGCACCTGCCGTCATGACGGGGTTGAAGCTTGGCGTACCGGTCGTTTTTGCAAGAAAGCGGCAATCTCTCACATTGACGGAAAATCTGCTGACGGCTTCTGTCTATTCATTTACGAAGAAAACAGAAAGCACGATTGCCGTATCGGCCAGCCATCTGTCAAAAGATGATAAAGTTCTTGTCATTGACGACTTTTTGGCAAACGGACAAGCCGCAAAAGGGCTCGTCTCCATCATCGAACAAGCCGGTGCACAGGTCAGCGGCATCGGAATCGTGATCGAAAAATCATTTCAAAGCGGAAGAAAAGAACTGGATGGACTTGGAATCAGGGTCGAGTCACTGGCAAGAATCGCCTCGCTTGCAGGCGGTAAAGTCACCTTTTTACAGGAGGTTCGTTCATGAAACTCACAGCCGGTAAAGCCGTTTCACTAAGTATTCAGCATGTCCTCGCCATGTATGCGGGAGCTGTTGTGGTTCCGCTTATTGTCGGAGATGCCCTCGGATTGACTCCGGCGCAGCTCACTTACCTTGTATCTGCCGATATTCTGATGTGCGGGGTGGCGACATTGCTTCAAGTCTGGAAAAACCGCTTTTTCGGTATCGGTTTGCCAGTCGTGCTGGGTTGTACGTTCACGGCTGTTTCTCCGATGATTGCGATTGCCGGAAAATACGGGATTCCCGCCATCTACGGGAGCATTATAGCCGGAGGTGTGATCATCATCATTCTTTCCTTTTTCTTCGGAAAGCTGGTCCGGTTTTTCCCTCCGGTTGTCACCGGATCTGTCGTGACGGTGATCGGTATTACGCTGATTCCCGCTGCCATGAACAACATGGCTGGAGGAGAAAACAGCAGCGACTTCGGCGCTCTGTCAAATCTTGCTTTGGCCTTTTCGGTTCTTTTGGTGATTATCCTTTTATACCGTTTTACAAAAGGGTTTTTAAAATCGATTTCCATTTTGATCGGACTCATTGTCGGAACAGCTGCAGCAAGCCTGATGGGGAAGGTCGAATTTACTGAAGTGGCGAACGCGGGCTGGATGCAGATGATTCATCCTTTTTATTTCGGCACTCCCGTGTTTGAAATCACACCAATCATCACGATGACCCTTGTATTAATCGTCAGCCTTGTCGAGTCGACAGGCGTTTACTTTGCATTGGGTGATTTGACGGACAGAAAGCTGTCGGAAAAAGATTTAGCAAAAGGATATCGAGCAGAAGGGATTGCCGTTTTATTCGGCGGGATTTTCAATGCCTTTCCTTATACGGCTTATTCGCAAAACGTCGGGCTCGTTCAGCTGACAGGCGTCAAAAAGAACAGTGTCATTGCTCTGGCAGGCGGATTTCTCATTCTTTTGGGCCTGTTTCCGAAAGCCGCGGCCCTGACGACCATTATCCCAAAACCGGTGCTCGGCGGCGCTATGGTGGCGATGTTCGGCATGGTCATCGCCTACGGCATTAAGATGCTGAGCAGAGTTGATTTTGCTAAACAGGAGAACCTTTTGATCGTTGCCTGCTCAGTCGGAATCGGCCTTGGCGTGACAGTCGTGCCGCAAATGTTTCAAAACCTTCCGGATGCGCTTAAGCTTTTGACAGAAAACGGGATTGTCGCAGGAAGTTTCACCGCCATTTTATTGAATATGATCTTTCATATCCGCCCGTTCTCCCGTCCGATTGAGCGCCATGATACGGTAGCAGGCGAAAAATCCGCCGTTTAAAACCTCACGATTCGTGAGGTTTTTTTGTTCTGTCAAAAGACATACTATCGGTATAAAAGGGGGGCTTATCCGATGGGTACAGAGAAAGAGCATGTCGAACACATCCGGACAAAAGACGGCAAAGAGGCAGTGATCCGCCCCGTCCGCCCGGAAGATGCGGGAGATATCATTGAAGCGGTCGCGGATGTGATGAATTCCGGCGTCTACATTCAAAAGGAGCGTCCGCGGACGCTTGAGGAAGAAACGGCTTTTATCCATGAGATGAGAGAAAAGGATAATATGTATGCGGCTGTGGAAATGGACGGAAAGGTGTATGGAATCGCCCGAGTCATCCGCGGCGAACTTCAGATGAAAAAGCACACCGGCCTGTTCAGAACATGGCTTCACAGCAGGGCACAGGGGCTTGGAATCGGCAAAAAAATCATGTCCTACACACTCGATTGGTGCAGGCGCCATTCGCTCCATAAGCTGTGTCTGACTGTGTTTCCTTCAAATGAAGCGGCGCTTGCATTATATAAAAAAAGCGGATTCATCATCGAGGGTGTGCAAAAGGAACAAATTTTGGCAAACGGAATTTTTGAAGACGAGGTGCTGATGGCTTATTTTTTTGAGTCAGCCAGATGAGGATTGCATACAGATTTTTTTTTGGGAGACGCTGTAGGGTAGAGGTGGTGCTATGGCCTATATCGTATCGGCGGGAACAAGCATTCCCCGTTTTCATGTGGATCAGGAAGAGGCCGCACGATTTGCCAAGGAGATGTTCAAACATTCTTTTAAAGACATTGATCGCCTGCTCGCTTCATTCAAAAATGGAGAAATCGAGTCAAGGCAGTTTGTCATGCCTTTGGAATGGTATAAAGAAGAAAAGAGCTTCAGGGAAAAAAATCAGGCGTACATAGAGACGGCTCTTCAGCACAGTGCCGATGCCGTCACAAAGTGCTTAACCGATGAGCGGTTTCTTACAGATGAATGCCCTTTTGAAAACATTGAAGCGGTTTTTTTTGTGTCGTCAACCGGCATTTCAACTCCCAGCATAGAAGCGAGACTCATGAACATTCTTCCCTTTTCAAATCGGACGAAGCGCATTCCGATCTGGGGGCTCGGGTGTGCGGGAGGAGCATCAGGCATTGCCCGTGCATTTGAGTACTGCAAAGCCTTTCCGAAGGCCCATGTCCTCGTCATCGCGGCGGAGCTGTGCAGTTTGACATTTCAAGTACAGGATAAAACGAAAAGCAATCTCATCGGCACATCGCTATTCGGCGATGGAATTGCCGCTGTTTTAATGTGCGGAACAAAAGCGGAGACCGCTTTCTCCAAGCTTCACACGCTTCCGGAAGTGCGGGGTTCACAATCGGTCACTTTAAAACACACTGAAGATGTGATGGGCTGGGAGATTGCAAACAGCGGTTTTCAAGTCGTTTTTTCCCGGGATATTCCGTCCTTGATCAAGACCCATTTTAAGACGGATGTAGAAGCCTTTCTCAAGCAGAAGCATGTCGGTTTTCCCGACATCGAGGTGTTTTTAGCTCATCCGGGCGGAAAAAAAGTGCTTGATGCCTATATAGAAAGTCTGGGTTTTTCTGAAAAACACCTTGAAAGCTCACGGAAGATTTTGGCGAAGCACGGCAATATGTCTTCGGCAACCGTTTTGTATTGTCTCAAAGAGTATATGCTAAACAACACCCCCCCATCAGGAACATACGGTCTTATGGGAGCGCTGGGTCCGGGCTTCTCTTCAGAACTTCTCCTGATGGAATGGACGCAAAAAGAGAGTGGTTGACATGTTTTGGACGATTGTGATCATCTTTATCGGCCAGCGGCTGATTGAGCTTGCGGTTGCAAAGCGCAATGAAAAATACGCGTTCAAGCGGGGGGCTGTCGAATACGGCAAGTACCACTATCCGTATATCGTCGCCATGCATGTCCTCTTTTTCATTTCTTTGATTTGGGAACATATCATTTTTCAGCGCGGAACCGCACCATCTGCAGCGCTCATTTTGGCGGGGCTTGTCCTCGTTCAGGTGCTTCGCTACTGGTCACTGTTTTCTTTAGGAAAGTGCTGGAACACAAAAATTCTCATCATCCCAAGAACGGATCTTATTCGAAAAGGTCCGTACCGGTGGATCAGACATCCGAATTATGTGGCTGTAGCCCTTGAATTGCTTCTCCTTCCCTTGCTGTTTCAGGCGTATTTAACCGCAGTAATATTCACGGTTTCAAATGCCGTCTTGATGTTGATCCGCATCCGTGCCGAAGAAAGGGCGCTGAAAGAATTATGCCATTGAAAATGATTCTCACCTCGTGTATAATAATGAAAAACATTCTCATTACAGGATGGTGAGCGATTATGACGATGTTTTTTCTTCTGGCAGCTGTGAGTACATACAGCTTATTGATCGGGTTTGTCTTAAAGGGGATAGCCAAGCGCTCCGCATAAAATAAAGCAAAGCTGCTGTAACGGCGGCTTTTTTTATGTTTTCTTGCAAAATGTGAACAAAAGTACACAAATGTTGTGTAAAATGGGGGAAAAGGGCTAAGGTGGCTAACAACAAAGCATAAAAGGGGTAAGAATCATGGCACACATCAACATAAAAGACGATCTGGCGAAAAGAGCCGGAGCTGTTTTCAGCGAGCTGAAGAAAAACGGAGATCACAAGCGGGCGGCACAGCTTGCGGGCATCATCCGAAAATGGCTAAAAAGAGAAGTTTACATCGCTTTAACCGGCCACTATTCGGCGGGAAAATCGTCTTTGGTCAACGCGCTGCTTCAGGAAGACGTTTTGCCGACCAGTCCGATTCCGACAAGCGCGAATCTCGTCCTCGTCCGCCGGGGAGAATTGAAAACCGCGCTCCACACGACCGATGGGAAATACGCCGAGCTAAAGGGCGCTTATGACAAACAAAAAGTGCAGGTCTACTGCAAGGATGGCAGCCAAATTGAAATGGTGGAAATCGAGGGGCCGTTTTCCGGACTCGAGCCTCACGCCGTCCTGATTGACACGCCCGGAATTGATTCAACAGATGACGCCCATTTTCTGTCGGCCTCTTCGATTCTTCATCAGGCCGATGCACTGTTTTATGTCGTTCATTACAATCACGTCCACTCTGAGGAAAACATCAATTTTCTTCGTTCAATAAAAGAAAAAATTCCGAACATCTACTTTATCGTCAACCAAGTTGACCGTCACGATGAAACAGAAACGGATTTCGCCAGCTATAAACATGAGGTCCTTAACATGCTGAAGAAAGAGGGAATCGGCGAGGATCATCTCTTTTTTACATCGGTAATAGATATTGAACACCCTCTTAATGAATTCAAGCGGCTGCGTGACGTGCTGAAGCGCCTGCAGCATCAGGCTGGACAACAATTGGATTCCTATACCGAGCAAAAAGTGGTCCGTTTAATGAATGAGCATGCTGAGATGCTCATCACTGATGAGGACTCATCCCTTGCCGAAGAAACCGCTTCCCAGGCCAACATAGTCGAGTCGCTGAATGAGCAGCTGGCCAAATCCGCAGATCAACGTCTACAGGCGGAGGAACAAATCAGAAAAGAAATCCAAACCATCATTCAAAATGCGAATGTAACCCCATTTCATATGAGGGAGCTTGCAGCATCCTATTTGGAATCAACCGATAAAGGCTTTAAAAAAGGGTTTATTTTCAGCAAAACGAAAACGCTTGAAGAAAAACAAAAGCGCAAAAAAGCCTTTCTTTCAGACGTCCAAAATAGGGTCCAGGCTGAAATCGACTGGCACATCATAGAAGTGTTGAAAACGTACATGAACCGCTATGAGGTTAAGAGCGATGATTTGCTGCAGCAAACTTTGCAGTTCACGACAGACATAGGTGAAGACCACTTGCTCCGTTCGCTGAAAAAAGGGGCTTCACTGACGTCTGAATATGTGCTGAACTATACAAAGGATCTGGCTGAAAACATCAGAAGAGAGGCAAAACGGAGCGCTCAGCCGCTCATTGATCAGTTTAGAAGCTTGCTGGAGCAAAACGAAATGCGGGCCATGGAGGCGGCAACAGGCAAATATGAAGAAGAAAAAGCGAAGCTCGCCGCATTAGAAGAACGGCTGAAGCAGCAGCAGCAATCATATCAAAAGGCAAAACGTCTTTGGGAGCTGTGGGAAAACGGAGGAGACGGCACCGATCAAGGCGGCTGGTACGCGGCCGAAAAAGCGGCGGTGCTAGATTCATTTGCGACCGCCGCGCCTTGTGACAGCGGAATTTCCCAAAAAACAGACATTGCGGAAAAGACACAGATACAAAAAATGAACGTTTCAGAATACATGGAAAAATTTGCAGAGCTCGCCCGTCATCTAGAAGGCATCCCGATTTTACAAAAGCAGAGGGAGGCATTTTTGCAAAAAACGGAGCGGCTTCAGTCAAGACAGTTCACATTGGCGCTTTTCGGCGCTTTCAGTTCAGGCAAATCCTCTTTTGCCAACGCGCTCTGCGGCCAAAAAGTGCTCCCGTCCTCTCCGACGCCGACAACGGCAACGATCAATAAAATCACAAAACCGAAGGGAGCCAAACAAGACGGGACGGCTGATGTATCCTTTAAAACAGAAGCGGAAATCGCCGCCGAACTGGATCAGCTTTTAGATGGGAAAATATCCGCTCTAAAAAGAGGCACTCTTGCGGAAAAGCTTGAGCACCTATTGAAAAAAGGCAAGCTCGATGATGATGAACGTCTCATCACAGAACATTTTGCCAAGGCGTATCAACGATTCCGCGACTTTATCATAAGCCAGGATATATTAACGATTGCCTCAGGCGAGCTAAAGCCCTATGTGGCTGAAGAGGAAACGGCCTGCGTCGTGCGGGAAGTGACCGTCTATTTGCACACACCTGTCACCGATAAAGGAATCACGATTGTCGACACGCCAGGGGCCAATAGCGTCAACAAGCGGCATACTGAGCTCGCTTTTCAGTATATGAAAGATGCTGACGCCCTCCTTTACCTCACATATTACCAGCATGCGTTTTCCAAAGCGGACCGGTCGTTTTTGCGAAAGCTTGGATTAATCAAAGACGCTTTCAGCTTGGATAAAATGTTCTTTATTTTAAACGCGGCAGATCTGGCTGAAAGCTCGCAAGAATTGAGGACAGTCGAAGAATATGTGAGGGGAGAGCTTCTGAAAGAAGGGATTCAGCATCCGCATTTCTATCACGTCTCAAGCAAACAGGAACTGAGCGGTCAATCCTCGTCGTTTAACCATTTCGGCTTCTTGAAAAAAGCGCTCGACGATTTTATTGAAAACGGCTTGACAAAAGCGGCCGTCGATCAGCTGATATATGAAGGCAAAAAGCTGTGCGAGACAGTGATTCAGCTCCGCCGCTCTTTCCATCGCTCCGCACAAGAAGCGGAAGCCGAGAAAAAGCGAATCGCGAAGGCCTATGAAGCCGCATGCACAGCGATAGCCGAGGTCGAAAAAGGGTCCGCCGTTTTTCAGATGATCGAAAAAGATATCGAAGAGCAATTTTATTATATGAAGCAGCGCCTGTCTTTTTATGCGCATGATTTGTTCAAAGCAGCGATTCATCCCGGCCTGCAAAACGGGAGTTGGCTGCACAATCTGCAAAAAGCTTTGAAAAGCTGTTTGAAGGAGTATGCGTTTGAATGCGTGCAGGAACTGAAAGCCCTCGACATTCGGCTGGAGCAGGAGATGATCAGCATCACCGACAAGCAGTGGATTGCGGCCATCAAGCAGAGAATAGCGGACAATCCATACTTTTCCGTTCATATCGCCCCAGAGTCTCCGGAAGGCAACAGCGCAGAATGGGCGGAGCCTCCGGCAGATGAGGGATTGTTTAAAGATGAGCTGAAACCATTCAAAGCACCGAAGTCATTTTTTCAGCAAAATGGAAAAGCGAGGCTGATCGAAGCGCTCACCTCAAAGCTTTCCGAGATAACAGCCGACTGGGTTGAAGAGCAAAAACAGGCTTTTTTCAGCCGCGCCGAAAAAAGCGCGCGCCATCTGGAGGAGGCTGCTGTTCAGGCCGCTTTCACGCAGATCAGCGAGCAAAAAGAAACGTATTTCCACGAACCTTTAGAAAGCGGTGACAGGGACAAAATCGAAAAGGCCTATACGTCAGCGGGTGAATGGCTCTCCGGGATCGATTCATAGCCAATTTGAATGTGGATACATGAAAGAAAGCATGATAGACTAAATAAAAAGAGAAGGGGATAAACCGATGACAGACGTCCATAAAGCGATATCAGCACATTCCAAAAAACAGCACCAGCATATCAAGGCGTTCATTCTTCTCGAACAGGAAAGAGAAAAAGCGATAGAGGAAGCCGTGATCAAGTGTGAACGACATGAACCGTTTTCCACCGAGAACATCAATCACATTACGGCGAAAATGAACGAACTGTCCAAGAAGGGCATCGTCCCGGAAAGGCGGCTTGTAACCAAAGAAATGATCGAGGAATATGTCAGCCGTAAAAGCGCGCGCGCATAGCTGGTTGATCCTTCCGCGAGTGCGCTTTCGATTTATTGCAAAAAATAGATCCAAGCCGCCCGCTGGAGGTGAAGGTTAATGGGAAGAACAAAGCTCGGCAATGCAAATGCGCAGCGCAACAATAACGCTAAAAAGAAAAACGGTTTTAATACCGAGTTTTCTTCTGATTCTTATGCGCAAATGGAAGCCGCGAAGATGATCTCAAACAAGAAAAACCATCAGGAATAACCAATCAAAACAGCGTCCTTGGGCGCTGTTTTGATCATTTTTGCTCCTGTGGTACAATAGGTGCATTGTATAGTGAAAGGAAGTTTTAAAGTGATGACGAAGAAGCTGCTGCTTATTGACGGGATGGCGCTCTTATTCCGGTCGTTCTTCGCAACGGCGGTACACCGGAATTTTATGATGAATGATAAAGGAATTCCCACAAACGGGGTTCACGGCTTTTTAAAGCATATGCTGACGGCGGTGGAGGCGTTTCAACCGAGCCATGTCGTCTGCTGCTGGGATATGGGGAGCAAAACATACCGCAATGATTTATTTAAGGATTATAAAGCAAATCGCGGCGAGCCGCCGCTTGAATTGGTTCCCCAGTTTGACCTGGCAAAGGAAGCCGCAGCAGAGCTGGGTGTTTTAAACATTGGCCTCGCGGGGTTTGAAGCGGATGACTGTATCGGCACGCTGTCAGCGCTGTTCCGCGAAAAAGCGGATATCACCATCCTCACGGGAGATAAAGACTTGCTGCAGCTTTTGGCTGGCACTGTCAAAGTCGCATTGATGCAAAAAGGGATCGGCAACTACAAAGTGTATACAAAAGATACATTTGTTGAAGAAACAGGCATCGAGCCGAATGCTCTGATCGATGTTAAAGCGCTGATGGGGGATGCTAGCGACAATTATCCCGGTGTCAAAGGAATCGGCGAAAAAACGGCTTACAAGCTGATCAGGGAGTATTCAACCGTGGAAAAGATGCTTGAAAACCTCGATCAGCTGACAAAAAGCCAGCAGAAGAAAATCGCCGAAAGCCTTGAAGACCTCAAACTGTCTAAAATACTCGCTGAAATCAAATGCGATGTGCCGCTGTCGTGTTCATTGGAAGATGCCGACTTTTCGCTGTCGCTTGACAAGGCCAGGGACATGCTGAGAATGCATCAGATCAGGGGCATTGAACCACTGCTTATAAAAATGGAAAAAAGAGAGATCGGTTAAACAATCGATCTCTCTAATGTTTTGTATTGCTTTTTTTCGCCCTGTTTTCAAGCTCGGTTTTTGGATCTGTGTGCTGGTTATGCCGGTTTGTGACAATGTCTCCCTGCGGCGTAACTCCGCCGGTCAGACGGCCTTTTCCGGCAGGCTGTTGTTTATCCACTTGAACCACCTCAAGGACTATGATGCGCAAAAAAAGCCGCTTTTACTCGGAATTGAGCAAAATCGCTTGTTTCGCCAATTTGTCAGCCGTCTGATTGTCTTTGGAAGGGATCCATTTAATAAAAAACAAATCGAAAGCTTTCTTCAGACGGAGAATTTCATCAAGGTAAGGCTTGAATGCCTCGTTCTTGACAAATTCCAAATCCGCCGCGCGCTCAACGATCTCAGAGTCTGTTCGAAACGAAACAATCGGGTACTGCCTTTCGGCGCAAAGCTTCATCCCTTCGATCAGAGCCGAAAATTCCGCTTCGTGATTGCTTAATCGGCCGGCGGGCAGAGAAAATGATTCAGACTGTGCCCCGTTTTTAATAAAGATGCCAAGTCCGGAAAGGCCCGGATCGCCGGCGCTTGCTCCGTCAATATATACCTCAACCGGCATCGGTTTCACTCCTTTCATCCAGAGGGGTGATCTTTTTGGCGGCATAAGCGTAAGGCGCTGCCAAAAGGGCGACGACAAATTTTAACACATATGTGGTGATAAAAATCTCCACCCAGACACCAACAGGATATGTGCCGATAAAAGCGACGCTCGTAAAAATCAATGTATCGAGAAGCTGGCTGACGGCGGTGCTCCCGCTATTGCGCAGCCATAAGGCGCGATCGGAAGGAAATAACCTTCTGATCCCCGAATATACATAAACATCAAGGGTTTGGCTGATGATATACGCAAGCAGGCTTCCAAGCGCAACGCGCGGCAGAAATCCGAAAATCGTCTCAAGCGCCGGCTGTGCGATATCAGACGGATGCGGCTTGAAAAGCAGTGCCCCCTGCATGACGGCGGTCAGGCTGATCAGGATGAAAAAGCCAAGTGAAACGGCTTTTTTCGCTTCTTCTTTGCCATATCTTTCATTGATCACATCTGTCGCAAAAAACACGCTGCCGTACAAGATATTGCCGAGCGTTGCTGTCAGGCCGAACAGTTCGACTGTTTTTGTGACTTCGATATTCGCCGCAGCTGTCGCAAATCCGATCCAGACAAATAAGCCGATTTTGCCAAATCGTTTGAAAAAAAAGAGAACAATGATAAAATGAATGATTGCAAAACCAATCCAAAGCAAATCGTTATACAAGAACAGGTACTTCCTTTCTAAAATAAACTGTTTTGATTATAGCATAACAAGCCAAGATTTGAATAAAGGTGATTTTGTGAAACTTAGAGCATGTATGAAAATAAAATTGAAAGCATCGCCATCCGTTTCATTTACGGCTGACGAATGGATTGAGACAAATGATGCTGTAACGCTCGGCCGCCAGCTTTCTCAATATCCGTATGTCAAAGACCTCGAATTTGAGGACGAAAAGGGAAGCTTCTGGACGCTGAAAGAGCTCGAAAAGCTAAAAGAAGAGCTTGCGCACGAACCGGATGACATCACGGTGTTTTTTGACGGGAGCTATGACAAAGAGAGCCAGCTTGCCGGTTTGGGCATCGTGATATACTATTCCCTCGGCGGGGAGAGGTATCGGATCAGAAAAAATAAAAGCTTCCGGCTGACGACAAACAACGAGGCGGAGTATGCAGCTCTCTATGAAGCCGTAAACGAGCTGAGAGATCTTGGCGCAAGCCGGAATTCCGTCGTCATCAAAGGGGACTCGCTTGTCGTGCTGAATCAGCTCGAAGGAAATTGGCCATGCTATGATCCGGTTCACTCGAAGTGGCTGGACAGAATCGAAAAACAGCTCAATCGCTTAAAGCTCACACCGACCTATATGCAAATCAGCCGCAAAGACAATAAGGAAGCGGATCAGCTTGCAAAAAAAATGCTTGAGCATACCATGGTGGAAAGCTGCACGAAATTAGATCAATAACGGAGATGAAAGCCTTGGATAAGAAGGAGATTTTTAAAGAACTCGCCCATTTGCATGATACGTATTGTGATGGGTGTTTTATCAAAAAACATTTCAGAAAAGAATACGGTAAAACGTATGCACATGCATTCTGCATTTCAAAATGCACAGTCGGCGAAAAGCTCCGTACATATGGAGAAGAGCTGACAAATAAAAACTGACAGAAAAAAACCGCTTTATGGCGGTTTTTTTGTTTTTAATGCTGTGCTTCGTCAAGCTGGTGTTCACAGTTATTTAATATCGCCAGCTGCTGATGTAAAAAATCCTCATCCAAAGCGGACAATTCTTCAGACTGTGACAGTTTTCTTGCGTCTTCAATTGATTGATAAGCCGATTTCAGCAGGGTGGAGCTGTTTTGCCTAGTCGCCATCCCCGTTGTTCTTTGCGCGGTTTCCACAGCTAATTCAAGCTGCTTTCGCTGATTGAACCCTGTATTGATATCATCGTGACGCTCTGATTTCATGATCAAACACCTCCGGCTTTATTTTTTAAAAAAAGAAGCATTTTTATGTGCCAAAAAAGAAAAAATATCATAAAATTAATCCGATATAACTATTGAACCTGAAAAATATAAGTCTATATTACTAATTTA
This sequence comes from Bacillus sp. z60-11, assembly GCF_046464135.1. Classification (NCBI taxonomy): domain Bacteria; kingdom Bacillati; phylum Bacillota; class Bacilli; order Caryophanales; family Bacillaceae; genus Bacillus; species Bacillus sp. z60-11. The sequence continues at coordinate 684 of NZ_JBIYSN010000002.1, read as the reverse complement.
GGTATCTTAGTCAAAAAAGGAGCCTGTAAAAGTGGAACGTAGTGAATTGCAAACCGTTCTTCACAAGACATTTGTGGAGGTATATAAAGATCTGGAACAGCTTGTGGATATCGCGAAAAAAGGCCGGCCTTCTCTGGAGAAAAACATCGAGGAAATTGAGCAGAGGCTGAAGCAAAACATCCTGGCCATTGAAATTCAGCTGAAAATTAAATAGGAGAGGCTTATACAGCCTCTCCTCTTATTTGAAGTTTCATTTTGTCTTGATTCGCTTATAGCTTCACAACGTTAGATGCTTGAGGTCCACGATTACCTTCAACGATTTCGAAAGAAACTTCTTGTCCTTCTTCTAGAGATTTGTATCCTTCACCTTCGATTGCAGTGAAATGAACGAATACATCGTCTCCGCCTTCAACTTCGATGAAGCCGAAGCCTTTTTCATTGTTAAACCATTTTACTTTACCGTTTTGCATATTGCTTAATCCTCCTAGTACTGTAGCACAAAGTGCTAAAAAAAATTTTCATCATCAGACTGTCGAGAAAATCTCGACAGTCTTTTATTTTTTCCTTAAATCATCCATTTCTTCATTTTATAATAAAGAAAAGGACTTAAAAGGAAGGTGTTTTGCTAATGTTCTACACCAGAAATTCTTCTCAAAACGAAGCCGAATTCGTATTGCTTGATCA
>NZ_JBIYSN010000020.1:0-553 GCF_046464135.1 Bacillus sp. z60-11 | reverse complement strand
CCTTAAATCATCCATTTCTTCATTTTATAATAAAGAAAAGGACTTAAAAGGAAGGTGTTTTGCTAATGTTCTACACCAGAAATTCTTCTCAAAACGAAGCCGAATTCGTATTGCTTGATCAACTTGTTGAAGAGGATCATCTGCTACGCAAAATTGACAAATACATAGATTTCTCGTTCATTATTGAAAAGGTTAAGCCTTACTACAGTGAGAATAATGGCCGGCCATCTCTCGATCCATTGATTTTATTCAAAATGATGTTTATCGGATACCTGTACGGTATCCGTTCAGAAAGACAGCTCGAAAAAGAAATTTACTACAATATGGCCTACAGATGGTTTTTAGGATTAAATATCAATGATCCAGTTCCTCATCATTCAACGATCAGTTGGAACCGACGCACTCGTTTCAAAGATACAACCATTTTCCAAGATATTTTTGATGAAATTGTCCTTCAAGCCATCAATCACGAAATGGTTGGCGGGCGTGTCCTTTTTACCGATTCAACCCATCTCAAAGCCAACGCCAACAAGCATAAATATACGAGGAAAAC